>NZ_JAQYXB010000661.1:0-554652 GCF_036322405.1 Streptomyces sp. SP17BM10 | reverse complement strand
GGGGCCTTCGATGACGTAGGTGGACAGGCGGTTGCCGTTGTCGATGTCGACGATGTCGACCTTCTCGCCGGGCAGGAGGTCGGCGGCGTCCAGGAGGTCGGCGTCGATGGTGACGGAGCCGACGTAGTGGAGGTCGGCCTGGGTCACGGTGGCGCGGTGGATCTTCGACTTGAACATGGTGCGGTACATGGGGATCGCACTCCCGGTGGCTGAGGGGTGTGCCGGAAGGTCGGCGACTCGACGGTAGGCAGCGGGCGGCGGCCCGGGGCACCCCTGCCGACCCCTACTCCACACCGCGCACACAACTAAGCCGGGACATGCCAAAACGCTGTCGGCGCACTCCCCGGGAGGAGTGCGCCGACAGCGTGTGGAGCCGTGCGCGTCGAACAGCCCGCGTTACGCGACGAGCGCGGGCTCCACGGGGGCCTCCTCGGCGGCCTGTTCCTCGTCTGCGGTCCGCAGCCGGGCCGGCAGCAGCACCATCGCGGCGACCGCGCCGAGCAGCGCCACCCCGGCGCAGACCAGGGCGGAGGTCGAGAACGCCGAGTCGAAGGCCGACTTGGCGGCGTGCACGGCCGTCGCGGCGGCGTCCGTGGGCATGCCCTGGGCGGCGACCTCGGCCTCGCCGAGCGAGTGCGAGGCGCTCGGCGCGCCGCCGGTCAGGTGGTAGGAGGAGGTGTAGCGGGCGGCGAGCACGCTGCCGACCACGGCGATGCCGAAGGCCGCGCCGAGCTCCTGGACGGTGTCGTTCATCGAGGACAGCAGGCCCGACTGCTCCTTGGGGCCGGCCGACATCAGGACGTCGTTGACGATCGGCTGGGACAGGCCCATGCCGGCGCCGAGCAGGACCATGGCGACCGCGATCGCCGGGTAGCCCTGGTCCTTGGTGAACTGGGCGAGCGTGGCGAAGCCGCCGGCGAAGACCACCAGGGCGAGGACCACGGTGTTGCGGGTGCCGATGGCCTTGGACAGCACGGCCGACAGCGGGGAGGCGACCATCAGGGCGCCCGCGGCGGGCAGGATCGCGGCGCCGGCCAGCAGCGGCGAGAAGTCGAGCCGCAGCTGCAGCTCCTGGGTCAGGACGAACAGGATGCCGGTCAGCGAGAACATCAGCACCGCCATGGTGCCGCTGGACCCGAGGAAGCGGGAGTTGCGCACGATCCGCAGGTCGACCATCGGGTGGCGCGCGGTGGCCTGGCGGACGAAGAACAGCACCAGGGTGACGCCGCCGCCGATCAGGCCGGCCAGCACCCGCGGGGATCCCCAGCCGAAGTGCGGCTGCTCGATGACGCCGTAGACCAGCGCGGTCACGCCGGCCACCGACAGCAGCGTGCTGAGCACGTCCAGCGGGTGGGCGCCCGGGTCGGTGGACTCCGGCACCAGGACCAGCGCGCCGATCACCGAGACCGCCACCACCAGGACGTTGATCAGGTAGACCGCGCCCCACCAGAAGTGGTCCAGCAGCACGCCGCCGAGCAGCGGGCCGAAGACCACGCCGAGCGCGGTGACGGCGCCCCAGATGCCGATCGCCTTCTCGCGCTCCTCCTCGGGGAAGACGTGCACCAGGATCGACAGCGTGCCGGGCATGAACGCCGAGGCGCCCACCCCCATCACGGCGCGGGCGGCGATCAGTTCCCACGCGTCGCTCGACACGGCGGCCGCCACCGAGGCGACGCCGAACAGCAGCAGACCGAGGATCAGCAGCTTCTTGCGGCCGAAGCGGTCGGACAGCGCGCCGGACAGCAGCAGCAGGCCGGCCATCGCGAGGGAGTAGGCGTCGACCATCCACTGCAGCTGGTCGGTGCTCGCCTTGAGGGTCTCGCCCAGCGTGGGCAGGGCGACGTTGAGGATCGTCGAGTCGATGGAGACCACGAAGACCGCGACCGCCAATACCGCGAGAATCGCCCACTTGCGAGGTTGGGCCTTGTGCTCTGCCACGGCTCCTTCGCCTCCTTGGGGTTGTTCGACGCCGGGGGGTTCGGCGTCCTGACATTCCGACGCTTCAAAGCTATGGGTCACCAATTGGCTGCTCAACGCGTCCGCGACAAGTCAGGGGTACCCCTATCGTGCGGACACGAAGAGGAGTTGACGCACCGTCAAGCATGCATGGCGAAGCGCGGGCCGGCAGCTCGGGGGAGCGCCGCCGGCCCGCGCTCCGCGGTCGGTGGGGTGGTGCTCAGGCGGCCATGCGGCGGCGCAGGCTCAGCGGCCGCAGGTCCGTCCAGACGGTGCCGATGTGGGCCAGGCACTCCTCGCGGGTGCCCTGCACCCCGACCGCCGTCCAGCCCGCCGGGGGCTGCCGGTCGGCCGGCCACACCGAGTACTGCTCCTCGTGGTTGAGGACCACCAGCCAGGTGCGGGAGCCCGCCTCGGGCGCGCTCATGCTCAGGCCTCCGGCTTGGTGGCGGAGATCAGGTACATGAGCATGGTGACCGAGGCGTTCTCGTCCTTGACCCACTCGTCGACGGCGTCCGCGGTGGCCTCGACGGCCGGGCCGGACTCCGGCTTGGCGGCCACCATGGCGGCGGTGCGGGAGCGGAAGTCCATCTGCGGGCGCAGGTCGTCCATGCCGAACTCGTCGCTGGAGACCAGCACGGCGTCGACCCGGACGTCGGTGAAGCCGGCCTCGCGCAGCAGGCGGGGCAGGCGGCGGGCGATCAGGCGGTCGCCGCCGCGCTCGACCTGGAGGTCGATGCGGGCCTGGAGGACCTCCTGGAAGGCCGGGGTGCCGAGGTCGGGGGAGACCCAGCCCCACACCTCGTCGTTGACGTCGGCGATGACGACGCGCCCGCCCGGGCGCAGCATGCGGTGGATCTCGGCGAGGGCCTTCTCCGGGCCGGGCACGTGCTGGATGACCAGGCGGGCGTAGGCGAGGTCGAAGGACTCGTCGGCCAGCGGGGAGTCCAGGACGGAGCCGTTGACGAGGGTCAGGCGCGGGCCGGCGTCGGCGAGGTAGCCGCGGGCGTAGTCCATCAGGTGCTCTTCGAGCTCCAGGCAGGTGAGCGTGCCCTCGGGGATCTCGCGCAGCATGAGCTCGCTGATGTAGCCGGGGCCGGAGCCCACCTCCAGGACGTCGTGGTCGGCGCGCAGGCCGTACGCGCGCAGCAGGTTGGCCTCCTTGGCCCAGGACAGGGTGGCCTGGCGGGCGAGGCGGGCGAGCTCGTTCTCCGGCTTCGGGTGCTCGCCGGGCAGGTAGTAGGAGGTGGGGCGGGGCGCGGTGGTGGTCATCTCACTCGCCAATCTCTGAGGAAGCCGGGTGGGGCAGGTAACCGGTGGATGCGAAGTAGGACAGGTAGGTGCGGAACAGCTCCGCGTCGGGCTCGTGGCACCGCACGCCGGTGCCCTCCAGCAGTCCGCGGGTGCGGTCGGAGCCGAAGGCGACGTAGCCGAAACCGCCCTCGGATCCGGATTCGAAGACGCTCAGCAGCGGGAACGCCGAGTTCTCCGGGGTGGCCCGGATGCGCGCCAGCCAGTCGTCGGTGTCCAGGAGTTCGAGCTCGTAGCCGAAGTCGCGCAGGTGGCCGAAGACGGCACCGAGCGAGACGTCGACCGGGTTGACCTCGTGGTACGCGCCGCCGAGCGCCTCGGGGCGCTTGGAGACCTCCACGACGGTCGCGCTGACGTAGTCGACGGGCACGAGGTTCATCGGCACGTCGACGCCGCGGGGGACCGCGCCGGCCTCGACGCAGCCCTTGACGACCCGCCAGAGGAAGTCGTCGGCCTGGCAGGCGCCGGTGCCGGAGTGGCCGGAGATCCGGCCGGGGCGGTGCACGGTGACGGGCACGCCCAGGTCCCGCGCGCGGAAGACCAGTTGCTCGGCCACCCACTTGCTCTGCGTGTAGCCCTGGCGCAGCAGCCGGGAGGGGCCGGTGGGGGCGGACTCGGCGAGCACCGAGCCGTCCTCGGGCGCGCCGGCGAAGACGCCGACGGTGGACACCAGGTGGACCGGGGCCCGGCCGGTGGCCGTCGCGAGGCGCAGGACCTCGCGGGTGCCGTCGACGTTCGCGGCGCGCAGCTTCTCGTACGGGAAGACGAGGTTGACCTCGGCCCCGCAGTGGTAGACCGCCTCGACGCCGGCGACCAGGCGCTCGTGGTCGGCGTCGGACAGGCCGAGCCGGGGCGAGCCGAGGTCGCCGGGCACCGGGCGGATGCGGGCGGCCCAGGCGTCCTGCCACAGGCCGTAGCCGCGCAGGGTCCGCTCGATCCGCTCGCGCCCGGCCGCCTCGTCGGCGGCGCGGACCACGCAGTGGACGACGGCGCCGGTGCGGGTCAGCAGGTCGCCGAGGAGGAAGGCGCCGAGGAAGCCGGTGGCGCCGGTGAGCAGCACCTCGTTCGTGCCGCCGGGCGCGGACGGGGCCGGGTAGCCGGCGATGCCGTCGCCGAGCACCGCCGCGTCGCCGTCCAGGTCGGGCCCGTCGGCGCGGCCCCCGCCGCCGTCCAGCGCCTCGGCGACGCCGGCCACCGTGGGCACCGCGAACAGGGTGCGCAGCGGCAGCTCGGTGCCGAACTCCTCGCGCAGCCGGAACACCAGCCGGGTGGCGAGCAGCGAGTGGCCGCCGAGGTCGAAGAAGCTGTCCAGGACGCCGATCCGCTCCCGGCCGAGCACCTCCGACCAGGCCGCGGCGACCCGCCGCTCGGTCCGCGTGCGCGGCGCGACGTAGGCGTGTCCGGCGTCCTGCCGCTCGGTGTCCGGGCGGGTCAGCGCCCGCCGGTCGACCTTGCCGTTGACGGTGAGCGGCAGCGCGTCGAGCACGACGACGGCCGTCGGGACCATGTAGCCGGGCAACTGCTCGGCCAGGTGGGCCCGCAGCACGGTGCCGGCGTCCGCCGGGACGGCGCCGGAGTCGAGCGTCGCCCACGCGTACAGCTGGAGCTCGCCGGTGGCGGACGGCAGCGCCAGCACCACGGCGGAGTGCACCAGCGGGTGTTCCAGCAGCCGGGCCTCGATCTCGGCGGTCTCGATCCGGTAGCCGCGGATCTTCACCTGGTGGTCGGCGCGGCCGAGGTACTCCAGCTCGCCGCGGCGCGACACCCGGGCGAGGTCGCCGCTGCGGTAGAGCCGTTCGCCGGGCGCGCCGAACGGGTTCGGCACGTACCGGTCGGCGGTCTTGTGCGGGTCGGCGAAGTAGCAGCGGGCCAGGCCCGCACCGCCCACGTACAGCTCGCCGCTCACGCCGACCGGCACCGGCTGGAGCAGCTCGTCCAGCACGTACAGCTGCTGGTCGGGCATCGGGCGGCCGATCGGGCTGCGCCCGGCCAGGGCCAGGTCGGCGGGGGTGATCTCGCGGGCGGTGACGTGGATGGTCTCGGTGATGCCGTACAGGTTGACCAGCCGGGGGCCGTGCTCGCCGTGGCGCTCGAACCAGCCGCGCAGCGCGCCTGGCTCCAGCGCCTCGCCGCCGAACAGGACGGTGCGCACCGGGAACCCGGCCGGGTCGTGGGCCGCGTCGACCAGCGAGAGCTGGGCGAAGGCGGACGGCGTCTGGTTGAGGACGGTGACGCCCTCGGCGCACACCAGCTCGCGGTAGGACTCGATGTCGCGGATGGTGTCGGCGGGCACGATCACCAGCCGGCCGCCGTGCAGCAGCGCGCCCCACATCTCGACGACGGACACGTCGAAGGCGAAGGAGTGGAACAGCGCCCAGGTGTCGTGCTCGTCGAAGGCCATCGCGTCGGTGGCGGCGCGCATCGCCGCGTACATCCGCACGACCTGGGAGTGCGTGGTGTGGACACCCTTGGGCGTGCCGGTGGAGCCGGACGTGTAGATGACGTACGCGGCGTTGTCCGGCCGCGGCCGCACCCGCGTGGCGGGCGCGGGCCCGGCCGGGCCCCACGACGCCTGGTCGTCCATCGGGAGCAGCCGGCCCTCGTACGGCGGGAGCAGCTCGCGCAGGCTCTCGTGCACCAGCACCACCCGCGGCCGGGCGTCGCCGAGGATCCGGGCCAGCCGGGGCCGGGGGTAGAGCGGGTCCATCGGCACGTAGCCGGCGCCGGTCTTCAGCACGCCGAGGATCGCGACGACGGTGTCGATGCCGCGTTCCAGGAAGAGCCCGACCAGCTGCTCGGGGCCGAGCCCGGCCACCAGCAGCCGCGCGGCGACCTCCTCGGCGCGGGCGTCGAGGGCGGCGTAGGTGATCTCCTCGCCGGCGCAGCGCACGGCGATCGCGTCCGGGCGCAGCCGGGCCTGCTCGGCGAAGAGCTCGTGCAGGCACTGCTCGACCGGGAACTCGGCGGTGGCGCGGCCGAGTTCGATCGCGAGCCGGTCGTCCTCGGCGCTCAGCACGGGCAGCCGGGAGAGCCGGGTGGCGGGCTCGGCGACCGCGCCCGCGAGCAGGCCGAGGTAGCGCTCCAGCATCGCGTCGGCCGTCGCCGCGTCGTACAGGTCGGTGTCGTACTCCAGGGTGGCGACCCAGCCCTCGGGGCGCAGGCTCACGAACAGCTGGAGCTCGAAGCGGGCGGTGCAGGTGTCCGTCTCGACGGTCGCGGCGTCGAGGCCGGGCAGGCGGAACTCGTCGCCGGTGGCGCTCTGCAGCACGAACATCGTCTGGAAGAGCGGTGACAGGTGGCTCGCGCGGTCCGGCCGGCGCGCCTCGACGATCTTCTCGAACGGTAGCTCCTGGTGGGCGAACCCGCCGATCGCTGCCTTGCGCACGCGGTGGACCAGCTCGGTGAACTCCGGGTCGCCGGCCAGGTCGACGCGCAGTGCGAGGGTGTTCACGAACAGGCCGATCAGCTGCTCGGTCTCCAGCCGGTTGCGGCCCGCGATCGGGGTGCCGACCACGACGCTGCCGCGGCCGGTGATCCGGCCGAGCAGGCCCGCGTACCCGGCGAGCAGCACCATGAACGGGGTGGCGCCGGTGCTGCGCGCCAACGCGCCCACCCGGGACACGAGTTCGCCCGGAATCGGCCGGCGGGCGCGGGCGCCGCGGTAACCGGGCTCCTCGGGGCGCGGCCGGTCCACGGGCAGCTCCAGCGGCGCTCCGTCCTCGTCGGCGAGGTGCCCGCGCCAGTAGTCGAGCGCGCCGTCCAGGCCGCCGGCCTCCACCCGCTCGCGCTGCCACACCGCGAAGTCGCCGTACTGCACGGGAAGTTCGGGCAGGTCGGCGGGGGCGCCTCCGGTCAGCTCGGTGTAGTTCGCGCTGAGCTCGCGCATCAGCACGCCGGTCGACCAGCCGTCGGCGACCAGGTGGTGCAGGGTCGCGGCGAGTACGTGCTCGTCCTCGCCGAGGCGGGCCAGGCCGACCCGCAGCAGCGGTGCCCGGTCCAGGTCGAACGGCGTGGTGGCGAGCGCGTCCAGCCACTCTCGCAGGGCGGCCTCCCGGCCCTCCGGCGCCGGAGCGGTGAAGTCCCGCCGGTCGATGACGAGTTCGGCGTCCGCGTGGACCCGCTGCACCGGCGTCGCGTCGACCACCGCGAACGACGTGCGCAGCGTCTCGTGCCGCGCCACGATCCGGCGCAGCGCCCCGGCCAGGGCGTCCGCGTCCAGCCGCCCGGTCAGCCGGACGGCGAGCGGCACGTTCTGCAGCGCGGTGCCGGGCGCCAGCTGCTCGGCGAACCACATGCGCTGCTGCGCGTAGGACAGCGGTCGCGGCGCGGCCGGGTCGCGCGGCACGGGCGCGAGGCCCTGCCGCGGGTTCGTTGGGGTGATGGTCACTGGTCTACCGCCTCGTGCGGATCCTGGGGGTCGGTCACGTCGGTCACGTCGGTCACGTCGGTCACATCGGGGACGTCGGTCCCCTCGGTCGCGCCGGGGGCGTCGGTCGGGTCGGCAGGGTCGGCCGCGCCGCCGACGAGCGCCGCCATCGTGCGGACGCTGGGGTCGTCGAGGAACCGGTCGAGCGGGATCTCGGTGTCGAAGAGCTTCTGCGCCCGGGAGACGAGCTTGGTGGCGAGCAGGGAGTCGCCGCCGAGCGAGAACAGGTTGTCCTCCGGGCCCACCGAGCTGACCCCGAGCATCTCCTGCCACAGCACGTGCACCATGCGGGTCGTGCGGTCCGTCTCGGGTCCGGCCGTCCCGGCGTCCGGCCGCTCCCGGCCCTGGCCGGGCAGCGCCCCGCCGGCCGGGTCGGCGGCCGCGACCGCCGGGAGCGCGCCGGCGACCTGCGCCGGCGGCTCCACCCAGTGGCGGCGCCGCTGGAAGGGGTAGCCGGGCAGCGTGGTCAGGCCGCGCCGTTCCTCGCCGGCGAAGGCCGCCCAGTCGAGCACCGCGCCGGCCTCCCAGAGCCGTCCGGCCGCGGCCAGCAGCACCGCGTCGGACGGGGTCTCCTCCTTGGCGTGCGGCATGGCCTGGGCCACCGCGACCCCGGGGCCCGCCACCCGGGCGGCGAGCCGGCCGAGCGATCGGCCGGGGCCGACCTCCAGCAGGACCGGGCGCTCCCCGGCGACCAGGGCGGCGATCCCGTCGGCGAACCGCACCGCGCCGCGGGCCTGGCGGGCCCAGTAGCGCGGGTCGGTCGCGTCCGCGGCGCCGATCCAGGTGCCGGTCACGTTCGAGAGGAACGGTATCCGGGGCTCCTTGCGCGGCACTTGTGCGACGAGTGCGGCGAAGGGCTCCACGATCGGGTCGAGCATGGCGGAGTGGAACGCGTGCGAGGTGTGCAGGCGCTGGGTGCTGCGCCCCTCGGCGGTCAGGCGCGCCTCGGCGGCGGCGACCGCCTCGTGGGTGCCGGACAGCACGCACCGGTCGGGCGCGTTGACGGCGGCCAGCGACAGGCCGGGGCCGAGCAGCGGGCCGGCCTCGGCCTCGGCCAGCTCGACGGCCAGCATCGCGCCGGAGGGCAGCGCCGACATCAGCCGGCCACGGGCGGCCACCAGGCGCAGCGCGTCGGGGAGTTCGAACACCCCGGCGAGGGTCGCGGCCACCCACTCGCCGATGCTGTGGCCGAGCATCGCCGTCGGCTCCACGCCGATCCCGCGCCACCACCGGGCGAGCGCGTACTCGACGGTGAACAGCGCGGGCTGGGCGAGCGCCGTGTCGGTCAGCGGGTCGGGCGTGCCGGGCGGCGCCGGGGTGGCGAGCAGGTCCAGGAGGTCCACGCCGAGCAGCGGCTCCAGGACCTCCACGCACTCCCGGACGGCGGCGGCGAAGCGCGGTTCGGCGGCGAGCAGGCCGGCCGCCATGCCGCGGAACTGGCTGCCCTGGCCGGGGAAGAGGAACGCGACCGGGGTGCCCTCGGCGGCCTCCCGGGCCGGCGCCGCGGCCAGGGCGGCGGCGGCCTGCGCCGGCGTGGCGCCGACGGCGGTCAGCCGCAGCGGGTGGCGGCGGCGGCCGACCTGCAGGGTGTGGGCGATGTCCGGCAGGTCGTCGGGCCCGGCCGAGGCCAGCACGCCGAGGAGGTCGGCGCGGGCCTGCTCCAGGGCCGGCGCGGTGCGGGCGGAGACGGTCAGCACCTGGTGGCGGCGCGCGTCGCCGCCACCCCGCCCGGGGGCGGGCGGCTCCTCCAGGACGACGTGCACGTTGGTGCCGCCGACGCCGAAGGAGCTGACCGCGGCCCGGCGCGGCCCGTCCTGCGCGGGCCAGGCCCGCAGGCGGTCGTTGACCGCGAAGGCGCTCTTCTCGGCGATCCGCGGGTTGCGCTTGCGGTAGTGCAGGCTGGGCGGCAGCTGCCCCTCGCGCACCGCGAGGACGGACTTGATCAGCCCGATCACGCCGGAGGCGGCGTTCAGGTGGCCGACGTTGCTCTTCACCGAGCCGATCGGGACGGAGTCCGGCGGCGCCCCGGCCGGGCCGTAGACGGCGTCCAGCGCGGCGATCTCGATCGGGTCGCCGACGGCCGTGCCGGTGCCGTGCGCCTCGACGTAGCCGATCGTCCGCGGATCGACCTCGGCCTCGCGGTAGGCGGTGGCGATCGCCCCGGCCTGCCCGTCGACGCTGGGCGCGGTGTAACCGGCGCGCGCGGCGCCGTCGTTGGTGAGCCCGGTGCCGAGGATGACGGCGTGGATGCGGTCGCCGTGCTCCAGGGCGTCGGACAGCCGCTTGAGGGCGACCACGCCGACGCCGCTGCCGAAGACCGTGCCGCTCGCGTCGGCGTCGAAGGGCTTGCAGTGGCCGTCGGCGGACTGGATGCCGCCCGCCTCGTGCACGTAGCCCCAGTCCTGCGGGAGCTTGACCGAGACGCCGCCGGCCAGCGCGAAGTCGCTCTGGTAGTCCAACAGCGACTGGCAGGCCTGGGCGACGGCGACGAGCGAGGACGAGCACGCCGTCTGGACGGTGACGGCGGGGCCGGTGAGCCCCAGCCGGTAGGCGACGCGGGTGGTCAGGTAGTCCTTGTCGTTGCCGTGCAGCAGGGCTGCCGGGTACTCGGAGAGCAGCTGCGAACGGCTGTAGTGCGGAGCCAGGTTGAGCAGCATGTAGGCGTTGAAGCCGCTGCCGCCCCACACGCCGGCCCGGTCCCCGGGGCGCCCGCAGCCGTAGTTGGCGTCGTCCAGGGCCGCCTGGCACTGCTCCAGGAACAGCCGGTGCTGGGGGTCCATCAGCTCGGCCTCGCGCGGCGGGATGCCGAAGAACTCGGCGTCGAACTCCTCGACGCCCTCCAGCCGTCCGGTGGCCGGGACGTAGCCCGCGGGCGCGTCCGGTCCGCCGTCCGCCCGGTGCAGCGACTCGACCCCGCCGAGCAGGTTCGCCCAGAACGCGTCGACGCTCCCGGCCCCCGGCACCCGGCAGGCCATTCCGACCACGGCGATCCGCTCCAGCGGCTCGTCCTCGTGGTCCAGCAGGTCATCGGCCACCGTCGTGTTCCCCCTTCAGGCGGCGCCGGCGGGCGGCGCGCAAGTGGTTCGAGTTCGCCGCCGGTGCGGCGGGTGCGGTCGGCTGCTCCGCGGGCCCGCTCAGGTGGGCGGCCAGCGCGGCGACGGTGGGGAAGCGGAAGAGGTCCACCACCGGGACGTCGTGGCCCAGTTCGTCGCGCAGCAGGGTGTGCAGGCGCACCATCATGAGCGAGTGGCCGCCGAGGTCGAAGAAGTTCTCGTCCCGGCCGACCCGCTCGACCCCGAGCAGGCGGCGCCACAGCTCGGCGATCCTCGCCTCCGGGCCGTCCGCCGGGCTCGGGCCGCCGACGGCGGGCCGGGCGGCCCGGCCGAGGGCGCGCAGGGCGGGCAGGTCGACCTTGCGGTTGGCGGTGAGCGGGAAGGCCTCCACGGCCACCACCACGGCCGGCACCAGGTGGGCGGGCAGCCGCCCGGCCAGCCGGGCGCGCAGCTCGATCGGGCCGACCGGCCGGCCCGCCCCTTGGGCCTCGACCAGCACGTAGCCGGTGAGCACGGTCTCGCCGGAGCCGTCGGTCACCGCGTCGACCAGCGCCTCGCGGACCTCCGGCTCGGCGCGCAGCGCGGCCTCGATCTCGGTCGGCTCGACGCGGTACCCGCGCACCTTGGTCTGCCGGTCGGCGCGGCCCGCGAAGGCCACCGTGCCGTCGGCGCGCAGCCGCCCGAGGTCGCCGGTGCGGTAGGCCCGCTCGCCGGCCGCGCCGGCGGGCAGGAAGCGCTCGGCGGTGGCCCGCGGGTCCTCGGCGTATCCCTCGGCCAGGTAGGGGCCGCGGACGGTGATCTCGCCGAGCTCGCCGACGCCGGTGGGCCGGCCGTCGCGCAGCACCAGCAGCTGCGAGCGGTCGATGCCGGTGCCGAGCGGCACCTGCCCCTCCACGTCCTGCTCCAGCACGTGGAAGGCGTGCGCCTGCGGGGTCTCCGTCGCGCCATAGAAGTTGACCAGCCGCGCCTGCGGGGCGAGGGCGCGCAGGAGGCCGCTCTCGTGGCCGGTCAGGACGTCCCCGCCGAAGAAGGCGTGGCGCAGCGTCGGCAGCGACCCGGCGGGCAGCCCGGACAGGAAGCGGGCGGTGGGCGGGGTCAGGTGCCACACGGTGACGCCCGCGTCGGTCAGTTCGGCGGCGAGGCCCTCCGGCGCCGCGAGCCGCGCGGGCTCGGGCACGTGCAGCACGGCGCCGACGCTCAGCGGCACGAACACGTCGCGCAGCAGCGGGTCGTGGGAGAGTCCGGCGGTGAGCGCGAACCGGTCGCCGGCGTCCACCCCGAACGTCTCCGTGTACCAGTCGACGAAGTGCGCGAGCGGTGCGTGCGAGCCGAGGACGGCCTTCGGCGTGCCGGTGGAGCCGGAGGTGAAGGCCGCGTAGGCGAGGCCGTCGGGCGTGGCGGGCAGGTCCGGGCCGCCGGTGCCCCCGGTGTGCCGCTCGTCGTCGGCGCGCAGCGTGCAGCGCAGGCCGGGCAGCCGCGGCGCCTCGACCGCGGGCGCCGTGGTGGCGTCCAGCCAGGCGGCCGGACGCAGCAGCCGGGCGCAGCTCTCGCGGCGCTCCAGCGGGTGGGCGCGGTCGAGCACGCAGAAGGCCGCGCCGGTGCGCAGGACGGCGATCAGGGCGGCCACCAGGCCCGGGGTGCGCTCGGCGTCGACGACGACGCGGTCGCCCGGGCCGATCCCGTGCTCGCGCAGGCGCTCGGCCAGCCGGCCGCTCCAGTCGGCGAGTTCGGCGTAGCCCACGGTGCCGCCACCGGGCAGCGACAGCGCCGGGGCGTCCGGGGTGCGCCGGGCCGCCGCGAGGAAGCGCTCGTGCACGGCGGCGGTCCACGGCGCGGCCGGCAGTGGCCTCTCCGGCTCCTGGACGGGCCCGCCGGCGGCCAGCGACAGCTCGCCGACCACCGTCTCCGGGTCGGCCGCGACCTGCTCCAGGACGTGCACCAGCTGCGCCAGCATCGCGCGCATCGTCTCCGGCAGGTAGAGCCCGGCGTCGTACACCAGCCGCAGGTCGACCCGCCCGTCCCGGGGGACGGCGTACAGGGTCAGCTCGAAGCGGGCGTTGACGTCCTCGGCCTCCACCAGCTCGACGTCCACGCCGGGCAGGGCGGCGCTGAACGGGTCCAGGTTCTGCATGTTGAAGACGACCTGGAACAGCGGTGTGCGGGTGAGGTCGCGCACCGGCGCGATCCGCTCGACGATCCGCTCGAACGGCGTCTCCTGGTGGGCGTCCGCGTCCAGCGTGGACTTCCGTACGGCGCCCAGGAGTTCACGGAAGGTCTGGCCGGGGGCGTTGTCGGTGCGGACGACCACCGTGTTGACGAACAGGCCGACGGTGTTCTCCAGGTCGGTGCGCAGCCGCCCGGCCACCGGCATGCCGACGAGCACGTCCCGCTGCCCCGACCAGCGCGAGAGCACGATGTTGAAGGCGCTCAGCAGCACCATCGACAGCGACGCCCGGGCGCCGGAGGCCGTCTTCTCCAGGGCCGCGACCAGGCCGTCGGCCAGCCGCGTGCCGATGCTGCCGGCGGCGGAGCCGCCCGGGCGGGTGCGCGGCCGGTCGGCGGGCAGGTCGATGGCCGGCGGGCTGCCGGCCAGGCGCTGCTCCCAGTAGGCGAGGGCCGCCGCGCCCTGCGCGGTCTCCTGGCGCTCGCGCTGCCAGGACGCGAAGTCCGCGTACTGGACCGCCGGGCCGCCCTCGGGTGCGTCCTGGCCGGCGGTGAACGCCCGGTAGACGTCGGTGAGTTCGCGCAACAGGATGCGCATCGACCAGCCGTCGGAGGCGATGTGGTGCAGCGCGAGGAGCAGCACGTGCCGGTCCTCCGCCACGCGCAGCAGCCGGGCCCGCAGCGGGCCGCGGGTCAGGTCGAAAGGCGTCGTGTCGAAGGCCTCGGTGTGCGCGGTGAGGGCCTCGTCGGCCGTCATCGCCACCGAGTTGGTGAGGTCGAGCAGCGGCAGCGGCTCGGCCGGGGTGCGGCCGACGATCTGCCGGGGCTCGCCGTCGACCTCGCGGTAGACGGTGCGCAGCACCTCGTGGCGCCGGATCACCTCGGCGAGCGCCCGGTTGAGCAGGGCGGCGTCCACCGCGCCGGTCAGCCGCAGCTCGCCGGCGATGCGGTAGGCCTGGTCGCCGGGGCGCAGCTGCTCCATGAACCAGAGCCGCTGCTGCGCGAAGGACAGCGGCAGCCCGCTCCCGGCCCGCTCCAGGCGGGCGATCGGCGCGTCGCCGGCGGCGCCGCTGCCCGTGCCGGTGAGGGCGTCCACCCGCTCGGCGAGCACGCGGACGGTGCGGCCCTCGAACAGCTCGCGCAGCGGCAGGTCCACCGCGAGCGCCTCGCGGAGCCGGCCCACCACCTTGGTGGCGAGCAGCGAATGGCCGCCGAGGTCGAAGAAGTCGTCGTCGCGCCCGACCGACGGCAGGCCGAGCACCGCGCACCAGATGTCCGCGACCGCCTGCTCGGTGGGGCCCTCTGGCGGCGCGGAGTCGGCCTGGAGGTCGAGCTGCTCCGGGTCCGGCAGCAGGGCGCGGTCCACCTTGCCGTTCGGGTTGAGCGGGAACGTGTCCAGCACCAGCAGGTAGGTGGGGATCATCGTCGGCATCAGCCGCTGCGCCAGGTGGGCGCGCAGCCCGGCCGCGTCGGGCGCGCTCACACCGGCCCGCGGCACGACGTACCCGACGAGCTGGAGCTCGCCGCGCACCGGCCGGGCCAGCACCACGGCCTCGCGCACCGCCGGGTGCCCGGCCAGCGCCTCCAGCACCTCGCCCGGCTCGACCCGCACGCCGCGGATCTTCACCTGGTGGTCGGAGCGGCCCAGGTAGTGCAGGCGTCCCTCGGTGTCGAAGCGCACGCGGTCGCCGGTGCGGTACAGCCGGGCGCCGGGCGCGGCCGAGAACGGGTGCGGGACGAACCGGTCGGCGGTCAGGTCGGGCCGGTTCTGGTAGCCGCGGGTCACGCCGGTCCCGCCGACGTACAGCTCGCCCACCGCGCCGATCGGCACCCGCTGGAGCTGCTCGTCCAGGACGTACAGCTCGGTGCCGGCCAGCGCCCGGCCGACCGGCGGGGTGCGCCCGTCGGCGACCAGCGTCTCGGTGGTGCAGAACACGGTGATCTCGGTGGGCCCGTACGCGTTGACGATCCGCCGCCCGCCCGCCCAGGAGCGCACCAGGTCCGCGGAGACGGCCTCGCCCACCGAGGTCAGCTCGGTGATGGTCGGCACGTCGGCCTGGTCCATGGTGGCGAGGACGGACGGGGTCGCGCTGAGCGCGGTGACGCCGAGCCGGCGGACGGTGTCCACCAGCGGCTGCCCGGGCCGCAGTTCCTCGCGCGGCGCGACGCACAGCGTGGCGCCGGTGCACAGCGCCGACATCCACTCCCAGGTGGACACGTCGAAGCTGATCGAGGCGTTCTGCAGCACCCGGCGGCCCGGCTGCGGCGGCAGCGCCTCGCGGTGCGCGAGGTCGAGGTCGACCAGGCCGCGGTGCTCGACCATCACGCCCTTGGGACGGCCCGTGGAGCCCGAGGTGTAGATCACGTACGCCAGGTTGTCGGCACGCGGCGCGGCCGGCTCCGGCAGCGGGTCGGGCAGCGGGTGCTCCTCGTCCAGGCACAGCACCGGCACGCCCGCGTCCGGGAGCTTCGCCAGCAGGTGGCGCTCGGTCAGCAGCAGCCGGACGGAGGAGTCCTCCATCATGTACTCGAGGCGCTTGACCGGGTAGTTGGGATCCATAGGGATGTACGCGCCGCCGGCCAGCAGCACGCCGAGCATGCCGGTCACCAGCCGCACCGAACCGTCGACGCTCAGGCCGACCTTGTCCTCCGGGCCGATCCCCCGCCCGCGCAGCACCGCCGCCAGGTGGCCGGCCTGCTCGACCAGTTCGCGGTAGGTGAGCCGGTCGTCGCCGGCGTCCACGGCCACCGCGTCCGGCGTGCGCCGCGCCTGCGCCAGGACGAGGTCGTGCACCAGCGAGTCGGCGCTCGCCACGCCGTCGTCCGGGCGGCTCCAGGACGCCAGCAGCCGGTGCTCCTCCCCGGTCAGCAGCGGCAGCGTGCCCATCGGCGCGTCCGGCTGCGCCACGCACGCGGCGGCGCAGCTCACGAAGTGCTCGGCCAGCCGGGCCGCCGTCGCCGCGTCGAACAGGTCGACGGCGTAGCGCAGCGAACCGCACAGGCTGCCGTCCACCTCCTCGACGAACAGCGTCAGGTCGTGCTCGTTGCCCTGCACGGCCAGCGGGTACGGGCGCAGCGTCAGGTCCGCGAAGCGCATCGTCGCGTCCGCGTGCCCGGTGCCGAACAGCGACAGGCCGTCCTGCGCGTCCCAGGACGCCGACTCGTAGTAGAAGGTCACGTTGTAGAGCCCGGACGGCGAACCCGGACGCCGCTCGGCCAGGCGCCGGGCCAGCAGCGGGAACGGGTAGTCCCCGTGCTGCAGGCCGTCCAGCACGGTGGTGCGGGTGCGCGCCAGCAGCTCCCGGAAGCTCCGCTCGCCGCGCACGTCGGCGCGGATCACCAGCGGGTTCGCGAAGTACCCGGCGACCTGCTGGAACGCGGCCCGGCTGCGCCCGGAGGCGACCGAGCCGACCAGGACGTCGTGCTGGCCGGTGTAGCGGTGCATCAGCAGCTGGAAGACGGCGAGCGAGGCCGCGTACGGGGTCGCGCCGCACTCGCGGGCGAGGTCCTTGAGCGCGGCGGTCAGCTCGGCGGGCAGGCGGAAGGTGTGGGCGCCGGCCCGGTGCGCCGGGGTGGCCGGGCGGGGGCGGTCGGTGGGCAGGTCCAGCGGGTGGAGGTCGCCGTCGAGCTGCTCCAGCCAGTACCGCTCGGCGGCCTGCCCGGCGGGCGTGGCGAGCCAGTCGCGCTGCCAGCGGACGTAGTCCAGGTACTCGCCCTCGGGGCGCGGCGCCCCGGCCGGACGACCGGCCTTGACCGCGCGGTAGTGCTGCTCCAGGTCGCGCATGAGGACGTCGAAGGTCCACAGGTCGCTGGCCACGTGGTGGGCGCAGAGCATCAGCAGGTGGGTGCCGCCGTCGAGCCGGGCGACCGCCGCGCGCAGCATCGCGTCCCGCGCGAAGTCGAACGGGCGCTCGTTGAAGGCGGCGACGGCCGCGTCGATCTCGCCCGGGGTGCGGCCCGTGAGGTCGTCCTCGGTGAAGTCCAGCGCCACCGTGGCCCGCACGCGCTGGCGCAGTCGCCCGTCCTCGGCGACCAGCGCGGTGCGCATCGCCGGGTGGGTGTCGATCAGGCGCTGGAGCGCGGTGCGCAGCGCGGCGACGTCCAGGTCGCCGTGGACGTGCGCGGCCACCCCGACGTTGTACGCCGGGGACTGCGGGTACATCTGCTGGAACGTCCACAGGGCCTGCTGGCCCTCGGCGACCGGGTGCGAGCGCGGGCCGCCGCGCGCGGCGCGGGCCTTGAGCAGCGCGCGCAGCTGTTCGCGCCGCTCGGCCTCGGTGGGGGTGGCGGGGGCCGCCTGGGCGGGTGTGGCGGGAGCGGGCTGGGCGGGCGTGGTGGGAGCGGTCTGTGTGGTCATCGTTCGCCCGCTGCCTCGGCGCCGAACTGGGCGAGCAGCGAGTCCACCTCCTCCGCGGAGAGCGAGTCGACGTCGGCGAGGAGCTGGTCCAGCCGGTCGGGGTCGTCGAGGGTGAGCGGCGCGCCGTCGGCGGCGGCCGGGGGAGCGAGTTCGGCGGCGAACTCGGGGGCGAGCGTGGCCACCGACGCGTCGCGCAGCAGGCGCACGATCGGCACCGCGAGGTCGAGGTCGGCCTCGATCCGGCGGGACAGCTCCAGGCCCATGATCGAGTCGAGGCCGAGGGAGTTGAGCGGCCGGTCGTGGTCGAGGCCGCCCGCCGGGAGCCGCAGCACCCGCTCGGCCTCCCGGGCCAGGTAGGCGGCGACGCCCTGGACGCGCTCCTCGCCGCCGGCGGCGAGCAGGGCCTCGCGGGGCGAGGCCTCCTCCACCGGGGCGGCCGTCTCCGTGCCGGCGGCCAGGACGATCCGCTCGGCGGAGGCCAGGACGGCCCCGGCGGCGTCGAGGACGGCGGCGCCGTACTGCGGGCCGGTGGCGGGCACGGCGGTGGCGGGCGTCAGCCGGATCCAGCGGGCCTGCTGGCCCCGGCCGTCCGGCTGCTCCCACCCGACGAGGGCGGTCGGTGGGCCGGGGACGACCTCGGGGTGCAGCAGCGCCTCCAGCGGGGACAGGCCGTGCGGCAGGAGCCGCAGCAGGCGCGCTCCGCTGCCGTCGGCGTTCCCGGTGAGCCTCAGGTCGACCAACTCGCGCTCGCCGGTGGCCTGTTCGACGTGGAAGCGGGCCTGGTCGGCGGCCAGGTCGGGGGCCTCGGGGGCCGGGCCCGCGGCGCGGGTGGTGGCGGCCGCGCGCCGGGTCCAGCCGGCGGCGCCGTGCCCGTACACCTCGACGGTGCCGGTGCGGGTGGCGACGGCGACGAGCTCCTCGTCGGGCGCGGGCGTGCCGGGGGCCAGGCGGACGTCGACGACCGTGCCCGGCGCGGGCGTGCCGGCGGCGATGAGCACGGCCTCGGTGCGGGCCGTGCCCGGCCGGTGTCCGGCGGAGCCGCTGGTGGTGACGGCCTGCCAGAGATCGGTGCGCTCCTCGGTGACGGCCGCGGGCGCCTCGGCGGGGTGGCCCGCGAGGGCGTCCCAGTCCAGGTCGGCGCCGGCCTCGAAGAGGCGGGCCGCGGCGTCGAGCAGGGTGGTGCGGGGGTCGTGGTCGCGCTGGAGCGTCGGCACGACCTCGCAGCCGTCGCCGAGCGCCTCGCGGATCGAGGGCTGGAGCGTCGGGTGCGCGCCGACCTCGACGAAGGTGCGGTAGCCGGCCGCCGCGAGGGCGCGAACGGCCTGGACGAAGCGCACCGGCTCGCGCAGGTTCGCCCCCCAGTAGGCGCCGTCCAGCGCGCTGGGGTCGACGAAGTCGCCGGTGACGGTGGAGACGAGCGCGCTGTCGCCCGTTGACGGTGCCAGGTCGCCGAACCGCGCGGTGAGTCGGTCGCGCAGCGGCTCGAGGTGGCGGCTGTGGAAGGCGACGGTGCCGGGCAGGACCCGGGCGAACACGCCCTCGCCCGCCAGCTCGTCCACGATCGCGCGCACCTCGTCCTCGCGGCCCGCGATCAGGGTGGAGCTCGGACCGTTCCACGCGGCGACGTCGGTGCCGGGGCCGAGCCGTTCCAGCAGCCCGGCGACGTCCTCGGCCGGTCGGCCGAGCAGGGCGGTCAGGCCGGTGCCCACCGCGTCGCGCATCAGCGCGCCGCGGGCGGCGGCCAGCCGCAGGCCGGTGCCGAGGTCCAGCACTCCGGCGACCACGGCCGCCGACAGCTCGCCGAGGCTGTGGCCCACGCAGGCGGACCACGTGACGCCCCAGTGCGCGAGCACCCGGGCGACCGTCACCTGCAGGGCGACCAGGACGGGCTGGAGCACCGCCGGGTCCTCGAGCCGCTCGGCGGCGTCCGGGGCGGCGTCCGGGCCGAAGGCGGCGAGCAGGGACCAGCCGGCCGCCTCCCGCAGGACGCGGTCGCAGTCGGCGAGCACCTCGCCCGCGACCGGGTCGGCCGCGAGCAGCCCGGCCACCATCGCGGGCCACTGGTTGCCCTGGCCGGAGAAGACCAGGGCGACCGGCCCGGTGCCGGGGGCCGGTGCGGGCGGCTCGTGCCGGAGCCCGGCCGCCCACTGGCGGACCTGCTCCGGCGAGTCCGCCCGCACCGCCCGGCGGTAGCGGTGGCGGGCGCCGGGAACGGCGGCTCCGTGGAGAGGGCCGGCGAGCTCACCGCGGCCCTGCTCCGGCGCCTGCGCCCGGGCGGCGGCCCGGTCGGCGAACGCCTGTGGGTCCTCCCCGGACAGGGGGAGCAGGGCGACCGGCTGCGGTCGTCCGTGGTGCGCGTGCATGAGATTCCCCTCCACGGGCCTCGGTTCCTGGGGTGTCCGGTCGTCTCAGCTGTAGATCTGGGCCTTGACGACCTCGAGGGTGGCGGCCGGGTCCCACTCGTTCTGGGCGTCGATGATGCGGCCGTCCTTGAAGCGGGTGCGGCCGGTGTAGTGGATGGTGAACGGCTTGTTGGTGGCCTCCAGGCCCATCACGGTGCCGCGGTGCACGCCGTGGAAGGTCCAGTTGAGGTGCACCCAGTCGTCCTCCCACTTGACGATCTCGAACTCGTAGGTGGGGTCGAGCTTCTCGCGCATCTCGACCATGCCGGCCTTGATGCCGGCGAGGTCCGGCTCGGTGTTCTCGAAGCCGAGCGCCGACTCGTCGGTGTGGTGGACGAAGTCCGGGTGGATGAACTCGTCCAGGACGTCGTCGTTGCGGCCGTTCAGGTGCTCGGAGAGGTAGCGCCCGAGGAGCGCCTCGGCGGCCTTCTGCTCTTCGACGTTCATGCGTGGATTCCTTTTCTCGGTGGGTGTGTCGCGGTGGTTCGGGTGGTCTGGGGGGTGCCCGCACGGCCGCTCGGGGCGGCTCATGCGGTGAGCGGCACCCGGACGGCGCCCGGCGCGTCCTCGCCCGCGCACCACAGCGGCGCACGCAGGGCGGTGTCGTGCAGCGCGCCGACCAGGGCGGCGGTGGCCGCCGCGCCGGCCGGGAGCGCCGGGGCGCCCGGCAGCGGGGTGCGGTCCAGGGTGAGCAGCGAGAGGACGCCGGCGACGGCGGGCGCCTCGGCGGCGGCCGTGCGCAGCAGCCCGGCGAGCTCCCGGCGTCCGGCGCCGGAGCCGGGCAGGTCGACGCGCACCGTGCGGACGCCGGCGGGGAGCCGCTCCAGTGCGGCGTCCGCCTCGGGGCCGTCGGCGCCCGTGGCGGGGGCGACGACCAGCCAGGTGTCCCCGGCGGCCGCCGGGAGCCCGTCGGTCGCCTGCCAGGCGGTGCGCAGGCCGGCCGGGGCCTCGGCGGGCCGGGTGCGGCCGGCGTTGTGGAAGCGCTCGGCGGCGAGGTCGGGCCAGTAGCGCTCGCGGGCGAAGGCGTAGCTCGGCAGGTCGGTGCGGCGCGCGCCCAGACCGGTGTGGAACGCCTCCCAGTCGAGCTCGACGCCCCGCACGAACAGCTCGCCGGCGAGCCGGGCACCGGCGTCCTGGCCGGCCTCGGGGGCGAGGACGGTGGCGTGGGGGCCGAGCGCCGCGGCGGCGGTCCGCGAGGCCAGCGGGAGGAGGAACAGGCCCTTGCCGGTAGGGAGTTCACTGTTTCCGGCTCGTCCCGAGAGTACCTCACGCAGCCCGTCCGCGAGCGCCGTCCGGCCCTGCGCGACGGCCGCCGCGGCCTCCCCCGCGACACCGGTGCCGAACACCGCCGTCGGGCGGACGCCCCAGGCGCGCCACTGCGCGGCCAGCGCGACCAGGACGGAGAACAGCACGGGCGCGGCGACCTGTGGCAGCACGGGGGAGGGGGCGTCCGGCTCGTCGGCCAGCACCGCCCACAGCGACCAGTCGACCAGGCCCGCCAGGGCCCGCTCGCACGCGCCGATCCGCTCGGCGAACACCGGCGCGTCCAACGGCAGTTGGTCGGCCAGCAGGCGCCAGGTGCGGACGGTGTCGGGTTCGCCGGGCAGCACCAGCGCGAGGTCCGGTTCGGTCCGCGCGCTGCCGCGCAGCAGCGTCGGCGACGTGCCGTCGGCGGCGAGCGCCCGCAGGTCCTCGGCCGCGCCGAGGGTGTCGTCGACCAGCAGGACGGCCCGGTGCTCCAGCCGCGCGCGGGTGGTGGCCAGCGAGTAGCCGAGGTCCGCCACGGTGGCGTCCGGGTGCTCGGCCAGGTGCGCGAGCAGACGGGCGGCCTGGCCGCGCAGCGCGGCGGGGCTGTGGGCGCTGACCGGCCACGGCAGCGTGGACGGCGTCCGGACCGGTTCCCCGGTGTCGGGCGCGGCGGCGGGCCCGGCCTCCGGTGCCTGCTCGACGATCACGTGCGCGTTGGTCCCGCTCATGCCGAACGACGACACCGCTGCCCGGCGTGCCCGCCCGGTCTCGGGCCACGGCAGGGCCTCGTCCGCCAGCCGCAGCACGCCGGCGTCCCAGTCGACGTGCTCGGTGGGCCGCTCGGTGTGCAGGGTCCGCGGCACCGTTCCCGCCCGCAGCGCGAGCACCGCCTTCATGACGCCCGCCACGCCCGCCGCGGCCTGGGTGTGGCCGAGGTTGGACTTGATCGAGCCGAGCAGCAGCGGCCGGTCGGCGGACCGGCCCCGGCCGTAGGTGGCGAGCAGGGCGGCGGCCTCGATCGGGTCGCCGAGCGGGGTGCCGGTGCCGTGCGCCTCGACCGCGTCGACGTCGGCGGCGGTCAGGCCCGCGTCGGCCAGCGCCTCGCGGATCACGCCCTCCTGGGCCGGGCCGCTGGGCGCGGTGATGCCGTTGCTGGCGCCGTCCTGGCCGATCGCCGTGCCGCGCAGCACCGCGAGCACCGGGTGGCCGAGCCGGCGGGCGTCGCTCAGGCGCTCCAGGACGAGCAGACCGACGCCCTCGGCCATGCCGAAGCCGTCCGCGTCGGCGGAGAACGCCTTGCAGCGCCCGTCCGGGGAGATCGCCCGCATCCGGCTGAACTCGACCAGCATCTCGGGCGTCGCCATGACGGTCGCGCCGCCGGCCAGGGCGAGCGAGCACTCCCCGGCGCGCAGCGCCTTCACCGCGAGGTGCACGGCGACCAGCGACGACGAGCACGCGGTGTCGACCGAGACGGCCGGGCCCTCCAGGCCGAAGGCGTAGGACAGGCGCCCCGAGGCGACGCTGGTGCCGTTGCCGCTGACCAGGTGGCCCTCGTAGCTCTCGGGCTCGGCCTGCAGGAGGCGCCAGTAGTCGTTGTACATCGCGCCGACGTACACGCCGGTGCGCGAGCCCTTCAGGCCCCGCGGGTCGATCCCGGCGCGCTCGAAGGCCTCCCAGGAGACCTCCAGCAGCAGCCGGTGCTGCGGGTCCATGCCGGTGGCCTCGCGCGGGCTGATGCCGAACAGCAGCGGGTCGAACTCCGTCGCGCCGCTGAGGAACCCGCCCTCCAGGGTGTAGCTGCGGCCGAGCGCGTCGGCGTCCTGCGCGTACAGCTCCCCGGGGTTCCAGCCGCGGTCGCCGGGCACGTCCGACACGGCGTCGCGGCCGTCCAGCAGCAGCTGCCACAGCTCCTCGGGGGAGGTGACCCCGCCGGGGTAGCGGCAGCCCATCGCGACGACGGCGATCGGCTCCCGGCGGGCCTGCTCCAGGTCCTGGAGGCGCTGGCGGGTGGCGGCGAGCTCCATCGTGACGCGCTTGAGGTACTCCGCGAGCTTGGCGTCCGTCGGCCGGGTGGCCGCGGGCCGGGCGTCGTTCGGCATGTCCGAGTCCTTCGTGTGTGCGGGAGGTGTGGGCGTGGCGGTCACGGCGTCAGACCCCCAGCTCCTGGTCGATGAAGGCGAGCACCTCGTCGACGTCGGCGTCGGCCAGGTGCGCGGCCTCGGCGGGCTGCTCGGCGGGGGCGACCCTGGCCAGCAGCGCGCGCAGCCGCTCGACGAGCTCCGGGCGGACCGGCCCGGCGGGCCCGTCGGGGCCGGCCGCGAGCAGGCTCGCCTCCAGGCGGTCGAGGTCCGCGGCCGGGTCGCCGGCCGCCACGGCGGGCGCGGCCCCGGGCTGCGGCGCGCCCTCGCCCGCCAGCCGGTACAGGTGCGCGGACAGCTCGGCGACCGTCGGGTGGTCGAAGACGAGCGTCGCGGGCAGCCGCAGCCCGGTGGCGGCGGAGAGCCGGTTGCGCAGCTCGACCGCGAACAGCGAGTCGAAGCCCATGCTGCGGAAGGCGCGGTCGGGCTCGACGTCGTCCGGCCCGGCGAGGCCGACCACGGCCGCCACGTGGGCCCGCAGGAGGTCGCGCACCAGGCGCTCGCCCTCCGGCGCGGGGAGCGCGGCGAGGCGCTCGGCGAGCGGCTCGGCCGAGCCGCCGTCGGCCCCGGCGGGCTCCTTCTCGGCGGCCACCAGGCGGCGGACGTCGGGGAGTTCGCGCAGCAGCGGGCCCGGCCGGGTGGCCGTGTAGACGGGGTAGAAGCGCTTCCAGTCCATGTCGGCGACGACCACCGCGGTGTCCTGGCGCTCGAGCGCGGTGGCGAGCGCGGCGATCCCGGTCTGCGGGGCCATCGCCAGCACGCCGAACCGGTCGAGCCGGGCGCCGATCTCCTCGTCGGCCATGCCGCCGCCACCCCACTGGCCCCAGGCCACCGACGTGGCGGCCAGGCCGGCGCCGCGCCGGTGCTCGGCGAGGGCGTCGAGGTAGGCGTTGGCCGCCCCGTAGGCGCCCTGGCCGGCGCTGCCCCAGACGCCCGCGCCCGAGGAGTAGAGGACGAAGGCGTCGAGGCCGTCGCCGAGCAGGTCGGCCAGGTGCGCGGCGCCGGCCGCCTTGCCGGCCAGGACGGTCCCGACCTCGGCCACGGTGGCGTCGGCCAGCGGGAAGGTGTCGCCCGCGCCCGCCGTGTGGACCACCGCGCGGACGGTGCGGCCCTCCTCGGCCAGGGTGCGCAGCAGCTCCTCGACCGCCGTCCGGTCGGCGACGTCACACGCGGCGACCGTCACCCCGGCGCCCGACTCCCGCAGCTCGGCGGCGAGTTCGCCGGCGCCGGCGGCGGCCAGGCCGGCCCGGCTGGTCAGCACCAGGTGCTCGGCGCCCGAGCGGGCCAGCCAGCGGGCGGCGTGCCCGCCGAGGGCGCCGGTGCCGCCGGTGACCAGGACCGTCCCGGTGGGCCGCCACGGCTCGGCAGCCGGCTCCGGGGCGGCCGCGGCGCGCTCCAGGCGGCGGACGTACGGGCCGGCGGCGCGCACCGCGTACTCGACGTCGCCGGTGTGCCGGTCGCCGCCCGTGCCGAGGACGGCGGACAGGTGCGCCGCCACCCGGGCGTCGAGGCGCTCGGGCAGGTCGACCAGGCCGATCAGCCGGCCCGGCTCCTCCAACCCCGCCACCCGGGCCAGGCCCCACGTCATCGCCTGCACCGGCCCGGTCACCCGCTCGCCGGGCGCCGCCGCCACGGCCTGACGGGTCGCCAGCCACAGCGGCAGCGCGCTGCCGCCGTCGCGCAGCGCCTGGAGCAGCGCCAGCACGGCGGCCAGGCCGCGCGGCACCGCCGGGTGCCCCGGGTGCGGCTCCTCGTCGGCCGCGAGCAGCGCGAGGACGCCGGTGACGTCCGCGTGCTCGGCGAGCAGCCGGGCGAAGGAGGCGCGGTCGACCGTCGCGCCGTCCACGGGGACGGTGACGGCGCGGGCACCGTGCTCCTCCAGGGCCCGGACGACGCCCAGCACCCAGCCGTCGTGCAGCAGTCCGGCGGGCACCGGCAGCAGCCAGGTGCCGTGCACGGGCACCGAACCCTCGGTCCGCACCGGCGCCCAGCGGACCCGGTAGCGCAGCCGCTCCAGCCGGGCCGCCGCGTCGGACAGCTGGTCCGGCTCCACCGGCCGCCCCGACACCGAGCCGACGGTCACCACCGGCAGGCCGTCCGGGCCCACCAGGTCGGCGCTCACCGCGTGCTCGCCGTCGCGCCGGATCCGCACCCGCACGGCCGTCGCGCCCGGCCGGTGCACCGCGACGCGGTTCCAGCTGAACGGCAGCACCGGGCGCTCCCCGTCGAACATCCCGACCAGCGCGGCGTGCATCGCCGCGTCCAGCAGCGCCGGGTGCACCGCGTACCCGCCGGCCGGTTCCGCCTCGGCGGGGGCGAGCGCCACCTCGGCGAAGTACTCGCCGCCGCGCCGCCACAGCCCGCGCACGCCCCGGAACACCGGCCCGTAGTCGTAGCCGCGGTCGGCCAGCGCGTCGTACATCCCGGCGGCGTCCAGCTCCTCGGCGCCGGGCGGCGGCCACGCGCCCAGCTGCGCCCCGGCCGGGGCCGGGTCGGCGGCCAGCAGGCCCGCCGCGTGGCTGCGCCACGGCCGCTCCTCGCCGCCGTCCTCCGCGCGGGAGTAGATGCCGAGCGGCCGCAGCCCGGTGGCGTCCGGCGCGCCGACGGTGACCTGCACCCGCACCGCGCCGCTCTGCGGCAGCACCAGCGGGGCCTGCAGGGTGAGCTCCTCGACCCGGCCGCAGCCGGCCTCGGCGCCCGCCCGCAGGGCGAGTTCCAGCAGGCCGGTGCCCGGCACGAGGACGGTGCCGGCCACGCCGTGGTCGCCCAGCCAGGGGTGGGTGTGCAGCGACAGGCGCCCGGTGAACACCAGCCCGGAGCCGTCGGCGAGGTCGACGGCCGCGCCGAGCAGCGGGTGCCCGGCGGCGGTCAGCCCGGCCGCGGCGACGTCGGCGGAGCCCGTCCCGGTGCTCTCCAGCCAGAAGCGCTTGCGCTGGAAGGCGTAGGTCGGCAGCTCCGCCGGGCGGGCGCCGCTGCCGGCGAAGACGGCCGGCCAGTCCACCCGTACGCCGCGCACGTGCGCCTCGGCGAGCGAGGAGAGGAAGCGGTCGAGGCCGCCCTCGCCGCGCCGCAGCGAGCCGCACACGACGGCGTCGGCGCCGGCGTCCAGCGCCGTCTCCTGGAGTCCGATGGCGAGCACCGGGTGCGGGCTGGACTCCACGAACGCGCCGTGCCCGTCGGCGAGCAGCAGCCGGCTCGTCTCCTCGAAGCGCACGGTCTGGCGCAGGTTGCGCGTCCAGTAGTCGGCGTCCATCACGGAGGTGTCGGCGAGGAGCGCGGCCTCGACGGTGGAGTAGAACGCGACGTCGCAGCGGCGCGGCCGGATCGGCGCCAGGATCTCCAGCAGCTGCCCGCGCAGCGACTCCACCTGCGCGGAGTGCGACGCGTAGTCCACGTCGATCCGCCGCGCCCGCACGCCGTCCGCCCCGCACCGCTCGACGAGCTCCGCGAGCGGCTCCGGGTCGCCCGAGACGACCACCGAACGCGGGCCGTTGACGGCCGCCACCGAGATCCGCTCACCCCAGGGGGCGGTCCGCTCGACGACCTCGTCCTCGGACAGCTGGACGGAGACCATGCCGCCCTTGCCCGCGAGCTCGGTGCGGATCAGCCGGCTGCGCAGCGCGACGACGAGCGCCGCGTCCTCCAGGGACAGCGCCCCGGCCACCGCGGCGGCGGCGATCTCGCCCTGCGAGTGGCCGATCACGGCGGCCGGCTCGACGCCGTAGGAGCGCCACAGCGCGGCCAGCGAGACCATGACCGCCCACAGCACCGGCTGCACGACGTCGACCCGCTCCAGTGCGGCGGCGCCCTGCGCGCCGGTCAGCACCTCGGTCAGCGACCAGTCGGTGTGCGGCGCGAGCGCGCGCTCGCACTCCTCGATCCGGGCCCGGAACACCGGTGCGGTGTCCAGGAGTTCGGCGGCCATGCCGGCCCACTGGGAACCCTGGCCGGGGAAGACGAAGACCACCTTGCGGGCGCCGGCCGCGATGCCCTGCACCACCTCGGGCGAGGGCCGGCCGGCGGCCAGCGCGTCCAGGGCGCCGACCAGTTCGTCCCGGTCGGCGCCGGTGACGGCGGCCCGGTGCTCCAGCGCGCCGCGGGTGGTGGCCAGCGCGAGGGCGACGTCCAGCGGGGCGGGCCCGGCCGGGTCGGCCAGCCGGGCGCGCAGCCGGCGGGCCTGCTCGCGCAGGGCCGGCTCGCTGCGGGCGGAGAGCAGCAGCGGCGCGGGCAGTGCGGCGCGGGACGCCGTGTCCGGCTCCTCCTCGGCGGCCTGCTCCAGCAGGACGTGCGCGTTGGTACCGCTGATGCCGAACGAGGACACGCCGGCGCGGCGCGGGCGCCCGGTCTCCGGCCAGGCCGTCGCCTCGGCCAGCGGCGCCACCGCGCCCGAGGCCCAGTCGATGTGCCGGGACGGCTCGTCGATGTGCAGCGACCTCGGCAGCACGCCGTGGCGCATCGCCATGACGGTCTTGATGACGGAGGCGACGCCGGCCGCGGCCTGGGTGTGCCCGATGTTGGACTTCACCGAGCCGACCCACAGCGGCTCCCCGCCCTGGCGCTCCCGACCGTAGACGTCGAGCAGCGCGTGCGCCTCGATCGGGTCGCCGAGGGCGGTGCCGGTGCCGTGCGCCTCCACGGCGTCGACGTCGGCGGGCGTGAGGCCCGAGGCGTCCAGCGCCCGGCGGATCACCCGCTCCTGGGCGGGGCCGTTGGGGGCGGCGAGGCCGTTGCTGGCGCCGTCCTGGTTGATCGCGCTGCCGCGCACCAGGGCGAGCACCCGGTGGCCGTTGCGGCGCGCGTCGGACAGCCGCTCCAGCAGGATCCAGCCCGCGCCCTCGGCCCAGCCGGTGCCGTCCGCGCCGGCCGCGAACGGCTTGCAGCGGCCGTCCGGGGAAAGCCCGCGCTGGCGGCTGAACTCGACGAAGGTGCTCGGCGTCGACATCACCGTCGCGCCGCCGGCCAGGGCCAGCGAGCACTCGCCGCGGCGCAGCGACTCGCCGGCCAGGTGCAGCGCGACCAGCGCCGAGGAGCACGCGGTGTCGACGGTGAGGGCGGGGCCCTCCAGGCCGAGCGTGTAGGCGATCCGGCCGGAGGCGACGCTGCCCGCGCCGCCGGTGCCGAGCAGGCCCTCGACGCCGTCGGGCACGGCGGCCAGGCCGGTCGCGTAGTCGTGGTACATCAGGCCGGCGAACACGGCGGTGTCGGTGCCGCGCAGCGAGGCCGGGTCGATGCCGGCCCGCTCCAGGACCTCCCAGGCGGTCTCCAGCAGGATCCGCTGCTGCGGGTCCATGGCGAGGGCCTCGCGCGGGGTGATGCCGAAGAAGTCGGCGTCGAACTCGGCGGCGTCGTACAGGAACCCGCCGTCGCGCACGTAGCTGGTGCCGGTGTGGTCCGGGTCCGGGTGGTAGAGGCCGTCGAGGTCCCAGCCGCGGTCCTCGGGCAGCGGGCCGATCGCGTCGGTCTCGCCGAGCACGAGCTGCCACAGGTCCTCGGGGGAGCGGACCCCGCCGGGGAAGCGGCAGGCCATGCCGATGACCGCCAGCGGCTCGTCGGCGTCGGCCCGGTTCGCCGTGACGGCGGCCGGCTCCCGGCCGCCGGCGAGTTCGCCGCGCAGGTGCGCGGCGAGGGCGGTCGGGGTCGGGTGGTCGAAGATCACCGTGGAGTGCATCCGCAGGCCGGTGGCCTCGGTGAGCTCGTTGCGCAGTTCGAGGGCGATGAGCGAGTCGAAGCCCAGCTTGCTGAAGTTGCTCTCCGGGTCGACCCGGTCGGCCGACGGGTGGCCGAGCACGGCCGCCGCCTTGGCGCGCACCAGCTCCAGCAGCGCGGCCTGCTGCTCCGCCTCCGGCAGCGCGGCGATCCGCCGCAGCGGCGCGGCGGCCGCCGGGGTCTTGCGCTCGTGGGCGGCCGGGGTGCGCACCAGGGCGCCGAACAGTGCGGGCACGGTGCCGGCCTGGGCGAGGGAGCCCAGCGCGGCGCGGTCCAGCCGGGCGGCGACGGGGGCGGGCTCGGCCGCGGCCAGCGCGGCGTCGAACAGGGCCAGACCGTCCTCGGCGCCGATCGGCGCGAGGCCCGAGCGTTCCAGGCGGCGCAGCGACGCTTCGTCGAGGGCGCCCGCCATGCCGTCCGCGAGGTCCCACAGGCCCCAGCCGATGGACACGGCGGGCAGGCCGGCGGCCCGGCGGTGCTGGGCGAGGGCGTCCAGGAAGGCGTTGGCGGCGGCGTAGTTGGCCTGGCCGGCGCTGCCGAGGGCGGACGCGACGGAGGAGAAGAGGACGAACGCGGCGAGCGTGCGGTCCCGGGTAAGCTCGTGCAGGTGCCAGGCGGCGTCCGCCTTCGGACGCAGCACGCGGTCCAGGCGGGCCGCGCCCTGGGCGCCCAGGGTGGCGTCGTCGGTGACGCCGGCGGCGTGCACGACGGCGGTCAGCGGGCGGTCGGCGGGGATCGCGTCGAGGACGGCGGCCAGCGCGGCGCGGTCGGCGACGTCGCACCCGGCGAAGGTCGTCTCCGCCCCGAACTCGGCTAGTTCGGAAGCGAGTTCGGCGGCACCCGGCGCGTGCGCGCCCTGCCGGCTGACGAGCAGCAGGTGGCGCACGCCCCGGACGGCGGCCAGGTGCCGCGCGACCAGGCGGCCGAGCGCGCCGGTGGCGCCGGTGACGAGGACGGTGCCGTCCGCGTCCCACGCCGGCTCCACGTCGGCCGCGGCGGCGCATCGCTCCAGGCGGGCGGCGCTCACCGTGGCGCCGCGCAGGGCGAGTTGGGGCTCGCCGGTGGCCAGGGCGGCGGCCAGCGGGCGGAGTCCGGCCTCCGCCGCCGTGACGTCGAGGTCCACCAGGACGTACCGGCCCGGCTGTTCGGTCTGCGCCGAGCGGACCAGACCCCAGACGGCGGCCCGGACCGGGTCGGCGGCCTCGCCGTCGCCCGCCGCGACCGCGCCCCGGGTCAGCAGGACGAGCCGGGAGTCCGCGAAGCGCTCGTCGGCGGACCACGCGTGCAGCAGCTCCAGCACCGCGCCGGTCATCCCGCGGACGGCCTGCGGCACCGACACGGCGCCGTTCGCCGGATCGACGGCGACCAGCACCGTGCCGGGCACCCGCGCCCCCGCGTCGACGGCGGCGGCCAGCGCACCGAAGTCCGCGTGGCGCACGGCCGGGACGGGCCCGGCGAGCGCGTCGCCCAGCACCGCCCAGTCCGCCGGGACGGCCGCCGGGCCGGCGGCCGGCAGCGCCGTCCACGCCACGCGGAACAGCGCGTCGGCCGTGCTCCGCAGCGCCCCGGACGGCACCGGCCGCACGGCGAGCGCGGCCACCGACGCGACCGGGTTCCCGGCGGTGTCGGCCAGCGCGAGCGCCACCGTGCCGGGCCCGGTCGGGGAGATCCGTACGCGCAGCCCGTCCGCCCCCGCGCCGTGCAGGGTCACGCCCGACCACGAGAACGGGAGCGATCCGGCCGCCACGTCCGGCAGTTCGCCCAGGCCGACCGCGTGCAGCGCGGCGTCCCACAGGGCCGGGTGCAGCCCGAAGTCGCCCGTGGGGGCGTCGTGCAGGGCCACCTCGGCGTACAGGTCCCGGCCGTGCCGCCACGCGCCGCGCAGCCCGCGGAAGGCCGGGCCGTGCTCGATGCCGGCGGCGGCGAAGCCCGCGTACGCCTGCTCGCCGTCCAGCTCCCGCGCCCCGGCGGGCGGCCAGGCGAGCGCGAAGTCCCAGTCCCCTTCGGTCACTTCGAGAGCGCTCAGGCCGCCCGAGGCGTGCCGGGTCCACGGCGCGTCGGCCGCCGCGTCCCGCGGGCGCGAGTACAGCCGGAACGCGCACCGTCCGTCGGCCTCCGGGGCGCCCACCGATACCTGGAGGTCCACGCCGTCGTCCTCCTCCAGGACCAGCGGCACCTCCAGCGTCAGCTCCTCCAGCCGGTCGCAGCCGGCCTCCGCGCCGACCCGCAGGGCGAGTTCGGCGAGCGCCGTGCCGGGCACCAGGATCCGCCCGTGCACCCGGTGGTCGGCCAGCCACGGCTGCGCCGCCACCGACAGGCGCCCGGTGAGCAGCAGGCCGCCGCGCTCGTCGGCGAGGCCGACGGCGGCGCCGAGCAGCGGGTGCCCGACCGGTCGCAGGCCCGCCGACGCGACGTCCTCGACGCGCCGCTCGACCGGGTTCACCCAGTAGCTCTGCCGCTGGAACGCGTAGGTGGGCAGGCCCGGCAGGTGGGCACCGGGCAGCAGGGCGGCGAGGTCGACGGGTGCGCCCCGGGCGGCCAGCAGGGCGAGCGCGCCCACGGCGGCCACCGGCTCGGAAACGGTGCGCCGCAGGACGGCGGTGCACACGGTGGCGTCGTCCCCGGCGAGGACCTCCTCGGCCAGCGCGGTGAGCACCGCGTCCGGGCCGAGCTCGACGAACGTGGTGACGCCCTCGGCGCGCAGGTGGCGCACGCCGTCCGCGAAGCGCACGGCCTCGCGGATGTGCCGCACCCAGTACTCGGGGGTGCACAGCTCGGCGGCGTCGGCCGTGCGGCCGGTCAGGTTGGAGACGATCGGGATGCGCGGCGGGGCGAACGACAGGCCCGCGGCGACCGCCCGGAAGTCGTCGAGCACCGCGTCCATGCGCGGCGAGTGGAAGGCGTGCGACACGCGCAGCCGGCTGGTGCGCCGCCCCTGCTCGCGCCACCGGGCGACGAGCTCCGTGACGGCGTCCTCGTCGCCGGAGACGACGACCGAGCGCGGCCCGTTGACGGCGGCGACCGCCACCCGCTCCCCGCGGCCGGCGAGCGCGGCCAGCACCTCGTCCTCGGTGGCCTCCACGGCGGCCATCGCGCCGCCGGCGGGCAGGGCCTGCATGAGCCGCCCGCGCGCGGCGACCAGGGTGCAGGCGTCCGCGAGGGACAGCACCCCGGCGACGTGCGCGGCGGCGAGCTCGCCCACCGAGTGGCCGATCAGGAAGTCCGGCTCCGGCGCCCAGCGCGCCAGCAGCCGGTGCAGCGCGACCTCGACGGCGAACAGGGCGCACTGGGTGTACTGCGTCTCGTTCAGCAGCGCGGCCTCGGGGCTGTCCGGGTCGGCGAACATCAGCGTGCGCAGCGGGCGGTCCAGGTGGCGGTCCAGCTCCGCGCACACCTCGTCCAGTAGTTCGGCGAACTCCGGTGCGGCGCCGTACAGTTCGCGCGCCATGCCGGGGCGCTGGGCGCCCTGGCCGGAGAACATCCAGGCGGTGCGCGCGCCGTCCTCGCCCGCCGCGACGACGTCCGCGCGGCGGCCGCGGGCGAGGAACACGGCGAGCGCTTCGAGGAGTTCGCCCCGGTCCCGGCCGACCACGGCGGCGCCGAACCCGAACCGGGCGCGGCCCGCCAGCGTGTGCGCGACGTCCTGCGCCCGCAGCTCGGGCCGCCGCTCGACCTCGGCGAGCAGCCGCTCGGCCTGCTCGCGCAGACCCGCCTCGGTGCGGGCGGACAGCAGCCAGGGGAGCGCGGGCAGGGCGGTGGTCTCGGTCTGTGCGGCGGCTTCCTCCTCCGCCTGCTCCAGGATCAGGTGCGCGTTGGTGCCGCCCAGTCCGAACGACGACACGGCGGCGCGGCGCGGGGCGCCGGTCTGCGGCCACGCCGCCCGCTCGGTCAGCAGCGACACCGCGCCGCCCGCCCAGTCGATGTGCGGCGACGGCTCGTCGACGTGCAGCGTGCGCGGCAGCACGCCGTGCCGGATCGCCTCGACCATCTTGATCACGCCGCCCACGCCGGCCGCCGCCTGCGCGTGGCCGATGTTGGACTTCAGCGAGCCCAGCCGCAGCGGCCGGCCCTGCGGCCGGTCCTGCCCGTAGGCGGCGAGCAGCGCCTGCGCTTCGATCGGGTCGCCGAGGACGGTGCCGGTGCCGTGCGCCTCCACCGCGTCCACGTCGCCCGGCTCCAGCAGCGCGTCCGCCAGCGCGTCCCGGATCACCTGCTCCTGCGCGGGCCCGTTGGGCGCCGTCAGCCCGTTGCTCGCACCGTCCTGGTTGACGGCGCTGCCGCGGATCACCGCCAGCACCGGGTGCCCGTTGCGGCGCGCGTCCGACAGGCGCTCCACCAGCAGCACGCCGACGCCCTCGGCCCAGCCGGTGCCGTCCGCCGCCTTCGCGAAGGACTTGCAGCGCCCGTCCGGCGACAGGCCGCGCTGCTTGGAGAACTCCACCAGCATCTGCGGCGTCGCCATCACGGTGACCCCGCCGGCCAGCGCCATCGTGCACTCCCCGGCGCGCAGCGAGCGCACCGCCAGGTGCAGCGCCACCAGCGAGGACGAGCACGCGGTGTCCACCGACAGCGTCGGCCCCTGGAGCCCGAAGGTGTACGCGACCCGTCCGGACGCCACCCCGCCCTGGCTGCCGATCCGCACGTGCCCCTCCAGCGACTCGGGCGCGCGCAGCAGGCGGCCGCCGTAGTCGTGGTACATCAGGCCCGTGAAGACGCCGGTGCGCGAACCCCTGAGGTCCGCCGGGTCGATGCCCGCCCGCTCGATCGCCTCCCAGCTGGTCTCCAGCAGCAGCCGGTGCTGCGGGTCCAGCGCGAGCGCCTCGCGGGGGCTGATCCCGAAGAACTCCGGGTCGAACTCGTCGGCGTCGTACAGGAACGCGCCGTTGCGGGTGTAGCAGGTGCCGGGCCGCGTGCCGGACGGGTCGTACAGGCCCTCGCGGTCCCAGCCGCGGTTGACCGGGAAGTCGCAGACGGCGTCCACCTCGTCGGCCACCAGCCGCCACAGGTCCTGCGGCGAGCGCACCCCGCCGGGGAAGCGGCAGCCGATCCCGACGATCGCGATCGGCTCGTGCTCCGCGTCCTCCATGTCGCGCAGGCGCTGGCGGGTGCGGTGCAGCTCGGTGGTGACCTTCTTCAGATAACCGCGCAGCTTCTCTTCCGACATGGGGTCCAGTCACTCCTCGGGCACAGAGGTGGGTCGAGGGGGCGGTGACCGTGGCTCACGGGGGCCGACCGCCCAGCGCGGCGGACCCCGACCTCTCCGGAGGATTTCGAGAGCGGCCTCACGCCCCGCATCGGCCGCCCGTCGATCATTTGCTCGACGTCAATGTCCCAATGCGGCCGGGCGTGCGAAACCCCTAACCCCGACCCCTACCCCGGCCCCCGGCACAGGGGCCGGACAGGGGCAGCAGGCCGGGCGGCCCTGGCCCGTCGCCGCGGGCGCGCGGCATCGCCGGGCTACAGTCGGCCGCATGCGCCTCAGCACCGTGATCCTCCCCGTCCACCGGTGGGGCGAGGGACGGAAGCTCTGGCGGCGGGCCGAGGAGCTCGGCTTCCACGCCGCCTACACCTACGACCACCTGTCGTGGCAGTCGTTCCGCGACGAGCCCTGGTTCGGCGCGCTGCCCACCCTGACGGCGGCGGCCACGGCGACCGAGCGCATCCGCCTCGGAACCCTCGTCACCAACCCCAACGTCCGCCACCCGGTCACCCTGGCCAAGGAGTTGATCACGCTCGACGACGTCTCGGGCGGACGGCTCACGGTCGGAATCGGCGCCGGCGGGACGGGCTTCGACGCCCAGGTGCTCGGCCACGAGGAGTGGTCGCCGAAGGAACGGGCCGACCGCTTCGGCGAGTTCCTGCCCCTCCTGGACACGCTGCTGCGCCGGGACGCGACCACGCACGACGGCCGGCACTACGCGGCCGTCGAGGCCCGGAACGTCCCCGGCTGCGTCCAGCGCCCGCGCGTGCCCTTCTGCGTGGCCGCGACCGGCCCGCGCGGGCTGCGGCTCGCCGCCCGGTACGGCCAGGGCTGGGTCACCTGCGGGGACCCGGCCGACCCGGACGTCCCGGCGGACCGGGCCCCGGGCGTCGTCGCCGCGCAGCTCGCCGAGCTCGCGGCCGCGTGCGCGGCCGAGGGACGGGACGCGGCCTCGATCGACCGGCTGCTCCTGCAGGGCTTCACCGGCGAGCGGCCGCTCGACTCGCTCGACGCCTTCGTCCAATGGGCGGGCACGTACCGGGAGTCGGGGATCACCGAGCTGGTCGTGCACTGGCCGATCCCGGACTCGTGCTTCGCGGCGGACCTCGCCGTGTTCGAGCGCATCGCCACCGAGGGCCTGGCCCAGCTGGGGTGAGCGGGACGTCGTCGCCGCATGCGTGAGGGCCCCGCAGGCATCCGCCTCGGGGCCCTCACGCGTTCTTCCGGCTTCCCCCGACCCCTCAGGCGAGGTCCGCGCCGTACACGTGGTCGACCGCCATGGTGACGAGCACCCGCCGGTCCGCCACCATCACCGCCCGGTACTCGTCCCAGTCCGGGTGCTCCCCGGCCGCCGTCCGGTAGTACGCGACGAGCGCCTCGACCTCGGGCCCGTGCGGGTCCGTCCCCGGCCCGGTGAGCGTGACCGTCCCCTCGGCCGTGGCCCACGAGCGGCCGTCCGGCCCGGTGACCTCCAGCGCGGCCCGCGGGTCGCGCCGCAGGTTCGCGGTCTTCGCCCGTCCCTCGGTCGTCGAGATCAGGACGACTCCGGCCGCCCGGTCGAAGTACGGCAGCACGGGCGACAGCTGCGGCCGCCCGTCCCCCTTGATCGTCGCGAGCACCCCGAGCCTGCTCGCCTCCAGCAACGCGTACGGGTCGAATCCGTTGTCGGTCATGCGCCCATCGTCTCCCTTCACACCGATGGGAAGGTCAACCCCGGCAGGGCGTGTCGGACCCTGCCGATCGGCACAATTCGCCGCCGGGGGTGCGGCTAGGTGCACCCGAACCCTGCAGAAAGGCACATCCCGTCGCGGCGGCGGGCGGCATAGCGTCGATCCCGGGCCATCGAGGTGCGGTGGCCCGGGATCGAGGAGACGGGAGGTGCGCAGGTGGGGGTGGTGCACGGGCCGGCGCTGCGGCTGTCGGGGCTGCGCAAGCGGTTCGGGCGGACGACGGCCGTCGCCGGCGTGGAGCTGAGTGTGCCGCGCGGGTCCTGCTACGGGGTGGTGGGCCCGCGCGGGGCGGGCAAGGGCACCGTCCTGGCGCTGGCGGCGGGTCTGGTGCGGCCGGACGAGGGCACGGCGGAGGTCTTCGGGTGGGCCTCCCGACGCATCCGCAGCGCGCCCGTCCGTCGGTCGGGCTCGTGCCGGACTCGGTCGCCCTGCCGCCACGGCCGACGGGTCGCGAACTGCTCTGCTCCCTCGGCCGGTTGGGCGGCGAGGACGGGCCGGCGGCGCAGGCCCGCGCGGGGGCGCTGCTCGCGCTGCTCGAACTCGACGGCGGGCAGTGCACCCCGGCGCCGGACTACGATCCCGGGCTGCGCGAACGGATGGGGCTGGCCATCGCGCTGCACCCCGGCCTGACCAGAGGGTCCTGCCGGCCGGCTCGGTCGGCGCGCTGCGTCCCGCTGTCGGCGGTGTGTTGTACGACACCCTTCCGAGAAGCGTGGCACGACCGCCGTGGCTGGCCGGGCTTCCGGCGGGCGCGGTGGGCCGGCGGCGTGGGCAGCGCAGGAGCGCCCGGCGTCAGCCACGCGCCGCGGACGTCCTTCACGCGTAGCCGGACGCGTAAAGCCCGGGTGGGAGGGCGGCGTTGGGCCGGGGCGGCCGTCCGTGTCGGCGCCCCGGAGGTGCGCTTGACCACCCGTTGTCCGACACTTTCGACGAGCTTTTCGCCGATTGCGCCTCCGGGCGAATTGAACGCGTTCACAATCGAGTCGGCGGGCCCTCCGGTCGACGGCGGCCGGGGGAGGCCGACGGAGCGAAAATCCGCGAAGCTACCATGTGCGCAACACCCTCAGCTCGAAAGATGGACTTGTGACTGTCAACGACGACGTGTTCACGGACTGGAAGAACCGCGAGGAGATCGCGGAGTCGATGATCCCGATCATCGGGCGACTGCACCGCGAGAAGGACGTCACCGTCCTGCTCCACAGCCGGTCCCTGGTGAACAAGTCGGTGGTCAGCCTCCTCAAGACGCACCGCTTCGCCCGCCAGATAGCCGGCGAGGAGCTCTCGGTCACCGACACCATGCCGTTCCTCCAGGCGCTCACCGCCCTGGACCTCGGTCCCTCGCAGATCGACCTCGGGATGCTCGCCAGCACCTACCGGGCCGACGACCAGGGCCTGTCGGTCGAGGAGTTCACCGCCCGCGCCGTCGCCGGCGCCACCGGTGAGAACAAGCTGGAGCGCCGGTCCGCCCAGGACGTCGTGCTGTACGGGTTCGGCCGCATCGGCCGCCTCGTCGCCCGCCTGCTGATCGAGAAGGCCTCGGGCAACGGCCTGCGCCTGAAGGCCATCGTCGTGCGCAACGGCGGCGGCGACGACCTCGTGAAGCGCGCCTCGCTGCTGCGCCGCGACTCGATCCACGGCCAGTTCCAGGGCACGATCACCGTCGACGAGGCGAACAACAAGATCATCGCCAACGGCAACGAGATCACCGTGATCTACTCCGACGACCCGACCAAGGTCGACTACACGGAGTACGGGATCAAGGACGCCATCCTGATCGACAACACCGGCCGCTGGCGCGACCGCGAGGGCCTGTCCAAGCACCTGCGCCCCGGCATCGCCAAGGTCGTGCTCACCGCGCCGGGCAAGGGCGACGTCCCGAACATCGTCCACGGTGTCAACCACGACATGATCAAGCCGGACGAGCAGATCATCTCCTGCGCCTCCTGCACCACCAACGCGATCGTCCCGCCGCTGAAGGCGATGGAGGACGAGTACGGCGTCGTGCGCGGCCACGTGGAGACCGTCCACTCGTTCACCAACGACCAGAACCTGCTGGACAACTACCACAAGGCCGACCGCCGCGGCCGCTCGGCGCCGCTGAACATGGTGATCACCGAGACCGGTGCCGCCTCGGCCGTCGCCAAGGCCCTGCCGGACCTCAAGGCGCGGATCACCGGCAGCTCGATCCGCGTGCCCGTGCCGGACGTCTCGATCGCCATCCTCAACCTCCAGCTGAAGCGCGAGACGACCCGCGAGGAGGTCCTGGACCACCTGCGCGAGGTCTCGCTGACCTCGCCGCTGAAGCGCCAGATCGACTTCATCGACTCGCCCGACGCGGTCTCCAGCGACTTCATCGGCTCGCGCCACGCCTCGATCGTCGACGCCGGCGCGACCAAGGTCGAGGGCGACAACGCGATCCTCTACCTGTGGTACGACAACGAGTTCGGCTACTCGTGCCAGGTCGTCCGGGTCGTCCAGTACATCTCGGGCGTCGAGTACCCGACGTTCCCGGCCCCGGCGGTCTGAACCGTCCGCACCGCGTGACACCGTGACGGCGGTGGGCGGCAGCCTCGCGAGAGGTCGCCGCCCACCGCCGTTCCGCGTTCCCGGGGCGGTGGGGCTCCCCGCCGCCGGCCCGGGGGCGAACGGCTATCTTGATGGGTCACGGACACCGGGAGGGAGCGGGCGATGGGCAGGATCGGTCGGCGGACGGCCGCCGTAGTGGCGGCCGGAGTGCTGGTGGGGGTGCTCGGCGGGTGCGCGTCGGGCGACAAGGGCGCCGCCAAGGACGCCGCGGGGACGGCGAGTTCGGGGTCGAGCGCGTCGGCGGCGGCGAGCGGCGCGGCCGGTGCGGCCGGCGCCCGGGCGTCCGGCCCGGCTGCCGGTGGTGCCGCGGGTGATGCGGCTTCGGCGCCTGCGCCCGGTGCGGCGACACCGCCGGCGGGTGGCGCCGACGGGTCCGTGCCGTCGCCGGCCGCGGGCGGGGCCGGGGTCGGGGCGCCCGGGGCGGACTCGGACGCCGTGCTGCTGGACGACAAGCTCGTCCTCCAAGTGCTGCCGGACGTCAAGACGATGGCCGGGTGGGAGGAGGAGAAGCGGCGCGTCGACACCGCCGACCACGCCACCACCTGCACGGCGGCGGCGCCCTGCACGGGGAAGCCGCTCAGCGGCTCGGTCCGGTTCTCCTCGGGCGACGTCGTGGCCCGGTTCATGATCGACACGTTGCCGACCCGGGACGCGGCCAAGGACCGCCTCAAGGAGACCAGCGCCTCGTACCGCAGCGGACCGTTCAAGGCCGTGGACTCCGCAGTGCTGGGAAGTGAAAGCCAGGTGTTCCAGGGGCAGTTGGCGGGCAGCGAGGGGGTCGGGATCGTGCTGCGCTCGGGCACGGTGGTGGCGAGCGTGACGACCGAGGGCGGCCCGGTGGACATCGCGGCGACGCGGCGGTTCGCGACGATGCTGGTCAAGCGGATCGAGCAGGCGCAGGCCGGCCGGACGCCGGACGCGGGGCTCGCCGCGCTCTGACAGCCCGCTCCTGACCGCCGGGTGAGCGCCGCGGACACCGGACGGCGAACAGATGACAGAATCTGTTCGCTGAAATCTGTCATCTGTTATCTGTTATCTGTCAGGGCGGACCCGGTGGCAGCACCGGGCCCGCCCCCCCTTCCAGGCGCGGACCGTCAGCAGGGGCCGTCGTCGGCCCAGACGCCCCACTGGCCGCTGGCGCTCGGCACCTCGTTCAGCGTCCACCACTTGGCGTGGTAGTCGTGCCCGTTGTACGACACCTTGTTCCCCGCGGTGTACGTCGTGCTCGCGCTCCACGCCGGGAGGGTGCAGGCCCCCGGGGTCGTGGGCGGAGTCGTCGGGGGAGTGGTGGGCGGCGTGCTCGGGGGAGTGGTGGGCGGCGTCGCGCCGGCGAACTTCGCCGTGTACTTCGTGAAGTCCCAGTCGCCCTGCGCCACGCTGGAGCAGGAGCCGGACAGCCCCGGGTCCACCGGTCCCTGGCACTGCCGGTCGCGGTTGACCGACCAGAAGGTGTAGCGGGCCAGGCCGTGCGCGGTCGCGAAGTCCAGCACGGTCTGGAAGTCGGCCTGGTGGAAGTACTCGGCGGCGTCCGTGCGGCCGTTCATCATCGACACGCCCTCGTGGGCGTACGCGGTGGCCTCGGACCAGCCGAAGGTGTTCTGCAGGATCTGGTTGAACTTCACCAGTGCGTCCGTCTGGGCGGCGGCGCCGTTGAACCCGCCGTCGAACGGCATGATCGAGAAGTTGTCGGGCGTGAAGCCCACGGACTTGGCCTCGTTGAGCATCTGGGTGCCGAACCAGCCGGTGCCCGCGGTGGTGCCGGCCGTGGTGATCGACACGTACAGGCCGGGGTTGTTCTGCTGGAGGATGCGGGCCGCGCCGATCTCGTTGTGGATCGCGGCCGTGTTCTCGTACTCCGGCTCCTCCAGGTCGAAGTCGATCGCCTTGAGCTGGTACTTGGTGACGACCTGCTGGTAGCCGGCGGCGGTCGCCTCCGCAGTGCCGCAGACCTGGCCGAGCTTGGTGCCGCCGTAGCCGCCGACCGACACCGAGACGTCGCCGCCCTTGCCGCGGATCGTCCGGATCACCGATGGCATCGTCGTGTCGGAGTCGATCGAGGACGTCCCGCCCCAGGCGGGGGCGCAGTTGTTGCCCTGCGCGAGGACGAAGGCCAGCTGGAAGGCCTTCTGCCCGGTGGCGTCCATCACCGCGGCGGCGTCCGGCGGGCTGTTGTCCTCGGGCATCAGGTACGGCGCCGAGGCGTACCAGTTGCTGCCCAGGCCGGCCGTGGCGGTGGTGTCGGCGGACGCGGAGCCGGAGGCGCTGACGGCGGTGACGCCGCCCGCGACCAGTCCGAGCACGCCGGCGACGGCGAGGGCGGTCCGGCGCGAGGCCCTGTGGGCGGTCCGGCCGGTGCGGGGCCCGCGGGCCCCGGGGGCTCTGTGGGGCGCGGCGTGTGGGGGAAGAGCGCGTTCCATCGGAAGCCTTTCCAGGAAACGGCAGGAGGAGGTGACCCGTCCGCGCCGGACGTGGGGGTGGGCGCGCGGGCCGAACGGCCCGTCGGCGGGGGGTCGTTGCCGAGGACTGTCACTGGTATAGACCTGTTTCGGAAGGGTGGTCAACCCCGAAACGGTCAAGCGTCACTGCGGGGCCCGGGTGGGCGGCGGCGGGACGGGGCCGGAGGACTTGAGGGTCCGCAGGACGGGCGCGGACTCCAGGACGGTGATCTCGGGGAAGGCGGCGAGGTCACGGGTGAGATAGCGGTGCAGGTCGGCCGGGCCGGCGCAGAGCGCGGTGGCGACGAGGTTGGTGCGGCCCGTCGTCGCCGCGACGAAGGCGAGTTCGCGGTGGCCGGTGAGCGCGAGCGCGACCCGGTCCAGGCGCGCGGGGGCGACGGTCATCCACAGGAGCGCCTGCAGGCCGGCACCGTGCAGGCGGGGGTCCAGCTCGACGTCGAGGAAGACGGCGCCCTCGGCACGGAGTTGGGCGAGGCGGCGGGCGACCGTCGCGGGGGTGCGGCCGGTGGCAGCGGCGAGCTCGCCGAGAGCGGCACGGCCGTCGTGGTGGAGCACGGCGAGCAGCGCCCGGTCGGCCGCGTCGAAGGCCGGCGGGGTGAGTGGGGCGGGTCCGGGGGTCGGCGGGCGCAGCAGGTCCTGTTGCTCCTCGCTGAGCGTGCAGGCCCCGCCCGGCCACACGGTGGGACCGCCCCGGTAGGTGTGCAGCAGGCAGTGCGCCGAGACGGCCGTGACGGTGGCCGTGCGCGGCACGTCGCGCAGCAGCAGGGCGTGGTCGTCGTCGCCGGGCGCGGTCTCGACGATGGCGGTGATCTCGGTGCCGCCCGAGGTCAGGTGCACCCAGGCCGTGTCGCTGCGCCGCACCAGCGCCCGGGCGACGCCCTGGGCGGCGTGCGGACCGGCGGTGAGGCGCAGCAGCCACTGCGTGCGCCCGGCCCGCCGCGGGTCGGCGAGCCCGACGACCCGCAGGCACGCCTCCGCCCGCAGCCGCCGGTAGCGTCGGGCGACGGTCTGCGGTGAGACGTCGAGCACCGTGGCGACGCGGCTGAACGGAGCGCGGCCGTCGATCCGCAGGGCGTGGACGAGTGCGCGGTCGAGCTCATCGAGCATGCGGGGCTTCCAGGGGTTCGGCGGCCGGTTCCGGAGCGGTCTCCGATTCTGCCCGGCCCGGCCCCGGGTCTTTGACCGCGTCCGGACCGCCACCCCGGCCCGGACCGCTCGCGCGCAGCGCCCGCCCGGCCACCGCGACCACGGCCAGCGCGGCGAGGCCCGCCCAACAGGCCCGCTGCGCGCCGGCGGTGTCCGCCGACTCGAGGTAGATCCGGCCGAGCACGGCGACGCCGACGGTGGTGCCGAACTGCTGGACGGCGTTGAGGAGTCCGGCGGCGGAGCCGATCTCCTGAGGTCGCAGCGGCGCCAGCGCGGCGGTGAAGAAGGACGGCGTGAACAGACCCTGCCCGACGCCGACGACCGCGAGCGCGCACGGCAGCAGCGCCGGGTGGCCGCCCGCGCCGAACGCCCCGGCGGTCGCCAGGACGCCCGCCGCCATGACCGCGAGCCCGGCGCCGCGCACCCGCGACCCGTACCGGCCGACCAGGTGGGCGCCGGCGCACCAGGACGCCACGGCCATCCCGGCCGAGCACGGCAGGAGCGTCAGCCCGGCGGTCAACGCGTCGGCTCCGGAACCGACTTGCAGCTGGAGCACGACGACGAGGGTGAGCCCGGTGCCCGCCCCGAAGAACAGCGCGGAGCACACCAGCGCGGCCGGGAAGCGGGCGGACGCGAAGAGGCTGGTCTCGACGAGCGTGCCGCGCCCGCGCCGCGCGCCACGGCGCTGATGGGCGGCGAAGGCCACCGCGGCCACGCACCCGGTGGCGAGCGACGCGAGCGCCGGACCGCCCGTCAGCGTGCCGCCGGAGCGCAGCGGCGGGAGGACGAGGAGGGCGGTCGCGAGCGCGGCGAGTGCGGTGCCCGCCGGGTCGAGGCCGGGCCGTAGGGGCGCGCGGTCCTCGGCGAGGAGCGGGGCGAGGGCGAGGACGGCGAGCGAGAGCGGCACGTTGACCAGGAAGACCGCCCGCCAGGAGGACCCGAACAGGTCGGCGTGCGTCAGCACCCCGCCGAGGACCGGGCCGCACACGGCCGCCAGCCCCATCACCGGGCCGATGCTGCCGAGCGCCCTCGCCGTCTCCTCGCCGCGGAACATCGCCTTGATCAGGCCGATGGTCTGCGGCACGATCAGCGCCGCCGCCGCGCCCTGGACGGCACGGAAGGCGATCAGCGCGCCGAGCGTGGGCGCCGCGGCGCAGGCCAGGGAGGCCAGGAGGAACCCGGCGACCCCGACGCGGAACACCCGCCGCCGCCCGGCCCGGTCGCCCAGCCGGGCGCCGGCGAGCAGGAGGACGGCGAACGGCAGGGTGTAGGCGGAGGTCAGCCACGGCACGGCGGAGACCGGGCCGCCGAGCTCGGCGTGCATGCGCGGTGCGGCGACCTGGACGATCGTCGCGTCCAGGAGGTTCATCGCCTCGGCGGTGAGCAGCGCGGCGAGCGCCGCCCAACGGCGGTGGTGCGGTGCGGAGGTGGACAACGGGGCTCCCTCGGAGAGCGGACGGGCAACGCCCGTCACCCTGCGGTCGGCGCAGCACCGGATCCAGCCGACCGATGCTCCAGCCACGAAAAGTTCCACCGAGGACGCCCCGGCCGCAGAAATGCGCCGGAGCCCGCGCCGGGTTCACGCCTCCGCGAGGGCCTCCGCCGCCGGCGCCGGGGACACCGCCGCCAGCAGCCCGCTCACGGCGGGGGACCACGGCCGGCCGGCCGGTCCGGTGAGCGTCAGGGTGCGGTGGACGGCGGGCCGGATCGGGATGAGGACGCAGCCCGCCGGGATCATCGTCAGCGCGAGCGCGGGCATCACCGAGACGCCGACGCCCGCGTGGACCATGCCGATGAGCGTGTTGAGGTCACGGATCCGGTGCCGCGGGGAGAAGCGGGTGCCGGCCCGGCGGTACGCCTCGCGGATGTGTCGCTCGCAGCCGCCCTCGGAGAGCAGGAAGTCGTCGTCCTCGAGGTCCGCGACGTGGATGGACTCCTGCGCGGCGAGGGGGTGGTCGCGCCGGAGCAGCGCGTGCATGGAGTCCGCGCCGAGCGGGACCGCGCCGGGCGGCGGCGCTCCGGCGTCGACCAGGACGGCGGCGTCGACCGTGCCCGCCTCCAGCCAGACGGCCAGCTCGGTGTCCTCGCCCTCGAAGATCGAGACCGTCACCTGCGGGTGCGCCGCCGCCCAGTCCCGGAGCAGCCCGGGTAGCAGCACCTGGCAGACGGTGGTGGGCGCGGCCAGCCGGACGGTGCCGGTGAGGCCGCCCGAGTGCCGGGTGGCGATGGCGCGGACGGCGCAGGCCGAGGCGACCGCCGTGCGGGCGTGCGGCAGGATCTGCTCGCCCAGCGGGGTCGGCCGGGCGGGGCTGCCGCGGTGCAGCACGGGCGCTCCGAGGGTGCGCTCCAGGGCGGCGACCGCGTGCGAGACGGCGGACTGGGTGATGCCCAGGTCGTCGGCGGCGGCGCCGAAGCCGCCGGCGTCGGCCACCGCGATCAGCGCCCTGAGCTGGGCGAGGTTGACCTCCGAAGCCATGAGACTTCCTCATCCGTCCGGCATCATCACTTGTTGGACTCATGCTCCCCGGCGGGGCCACCCTCTGTCCAGGACGGACGGCCCGGTGCGGACCGTCCTGGAGCGGACGGCCGCGGTACGGGCCGTCCCGGACGGGGAGACGGGGAGGACGGACGTGAACGGAACGCGGAGATGGTGGCCGGGGTTCGTGGTGCTGTCCGCGATCTGGGGCGCGAGCTTCGCCCTGATCAAGGTCGCGCTGGCGGCGGGGGTGCCGCCGGTCTGGGTGGCGCTGTGGCGGTGCGTGCTCGGGGCGGCCACGCTGTGGGCGGTCCTCGCGCTGCGGCGCGAACGGGTGCCGCGCGAGCGCGCGGTCTGGGGGCACTCGGCGGTGGTCGCGGTGCTGCTCAACACCGTGCCGTTCACGCTCTTCTCGTTCGGCGAGACGAAGGTCAGCTCGGTGCTCGCCGGGGTGCTGAACGCCACCACGCCGCTGTTCACGCTGCTGTTCGCGGTGGCCGCGGTGGCGGGGGAACGCCGCCCGGGGGCGCGCCGGCTGAGCGGCCTGGTGCTCGGCTTCGCCGGTGTGCTGACGGTGCTCGGCGTCTGGCGGGGCATCGGCTCGGGCGAGCTCGCCGGTGGGCTGGCCTGCCTGGGCGCGGCATGCTGCTACGGCGCGGGCTTCGCCTACCTGCGACGCTTCCTGAGCGGCCGGCCGTACGGCGTCACGGCGCTGTCGGCGACCCAGATCACCTGCGCCGCGGCGGAACTGGCCGTCGTCGCACCCCTCGGCGCGGGCGCGCCGCACTGGCCCGGCGCGGGCGCCGCGGGGGCGCTGCTGACCCTGGGCGCGGCCGGCACCGGCTTCGCGTACGTGCTCAACCTGGGCCTCGTCCGTGCGGCGGGCACCGCGGTGGCCTCGGCCGTCACCTACGTGACACCGGTCTGGTCGATGGCCCTGGGCGCGGCCTTCCTCGCCGAACCCATCGGCTGGAACGCCCTCGTGGGCGGCGTGGCCGTGATCTCCGCCGTCGTACTGACCCGACCCGCGCGGGCGGAGGCGGTCGCGGAGAGCCCGGCGCAGGCCCCGGAGAGCCCGGCGCAGGCCCCGGAGAGGGCGAGCGCCGAAGCGGCACACGGCTGACGGACGCACTGCTCGTGGACGTACGGACACCGACATCGGGAACTCCCTTCCCAGGCGCCACCGGCACCACCGGGGACGACGGCACCACTCGTACGACGGCACCCCGTCACGACCGTCACGACCGTCACGAAGCGGACGGCTGAATTCGTATCCGATCTGACGTTCGGTGTCCACCGAATTACGATCCGTGCCCACCACGGGTCTATCGTGGCCGTGTGGTGAGGTCTTGGGATGCAGCGGTGGAACGGGCGCAGGATCGGCTGGCGGCGGGGCCGCGGCTGACGGTGGTGCTCGAGGGGGACGAACGGCGCTTCGCGCTCTGGGACTTGGCGTCCCTGGTGGAGGGCGAGCTGGGGGAGCGGGTGGACCCGGACGCCCTCGCGCCGGATGTCGAGCGGCGGTGGCGGGAGCGGCTCGGCGAGAGCGGCCGGGAGTGGCCGGGCGGCGAGCTGTACCGGCGCCGGTACTGGGTGCTGGGCGCGGACGGCGCGGTCGCCGGGACGGTCGCCGTCGACAACTGGACGCGGGGGCCCGGCCAGCTCGCCGTCTCCTCGCTCTACCTGCGGCCGGAGGCCCGCGGGCGCGGCCTGGCCGCCGGGGTACTGGACGACGTGTACCGCGCGGCGGCCGCCGAGGGCCTGCCCGGCTACCGGCTGGAGGCGCACTGGACCTGGCAGCACGCTGTCCGCTACTACCTGCGCCGGGGCCTGTGGGTGGTCGGCTGGAAGCACTCGCTCGCCCTCGCGCGGATGCCCCAACTGCCGCCCTACCGCGTGCGGGAGGAGGACGGGCGGCTGCTCCTGCTGGTCGAGGACGGCGCCCAGGGGTGGGTGCCGCTGCTGGCCGCCGGGTGCGAGGGCCGCTGGCTGCGGCTGGACGAGACGGCCGCCTACCGGGCCACGGACGGCTGGGTGCACGGCTACGCGCGCTCGACGCTCGCGCTGCACCTGGCGCTCGCCGGCCGCCCGCTGGTGCGCGGGCCGCAGTGGTGGGCGGAGGCGTGGCGCTGGGCGGACACCGGCGAACCGGAGGGGCTCGCCCACAAGATCGAGCACTTCGAGCAACTGGCCGCCGCGGCGGGCCGGCGGTTCGTCACCCCGTACCGCCCGGTCTCCCCGTAGGACCCCGGTCCCACCACCGGCTCTAGGCGCAATCGCGCCGCGGTCCTGCCAGACTCGCCCCATGGCTGAGATCGAGATCGACGGCGCCCCCGCCGACGCGGCGCGGGTGGCGGCGCTGGGGCTGCTGAACTACGGGCACTTCACCACCCTGCGGGTCGGGGCAGGCCGGGTCCGGGGCCTGGCGCTGCACCTGGAGCGGCTGGTGCGGGACTGCCGGGCGCTGTTCGGCGCCGAACTGGACCCGGACGTCGTGCGCGGGCGGATCCGCGCGGTGCTGCCGCCGGACGGCGCGGAGGCGATCGTCCGGGTCACCGTCTACGACCCGGAGCTCGGTCTGGAGCGCCCGTCCGGTCCGGCCGCGCCGAGCCTGCTGGTCACCACCCGCCCGGCCCCGGCCGCCGTGCCCGGCCCGCTGCGGGTGCGCACGGTCGCCTACGTGCGGGAGGCGCCGCAGGTGAAGCACGTCGGGCTGTTCGGCCTGATCCGCCACCGTCGCGAGGCCCAACTCGCCGGGTTCGACGACGCGTTGCTGGTGGACCCGGCGGGCCGGGTGACGGAGGGCGCCACCTGGAACGTCGGCTTCGTCGACGACGGCGGCCGCGTGGTCTGGCCGCAGGGCCCGAGCCTGCCGGGTGTCACCGCCGCGCTGCTCGCCCGCGCGTACGGCGGGCCTCAGGAGAGCGGGCCGGTGGACGCCGTCGAGCTCGACCGGTTCAAGGCCGCGTTCGCGGTGAACGCGGGCGTCGGCGTCCGTCCGGTGGCGGCGGTCGACGGCACGCGCTTCGACGCGGACCACCCCGTCCTCGGCGAACTCCGCACCGCCTACGAGGGGGTGACGGCCGACCCGGTGTGAGCCGGGGCCGGGGGCGCCCCCGGTGCCCGGTCCGTCCCCCGACCGGGTGAACCCGGCGGGCCGAACCGGCGCAAAGGGATCACCCGGACGCCCAACCATCCGCATTGCCGCCGATCGTGATGCCGGATCAGCTACGCTCTCGCCCGCCCCGCCCGACCCGCCGAGCAGAGAGCGACCTCGCAATGACCAGTCCTCCCGCGGCCCCCGCGCCCCGCTGGCCGCTGATCCTCCTGCGCGTCACCTCGACCACGCTGGGCCTGCTGGCCGTCCTCCAGACCGTGCTGGCCGGGAGCTTCCTCAACGGCACCTACGAGTCGCTCGAGGACCACGAGGGCAACGCGATGACGCTGGCCACCGTCGCCGTGCTGCAGCTCGCGGTGGCCGTCCTGGTCCGGTGGCCAGGGCGCGGGCCGCTGTGGCCGCTGTGGAGCACCGCCCTCCTGGCGGTGGCGGTCATCGGCCAGATCGCCGCCGGCTACGGCCGGGCCGTCGGCGTCCACGTCACGCTCGGCGTCCTGCTGGTCAGCGGCATCCTGTTCGCGCTGGTCGGCGCCTGGCGCGAGCCGCTGCCCGCCCGCGCCGCCGCCGCTCCCGAGCCGGACGGCAGCGGGCGGCTGCCCCGGCCGGGCGGGCCCGTGGAGGTGGCCAAGTGAACCGGCGCCGCTTCCTCGGCATCGGCGCCTCCGTCCTCGGCGCGGGCACGCTGGCCGCCGTCGCGGGGCCCTCGGCGGCCCGGCTGCTGGCCGAGGGCCGGCCGGGCCGGCTGCTGAGCAGCGGGCTCCAACCGCCGCCCGCGTTCCAGGTGCCGCTGCCGGTGCCGCCGGTGCTCAAGCCGGTCGGCGGCGACGCCGCGGCCGACCGGTACGAGATCGTGCAGCGGGTCGCCGAGCTGGAGATCCTGCCGGGCGTGCGCACCGAGGCCTGGACGTACGGCGGCAGCTGGCCCGGCCCGACGGTGGTCACCCGCTCCGGCCGGGCGGCGGTGGTCAAGCACCGCAACGAGCTGCCGGTGCCGTCCGTCGTCCACCTCCACGGCGGCCACACCCCGGCCGACAGCGACGGCTACCCGGTCGACCTGCTGCTGCCCGTCGGATCGAGCGCGAGCGTCGACGCCATGGCGGGGATGCCCGGCATGGAGCACCACGCGGCCGGGAGGTCCGTCACCGGCGAGCGCGTCCACACCTATCCGGGCCACCAGCGCGCCGCCACCCTCTGGTACCACGACCACCGGATGGGCTTCACCGGCCAGGGCGTCTGGCGCGGCCTGGCGGGCTTCCACCTCGTCCACGACGACGAGGAGGGCGCCCTGCCGCTGCCGCACGGCGACCGCGACCTCCCGCTCATGCTCGCCGACCGCTCCTTCGCCGAGGACGGCTCGTTCCTGTACCCGGCGCAGGGCGCCGACCGGCCCGGCGTCACCTCCGACTACGCGAACGGCGTCCTCGGCGACGTCATCCTGGTCAACGGCGCGCCGTGGCCCCGCCTGGACGTGGACCGGGCGCGCTACCGGCTGCGGTTCCTCAACGCCTCCAACGCCCGCCTCTACCGCCTCGAACTCGACCCCCAGCCGTCCGGCGGCGACGCCCTCGTCCAGATCGGCTCGGACGGCGGCCTGCTGGCGGCCCCCGTCGCCCACGACGCCCTGGAGATCGCCCCCGCCGAGCGCTTCGACGTCGTCGTCGACTTCTCCCGCTACCCGCCCGGCACGGCCGTGCGCCTGCTGAACCGCTTCGGCAGCGGCAGGACCGCCGAGGTCATGCGCTTCGACGTCACCTCCCGGCAGGTCACCGACGACGCGACGGTGCCCGAGCGGCTGTCCGCGGTGGAGGCGCTCGACGCCTCCGCCGCCGCGGCCACCCGCGACTTCGCCTTCCGGCGCAGCCGCGGCGACGGCTGGACGATCAACGGCGACCCGTACGAACCCGGCCGCGACGTCGCGGACCCGGTCCTCGGGGCCACCGAGATCTGGCGCTTGTCCACCGACCTGCACCATCCCGTCCACGTGCACCTCAACCACTTCCAGGTGCTGTCGCGCAACGGCAAGGAGCCGGGCCCCTACGACGCCGGGTGGAAGGACACCGTCGACCTGCGGCCGGCCGAGGAGGTGGAGGTGCTCGTGCGGTTCACCGACTACGCGGGGACGTACATGCTGCACTGCCACAACCTGGAGCACGAGGACATGGCGATGATGGCGGACTTCGCCGTGCGGTGACCGCGGCCCCGGGGACGGCCGCCCGCCGGCGACCGGAGGCGACGTCCGGAAACCGCCCCGGTGAACGGGACCCGGGCATGGCGGCGCAGGAACCGGGGGATCATCCGTTCGGCGCAGCGCCGGAGGGCGCGCGGTGCCCCTCCGGTGGCAGTCGCCTAGCGTCGCCCGGAGGGGTACCCGCCGAGGCCGACCGAGGAGCCGCGCATGACCACGCCCGCCGAACGCCGCCGCCGGGGCCGGGCCGCCCGCGAACGGGTCCCCCGCTCCGCGCACGGCCGGTGGATCCCCGCCGCCGACCGGCCCGACCCGGTCGCGGTGCTCGAGCGGCAGGGCGAGGACCGGGTCGCGCGGCTGCTGCCGATCCGCTACGGCCGGATGGCCGACACCCCCTTCGCGTTCCTGCGCGGCGCCGCCGCCGTCATGGCCGCCGACCTCGCCGCCGGGCCCGACACCGGCCTGACCGTCCAGCTCTGCGGCGACGCCCACCTGGTGAACTTCGGGCTCTACGCCTCGCCGGAGCGCGCCCTGCTCTTCGACGTCAACGACTTCGACGAGACGTACCCTGGCCCCTTCGAGTGGGACGTCAAGCGCCTCGCCGCCAGCGTCGCCGTCGCCGCCCGCGACAACGGGCACGGCGAGGAGCGCGTGCGCCGCGCCGCGCTGAGCGCCGGCCGCGGCTACGCCGCCGCGCTGCGCCGGCTGGCCGGGATGGGCGAACTCGACGTCTGGTACAGCCGTTTCGACAGCGCCGACCTGCTGCCGCTGGTGCGCCGGGGCAGGCAGCGCCGGCGGGTCGAGGCGGACCTCGCCGCCGCCCGGCGCCGCACCAGCCTCCAGGCCTTCGGCAAGCTCACCGAGGAGCGGGACGGCCGGCGGCGCATCGTCAGCGCGCCGCCGCTGGTCGAGCGGCTGTCGAAGGCCGAACTGGGCTCCGTCGGCCAGGTGTTCAGCGACTACCGGGCCACCCTCGCCGAGGACCGGCGGGTGCTGCTCGACCGCTTCCGCTTCGTCGACGCGGCGGTGAAGGTGGTCGGGGTGGGCAGCGTCGGCACCCGCTGCTACATCGTCCTGCTGGAGGGCCGGGACGGGCGCGACCCGCTGTTCCTCCAGCTCAAGGAGGCCGGGCGCTCGGTGCTGGAGGAGCACCTGCCGGCGGCGCGGGTGGACGCCGAGGTCGCCGCGCACCACGGCGGGCGGCGCGTCGTCACCGGCCAGCACCTCATGCAGGCGGCGAGCGACATCTTCCTCGGCTGGACGACGGGCCCGGCCGGGCGGCACTTCTACGGCCGCCAGCTGCGCGACATGAAGGGCTCGGCGGACGTCTCGGACATGGCCCCGGCCGGCCTGCGCGCCTATGCCGACCTGTGCGGGCGCACCCTCGCCCGCGCCCACGCCCGCACCGGCGACCGGCTCGCCATCGCGGGCTACCTCGGCTCGGCCGACACCTTCGCGGAGGCGATCGCCGACTTCGCGGTGCTGTACGCGGACCGCACGAGACTCGACCACGCGGAACTGGTGGCCGCGATCGGGGAGGGGCGGATCAGGGCCACGCGGGGCGTGTGAGCGGCCGGCCGGCCGGCCCCTCCGTCCGTCCGACCGACCGTCAGCGGCATTGTCAGTGGCGTGTGCCAGGGTGACCCCATGCTGGCGATCACGGTGCAGGAGAACGACGGGACGCGACACGTCGGGGCGGGTGCGGACGCCCTCGGCGCGCTGGTCGGGCGGCTGGGCGCGGACGGGGACAACTTCGTCGTCGTCCAGCGGGTGCCCGACCTGCCCGACGTCTACATCCAGGTCTGGCACGCCGAGGGCGGCGACTACGCCCTGGAGTACCGGGACGGCTCCGCCGACCGCCACTACGAGGTCACGCTCGACGGGCCCGAGCCGGTGGTCACCGCCATGCTCGGCTGGGCGCGCCGCGAGCCCGGCTGGGGCGACGGGCTGGACTGGAAGCCGCTCGCCATGGGCCCCGCCCCCGAGCCGGCGCCCCCGCTCGACCTGCCGCCCGGCGAGCGCCGCGACCTCGAGGAGCGGCTGCGCCTCACGCTGGCCTGCGGCTACACCACCCGCGCCGCGCTCGCCGAGGAGGCCGCGGAGTACCTGCTCTCCCCGGAGGGCAGTCCGGTCTCCCGCGAGCAGGCCGAGCAGCTCGCCGACCGGCTGTGGCTGGAGCGCGTCGGCGAGCAGACCGGCTGGGTCGGCGAGACGGACCCGGAACGCCTCGCCCGCGCCTTCGCCGCGCTGGACGCCGCCGGCATCACCGCCCGCGAGCACTTCACCTGCTGCCGCACCTGCGGGGAGGCCGAGATCGCCGCCGAGGGCGCGCCCGACGCCCGCGGCTTCGTCTACTTCCACTCCCAGTGCACGGAGTCGGCCGCCAGCGGCCACGGCCTCTCCCTCCTCTACGGCGGCTTCGACGGCTCCCCGCTCACCACGACCGCCGTCGGCCACGAGGTGGTGGCCGCCCTCGCGGACGCCGGCTTCCCGGTGGTGTGGAACGGCGACGCCGGCCACGCGATCGAGATACGCCCGCTGCTCTGGCGCAAGCGACTGGTGGGCTGAGCGGTGGGCGAGGTTCGGACGGAAGGTGGCCTGCGCCGCACGAGGTCCACCCCCGGGGCGCTGGGCGGCCGGGGTGGACAGTGCCGATTGGTGGGCCGGCACCTCGTAGGGCGCTAAGGGACGAGCAGGTGCAGGGCGCCCGGGACGGCGGTGACCTCGACCGGCAGCGGGGCGATGAACTCGCCGTCGGCGTAGGACGTGATGCCGGGGGACTCGATCCGCAGGGACGGGGTGCGGTGGGTCTCCACCTCGGGGTGGTGCACGTGGGTGCCCTGGAAGACGGTCGGGAAGAAACGGGCGATCCGCAGCCGGGGCATCGCGGCGACGACGGTGACGTCGAGCAGGCCGTCGTCGGGCATCGCGGCAGGGCAGATGAGCATGCCGCCGCCGTAGCTGCGGGTGTTGCCGACGGCGGCCAGGGTGAGGTCGCGTTCGATGACGGTGCCGTCGGCGAGGGTGATGCGGAAGGGCAGCGGGCGCAGGTTGGCGAACTCGGCGAGGATGGCGAGGTTGTAGCGCATCCGGCCGCGCGGCCAGCGCAGGCGGTTGGTGCGGTCGCTGACCAGGGAGTCGAAGCCGGTGGCGAGGACGGAGCCGAACCAACGGGCCGTCCCGTCCGGGCCGGTGATCCGGCCGAGGTCGACGGTGCGGGTCCGTCCGGCGGCGATGACGTCGGCGGCGGCCTCGGGGGCGTCGCGCGGCAGGCCGTACTCGCGGGCGTGGTCGTTGCCGGTGCCCGCGGGGACGATCCCCAGCGGGACGGCGGTGCCGGCGACGGCCTGGAGCGCGAGGTTGACCATGCCGTCCCCGCCGACCACGGCCAGCGCGTCCGCCCCGCCCGCGACGGCCTCGCGGGCGAGGCGGACGGAGTCCTCGGCGTCGCGCCCGGCGTGGCGCCGGACCTCGACGCCCAGGGCCCGCAGCCGGGCGACGGCCCGCTCGGCTGCGGGCGCGGCGTGTCCCGCGCCCGCCGCCGGGTTGGCCAGCAGCGCGACGGTTCTCGGCGCGCGCGTCGTCACGGGATCAGCTTGCCCGGGTTGAGGATGCCCGCCGGGTCGAGCTCGGCCTTGACCGCGCGCAGGATCCGCACGCCCAACTCGCCGATCTCGTCGGTCATCCAGGGCCGGTGGTCGGCGCCGACGGCGTGGTGGTGGGTGATGGTGGCGCCCGCCGCGACGATCGCGTCGCACGCCGCGTGCTTGGCGGCGCCCCACTGCGCGAGCGGGTCCTCGCCGAGGGCCGCGACGACGGTGAAGTAGAGCGAGGCGCCGGTCGGGTAGACGTGCGAGATGTGGCAGAGCACGAGCGCGCCGGGCAGCGCGGTGGTGAGCGCCTCGGTGACGGCGGCCCGCAGCTGCGGCAGGCGGTTCCAGTTCGTCGCCGTCTCCAGGGTCTCGCAGAGCGCGCCGGCGCCGAGCAGGGAGTCCCGCAGGTAGGGCGCGTTGAAGCGGCCGTGCTCCCAGGCGCGGGCGGGGGCCTCGCCGAGCGAGGTGCCGCCGGCCGCGAGGAGCACCTCGCGGGTGAGCCGGTGCCGGGCGGCGACCTGCTCCGCGGTGCCCTCGAAGACGGTGACGGCGAGGCAGCCGCTGACCGCGGGGGACCCGCCGATCTGCTCCGTCATGGCCAGGTTGACCATGGTCTCCGCCTCGTCGGAGAGCCGGATGACGGTCGGTCCGGTGCCCTGCTGCTCGACGGCGCGCAGCGCGGCGGCGCCGGTCGCGAAGTCGGGGAAGCTCCAGGCCTCGTGGGCCTTGACGGCCGGGAGGGGGTGCACGCGGACGCGGACGGCGGTGATGATGCCGAGGGCGCCCTCCGAGCCGAGGAAGAGCTCGCGCAGGTCGGGGCCGGCGGCGGAGGCCGGGGCGCGGCCGAGGTCCAGCACGCCGACCGGGGTGACGACGCGCAGACCGCGCACCATGTCGTCGAAGCGCCCGTGGCCGGCCGAGTCCTGGCCGGAGGAGCGGGTGGCCGCGAATCCGCCGATGGTCGCGAAGCGGAAGCTCTGCGGGTAGTGGCCGAGTTCGTGGCCGCGCTCGGCGAGCAGCGCCTCCGCGGCCGGGCCGGTGAGGCCGGCGCCGAGGAGGGCCTCGCCGGAGGTCTCGTCGAGGTCGAGCAGCCGGTCGAATCGGCGCAGGTCGAGCGAGACGACGGCGTTCAGGGCGCCGCGCTCGGGGTCGAGGCCGCCGACCACGCTGGTGCCGCCGCCGAACGGCACGACGGCGATGCGGCGTTCGGCGCACACCGCGAGCAGCGCGGCGATCTCGTCCTCGCTGCCGGGCAGCACGACGGCGTCGGGCGCGTCCTGCGGCTCGCGGCTGCGGCGGCGCAGCAGGTCGGGGGTGGACTTGCCGCCGGCGCGGGGGAGGCGGTCGGCGTCGGCGGCGCTCACGTGCGCCTCGCCGACGACGGCGGCGAGCGCCAGCAGGTCGGCGTCGGTGAGCCGGGAGGGATGCAGGCGGACCTCGTCGGCGGTGGGGCCGGGCTCGGCGTCGCCGGTGACACCGAGGGCGGCCGCGAGCAGTCCCTTGATGTCCGCGGACAGCTCCTTGGCGAGGGCCGGGTCGCCCCAGGCGTCCCACTTCATCGGGGGGAGCGGCAGCGCGGCGTCGGCCGGGCCCGCTTGCGTCTCAGGTGCCATGCGTTACAGTTTCACACATCATGTCAAGTAGTAACGCCACCTCCCCGGCCTCCCAGGACGCCCCGGGCGCGCCGGACGCCGATGCCCCGGACCGGCCGCGCAGCACCGACGATGCGATCCTCGACGCCGCCGCAGAGCTGATCGTGCACCTCGGCGTGCGCCGGACGCAGCTCGCCGAGATCGCGCGCCGCGCCGGGGTCAGCCGCCCGACCGTCTACCGGCGCTGGCCGGACGTGAAGGCGGTGATCGGAGCGCTGCTCACCCGGGAGATCCTGGCGGCCACCCAGCAGGGCGACGTGCTGGACGTGCACGACCGCGAGACCTTCGTCGACCGCGTCGTCGAGGTCGCCGTCCGGTTGCGCGACCACCCGGTGCTCGGGGCCCTGCTGCACTCCGACGACTCCGACCTGCTCCTGGAGTACGTCGTCGAACGGCTCGGCACCAGCCAGCGCGGCCTTCTGGAGGCGCTGCGCACCGGCATCGAGCAGGGCCAGGCGCACGGCTCGATCCGGGCCGGCGAGCCGCTCGAACTGGCCGCCATGGTGCTCCTCATCGCCCAGTCCACCGTCCAGTCGCACCGCATGGTCGCCTCCCTGCTGCCCGAGGCGGCCTGGCGGCGCGAACTGGCCCGAGCGTTGAACGGATACCTCGCGCCATGACGCCTCCCTCCACTCCCTCCGTGCCGCCCGCGGGCCCCTTCGCGGGGTCGAGCCGGCTCAACGGCACCAGGCGGGCGGTGGAGCTGGACGCGCTCGCCGGCCGGCCGCAGGTCGACCTGCTCGTGATCGGCGGCGGCGTCACCGGCGCCGGGGTCGCCCTGGACGCCGCTGCGCGCGGCCTGCGCACGGTGCTCGTCGAGTCCCGCGACCTCGCCTTCGGCACCAGCCGCTGGAGCTCCAAGCTCGTGCACGGCGGCCTGCGCTACCTGGCCTCCGGGCGGATCGGCGTGGCCCGCGAGAGCGCCGTCGAGCGCGGGGTGCTGATGACCCGCACCGCGCCGCACCTCGTCCGGGCCCTTCCCCAGCTCGTGCCGCTGCTCCCGGACCTCCTGCGCCCCGGGCAGGGCGCGCTGATCCGGGCCGGTTTCCACGCCGGCGACGCGTTGCGGCTGAGCGCCGGCACGCCCGGCGCGCTGCTGCCCCGGGTGCGCCGGATCGACGCCGAGCGGACCCGCCGCCTGGTGCCGGGCGTCCGGACGGCCGGGCTGCGCGGCGCGCTCGTCGCGCACGACGGCCAACTCGTGGACGACGCAAGGCTGGTGCTCGCGCTGGCCCGGACGGCCGCGCAGTACGGTGCGACGGTGCTGACCCGGGTCCGCGCCGAGGACGTCACCGGCGGCTCGGCCCGGCTGGTCGACACGGTGGGCGGCCACGAGCTGACGATCAGTGCCGGCGCCGTGATCAACGCCACCGGCGTGTGGGCGGGCGAGGTCGATCCGTCGATCCGGCTGCGGCCGAGCCGCGGCACCCACGTCCTGGTCGACGCCGCCGCGCTCGGCCACCCGACGGCCGCGCTCACCGTGCCGGTCCCCGGCTCGACCAGCCGCTTCGTCTTCGCACTGCCCCAGCAGCTCGGCCGGGTCGCGATCGGCCTGACCGACGAGGACGCGCCGGGCCCGATCCCGGACGAGCCGGTGCCGACCGACGGCGAGATCACCTTCCTCCTGGACACCGTCAACGCGGCCCTGAGCACCGCGCTGACCAGGGCGGACGTCCGCGGCGCCTACGCCGGGCTGCGCCCGCTGATCGACACCGGCGGTGGGAACACCGCCGACATCTCCCGCGAGCACGCGGTGCTGGAGTCCCCGTCCGGGATGGTCACGGTGGTCGGCGGCAAGCTCACCACCTACCGGCGGATGGCCGAGGACGCGGTGGACGCCGCCGTCCGCCTGCGCGGCCTGCCGGCGCGGGCGTGCTGGACGGCCCGGCTGCCGCTGGTCGGCGCCCCCGGACACCGCGACAGCCGCCCGCTGCCGGAGCGCGGCGTGCCCGCCTCGCTGCTCGCCCGCCACGGCGGCACGGCGGCGGAGGTGCTGGAGGCCGGCGAGCTCACGCCGGTCGCCGAGGGGATCGACGTGACGCGCGCGGAGATCGCGTACGCCGTGACGCACGAGGGCGCGCTGGACGCGGCGGACGTGCTCCACCGCCGGACCAGGATCGGCCTGGTGGCGGACGACGCGCAGCGGGCGGCGAAGGCCGTCGACGAGATCCTGGCGGAGCGTCAGGAAGGCTGAGGTGCCGAGTGGTTCGCCTCAGCGACCGACGCGTTCCGGCATCGCCCGCGCCGCGCCGGCCAGCTCCAGCACGCACGTGAGTGGGTGCTCCGCGACCCCCGTGCGGTCCAGCCGCACGGCGAGCGGCACCGGCGGCTCCTCGGCGAGCTGCCCGGCCAACGTCAGCGGGTAGGAGCCGTGCCCGTGCACGCGGTGGAACGCGCACTCCTTGCCGTCCACCAGCAGTTCGGTCTCGGTGATCCAGCCGGAGCGGACGTTGACGGTGACCGAGTGGCCGGCCTGGTCGAGGTGGAAGCTGTGCCGCTGGCGCATGGGAACCTCCCGCGCGGTCGCCGGGCGGCGCGCCCCGCCCGCACGGCCAGTGTAGGTCGGCCGCCCGGGCCGGGCCCTTCCGCGAAGGAGCCCGGCCCTTCTGCGGAGGAGCCTTGCCCGTCCGCGCGGGAAGCGGGCCCGCGCACCCCTGAGAAAAGCCGGGGGACGGCAGCGACCGCAGGTGGATTCTCGTGATCTCTACAGTGTTGTAGATTCCTCCGCAGGGAGAGATCCGAGGAGGGAATCGTGGGAGTTTCGCTGGCCAAGGGCGGCAACGTCTCGCTGAGCAAGGAGGCGCCCGGCCTGAGCGCCGTGATCATCGGGCTCGGCTGGGACGTCCGGACCACCACCGGTGCGGACTACGACCTGGACGCCAGTGCGCTGCTCTGCAACGCCCTCGGCAAGGTCGTGTCGGACCAGCACTTCGTGTTCTTCAACAACCTGCGCAGCCCCGAGGGTTCGGTCGAGCACAGCGGCGACAACCTGACCGGTGGCGGCGACGGCGACGACGAGCAGATCAAGGTCGACCTGGCCCGGGTGCCCGCCGACGTGGCGAAGGTCGTCTTCCCGGTGTCGATCTACGACGCCGACGCGCGCATGCAGAACTTCGGCCAGGTCCGCAACGCGTTCATCCGCGTCGTCAACCAGGCCAACGGGCAGGAGATCGCCCGCTACGACCTGAGCGAGGACGCCTCCACCGAGACCGCGATGGTCTTCGGCGAGCTCTACCGCAACGGCGGCGAGTGGAAGTTCCGCGCGATAGGCCAGGGCTACGCCTCCGGCCTGCGCGGCATCGCGAGCGACTACGGCGTCAACGTCTGATCGTCCGGCCCGTGTTCACGGGGCCGGCGCGAGCGGGCCGTGCGAGAGCGCGGCCCGCTCGGTGCGTTCGTCCGGGCTTCCCCCCCGGCTCTGGCTTCCCCCGGGCGTGAGGCTTCCGGGCTCTGGCTTCCCTGTGCTCAGGCCCCCGGCCGTGAGCCGAGGGGGCTGCCGCCGAACCCTCCGCTGCCGGTGACCTGCCGGTGCCACCAGGCGGCCATCGCGGACTCGTCCATGGCCGACCAGTCCGGCGCGTCGACGACCTGCGCGGCGCCGAGCCGACGGCCCAGGTCCACCAACTCCAGCCCGGCCGAGCCCCGTTCGCGCTCGTAGGCGGACAGCGCGGTGGTCCACGAACCGTCGGCGCCGCGCACCGCCTCCTCGAACGCGTGCGCGTCCTGGAGCGCCTTCACCGCGCCGCTGGTGTTGTGCGGGCGGACGACCGTGGCGGCGTCCCCGGCGAGCACCAGGCGCCCGGCCGTGCGCCGCGGGGTCGCGAGGTCGTAGATCGGCTGGAGGAAGGTGCGCTCCGGCGGGGTCAGGGTGACCACGGCCGCCCAGTACGGCGGCAGCCGCCGTTCGGCGAGCTCGGCGAGTCCGCCCGCCCGCCCGGCGTCCAGCGCGCCCGCCGGGATGCTGGTCGGCCCGCTCAGGCGCAGCCAGTCGGGCGTGGGCGCGTAGAAGACCCAGTTCACCTGCGTGGTGCCGGGATCGACGCCCGGGATGCGGTAGAGCACGACCTGGCCGCCCGGGAAGCAGACGGTCGCGCACTCCTCCTCGGGCCACGCCGCCGCGCCGCCGGGCAACCGCTCCAGCAGTGCGGCGTCGTAGCTGCCGCGCCAGCACACGTACCCGGCGTACTCGGGCCCGACCCGCGGGCAGACGGCCTCGCGGACCGCCGAGCGGTAGCCGTCCGCGCCGATCACGAGGTCGTACGTCTCGCGGCTCCCGTCGCCGTCGGTCACCCAGGCGCCGTCGTCGTCACCGCCGACCTCCGTCACCGTCGTGCCGAGCCGGAACTCCACCTCCGCGGGCGTCCGTGCGCGCAGGGACTGCCAGAGCACGCCCCAGTGGAAGGAGTGGAACTCGAAGGGCTGCGTCCACAGCCGCCGTCCACGAGCGTCGCCGTCGCCGCCCGGCGCGTCGTCGCGGGTGACCCAGCGGCGCAGGGCGAGGCGGTGGCGGCGGACGTCGGCCGGGACGTGCCCGGCGTCGACGAGCTCCGCGAACCGCGCGTCCTGCATGCAGAGGCCGACGCCGCGGTCCTCCAGCAGGCCGGGACTGCGCTCCAGGACCACGACCCGCTCCGCCCCCTGCCGGGCCGCCACCCCGGCGAAGGCGCTTCCCGCGATGCTGCCGCCGACCACGGCGACCGAGCCACCCCGCATGTCCGTCCCCCTCCTGCGCAACTGCTTCCGATGCCACCAGGACGATACCGCCGCGTCCTTATGCAACTAGTTGCACATGGCTCAGGGCGTCCCCTACTCTGCGGTAACCAGAGCACCCGCATCCAGAGCACCCGCGCCCCGAGGACCCAGGAGACGTCGATGAGCGCCACGCCCGGCAGCCCCTACCCCCACCTGCTCAGCCCGCTCGACCTCGGCTTCACCACCCTGCCCAACCGCGTGGTGATGGGCTCGATGCACGTCGGCCTGGAGGAGGCCCCCGACGGCTTCGACCGCATGGCCGCCTTCTACGCCGAGCGCGCCCGCGGCGGCGTCGGCCTGATCGTCACCGGCGGCATCGCCCCCAACGAGGCCGGGCGCCCCTGGGAGGGCGGCGCGATGCTCACCACCGAGGAGGAGGCCGACAAGCACCGCGTCGTCACCGACGCCGTGCACGCGGCCGGCGGCAAGATCGCCATGCAGATCCTGCACTTCGGCCGCTACGCCTACCACCGCGACCTCGTCGCCCCCAGCGCGCTCCAGGCGCCGATCAGCCCGTTCGTCCCCAACGCGCTCACCGCCGAGCAGGTCGAGCAGACCGTCGAGGACTTCGCGCGCTGCGCCGAGCTCGCCCGCCGGGCGGGCTACGACGGCGTCGAGATCATGGGCTCCGAGGGCTACCTGATCAACGAGTTCATCGTCGCGGCCACCAACCAGCGCGAGGACGAGTGGGGCGGCGCGTACGAGCAGCGGATGCGCTTCCCGGTCGAGATCGTCCGCCGGGTCCGCGAGCGGGTCGGCGAGGACTTCATCATCGTCTACCGCCTCTCCATGCTCGACCTCGTGCCCGGCGGCTCCACGCTCGCCGAGGTCGTGCAGCTCGCCCAGGCCGTCGAGGAGGCCGGCGCGAGCATCATCAACACCGGCATCGGCTGGCACGAGGCCCGCATCCCGACCATCGCCACCTCGGTGCCGCGCGGCGGCTTCGCGTGGGTCACCAAGAAGGTGATGGGCTCGGTCGGCATCCCGCTCGTCACCACCAACCGCATCAACACCCCCGAGATCGGCGAGCGGCTGCTCGCCGACGGCTACGCCGACCTGGTGTCGATGGCCCGCCCGCTGCTCGCCGACGCCGACTTCGTCGCCAAGGCCGCCGACGGCCGTGCCGACTCCATCAACACCTGCATCGGCTGCAACCAGGCCTGCCTCGACCACACCTTCAACCTCCAGATCACCTCCTGCCTGGTCAACCCACGCGCCTGCCACGAGACCGAGCTGGTGCTCTCGCCGACCAAGCTCCGCAAGCGCATCGGTGTCGTCGGGGCCGGCCCGGCCGGGCTCGCGTTCACCGTCTCCGCCGCCGAACGCAGCCACGACGTCACGCTGTTCGACGCCGCCGACACGATCGGCGGGCAGCTGAACATCGCCCGCCGCATCCCCGGCAAGGAGGAGTTCGACGAGACGCTGCGCTACTACCGCACCCGGCTGGCCGAGTTGGGCGTCACCCAGCGCCTGGGTGCCGTCGTCACCGCCGGCGAGCTCGCCGCCGAGGGCTTCGACGAGATCGTCCTCGCCACCGGCGTCACCCCCCGCACCCCCGCCGACCTCCCCGGCGTCGACCACCCCAGCGTGGTCGGCTACCTCGACGTCCTGCGCGACGGCGCCCACGTCGGCGAGCGCGTCGCCATCCTCGGCGCCGGCGGCATCGGCTTCGACGTCGCCGAGTACCTCACCGACCAGGGCGACGCCGCCAGCCTCAACCCGCCCGTCTTCCAGGCCAAGTGGGGCATCGACGCGGAGTACCGCGAGCGCGGCGGCCTGCGCCGCCCCGAGCCGCCCAAGCCCCCGCGCCAGGTGCACCTGCTCCAGCGCAAGACCACCAAGGTCGGCGCCGGACTCGGCAAGACCACCGGCTGGATCCACCGCACCGAACTCAAGCACCGCGGCGTCATGATGGTCGCCGGCGTCACCTACGACCTCATCGACGACGCCGGACTGCACGTCACCATCGACGGCGAGCGCCAGCTCCTGCCCGTCGACACCGTCGTGCTGTGCACCGGCCAGGAACCGCGCCGCGACCTCGACGCCGAGCTGCGCGCCCTCGGCCACGCCCCGCACCTGATCGGCGGCGCCGACGTGGCCGCCGAACTCGACGCCAAGCGGGCCATCAAGCAGGGCACCGAGCTGGCGGCGGCGCTCTGACCCGCCGCGGCCCCTAGGATCGACCGCATGTCGCTGCCCCACGCCATCCTCACCGCCCTCCTGGAGAAACCCTCCTCGGGGCTGGAGCTGACCAGGCGCTTCGACAAGTCGATCGGCTTCTTCTGGTCCGCCACGCACCAGCAGATCTACCGCGAGCTGGGCCGGCTGGAGGCCTCCGGACACATCCGGGCCCTCCCGCAGGCCGGCCCGGCGCGCGGCCAGAAGAAGGAGTACGAGGTGCTGGCCGCCGGCCGCGCCGAACTCGAACGCTGGACGGCCGAGGGCTCCGACCCGCGGGCCGTCCGCGAACCGCTGCTGCTGCGGCTGCGCGCCGCAGCGGTCGTCGGCACGGCCGGGCTCGACGCCGAACTGCGGCGGCACCTCGAGCTCCACCGGGCGCAGGTGGACGACTACCTGGCGATCGAGCGGCACGACTTCCCGCCCGAGCGCGCCGCCGACGAGAACCGGCTCCACCACGCCGTGCTGCGGGCCGGCATCGGTCTGGAGACGTTCTGGGTGGAGTGGCTCACCGAGACGCTGGACGCCCTGCCGGGCGACTGACCTGCGGCTTTCCGTCCCCGCGCGCTCCGCGCCGACCCCGGTGGGACACTGGTGGCCTGTCCCTGCCCGAACTCTCGACCGGGGGCCCGCATGTCCCACTCCAGGCCGCTCCACGCCCTCACCGCCGCAGCGCTCGTCGCGGCGGTCGTCCTGGGCCCGGCGCACCTGGCCGCCGCGGCGGCGCCGGCCCAGGACCTCCCCACGGCCGACCAGCTCAGCGCGGCCCTGCTCACCGTCGACGACGTCGGCCCCGGCTACACCGAGGTCCCCACGACCGCCAGCCCCAGCCCCGGCGAGAACCCGTCCCCGGCCAGCGGCTGTGACGCCCTCAGCGCGCTCGTCAACATGCACGCGGACGCCACCCCGACGCCCGGGAGCCCGCACGTCGAGGTCGAACTCGACGGCGAGGACGGCAACCCGATGGTGACCGAGAACCTCACCGCCGAGGACGCGGGCAAGCTCACCACCGACTTCACCACGGCCACCGACGCGTTCCGCAGCTGTCACCAGATCACCTTCAACGCGGGCACCGAGGACTCGGTGAGCTTCACCGTCGCCCCGGTGACCCTCGGCGACCGCCCCGACGCCCCCGCCGTGCGCCTCGACGGCACCCTGGCCGGCGTCCAGCTCAACGCCTACATCGGCATCGAGCGCTTCGGCACGGTCGCGATGGTCTTCGGCTACTTCCAACGCCAGGACGCGGGCTCCCAGGAGGCGTCCTTCCAGTACCGCACGGCCGTGGCCAAGGCCGAACGCACCCTCGGCAGCACCGCCGGCAGCACCACGCCCCCGACGCTGCCCACGGCCACGGCCACGACCACCCGGCCGGCGGTGGTCTGAGCCGGCGGCGGGCCGCGAGCGTCGTCGGGGTGCGGTGCGGTCGGTGCTGCTACGACGATGCCGTGTCCCACCACCTCAGCGGGCCGGCCCCCGAACTCCCAAGCGGCGGTCAAGGATCCTTGACCGCCGCTTCGCACGCCCGGATCCGGCGGTGTGCCACGCTGTGCGCCCCACCGCCGCGCGGGCACGTGCAGACGAGGAGACGCAGTGAGCGAGCCGAGACGCCCGATCGAGGACTTCCCCGCCCACCCGGGCGGCGACCCGGCCGCCGACCTCGCCCACGCCGTCCGCGAGCGCCGCACCGCCCTCGGGCTCTCCGTCGAAGAGCTCGCGCAGCGAACCAGGTTGACGGAAGGTCGGATCCGCGCGATCGAGGCGGGCCGTGCCGCGCCGACCCTTCCGCTCCTGACCGTCCTCGCCGGAGCGCTGCGCACCGCGTTCACCGCCTAGCGGCTCCTAGCGGGCGGCCCCCGGCCGGGCGGGCTCGTTCGTCGTCGTGCGCACGAGCGCCCGCGCCTGCTCGGAGGTGAGCGGGTGGGCGAAGAGGTAGCCCTGGCCGAGCGGGCAGCCCATGGCGGCGAGCAGGTCGCGCTGTTCGGGGTGCTCGATGCCCTCGGCGATGACCTGGACGCCGAGCGTGTCGGCGATCCGGGCGATGCCCTCGACGAGGGCGTACTGCTGCTGCGAGGAGCTGAGGCCGTCGATGAACGACTTGTCGATCTTCAGGATCGAGATGGGGAACTCGCGCAGGTAGGACAGCGAGGAGTAGCCCGTCCCGAAGTCGTCGATGGCGATGCCGACGCCGAGGCCGGACAGGGTGCTCATGTCGTCGTGGACGCGCTCGTCGCGGCGCATCAGCACCGACTCGGTGAGTTCCAGGACGAGCGTGCGCGGGTCGATCCCGGAGGCCGCGACCGCCTGCCGCACGACGTCGACGAAGCCCGCGTCGCGGAACTGCCGGGCGGAGACGTTGACGTTGACGCGCAGCGGCGGCCGCCCGGAGGCGGCGCGCGCCGCGGAGCTCGCCTCGTGCCACGCGGCGGCCTCCTGGGCGGCGCGTTCGAGGACCCACGCGCCGAGCGGGACGATCTGGCCGCTCTCCTCCGCGAGGGCGATGAACTCGTCGGGCAGCACCATGCCGCGCCGGTCGTGCGGCCAGCGGACCAGGGCCTCGAAGGAGACCAGGTCGCCGGTGCGCAGGTCGACGATCGGCTGGTAGTACAGCTTGAACGCGGACTCGGCGATCGCGGTGTCCAGGTTCTCGTTCAGCTCGTGCCGCTCCACCAGCCCGGCCTGGAAGGACGGCTGGTAGTGGCAGGACTGGCGGCGCCCGGCCGCCTTCGCCGAGTACAGCGCGAGGTCGGCGTGGGTGAGCAGTTCGGCCGCGTCCACGCTGTCCTCGGTCGTCGCCACGCCGATGCTCGCCGTCACCCGCACCGCGCCGGCGCTCAGCTTGAACGGTTCGGCGAACACCGACAGCACGCCCTCGGCGATCGCGTCCACGTCGTCCGGGCGCAGCACGTCCTCCACGAGCACCGCGAACTCGTCGCCGCCGAGGCGCGCCGCGGTGTCGGAGGAGCGCAGCGCGGTGGAGACCCGCAGGGAGACGGCGACCAGCAGTTCGTCTCCCACGGAGTGGCCCTGGGTGTCGTTGACCACCTTGAAGTCGTCGAGGTCGATGAACAGGACCCCGGTGACGGCGCCGGTGCGCTCGCCGCGCGACAGCGCGTGGCCGACCCGGTCCAGGAACAGGACGCGGTTGGCGAGGCCGGTGAGCGAGTCGTGGAAGGCACGGTGGGTGAGCTCGCGCTCCATGCGGCGCTGGTCGGTGACGTCGCGCAGGGTGAGCACGAGGCCGCCGACGGTGGGGTCGCTGCGGAGGTCGGTGTGGCGGACCTCGGCCTCGATGGGGGTGCGATCGGTGCGCAGCAGCCGCCAGTGCTCGCGCTGCTGCTCGCGGTGCGCGTCGCGGGGCCGTTCGCCGGAGTGCTCCGGCGCCCCGGGCGGGTCGGCGGGTCCGCGCATGCGGGACAGCGCCTTGCCGACGGCCCGGCTGTCCTCGGGCGGCACGAGCTCGGTGAACTGGGTGCCCTCCAGCTCGGGGTAGCCGAGGACCCGCTCGGCCGAGGACGAGGCGTAGCGGATGCAGTCGTCGGCGTCGAGGATCAGGATGACGTCGCTCGCGTTCTGGACGAGGGTGCGGAAGTACAGCTCGCTGTTGCGGCGGTTGATCTCCCGGCTCAGCATGACGCGTTCGACGGCCAGCGCCGCCTGCGCGGCGAGGATCTCCAGCGAGCCCCAGAGGCTGGTGAGCTCCTGCTCGGTGCCGGTGACGATGAGCGCGCCGATCAGCGGGTCGCCGGAGGGGCGCTCGGCGAGGGTGAGCGGGCACAGGAGCGCGCAGGGCATGCCGTCGAGGCGGGTGGCGAGGCCGCTGCCGATGTCCTCGACCGGCAGGAGGCGGGTCTCGCGGTAGACGGCGAGCGCCAGCACCTCGTCCGGGCCGCCGGGGTGCTCGGCGGCGGCGTGCCGGGCGGCGCCGCGCTCGGCGTGCCGCACGTGCAGGACACCGCCCTCGGTGACGGCCAGCAGCGCGACGTGCCCGGCCTCGGTGGGCATGAGCGTGGAGGCGGCCATCTGGACGGCGTCGGCGACCTCCTCGACGGCGACGGCGGCGGTGAGCGACGCCCCGGCCACGCGCAGTGCGCGCTCGCGGCCGACGGCTTCCCGGCGGGCCACGACGACGACCGCGAGGCGGGCCAGGACCAGGAGGTAGAGGAGGGCGGAGAAGGCGCCGATCACGCCCGCGTTGCTGGTGTTGCCGTTCAGCGACTCGATGATCAGGATCGCCGGGGCGATCAGCGAGGCGAGCGTGAGCAGCGCGAGCCGGCCGCGCCCGAGGTCGGGCTGCTGGGTGGGCACCGGCCGGGTCAGCTCGACCATGGAGGGGTGCAGCGCCGCGGCGCCCCACGCGGTGTAGAAGGCGGCCCAGCCGAGCTCGACCGGCCCGCCGATGTGCCAGGTGCCGTGCAACTGGATCAGCCCGTACAGGACGTCCGAGGTGAGGATGCCGAGGGTGCCGACGGTGAGCAGCTGCAGCGAGCGGCTGTTGCCGCCGCGCGGGGTCAGCAGGCGCAACAGCAGGGCGAGGACGACGACGTCGCCGAGCGGATAGGCGATGGAGACGGCCTTCGGGAACCAGTCGAGGTCGGCGTTCCGCGCGTTCGGGAGGATCAGGTAGATCCAGGAGAGCAGGGCGAGGCCCATGGTGAGGATGAGCGCGTCCAGGAGGCCGGCGCGGTCCTGATGGGCCGTCCGCCAGCGGATGAAGCCGAGCACGCCGGCCGCGTACAGCACGAACTCGGCGAGGTAGAAGCCGTCGGCCACCGACGGGAACGGGTTGTCGAGGTGCAGGATCTGCAACTGGACGGCCTGGACGACCTCGCCCGCGGTGAAGCTGAGGTTCGCGAGCGCCAGCAGGTACCAGGGCAGCGCGTGGGACGGGCGGTTGAGGCGGACGCCGATCACGATGGCGGCCACGCCGCCCAGCCCGATGCCCGTCCACCAGATGATCCGCTGCGAGGGGTCGGAGTAGTAGGCCGCGATGAAGGCCACCATCCACAGCAGGTAACAGACCATCAGGCGTTGTCGCCGGCGTGTCAACGAGGCTACCTCCTCCGCGACTTCACCCCGCCGGTCGGGCGGGGGCGCGTGACGGGGGCGCGCGGCTCGCCGGGCGTCCGGTCGCCGGGTGTCCGGTCCTGGGGCGCCCGGTCCCGTCCGGTGCCGGGACCTCCGGCGGATCACCACCGGACGTTCCCAATGTGCCGTGAGTGCGTATAGTCGGAAATGTCGCACCTCCCAGCATTCTGCCGCCACACCACGAGGTCAAGCCGGTGGACGACGCAGTCGACAGCGCACAGGGCGCACCGCGGGACGCGGACCCCGGTCGTCACGCCGTGGTCCGCAATGACAACGGTCAGTATGCGATCTGGCCCGGCGACTTGACGGTTCCCGACGGTTGGCGGCGCGTCTTCGGGCCGGCCGGGCGGGCCGAGTGCCGGGCGCACGTCGAGCGGGAATGGCGGCCGGACGACCTGGGGTTCGTGTCGTCCGGGCGGCCCGGAGGCCGGGACGCCACCGCCGTCCGGGCACCGGCCGGCTTCGCGGACACCGTGCACGGGCTGTTCCGGGCGCGGGCCGCGCACGACCCGGAGGCGGCCGCGGTGATCACCGACGACGCCACGCTGAGTTACCGCGAACTGGACCGGCGCAGCGACCGGTTGGCCGCCGCGCTGCGGGCCCGGGGCGTCGGCGCGGAGCAGGTCGTGCCGGTCTGCCTGCCACGGGGCGCGGACCTGGTGGTCGCGTGGCTGGGGGTGCTCAAGGCGGGCGGGGCCTTCCTGCCGCTGGACCCGGCCAATCCGCAGCGGCGGCTGGCCCGGCTCGTCGAGGACAGCGGGGCCAAGGTGGCGATCGGTGCCGTCCCGGGGATGGAGACCGTCCCGGTGGGAGGCCAGGCGACGCCGGCCCCGGTGCCCGACGCCGCCGCCCCCGACGACCTCGCCTACCTGATCTACACCTCCGGCACCACCGGCACCCCCAAGGGCGTCGCGGTCACGCACCGTTCGCTCGTCTTCACGCTCGACCGCGTCATCCACGCCTACCGCCTCACCCCCGGTGACCGCGTCCTGCAGCTCGCCGCACTCGGCTTCGACACCGCGCTCGAACAGGTGCTCGCCGCCCTGCTCTCCGGCGCCACCCTCGTCCTCGGCGGCATCCGCACCTGGGCGCCCTTCGAGCTCGTCGCCCGGCTGAGCGGACTCGGCCTCGCCGTCGCCGACCTCACCCCCGCCTACTGGCACCACGTGCTCGCGCTGCTGCCCGCCGGCGAGCCGGGACCGAAGGCGCTGCGGCTGATCGTCGTCGGCGGGGACGTCGTGCACGCCGACGACTGCCGCACCTGCCTGGACCGGCTGCCCGGCGTCCGCCTGGTCAACGCGTACGGCCTCACCGAGGCGGCCGTCACCTCGACGCTGTGCGAGGTGACGGCCGCGGTGCTGGACGCCGGCGCGGCCGCCCCGGCCGCGCCGGTGCCGATCGGCCGGCCGCTGCCGGGCGTGCGGGTGCACGTCCTGGACTCCCGGATGAGCCCCGTGCGGCCCGGCGAGAAGGGCGAGATCCACCTCGGCGGGCCGGGCCTCGCCCGCGGCTACTGGCGGGCCCCCGGCCTCACGGCGGAATCCTTTCTGCCCGACCCGTACGCCCCCGTCCCCGGCGAGCGCATGTACCGCACCGGCGACGCCGGCCGCTGGCGGGCCGACGGACAGCTGGAGATCCTCGGCCGCTTCGACGACCAGGTGAAGGTCCGCGGCTACCGGGTCGACCCGGCCGAGATCGAGGCCGTCCTGGCCGGCCACCCCGACGTCCGGCAGGCCAGGGTCGCCGCCGACGGCGCCGAGGCCGACGGCTCCCGCCGCCTCACCGCCTACTACACGCTCGCCGAGCACGCCGCCTCCGACGGCGACGGGCGCCGCGACGGCCTCCGCTCCTACCTGGCCGAACGCCTGCCCGCGTACATGGTCCCGGCCTCCTTCGTGGCCCTGGACGCCATGCCGCTCACCCCGGCCGGCAAGGTCGACCGCCGCCGCCTCCCGCAGGCCGAGCCGCAGGTGCGCGGGGCCGCGAGGAGCGCCGGCAACACCGGCGCCGGCACCAACTCCACCGCGGGCTCAGTCGCGAGCCCGGGAACGGGCGCCGGAGCGGGCGCGGCCGGCGCGGTCGAGGACGCCGTCGGACACCTGTGGGCCGAACTCCTCGACGTCGAACTCGTCCACCCCGCCGACGACTTCTTCGCCCTCGGCGGCACCTCCCTGCTCGCCATGGAGATGCTCGCCCGCGCCCGCCTCGTCTTCGGCATCGACGTCACCCGCATCCGCGTCCTCACCCGCGCCCTCCTTCGCGACGCCACGCTGCGCGCCTTCGCCGCCGCCGTCCGGGACGCGCGGGCGGGCGGCACCGGCACCCGCGAGACCGCCGTCGACTGGTCGGCCGAGGCCGAACTGGGCCACCCCGTCGGCCAGTCCTGGCACCCCGCGCCCTGTCGCGCCGAACCCGCCGAGATCCTGCTCACCGGCGCCACCGGCTTCTGCGGCGCCCACCTGCTGAACGCCTTGCTCGCCACCACCCGCGCCCGCATCCACTGCCTGGTCCGCGCCCCCGACGAGGAACACGCCCTCGAACGGCTGCGCGCCACCCAGCAGCGCTTCCTGCGCCACGACCTGGCGGACGCCCGGGTGGTGCCGGTCGTCGGCGACCTGGGCGAACCGATGCTCGGCATGACGAAGCGTCAATTCGACTGGATGGCGGGGAACCTGGACGCCGTCCACCACCTCGGTGGGCAGGTCAACTTCATCTACCCCTACCACCAGCTGCGCGGCCCCAACGTCGGCGGCACCCGCGAGGTCGTCCGCCTCGCCGGCCTCAGCCGGGGCGTGCCCGTGCACTACCTCTCCACGCTCGCCGTCATCGCCGGGTTCGGCGCGGCGGGCATCCGCGAGGTCACCGAACGGACGCCGCTCGCCCACCCGGAGCGGCTGGGCGTCGGGTACGTGGAGAGCAAGTGGGTCGCCGAACAACTGCTGCACAATGCCGCCGCGGCCGGACTTCCCGTCACCGTCCTGCGCACCAACGACGTCACCGGGGACCTGGCGACGGGCGTCATGAACCACGGCACCGAGATGTGCGCGCTGATCAAGTACATGGCCGACAGCGGTACTTGCCCCGACGTGCGACTCGCACTCGACTACGTGCCCGCCGACCGCTTCGCCCGCGCCGTGGTCCACATCGCCGCCCACGCGCCCGCCGACGGCGAGGTGTACCACGTGACCTCGCCGCTGCCCGCCGACCTCTCCGACCTCGCCGACCGGCTACGGGTGCGGGGCTACCCGGTGTCCCAAGTCCCCTACCGGGAGTGGGTGCAGGGCCTCGTCCGGTACGCCGCCGCGCACCCGACCCACCCGATCGCCCCCTTCGTCCCGTTGTTCGTCGACCGGGCCCCGGGCGCGGCCATGTCGATCAGCGAGATGTACTTCCAGCCGACGTTCCCGCGCTTCGACCGGACCAACACCGAGGCGGCGCTCGCGGGCAGCGGCATCCGGCTCCCGGCGGTGGACGCCGGACTGCTCGACCTCTACCTCGGGCAGTTGGAGGCGGACGGGTACCTCAGGGCGGGACCGTGAACGCGTTCGCCGGAGTCGACCTGCGGGCCGCACCCGGCGACGGGCCGGTGGCGTTCGGGTCCGCGCTCGGGGCCGAACGGATCCTCGCCGCCTACCGGTGCGGGCTCTTCCCCCTGCCGGCCGCCGACGAGTTCGCGATCGCCTACAACGAGGCGCGCTTCGAGGAGGCCGTCGAGGCGGGGGAGATCGCCCTGCTCGGCGGCGACGACCCGTACGCCGTCGCGTGGTGGTCGCCCGACCCCCGGCCCGTCATCCCGCCCGGCGGGGTCCGGCTCGGGCATCGGCTCGCGCGGCGGCTGCGCAACCGGCTCGGCTGGTGGACCAGCGCCGACGCGGCCTTCGGCGAGGTCCTCGCGCGGTGCGCGGAGGGGCGCCAACCTGCTTGGCTGACCGCCGAGTTGATCGACGGCCTCACCGGGCTGCACGCGCTCGGCGCCGCCCACAGCGCCGAGGTGTGGGAGGGGGAGGAGCTGGTCGGCGGGGTCTTCGGCGTCGTCGCCGGGCCCGTCCTCAGCCTCGACTCGATGTTCCACCGCCGCCCCGACGCGGCCCGCGTCGCCGTCGCCGACCTCGCCGCCCGCTTCGCCGCCGCCGGGGGCCGGCTCCTCGACGCCCAGTGGGACGGCCCGCACGTGCGCAGCCTCGGCGCGGTGTCACTGCCCCGCGCCGACTACCTGGAGGAACTCGCGGCGCCCGCGGACCTCCGCCCGCTGGACACGGACCGGCTGCCGGCGGCCCGGCTGGGCTGAACGGGGCCGAGCGCGGCTGAACCGGGCTCCGGTCCGTTGCCCCCTACCCGACTTGGCCTGTCTTCGACAAAGTTATTCCCCGTCAGTAACATGACGCCGCGTGTTCAGCAGCTCGATAGGCAGGGCCGTGCGCCCCGCCCTCCTCACCCTCGTCCTGACCGGGGCCGCCGCGTGCGGGCCGACGTCCCCCGGCACTCCCCAGGCCGCCACCGAGCCGGCCTCGACCCCCGTCGCCGCCACGGCGACCGGCTCCGGCCCCGCCGGCGCCGCTCCGACCGCCGGCGCCCCGCGCGCCCGCGCCACCACGGCCGCCGCCGCGCCCACCGGGCGCCCGACGGTCTCCGCGACCGTCGCGGCCGCCCCCGCCGGAGCCCAGCAGGCCGCCATCGGCACGCCCGGCAAGGACGGCGGCGCCGTCACGGCCGCCGCGAACAACCTCCAGCTCACGGCGTACGACCCGGCGGGCGGCACGGCCGTCCTGTCGGCAGCCCCGGGCACGGCCGCGCCGACCGCGAGCCCGAGCGCCCCGTCGGCCGCGCCCTCGAAGGCCGCACTGAGCGCGTCCGCGACCGCCGCCCCCGCCGTGCAGCCCGGCGCTCTGATCGCCAGCCCGCCGACCGCCGCCGCGCCCCAGGGCGCGCTCGTCGCCGTCACCGCCGTGCAGCCCGGCGCCGGCGACAGCATCAAGCTCGCCACCCGCCCGGCCACGCTCGCCGAACTCCTCGGCGGCACCGAGGCGGACGGCAAGGTCGCCGTGGACCCGCACGGCATCAAGGTGACGCCGCTGGTCAAGGACCTCAAGGCGAGCGTCGGTGCCGGCTCCGGCGGCGTGCAGGCCGACGCCTCCGGCACGCTGGAGGTCGACGTCAACGCCCCGATCCCGCTGCCCGAGGGCGCGAGCGTGGCGGCGACCGGCTCCCTCCGACTGCACCCCGCGGTCCACTTCGCCTACCACGGCGCCGCCGCGGGCAGCCCGCGCACGGCGTCCATCGGCTTCGACCTCGGGGCCGACGCCCACTGGAAGGTCACCGGCGACCTCGCCCGCACCACCGGCGCGGCGCCCGTGCGGCTGCCGTTCGCCAAGCTCCAGGCGAGCCCGGTGCTCACCGTCGCGGGCCTGCCCGTCGTCGTCAACCTCGGCCTGACCTGCTACCTGGAGATCAGCGCCGACGGCCAGGTCCACGTCGAGGCCGAGCAGGAGGCCACCGGCACCTGGTCGGTGCGCGCCGACTACACCGGCGGAAAGGGTTGGGCCCCGATCAGCGACGCCGCCGACACCAAGGTGTCCCCGGTCCATCTGCGGCTGAACGGCAAGGCCGGCGTCCGCGCCGCGCTCGGCGCCGAGGCCAGCGTCGGCCTGTACGACACGGTCGGCGTGGAGACCACGGTCGCGCCCTACCTGAGCGCGAAGGCGGAGGGCTCGCTGAGCGCCGACGTCCCGGGCGGCACCCCGCAGGCGCAGGGCAACTGGTCGGTGGTCGGGGGCGTCGACCTGAACGGCGCGCTCACCGCGCACCTGAAGATCTTCGGCACGCCGATCATCGAGGGCAAGCTCCCGCTGCCGCCCTTCCACCGCGAATGGCCGCTCCTCGCGGGCACGGCCGCCCTCCCGTCCCCGCGTCCGAGCAGCTGACGGCCGCAGCGCGCGGCGGCACACGGCGAGTGACGCACTGACAGCTGACAGATAACAGATTTCGAAATCTGTTATCTGTTATCTGTCAGCTGTCAGCGGTTTTCTGTTCGTCGTCGCCCGTCGGCCGTCGTCCGGGCCTACGCTTGCCGGATGTTGTCTGTGGTGGTGGCTCCCTGGGGGAGCGGTGAGCCGGTGTTCGGACGGGCGGCGGACGTGCGGCACTACGCGGCGAGCACGATGAAGGTCGCCGTGCTCGCGGCCCTGCACCGCAGCGGCGTCGACCTGGACGCCGAGGTGCCCGTGGTGAACCGGTTCGACTCGGCCGTGGGCGGCGACTTCACCAACACCCGTGACGGCGACGGCGATCCGCTGCCCTGGGAGCTCCTCGGCGGTACCGCTCCGCTGCGCACGCTCGCCGAGCGGATGATCACCCACTCCTCCAACCTGGCCACCAACCTGTGCCTCGCCGCCGTCGGCGCCGGGGCGGTGGCCGAGGTCTGGCGGCGGGCCGGGGCGACGCACAGCGCCACCCCGCGCGGGATCGAGGACGCCGCCGCGCGCGAGGCCGGCGTCGACAACCTGGTGACCGCCCGCGACCTGGTCCGGCTCTTGCGGTCCCTCGACGGGGAGCCGGAGTTGCTGGCCCTCCTGGAGCGCAACGCCTACCGGGTGGACCTCGCGGCCGGGCTGCCGCCGGGCACCCGGATCGCGTTCAAGAACGGCTGGGTCACCGGCGCCCGGCACAGCGTGGGCGTCGTCCACCCGGACGACTGCCCGCCCTACCTGATCGCGGTCTGCTACACCGGCCCGCTCGCCTCCGGCCACGGCACCGCCGACCCGGCGGCCCGCCTGGTCGCGCGGATCTCGGCGGCGGTCTGGAACCGCCGCCGAGACATCACCGCACGCCCCTGAACCGTCCGTCCCTGAACCGTCCGTCCCTGAACCGTCCGTCCCTGAACCGTCCGCCCCTGAACCGTCCTGCCGTCAGGCCGCCCGTGGATCGGCCGTCGGTCATGCGGCCGCCCGTCAGTACGGCTTGACGAGCACGTGCGCCGCGCCGGGGATGCCGACCTTCAGGAGCTCGTCCTCCTCCGGCGTGGTCGGCGTGCCGGTCTCCTGCTTGAGGATCGCGCGGGAGAGCGCCTGCACCCACAGCGCGCGCGGGCGGCGGCGCTCCTCCCAGGCGGTCAGGGCGGCCTCGACGGAGTCGGCGGCGTCCAGACTCTGGGCGAGCACGAGCGCGTCCTCGACCGCCATCGCCGCGCCCTGGGCGAGGTGCGGGGTGCTGGCGTGGGCGGCGTCGCCGGCGAGGGCGACGCGTCCGATGTGCCAGGGCTCCTCGACGGTCACCTGGGAGATGCGCGAGTAGACCACCGCGGCCGGGTCGGTGACCTGGGCGAGAGCCGCGGCGATGGGGCCGCCGAAGCCGGCGAGGCGCTCGGCGAGCTGCTCGTGGGCGCGCTCCGGGTCCGGCCGGAAGTCCTCGGCCTCGGCGAACACCGAGCCCAGGTACATGAGTTCGGTGCTGATCGGGGTGAGCAGCGCCTTGGCCTCGAGGTTCCCGGCGGACATCACGACGCCCCGCACCTCGGGCGAACGCGGCAGCGTCACACGCCAGTTGGCGAAGCCGGTGTACGCGGGTGCGTACTTCTCCCCGTAGATGCGCCGGCGCAGCGGCGAGCCGATGCCGTCGAAGCCGACCACGAGGTCGTAGCGGCCGCTGTGGCCGTCGGTGAGGGTGACGTCCACCCCGGCGTCGTCGTCGGCGAGTTCGGCGATCGTCGTGCCGAAGCGCAGGCGGGCCCCGGCCGCGGTGGCGGCGCCGGCGAGCACCTCGGCGAGGGCGGGGCGGGGGATGCCGTTGTTGGCGGGGGCGTCGCCCATGCGGGGCTGCGGGATCTCGGCGAGCGTGGTGCCGGCCGGGTCGCAGATGGTCAGCACCTCCCACTCGAAGCCGGCGGCCAGGCAGGCGTCCAGGACGCCGATCTCGCGCATCACGTGCAGGGCGTTGGACGGCTGGATGATGCCGACGCCCGACGCCTCCAGGCCGTCGCGCAGTTCGGCGACGTCGACGTGGTGGCCGCGCCGGGCGAGGGCGGTGGCGAGGGTGAGGCCGCCGATGCCGCCGCCGTGGACGAGTATGCGCAGGGGAGAGGTCATGCGGGGCTCCAGGGTGTGAAGGGCGCGGGCCGGATCAGCCGACGGGGGCGGCGGCGAGGTCCATCAGGTGGTCGACGAGGGCGAGCAGGAGGTCGCGCCCGAAGGCCCGGTCGCGGACGTCGCCGATCAGCATCGGCACCTGCGGGTCGAGGTCGAGCGCGGCCCGGATCTCTTCGGGGGTGCGGGTGTTGTGGCCGTGGAAGCAGTTGATCGCGACCACGAACGGGATGCCCCGGCTCTCGAAGAAGTCGATGGAGGCGAAGCTGGTGTCCAGCCGCCGGGTGTCGGCGATGACGATGCCGCCGAGGGCGCCGTTGACCAGGTCGTTCCACATGAACCAGAAGCGCTCCTGGCCGGGCGTGCCGAACAGGTAGACGACGAGCTCCGGGCTGACGGTGATCCGCCCGAAGTCGAGGGCGACGGTCGTGGTGTCCTTCTGGTCGACCCCGGCCAGGTCGTCGACGCCGACGCTGGCCTTGGTGAGGTACTCCTCGGTGCGCAGCGGGGCGACCTCGCTGACCGAGGCGACGAGGGTGGTCTTGCCGACGCCGAAGCCGCCCGCGATGAGGATCTTGACGGCGGCGGGGGCCGCGGGGTGGGGCGTTGCCATGGTCACAGTCTCCGGAGTCCTTCGCGTACGGCCGTGAGCAGGCCGAGGTCCGCGCCGCCGGCGGCCCGGGCCACCGAGAGCGGCGCACGGGCCCGCAGCAGGCCCTGGGCGACCAGGTCGCCGAGCAGGATCTTGGTGACCGAGACCGGGAGGTCCAGCCCGGCGGCCACCTCGGCGACCGCGGCCGGTCGACGGCAGCGGTAGAGGATCGCCCGGTGCTCGGGCTGGAGGGCGCGCACGCCGCCGAGGCTGCGCGCGAGGGCCCGGTCGGCCTCCTCCTCGTCGGTGGTGAGCACCGTGATCAGGGTGAGGTCGTCGCGTTCGGGCGCGGTGCGGCCGCGGGTGATGGTGTACGGGCGCACCATCGTCCCGGCGTCGAAGTCGTCGTCCTCGTCGTCGAGTTCGCTCCAGTGCGGGACCACCCGCGTCAGCCCCGTCCGGTGGCGCCGGGCCGGCGGGCGGCGAACGCGTCGAAGGAGCCGGGGACGGCCTCGCCGCGGACGGGGGTGCCGAGCTTCTGGCCGACCTGCTGTACGAGGGTGTGCATGGCGACGGACATCACCTCGGCGTCGACCTCCTGGGAGGCGACGACGGCGAGGTGGGTGCCCTGGGCGGCGGCGATGACGAACAGCCAGCACTCGGCGAGCTCGACGATCACCTGGTGGACCGGTCCGCCGTCGAAGAGCTGGCCGACGCCCCGGGCCAGGCTCTGCTGGCCGGTGGCGACGGCGGCCAGGCGCTCGGCGTCGGCGCGCTCGATGCTGCGGGAGTGGCTGACGACCAGGCCGTCGTCGGAGAGCAGGACGGCGTTCCTGGTCCCGGGGACCGAGTCGACGAGTCCGTCCAGCAGCCAGTCGAGGTCCTGGTGGGTGGCGGTGGTGCGGTTCATGACTGGTCATCCGTTCGTGTCGTTCGGGGGTCCGCGGCCGGCAGGGCCCAGGGGGAGGACTCCGGTGCGTGTGTCGAGGAGCCGGCCGGGGCGGTGGGGGGAACCGGCGGGGCGGCGGCCCGGGGAAGGGCGGCCTCCCCACCGTCCTGGACACCGCCCTGGAGGCCCTGGGCGCGGGCCGCGCGGGACTGGCGCTGGAAGGCGCCGATGGTGGCGCCGGAGCGGCGCACCGGGCGCTGGAACGGGCCGCCGACGGGCTGCCCGTCCGCCGCGGGGGCGGCCGGCGCGGGCCGCCGGGGCTCGGCCTGCGCGGCGGGCGGCGGGACGCGCAGCTCGGCCGCGAGGCTGGCCTGGCGGATGCGCTGCGGCAGCGGCGGCTGGTGGCCGTCGGCGGGGCTGAGCGGCACGGCGGAGGCGTACTCGCGGCGGCGCCGCCGCTCGGCGAGCCGGTAGTGGTCGGCCGGGCGGTACTGCTCGTCGGCGTACGGGGCCTCGGCGTCCGTCACCAGGGCGTAGGCGATGTCCGGGTAGGCGGGCGCGTCGTGCGCGGGGGCGTCCTGGACGGGGACGTCGTGCGCGGGGACGTCGTGCGAGGTGGCCTGGTCGAGGGCCGTCTCCGGGGCCGGGGAGCTGTGCTCGATCGGCTGGTCGGCGTGCCGGCCGGCGGGCTGAACGGCGTACTGGCCGGCGGGCTGAAGGGCGTACTGGTCCGGGGACGGCCCTTCGTGCGGCGCCCCGGTCGTCGGCCCGGCGTACTCGGTGTGCCCGACCTGCCCGGCGTGCTCGACCTGCCCGGCGTGTCCGACCTGCCCGGCGTGTCCGACCTGCCCGGCGTGCTCGACCTGCCCGGCGTGCTCGACGCGTCCGAAGGAGTCGGCCGTCCCGAAGGCCTCCGCCGGAGCGAGCACCTGGACCGGCCGCGCCTCGGGCACCTCGTTGGAGGCCGTCATCAGCGCCTTGCGCGAGCGCCGTACGAGCGGGATCGGCCCGGTCGCCGCGGCCGGCCCGTGGGCGGCGTCGGGCAGCCCGGCGTCGCCGTCGATGACGAGCTCGGTCGGCACCAGGACCACCACCCGGGTGCCGCCGAACGCGGACGGGCGGAACTCGACCTTCAGACCGGTGTTGGCGGCCAGCCGGGCCACGACGTGGAAGCCGAGGCGGATGTCGTCGCCGCGCTCCAGGACGTCCATGCGCGCGGGCGGGCGGAGCATCAGCGCGTTGGCCGCGTCGTACTGCTCCGGGTCCATGCCCAGGCCGCGGTCCTCGATCTCCACGGCGAGCCCGCGCCCGACCATGGCGGCCCTGACCTCGACCGGCGTCGGCGGCTTGGAGAAGGTGGTGGCGTTCTCCATCAGCTCGGCGAGCACGTGGGCGACCGGCCCGACGGCCCGCTCGGAGAGCCAGGGGTGGCCCTCGACGTCCAGCATGATCCGCCGGTAGTCCTGCACCTCGCCCTGCGCGGCGCGCAGCACGTCCAGCAGCGGGACGGGCTTGCGCCAGCGCCGCTGCGGCTGGCCGCCGGCCATGATGACGAGGTTCTCCTCGTAGCGGCGCAGGCGCGCGGTGAGGTGGTCGAGGTCGAACAGGCCCTCCAGGACCTCCGGGTCCTCGTGCTTGCGCTCCAGCTCGTCCAGGCGGCGCAGCTGGCGGCCGATCAGCAGCTGGGTGCGGCGGGCGATGCGCTGGAGCAGCCGCTCGAAGCCGCGGTGCTGCTCGGCCTGGCGCACGGCGGTCGCCAGGGCGGAGGTGCGGGCGGCGTTGAGTGCCTGGCCGAGGGCGGCGAGTTCGTCGGTGCCGCCGCCGCGCAGGGTGCCGGCCGCGGCCGTGATGGCCCGGCTCTCGGCCTCGACGTCGACCTGCTCGCCGCGCCCGAGGCGCTCGACGACCTCGGGCAGGGTGCGCTCCAGCTCCTCGGCCTGGGTCTGGAGCTCCTTGATCCGGCGGCGCAGCGAGCGGCTGAGGCGCCAGCTCGCGATGCCGATCCCGATGACGGCGACCAGGCCGACGACCGCGGTCAGCACGACGGTGGTCAGCAGCGAGAGGATCGAGTTCAGGCCGACCTTGACCACGCCGTCGGTGCGGGTCTCGATCGCCTTGACGAGCTGCGGGTTGACCTGGTCGACGGCCTGGCGCCACTGGTCCTGCATCGGCGGCAGCTTGACGGTGGCGCCGCCCGGCTCGGCGGGGGTCGGCTTGGTGAGCGCCTGCTCGACTGCCGTCTTGGCCTGCCAGGACGGGCTGTTCATCAGGTCGTGCCAGGCCGGCGCCTCCCCGGCGGGGACGTAGGGCGCGATCTGGACGGTGAACAGGTGGTCCTGCGCCCCGATCGCCTCCTGCACCTGCTGGTACTCGGCGACGCCGAGCCGCCCGGAGGGCCAGCCACGGGCCAGGATGGCGTCCTCGCGGGCGAGCATCTCCTTGGCCCAGAAGGCGTTGACGAGGGTCTTGGAGATCCAGGTGATCTCACCGGTGTCGACGTGGCTGAGCGCGGTGAACAGCCGCAGGTCCACGGCGATCAGGTCGGTGTAGTAGGCGTACAGCGACTGCTGGTCGATGGTGGCGCGGTCGACGGCGGCGCGTTGCTCGCCGAGCCGGCCGAGCGCCTGGCGGGCCTCGGCGACGGCGGTGCGCACCTCGGCGGGGGCCTCGTCGGCGGTCTCGCCGGACAGCGCCTGGAATTGGCGCACCGCATCGTCCGTCAGCTGGCGCTGCCGGCGCAGCTGGTCCGCGTTGGCACCGGGCCGGGCGAGCGCCTCGGCGCTGAGCCGGCGCTCCTCCTGGAGGTTGTAGTAGACGATGTTGGACGGCTGTCCGGCCTTCTGGGCGAGCATGCCCTGGGCGGCCTGCCGCTGGAAGGAGGAGAGCGTCTCGCCGCTGGTGACCGCCCAGAGCAGGGCGAGGGCGATGCTGGGGACGACGGCCAGGACGAGCAGCGCCGTCCGCAGGGACAGGCGCGGACGCCTGCGGGGGGCCTTCGGCGCCGGGGGCCGCCGATTCGCACGCGCGCGCAGAGCTGACTCCTTAGGGCGGGCTTTTTGACGAAGCGATACTAGTCATACCGTGTTATTGGAGTGAAAGCCCGTTCGCTGTCTGGACGGTGCTCGCTCACCGCTCCGACACAATGTCACCTTCCCGTTGACCGTTCGCCGGCGAACGGCCCCTGCTCGCGGCCGTGCGGCCCAGTGTCATGCACGTGGCCGCCCGGAGAGTGGCGCCCGTGTGAAGAGTGTGTGACGCCCATCGCGGACATGCCATCAGGTCCCCAGTGGCCGCGCCCGCGTGGCCTCCAGGGCAACGCTGCGGCCCCGGCGGACAGCGGGGTCGGACGTCCGGCGCGGTGACGTAGGGGGAGGGTGCGAGTGCAGTGTGTTGGCGGTAGCTCAGGTGAGGTCGGCGTCGACGTCCGGGCGGTACCGAGCACCGTCGGTCGCGCGCGGGGCTGAGCGTGCGGGAGCGGGAAGTCGGCCGGGCCGACTTCCCATTCCCGTTCGGGCGCTGCCGGGCGGTGCCGGTCGGGTTACTGGAAGGTCCGGAGCACGAGCCCGTCCCGCCCGCACAGGACGACCCGGGACGGGGCCTGCTTGCCGGCGGTGACGAAGTGCTCCCTGATCCTGGCGGCCGTGTCGCGCAGTCCGGCCTCGGTGGCCTCCGAGATCGGACCGGTCGCCTGCCAGTGCATCGTCAGTTCCCACTGCCGGCCCCGGCCGCCGCCACCGCGCGGGGCGGTCGGCTCGGCCTCGAGGGCGAGCCGACCGAGCAGTTCGAGGATCGCGTTCATGTCGGTGCCGTCGATGTGGGCGAAGTCCTCTTCCACCAATATCGCATCCATGCCCGACCCCCTACCCGCCGCGGACCGGACGACGCCGGTGTCACGCCGGGAAACCCGCCGTCACTTCAGGAACCCGGGCGGCCGGTTCGGGGGCTCGGCGCCGCCGCGGCCGAATGGCCGCCAGGTCTCGGCCCGGGTGCCGGCCCTGCGGGGCGCCGTGATCCACCGGGCCGGTGGGTCCCCGGTGGTGACGAGCGGCGGCTCGGTGGCCGTGTCGTCCGCAGCAGCCGCGGCCAAGCCGCGACGATGAAGGCCCGGAGCTCGTCGTCCCGGTCGTTCTGCGGTTCTCCCCCGAGCACCTCCTCGCCCTCCCCGAGTCCACCCGGGTACGGAAACCGCTCGCTTCCCGCGGAGCCGGGTGTCCGAATTGCCGGTCAGGAGGGGATTCGGGTGGAATCCATGGACACGGCCACCCCTCCTTTTCGTTGGTGATGAGTAAAACTTCGCAAAGAATGGGCTTCTTCAGGCGGGGCCCGACCTGCAGATTCAACAGATTGTTGCAGCTCAGCGCCGAGATGATCACCCGATGTCATTCGCCCGTAACCTGACGTGTGCGAGCATGTCGGCGATCCGCAGGAGTACGGTTCCGAAGGAATCGCGGGTCGTTCGTGAGAGCACGTCGAACAGCTTCGCGGAGTACTTCGCCATGCGGCCGAAAGCCGTAGCGGGAATTGGTGCGACGAATGGGTCAGGAAAAGGACGGACCAGCGGCGCGGGAGGCCACTCGCCCGATATCCGTCAGATGGGTGATCGAAGTCCTGCGCGGAGTAGCCCAGGTGGAATTCCTGCCGTCGGCGGTGTGCGGCCTCCTCTTCGCGGCCGCACTGTTCGCCGCCGGCTGGCGGTACGGCGCGTACGGCCTGCTCGGCAGCGCGGTCGGCACCGGCACCGCGTACGCGCTGCAGCTCGCACCCGGCGCCGTCCGGGCGGGACTGCTCGGCTGCAACGGCTGCCTGGTCGCCCTGAGCTGCGCGGTCTTCCACGACCCCGGACACCCGGCGACCCTTGTCGTCGCGGTGCTCGGCGCCGTCGGCTCCGTCGTCCTCACCGCGGGCCTCACCACCCTGCTCGCCGCCCGCGGGCTGCCCGCGCTCACCGCGCCGTTCTGCCTCGTGGCCACCGCGACCACGGCCGCGGCGCCGGGCTTGCGGCAGCTGTGGCACGGCGCCCCCACCCCGGCCGCCCTGCCCCTGCCCGCCACCGGCCCCACCGGGCCGAACGGGGACCAGCTGTGGCACGGCTTCTTCGCCAACATCGGCCAGATCTTCTTCATGCCCCAGTGGTACGTCGGCCTGCTGCTCCTCGCCGGACTCCTCGCGGCCAGCCGCCTCGCCGCCCTCGCGGCCTGCGCGGGCAGCGCCACCGCGCTGGTCACCGCCTGGGCCCTCGGCGCACCCGCCGAAGCCGTCGGCGAGGGAGTGCTCGGCTACAACGGCGTGCTGGTGGCGATGGCCCTGTGCGGCGTGTTCGTCGCCCCCGGCCCCTGGAGCGCGGCCTACGCGCTGTTCGGCGCGGTCACCGCGACCGTGCTGACCCCGGCGCTCGACGCCGTCGCCGCGCCCTTCGGCAGCCATGCCTTCACGTGGCCGTTCGTCGTTACCACATTGCTGTTCCTCGCGGCGGTGCCGGGTGTTCCGAGGCTGCGCCGAATCTGAGGGTCCGTCCCGTTCCCCGAACTCCCCCTGGGTTTCTCCGAAAAGCCGGAAAGGAAGCGTGGTCCCCGTGAACCTGTCCCCGCGCGAGATGGACAAGCTGTACGTCTACGTCGTGGCCGATCTGGCCCGCAAACGCCGCGACCGCGGCGTGAAACTGAATTACAGCGAGGCCTGCGCGCTGATCAGCGAGGCCATCATGGAGGGCGCGCGCGACGGGCGCACCGTCGCCGAGTGCATGGAGATCGGCAAGCAGGTCGTCGGCAGCGCCGACGTGATGCCCGGCGTGCGCGAGATGCTCCCGCTGCTCCAGGTCGAGGCCGCCTTCCTCGACGGCACCAAGCTCGTCTCCTGCCACGACCCGGTCGGTGCCTGAGTGACCGCCGACCGCCGGGCCGCCACCGTGGTGCTGGCCGGCGGGCACGAGAGCGGCCACGCCCGCGACCTCGCCCCCCTCGTGGACCGCGAGCCCGCCGTCCACGCGGCGGCCGCCCCGGGACGCGACCTCGCCGCGGCCGTCCGCTCGGCGCTCGCCGCCACCGGCGGACCGGTGTGCGTCGTCCCCATGACGCTCGGCCGCGACCCGAAACTCGTCGCCGACAGCGCCCGTGCCCTGCACTGGCTCGCCGCCGGAGAGGCCCGCGGCCGGCTCGCCCTCACCGCGCCGTTCGGCGCCGCCGGACACCTCGTCGGCTGGCTGCGCGCCGCGGCCGGCACCGGCCCCGACCCCGAGGGCGCGGTCCTGGTCACCGCGCCGGCGGCCGGCCCGTTCGAGGACGCCGAACTCTTCCGGATCGCCCGGCTCGTGCGCCAGTACGGGCACCACCGCTGGGTCGAGGTGGCCCTCGCCGGCGGCGACCCCGACCCCGCCGAGGGCGCCGAACGCTGCCGCCTCCTCGGCGCCCGCACGGTCACCGCCGTCCCGGCCTCCTTCGGACGGGCGGTGGCGCCCGGGGCACCGGTCGGCGTCCGCGACGGCGGACCGCTGCTGCGCCCCTCCGCGATCGCCGGGGTGGTCGCGGCCCGCACGGCAGCGGCCCTGCACCTGCTCGGCCACGGCGAGGACGGCATCGCGGCCGGACTCGACGCCGAGCACGGGCACGGCTACGCCCACAGCCACGGCCCGGGCGGCGCGCACGGCCACGGACCCGGGCACGGCCACGGCCACGGTCCCGGCCACGCGCACATCCACGCGCACCGCTGAACGAACCCCGCCCAACGAACCCCGCCCAACGAACCCCGCCAAGCGACCCCCGCCAAGCGACCCCCGCTCAACGAGCCCCACTGAACCGAGGGAGAGGAAGGGCCAGCCATGTCTGGTGGTGCCACGTACCTGTACGGCGACGATCCGGTGGAGATCAACGCCGGCCGCGCCACGGTCACCGTCACGGTCGGCAACACCGGCGACCGGGCGATCCAGGTCGGTTCCCACTACCACTTCTTCGAGGCCAACCGCGCCCTCGACTTCGACCGCAACGCCGCCTACGGCAAGCACCTGGACATCCCGGCCGGCACCGCCGTGCGCTTCGAGCCCGGTGACACCAAGGACGTCACGCTCGTCGAGTTCGGCGGCCACGGCCGCCTGGTCGGCTTCGCCAACCTCGTCGACGGCGGCATCAAGTCCCCCGACACGCGCGCCCGCGCCCTCGGCCGGGCGATCGCGCTCGGCTTCAAGGGCACCAACCTCGACCACAAGGACGACCGCAAGGAAGGCACCCGCTGATGGCCATGCTCTCCCGCAAGCAGTACACCGACCTGTTCGGGCCCACCGTCGGCGACCGCTTCCACCTCGCCGACACCAACCTCGTGGTCGAGGTCGAGAAGGACTTCAACCAGGGCCACTACGGCGACGAGGCCGTCTACGGCGGCGGCAAGGGCATCCGCGACGGCATGGCCCAGGACCCGGCCGCCACCTCCGTCCAGGGCGCGCTCGACCTGGTCATCACCAACGTCGTCGTGCTGGACCCGGTCCTCGGCGTCGTCAAGGGCGACATCGGCGTCAAGGACGGCTTCATCGCCGCCGTCGGCAAGGCCGGCAACCCGCACGCCCAGAGCGGCGTGCACCCCAAGCTCGTGATCGGCCCCGGCACCGATGTCATCTCCGGCGAGCACCTGATCGCCACCGCCGGCGGCATCGACACCCACATCCACTTCATCGCCCCCCAGCAGGCGCAGGAGGCCCTGAGCAACGGCATCACCACCCTCATCGGCGGCGGCACGGGCCCCTCCGACGGCACCAAGGGCACCACCTGCACGCCCGGCCCGTGGAACATCGGCCGGATGTACCAGGCCGTCGAGGACCTCCCGGTCAACGTCGGCCTCCTCGGCAAGGGCAACGGCTCGCTGCCCGGCGCCCTGCGCGAACAGGTCGAGGCGGGCGTGTGCGGCCTGAAGGTGCACGAGGACTGGGGCAGCACCCCGGCCGCGATCGACACCGCTCTGCGCGTCGCCGACGAGTACGACGTCCAGGTCGCCATCCACACGGACACCCTCAACGAGGGCGGCTTCTTCGAGGACACCCTCTCCGCGATCGACGGCCGCACCATCCACACCTTCCACACCGAGGGCGCAGGCGGCGGCCACGCCCCCGACATCATGCGGATCGCCGGCGAGGCCAACGTCCTGCCGTCCTCGACGAACCCGACGCTGCCCTACACCGTCAACTCCGTCGACGAGCTGCTCGACATGGTGATGGTCTGCCACCACCTCAGCCACGACATCCCCGAGGACGTCTCCTTCGCCGACTCCCGGGTGCGCGCCGAGACCATCGCCGCCGAGACCGTCCTGCACGACGAGGGCGTCATCTCGATCTTCTCCTCCGACTCGCAGGCCATGGGCCGCATCGGCGAGTCCTTCACCCGCGCCTTCCAGACCGCCCACCACTGCAAGGACCAGCGCGGCAAGCTCGCCGGCGACACCGACCGCAACGACAACTTCCGGGTCCTGCGCTACCTCGCCAAGCTGACCATCAATCCGGCCATCGCCTCCGGCACCGCCGACCACATCGGCTCCCTGGAGCCCGGCAAGCTCGCCGACATCGTGCTCTGGCCGATCAACTCCTTCGGCGCCAAGCCCAAGATGGTCATCAAGGGCGGCGTCATCAACTGGGCCCTCATGGGCGACCCCAACGCCTCGCTGCCCACCCCGCAGCCGGTCTACTACCGGCCCATGTACGGCGCGCTCGGCCGCGCCAAGCAGGCCACCCGGGTCTCCTTCATGTCCCAGGCCGCCGTCGACCTCGGCGTCCCGGCCACGCTCGGCCTCGACAGCCGCGTCCTGCCGGTGCGGCGGTGCCGCTCGGTCGGCAAGCAGCACATGGTCCGCAACGACGCCCTGCCGAAGATCGCGGTCGACCCGGAGACCTACAAGGTCACCCTGGACGGCGAGCCCGCCACGATCGAACCCGCCCGCGAACTCCCGCTCAACCACCTGTTCTACCTCGCATGAGCGGCCCCGTTGTAGGTGGCCCCGTCGGAGTCGACCCCGTCGGAGGTGGTCCCGTCGGAGGTGGCCCCGTCGCCCCGGACCCGGGAGCCCTGGACGCCCTGCTGGTCTGCCTCCAGCTCACCGACTCCGCCTTCCCCAGCGGGTTCTACACCCTCTCCCACGGGCTGGAGGGCTACGCCCAGGCCAAGGCCGTCACCCCGGACACCATGCCGGACCTGCTCACCGACCTGCTGCGCCACTCGGTGGGCCCGGGCGACGCCACCGCGCTCGCCCTCGCCCACCGCGCCGCGACGGCCGGCGACTGGGACCTGCTCGCCGAGGTCGACGAGCGGCTCCACGCCACCAAGCTCAACCGCGAGCTGCGCCTGGCCTCCACCCGGACCGGGCGCCAACTCCTGGACATCGCCCGGGAGTCGCTCGGCGGCGAACCGCTGGAGCGGTACGCCGAACTGGTCGCCGACAAACGCGCCCCGGGCTCCCAGGCCGTGGCCGCCGGGGTCGCGTACGCCGCCGCCGGAGTCCCGGCCGAACAGGCCCTGGCCGGCGACCTGTTCGCCTTCTGCACCAGCTTCGTCGGCGCCGCGCTGAGGCTGCGCCTGACCGACCACCGCAAGGCGCAGGTCGTGCTGCGGTCGCTCGCGCCGGTGCTCCAGGAGGTCGTCCGGGCGGCCCTCGAACGGGAGTTGGCCGACCTCGGCGGCTGCGCGCCGGTCGCGGACGCGATGTCCGGCCGGCACGAACGGGCCGAGGCCCGGCTGTTCATGAGCTGACCACGCAGAGGAACCGGCAACACCGCACCAGAGGAGGAAACTTGACCGAGAACGTGCTCCGCGTCGGCATCGGCGGCCCCGTCGGCTCCGGCAAGACGGCGCTGATCGAGGCCCTCGTCCCGGTCCTGATCGCCCGCGGCCACCGCCCGGCGGTCGTCACCAACGACATCTACACCCAGGAGGACGCCCAGCACGTGCGCCGCACGCTGGCCGGCCTGCTCGACCCCGAACGCGTCGTGGGCGTCGAGACCGGCGCCTGCCCGCACACCGCCGTCCGCGACGACCCGACGATGAACCTCGCCGCCGGCGCCGAGCTCCTGGAACGCTTCCCGGACGTCGACACCCTGCTGTACGAGTCCGGCGGCGACAACCTGACCCTCACCTTCAGCCCCGTCCTCGTCGACCTCTTCCTCTTCGTCCTCGACACCGCCGAGGGCGAGAAGATGCCCCGCAAGCGCGGCCCGGGCATCACCGAGTCCGACCTCCTGGTGATCAACAAGATCGACATCGCCCAGTACGTCCGCGCCGACCTCGGCGTCATGGAGTCCGACGCCCACCGCGTCCGCGAGGGCGGACCCGTCGTCCTCACCAACTGCCTGACCGGAGACGGACTGGAGGAGATCGCCGACTTCCTGGAGACCTTCCGCAAGGCCGCCGCATGACGGCCGCTGCGCAGGCGGGCCCGGACGTGGCTCCGCAGGCGCCCGCGGGCGCGGCCGCCGAAGTGGCCGCGGACGCGCCACCACCGCGGCTCGACCCCCGGCACTACGAGCCGGCCCGTGTCCCGGCCGAGGTCCGCCGGCACGCCGGGACGCCCGACACCCTCGGGGTCGGACGCCCCGGCAAGGTCGGCCTCCTGGAACTCGCCTTCGAGAAGATCGGCGCCCGCACCGAACTCACCGGCCACTACCAGAAGTCGCCGCTGCAGATCATGCGCCCGCTCTACTACGACCCGGCCCGCCCGGACCTCGCCGTCACCCTCCTGATGTCCACCGGCGGCGGCATCCTCCAGGCCGACCGGCTGCGCACGGACCTCCACTGCGGCGCCGACACCGCGGTACACCTCACCACCCAGGCGGCCACCAAGGTCTACCGGATGGAGTTCGACTACGCGACGCAGCTCGTCAACCTGCACGCCGGCCCCCGCGCCTACGTCGAGTACCTGCCCGAGCCCGTCATCCCCTTCGTCGACTCCCGCCTCTACCAGCGCACCGTCCTCACCGTCGACCCCACCGCCACCGTCCTCGCCGGCGAGACCGTCCTCGCCGGACGCCTGGCCCGCGGCGAGCGCAACGCCTACCGGGTGTTCGCCTCCGACCTCGAAGTGCGGCGCCCGGACGGCCGGCTGGTCGCCCTGGACACCGTCCGCCTGGAGCCCGGCGCTCCCCCCGGCCGTCCTCCCGGCGCGGGGGTCACCGGTCCGGCGGTGCTCGCCGGACACGACGTCATGGCCAGCCTGTACGCGATCACGCCGCTCGCCCCGGCCACGCAGGTCGCCGACACCCTGCACGAGGCCCTCGCCGACCGCGCCCTGCTGTACGGCGTCAGCGTCCTGCCGCACGACGCCGGCGCCTGGCTGCGGGTGCTCGGCGACGACACCCGCGCCTGCGCCGCCGCGCTGCGCACCGCCTGGGACGCCGTGCGCCGCCTCCTGATCGGCGCCCCGGCCCCGGACCTGCGCAAGACCTGACGGGCATCCAGGGGGCCAGGGACCACGGGCCCGGCGCCGTGACCCTAGAGGTACCAGTCCCCGGCTTCGCGCAGGCTCCGTTCGAGGTACTGCCGGAGCCTGCCGGTGACCATCGAGCGGCTGTCGGTCTCGTGGTCCCAGACGAACACGTCGTGGTCGCGCTCGGGCGTGCGGACGAACGCGAACAGGTCGCCGCCGCCGTTGTCCCCGAAGAACATCAGCGGTTCGAACGGCATGTAGAGCTGCCGGAAGTCCTCGGTCGTCCGGAACCCGCGGTTGTCCCGCGCGATCCGTGCGGCGTCCCACACGACGTCCAGCCCGCGGCGGACGACGCCGTCGCACTCCCGCAGCAGACCGGCGAGGTCGGGCGGCACCCGCTGTCCGAGTGCCCGCTCGACGTCCGCCAGGGTGTCGTCCGAGGCCGGAGCAGCGAGCTCGGCGTCCGGGGCCAGTTCGAGGATCAGTTGTCGCCACATGGAGGGGAGTCTTCCAGAGCCCGCCGGACGTAGCGCTTCTGCCAGGGCGTTTCGACGGCGTGCGGGCCGTAGTGCGCCCGTACGTAGGCGACGGCCTCGGTGGGCGGGACGCCGTCCAGGACGGCGATGCGGGCGAGCGCGGTGCCGGTGCGGCCGCGGCCGCCGAGGCAGGCCACCTCGACGCGCTCGGCGGCGCAGCGCCGCCACGCCTCGAGGAAGGCGGCGCGGGCGTCGGCGCGGTCGGCGGGCAGGCGGAAGTCGGGCCAGCGCACCCAGCGCGCCTCCCACGGCACGCGGGCGGGGCGGTGGCCGAGGAGGTGGAGCGCGAAGTCGGGGGCGGGGCCGGGCGGCAGCGGGCGGCTGAGACCCCGGCCGCGCAGGAGGCGGCCGGACGGGAGCCGCAGGATGCCGGGGGCGTTCGGGTCCCACGTTGTCTCGGGCACGTCATCCCTTCGGATTTTCGCTTGTGCTGGAGCGAGGCTGGCGATTTTAATCGTCGCCAGGGTCGCTGTCCGGCCCCTTGTCGAGGGAGATGTCCATGATTGCGTACGTCCCTTGTCCGGTCTCCTCCTGCGCCGCCATCCGCTCCGGTTCCGGGTCGGGCTCCGACTCCGGCACCAACGACACCGGCTGGAACGCCGTCCCGGGCGCGGCCGGCTGAACTGCTGAAGCACTGAAGCACGGATCCTCTGAACCACGGATCCTCTGAAGCACGGATCCTCTGAACCACGGATCCGATGAGGCGCTGATCCGATCAGGTGCCGAAGAACTCCTGAGCGTCGGTCACGACGCGACGTACAACCCCGCCGCCGTCGGCATCCCGGCGCGGTGGGCGAGGGCGGCGGCCTCGCCGCGCGAGGCGACGCCCAGCTTCGCCAGGATGTTGGCGACGTGGAACTTCACCGTCGACTCGCTGATGTGCAGCTCCCGGGCGATCTCGCGGTTGCGCCGGCCGCGCGCCACCTGGTCCAGGACCTCCAGCTCGCGCGGCTGCAGGCCGTCCAGGGGGTCCCCGGCGAGGGCCGGTCCGGGGGCGACCAGCGGCAGGTCCACCGTCACCGTGCTGCCCCAGCCGGGCACGGCCTCCACGGCGGCCCGGCCGCCGAGGGCGGCGATCCGGTCGGCGGTGCGGTGCACGGTGAGGGCGTCGGCGGCGAGCAGGCCGGGGCCGTCGTCGCGCACCACCGCCCGCAGCACGTCACCGGCGAACGTCCAGCTCACGTGCAGCCGTGTCAGCCCGTCCTGGTCGAGCATGGTGAGCACGGTCGCCCGGACGGCGTCCCGGGCGGTGTGCGCGGTGTCCGCGGGGACGGACCGGGCGGACTCCGCCGGCGGCACCAGGTCCAGCCGGACCCGGCCGTGCCGCAGCAGCGGGCGCAGTTCCTCGGCGAGCCGGGCGAACGCGGCGTCGGCCGGCTCCTCGCTGAGCGTGCGGTCGAGCTCGGCGCCCGCGCGCAGGTCCAGCAGCGCCGTGACGGCCAGTTCGGCGGCGCTGCGGCGCGCGGTCGCGTCGTCCAGGGCGGGTGAGCGCAGCGGCCCGAGGATCGCGGTGAGCGCGGCGCTGTGCATGCCGGTGAACTCGGCGATCGCGCGGGCCCGGGCGTTCGCCGAGGCCCGGGACGTCGCCGCGTGCTTGGGGCCCGCGTCGGTGGCGCGGTGGTGCGAGTGCGTCACGAGCAGCTCCCACAGCTGCTGGAGGACGGCCAGCGCGCCCTCGGGCACCGGCTCGGCGCTCGCGCGGACCAGCACCAGCAGCGCGGCTCCGCCGGGGCCGGGGGGCTCGGCGTTTACCGCGCCACCGGTGCCCGGCGCCGCCGAGGCCACCACGACGGGCCGCAGACGCCCCGCCAGCAGGGTCTCGCCCTGCCACGGCCGGCCCTGCGCGGTCGCGTCGGCGGTGGCCTCGGCGAGCCGGGCCAGCTCCAGGCTGGCGACCTCCCCGGCGACCTCCGGCAGACCGAGGGTGTTCGCGGGCGAGTACGTGCAGATGCCGCTGAGTTGGGCGAGCGCCACGTGCGGGACGAGCGTGCCGAGCACCTCGGAGAGCCGGACCAGCAGCGTCGGCCGCGGCGCACGCAGCACCTCGACGGCCCGCGCCAGCGCGTCCTCCGGACGTCCCCACACGCTCTGCCAGTCCACGCCCGCGCTCACTCCGCTCATGCCCTCCAGCCTAGCGGCGGGAGCGTCCGGCCGACCTGGCCATCAGGAGGGGCGGAACCGTCCGAAAGGCGGGCCGGGGCGTGCCCGCCGGGCGCCGAGGATGGAGCCGTACGAGAACACGGGGTCCACGAACTCCTCGACACGGCAAGGACTTTCCCATGACCAAGGCGATCGCCTTCTCCGAGTACGGCGGCGCGGACGTGCTGCGCCCCATCGACCTCGACCTGCCCGCCCCTGGCGCCGGTGAGGTCCTGGTCGAGGTCCGTGCGGCGGGCGTCAACCCGCTGGACCACAAGATCCGTGCCGGCCTGCTCACCGCCCTGTTCCCCGTCGCCTTCCCCTTCGTCGCCGGCTTCGAGCTGTCCGGCGTGATCCGGGCCGTCGGCGCGGACGTCACCGCGTGGGCGCCCGGCGACGAGGTGTTCGGCGTGGTCATGGGCGGCGCGCACGCCGAGCACGTGCTCGTGCCCGCCGCCCAGCTGGCCCGCAAGCCCGCCACGCTGGGGTGGGCGGAGGCCGCCGCGATCCCGGTCGCGGCGGAAACCGCCGAGCGGGCGCTGGACCTCCTGGACGTCCGGGCCGGCGAGACGCTGCTGGTGCACGGCGCGGCCGGCGGGGTCGGCACCGTGCTGCTGCAGTTCGCCCGGGCCCGCGGCATCACCGTCGTCGGCACCGCGAGCGAGGCCAACCACGCCCACCTGCGCGAGCTCGGCGCGATCCCGGTGGAGTACGGCGACGGGCTGGCCGAGCGCGTGCGGGCCGCCGCGCCCGGCGGCGTGCACAAGGTGCTGGACGCGGCCGGGGCCGGCGGGGTGCTGCCGCTCTCGATCGAGCTGACGGGCGGCGCCGACCGGGTGCTGACGATCGCCGACTTCGCGGGCGCCGCGGAGCACGGGGTGCGCTTCACCGGCGGCGCCGAGGGCGTCGAGCCCTACTACGGCCGCGCGTTCGAGGCCGCGCTCGCGCTGCACGCCGCGGGGGACCTGCGGCTGCCGCTGCACCGCGTGCTCCCGCTCGCGGAGGCGGCGGAGGCGCACCGGGTGAGCGAGCACGGGCACCTGCGGGGGAAGATCGTCCTCACGGTGTGAGGCCCGGGCGGGCGGGCCCGAGTGCCTCACCGCGATCGAGAAGCTCCACCCGATGGGCACGGCTCGGCTCCCCGGCGGGGTCGCGGCGGCCGTGCTGTTCCTGGCCCCGGCGGAGGTCGCGACGGCCGTGCTTCCTGGCCTCCGACGAGGCGTCGTTCATCGCGGTGGCCGTCCCCCCGGTGGACGGCGGCTGCCTCGCCCAGGAGGAGCGGTGAGTTCGCCGGGCTCGCCGGAGAACGCGACCTCGCCGCGGTGCAACACGTGCACGACGGCGGCGCCGGCCAGGGTGCGGGGGAGCTCCTGGGCGCTCAGGACGACCGTGGTGCCGGCGGCGAGCAAGTGCGCGTGCAGGCGGTTGACGACGCCCGGGGCCAGGCCGCGCCCGGGCTCGTCGAGCAGCAGCAGCTCGGGATCGGAGGCCAACGCCCGGGCGAGGGCCACGAGTTGCTGCTGCCCGCCGGAGAGAGTGCCGGCCCGGCGGGGGAGCAGTGGGGCGAGCTCGGGGAAGAGGTCGAGCGACTCCGTTCCTCCGTCGCGGGAGGCGAGCCGGAGGTGCTCGGCCACCGTCAGCGACGCGAACACCGCCCGCTCCGACGGCACCAGCGTCAGCCCCATCCGCACCCGTCGGCGCACCGACAGCCCGGTGACGTCCCGGCCCCGCCACAGCACCTGGCCCCCGGACAGTCGCACGAGCCCGGCCATGGCGTGCAGCACGCTCGTGCGCCCGGCGCCGTTCGGCCCGAGCAGGACGCTCACCAGCCCGGACGGGAACGCCAGATCCACCGCGTGCAGCGCTTCGAGCGGCCCGTACCGGACGCGCGCCGACCGCAACGCGATCTCTACCGGCATCATGTCACCCCGTCCGGCGTCACCCCGTCCGGTGCCGCCCCGCCCCACACCCGGGCCACCCGCGTCTCCGCCAGCACCGCCGCCGCCGGACCGGCCGCCACCACCCGGCCGTCCGCCATCACGTAGACGGTGTCGGCGAGTTCGGCGACCAGCCCGGCGTCGTGCTCCACCAGCAGCAGCGCCATCCCGCGTCCCGCCAGCCCCCGCAGGACCGCCACCAGCCGAGCCGTCTGCGCCGAATCCAGCCCCGCCGCGGGCTCGTCCAGCAGCAGTACCCTCGGCTCGCCCGCCAGCGCCCGGGCCAGCTCCACCAGGCGCAGCACGCCGGTCGGCTGTGCGCCGGCCGACTCGCCCGCCACGTCCCGCAGCCCGAGCAGCGTGAGGGCCCGCTCCGTGCGCCCCTGGACGTCCGCCCGGTCGCGCCGCTGCTCGGCGCCCACGCGGACGTTGTCGGCGACGGAGAGGGTGGGGAAGACGGCGATCTGTTGGAAGGTCCGGGCGAGCCCCAGTCGTACCCGCGCGTGCGCCGCGACCCGTGTGACGTCCCGTCCGCCGAGCAGCACCCGGCCGGCGTCGGGCCGGACCGTCCCGGCCAGGCAGTCGAACAGCGTGCTCTTCCCGGCCCCGTTCGGCCCGATCAGCGCGGTGATCCGCCCGGCGGGCGCGACGAGGTCGACGCCGCCGACCGCCTCGATCCCGCCGTAACGGCGCACGATGCCGCGGGCGGTGAGGCGGGCGGTCATGGGAGCCTCGCGGGGGAGTGACAGATGACAACTTTCAGATAACAGATTTTGAAATCTGTGATCTGAAAGTTGTTCGCCGTCCGCTGCGCGGCGGCGGAGGCCCGCCCGCTCACCGCCGCGCCTCCCCGGCTACCCGCCCCGCGATCATCGCCCGCACCCGCCGCCCCGCCGGTGTGAGGCGTCCGGGCGGCAGCGACGGGGGAGCCTGTGCGGGCCCGCGGCCGGCCAGGGCGGCGAGTCCGCCGGGGAGCCGGCCGATGGCCGTGGCGAACACGCCCACCGCCACCGCCGACACGCCCGCGACCGTGCCGGCGTCGAGGCCGATCAGCAGTGCGGCGGCCAGGACGGCCCCCAACGCGCTGTCCGCCCCCACGACCACCACCGCCGCGAACCACAGCAGCCCTCGCACCGGGTCGAACGAAGCCGCGTCGAAGGCCCGCCCCGCGAGTCCGATCAGCCCGCCGCCCAGCGCCGCGAGCGCCGCGCCCACCACGAAGGCGAGCAGTTTCAAGCCGGGTACGTCCACCCCCGCCGCGACGGCGCCCGCCTCATGGTCGCGCATCGCCGTGAGCGCCCGCCCGGGGCGCCCCCGGTGGAGGCCGCGCACGACCGCCAACCCGAGCCCCAGCAGCAGGAGTTCGGCGACGTAGAAGGCGCGGTCCCCGGCCAGGAAGGCCGGCCGGTCGAGGGTGAGCCCGGTGGTCGCGTACGGCTGCTGGAACACGAAGCGGCTCATCGCCGTCCCGACCGCGAACGTGACCAGGGCGAGCGCCAGCCCGCGCCGCCGGATCGCCGGCCAGCCGGTGAGCAGCCCGAGCGGCGCGGTCGCGAGCACGGCGAGCAGCAGCGCGGGCGCGGCCGGCAGCGGCGGGAGCCCCGGCACCCGGCCCGACATCAGCAGCGCGGTGCCGAGCGCGCCCATCCCCGCGTACCCGGCCTGGCCGAGGGAGATCTGCCCGCCGTACCCGGTGACGACGACGATCGACAGCAGCACGAGGGCGAGCGCCGGCACGAGCAGGGCGCTGCGCAGGTCGTTGCCCCGGAACCCGAGCGGCAGCAGGAGCAGAACGAGGCACACCGCCGCCACCCCGCGGCCGCGCCCCGCCACCCCGCGGCCGCGCCCTGCCGCCCCGCCGCCGCGCCCTGCCGCCCGCGGCACCGCGAGTGACGCAGTGCCGGCACGTTCCCCGGAGATGCGCGGACCGGCGAGCAGCGCGGTGGCGAGCAGGGCGATCACGAACAGATTCGACTGCACCGCCTGCACCAGCGGCAGGAGCTGTCCGGCCGGGCGCAGCCGGGTGAGCTCGGCCTGGGCGATGCCGAGGCCGAGCCCGGTGACGACGGCGACCGGGATGCTGCGCAGCCGGGCCGCGACGGCGACCGCCATGGTCTCCATGACGAGCAGCGGCAGCCCGTACGGGTCGAGCAGCAGGTACGGCGCGAGGGCGATGCCGACCAGTCCGGCGGTGAACGAGCCGAACGCCCACCCGGCGGCAGAGACCCGGTTCGCGTCCACCCCGGCGAGGCCGGCGAGGCGGCGGTCGTCGACGACGGCGCGCAGGTGCAGGCCGAAGCGGGTCCAGCGGGTGGTGGCGGCGACGGTGAGGGCGAGCGCGAGGATGGCGGCGAGCTGGGCGACGGTGTCGGGCCGCAGCGCGTGCCCGCCGGGCAGCCGGATCGGCGCGCCGCCGAGCGGCGAGGGCGCCCCGGCCAGCGGCGCGGCGCCCCACAGCAGCACGACGACGCCGATGAGCAGCACGAACACGCCGAGCCCGGCGACCATCGTGTCGGCCGGGCCGGCGCCGCGCCGTTGCAAGGGGCGGTAGACGAGGACGTCCAGCAGGACCCCGAGCACGGGGGCGACGAGCAGCAGGCAGAACGCGACCGCGGGCCACACCGGCCAGTGCCGCACCACGACGAGGTCGCGCAGCAGGTAGGCGATGGCCATCGCCTGCGCGCCCTGCGCGATGTTGAGCACGCCGGTGGCGCGGTGGCACACCACCAGGCCGATGCCGCTGAGCGCGGCGGCGCTGCCGACGGTGAGCCCGGCGAGGGCGAGGTCGACGGTGAGGCCGAGGGAGTCGGAGGCTGCCATCGGGCTCAGCCGGCGGGCGGGGCGGACTCGCCCGGACGGGTGGCGGGGGCGGGGCCACCGGGAGGGCCCGGGCGGTCGTCCGGTGCGGCGGGGGGTTCGCAGACCGGGCAGGCCGTCAGCCCCCGGGCCCGGAGGGCCTCCGGGTCCACCCGTACGGCCGTGTCCTTCCCGGTGACGAGCGGGCAGTCCGGCCGGTGGTAGTGCGTGCCGCCGGGCACGGTGAGCCACTCGCCTCCCTCGGCGGGTGGGGACGAAGCCGGTTCCCCCGGCCCGTCCGGCTCGACCAGGAGCGCGTACAGCCGCTCCACCCGGAGGTCGGTCAGGTCTCCGCGCGGGTCCCCGTGCCCGGGCGGGGGCGGCGGCCGCAGTGCGACCAGCACCGCGCCCGCCACGATCAGCGCCGCGCCGGGGATCGTGGACGACGCCAGGTAGGGGATCTGCTGCTCGGCGAAGCGCTCGCCGGACACCCCGTACCAGCCCAGCACGCACAGCACCGCCCCAGCCGCGACGAGCAGCCAGCCGGCCCACTCGCGCGCGCCCTTCAGGGCCCGCGGCGGACGGGCGCCACGCCGCGCGGGGGACTCCCGCGCGGCGTTCCGGGCGGTTCGTCCGCCGGATTGCGATTCGTCCATGGATCCGCCTTCATGGTGTCACTTGCGACGTTTCCAGGATTGGCCTGGAACGGCATCCGGGACACCACGCGCCACACCACGCGATCGGCCTCGGGAACCAACCCGCGAGGGAACACCCGAAAGGGAACAGCAATGCCAATGACGGAGAGCGGCAAGCCCAGGGCCCTGCGGACGGCGAGCGCCCTGCTCGCGCTGCTGCTGGCCGGGTCGGTGGCCGCGTGCAGCAGCAGCAAGTCCGGTTCGTCGGCGGCGTCCTCGGCGGCGACGTCGGCCGCGGCCTCGGCGTCGGCCGCCATCTCGTCGGCGGTGGCGAGCGCGAGCGCCGCCGTGTCCCCCGGAGCCTCCGCGAGCGGCACCGCGCCCGCCGACCCGGCCGCCGCGAAGGCCGAGATCACCGCCAACTGGGAGAAGTTCTTCGACCCGGCCACCCCCATCGCGGACAAGGCCGTGCTGCTCCAGAACGGTGACGTGCTGCTCCCCGTCCTCCAGGGCTTCTCGCAGGACCCGAGGGTCGGCCAGGTGCAGGCCAAGGTCTCCGACGTGACGTTCACCGACGCCACCCATGCCACCGTCACCTATGCGCTCTCCCTCCAGGGCACCGTCGTCGAGCCGAACGCCACCGGCCAGGCCGTCCTCGAGGGCGGCACCTGGAAGGTCGGCCGCGCCACGCTCTGCGGCCTCCTCACCCAGGCCGCGGGCGCGAGCGGCACCCCGATCCCCGGATGCAGCTGACGGGCGTCCCCCGCCGGGTGCCCGCCGCCCTGGTGGCCGTGCTCCTGCTGCTGCTGACGGCCTGCGGCACCCGGCTCCCGGTGGGCGCGTTCACCGCCCGCCCCACCCCCAGCGGCCCGGGTTCCGGTCCGGTGTCCGGGCCCGGTACCAACCCGGCCCCGGACACCGGCGTCACCCCCGCCGAGATCCGGATCGGCATCGTCACGTCGCTGACCAGCCCGGTCGGCAGCGACGTGTTCAGCGGCCCGCGCTACGGCGCCCAGGCCTTCTTCCAGGCCCTCAACGACCGCGGCGGCCTGCACGGGCGCACCGTGCGCCTCGTGACGTGCGACGACGCCGGCAGCGGCATCGGCAACCAGGACTGCGTCCACCGCCTGATCGACCAGGCCCACGTCTTCGCCTTCGCGAGCGGCAGCGTCCTCGACTACGCGGGCGCGCCGTACGTCAGCGGCAAGGCGGTGCCGGACGTCGGCGGGCAGCCGATCGGCACCGCCTACGACCGCTGGCCGCACCTGTACGGCATCTACGGCAGCGCCGCCCCGCGCGACGGGCGGTCGGTGGGCTGGAACGGCACGCTCTACCAGAGCACCGAGGTGTTCCGCTTCTTCAAGGAGCGCCTGGGCACGTCCAGCGCCGCCGTCGTCGCCTACAACCAGGCCGACTCGGCCCGCTACGCCGCCCAGTTGAAGGCCGGCCTGGAGGCGGAGGGCTACCGGGTGCTGCTCCAGACGGTGGACTTCGCGCTGCCGGACTTCCAGGCGGTCGCCGCCGCCGTCCGGGCCGACGGCTCGCAGCTCCTCTTCGACGCCATGGACACCCGCGGCAACGCGGCGCTGTGCCGCGCCCTGGACGAGGCCGGGGTGCGGGTGACGGCGAAGGTGACCAACGTGCAGAACTGGTCCGAGTCGGTGCGCACCGACTACCGGTCCTCACCCGGTTGCCGCAACGCGCTCTGGGCGACCTCGTCCAGCCTCAACTACGAGGACCTGCAGTACCCGGCGGTGCGCGACTTCCGGACGGCGATGGCCCGCTACTACCCCGACCGGGCGGCGCAGCTGTCCGCCTGGGAGCTGGAGGGCTGGGCGGGCGCCCAGTGGCTCACCGACGCCATGGACTCCTGCGGCGCGGCGCTCACCCGGGCGTGCGTGGAGGCGTTCATGAACCGTGCCGAGCCGTACGACGCGCACGGCCTGATCCTGCCCGCCTCCTTCGTGCCCCAGCCGCCGCCCGCGGGCCCGGTGCGCGCCTGCCTGAACGCCGCCCGCTGGCAGGACTCGGCCGGGGGCGGTGCGGGCGGCTGGGTCACCCAGGTGCCGTCGATGACGACGACCTGCTACGACGTGCCCCAGCTGCCCTACAAGCCCTGATCAAGCCCTGATCAAGTCCTGATCAAGGCCTGATCAAAAGCCCTGATCGCTACTCGTCCGGGAGGCGCTCCACCACGACCATCGCCGCGTCGTCGTCGAGGTGGCCGCCGACGTGGGCCAGCAGGTCGCGGCGCAGGCGGTGGAGGAGGACGGACGGGCGGTCGGACTGCCAGGCCGTGACGCGCTCGGTGAGCGGGTAGAAGCGCTTGCGGGCGTCCCGGGCCTCGATCACGCCGTCCGTGTAGATCAGCAGCCGGTCGCCGGGCCGGAACGGGAACACCTCCACCCGGTACTCGCCCGGGGCCAGCTCGCCGAGGCCGAGCGGTGGCGCAGGGTGGTCGGCGGCCAGCGGGGTGATGCCGTCGGCGCGCAGCAGCAGCGGCGGCGGGTGGCCGCAGTCGATCAGGCGGACCTCGGTGCCGTCGTCGGGGATGTCGAGCAGGACGGCGGTGATGAAGGCCTCGCCGCTGTCGTCCGCCCCGGCTTCCTCCGGCGGCCCGTCACCGGACCCGCCGACGAGCCGCAGGCGGTTCGCCTGGGCGCTGAGCTGGGCGAGGTCCCAGCAGACGCTGCCGTCCAGGTAGGCGGCGAGTCCGGGCAGCTCGGCGTGCAGGTGGGCGGCGGCGCGGAAGGCGCCGAGCAGGAGGGCCGCGTCGCCGAGCGAGGACAGGCCCTTGCCGCGCACGTCTCCCACCAGGAGCCGGGTGCCGGTCGGCGTGCGGGCCGCCGCGTACAGGTCCCCGCCGACCTGCGCCTCGGCCTCGGCGGCGAGGTAGACGGAGGCGAGGTGCAGCGGCCCGATCCGGTCCGGCAGGGGGCGCAGCAGCACCCGCTGGGCGGCCTCGGACACCGAGCGGACCCGGGCCAGCTCGCGCTCGTGGCGGTCGCGCAGCACCCGCAGCGCGACGATCAGCACCGAGACGGCGAGTTGGGCGCCGAGCTGGGTCTCGATGTTCGCGCTGGTGATGCCGCCCTCCCGGACGGTGCCGACGATGGTGAGCGCGGCGAGCGCCAGCACGGCGACGCCGGCGGTGGCACGGGCGCCGGCCAGGGAGGCGGTGAGCGCCGGGGTGACGATCAGCAGCGGGCCGAGGTGGATGTCCGGCGGGGAGAGGATGTCGACGACCGTGATGAGGACGATCAGCGCGAGCGGCAGCGCCGTCAGCGCGCGGCGGTCGGGCCGCCACGGTCGGCGGCGGTCGCGGGGGCGCGGGTCACGGTCTCGCTGCCGTAGTGGCACCTCTCCTCTGTACACCGTGGGGGCGGTGCGGCGCACCCCGGGCGGCGGGAGGGGAGGGCACGAGGGATCCGGGGGTGTCCCGGGGGGCGGGGATGGGCCCGGGGCTGGGGAGGGTCAGCCCTCGGCGCCGTAGCGGGCGAGGTAGTCGGCGAAGCGGGCGACGTCGGCGTCGGACCAGTCGGTGAAGCGCTCGGTGAAGGCCAGCCGGCGCTGCTCGTTGGCGTCCCGCAGGAGGGTGAGCCCGGCCTCGGTGGCGCGCAGGATCTGGCCGCGCTGGTCGTCCGGGTCGGTCTCGCGGCGCAGCAGGCCGAGCCGCTCCAGGGCGGTGACCTGCCGGCTGACGGTGGACTTGTCGAGCATGAAGTACGCCGCGACGTCGGCCGCCCGGCAGCCGCCGCGCTCGGTGATCAGGTCGAGGATGCTGTAGGTGACCAGGGAGAGGTCCGGGTGCAGCTGCGAGGCCTTGTGGCGGGCGCGGCGGGCGAAGGCGGTCAGCTCGCGCTGGATGGTGTCGATCGACGTCTGGCGGCCGGGCACGGCGTCCTACCTCCTCGAGATTTGTTGCACTATACAACGGGTTCGGGCGGAGTGCCCGCCGGTCCGCCCGTCGGTCCACCCGCCGCCCCGCCGGCCCTCGCGCCCCCGGCCCGCCACGCGCGGGCGGCGGCGATCCGGCGGGTCGCGCTGGGGTGAGTGGCGAACAGTAGCTCAAGCACCCGGGGCGGGTCGACATCGGAGACGTTGGCCAGTGCCAGTCTGCGCTGCATCGCGATGAACTGCTCGGCGTCCGACGTCAGTTCGAGGGCGTGCCGGTCCGCCCTGGCCTCGATCCGGCGGCTCGCCGCGCACTGGACCGGCCCCGACAGCGCACCCAGCAGCGCCCCGATGGCCGCCAGCAGCGGCAGCGCCCGCGGATCCGCCGCGTCCACCACCCCGGCCGCCGTCAGGAGCGCCCCCCACGTGCTCAGCAGGCCCAGCACCACCACCGCCGCGGCCGCGCCCGCCGCGCCCAGCACGGTGCCCGTCAGGACGTCCCGGTGCTTCACGTGCCCGAGCTCGTGCGCGACCACGAGCTCCACCTCGCGCGGCTCGGCCGTCGACAGCAGCGTGTCGTACGCGACGATCCGGCGGGTGGCGCCCAGCCCCGACACGTACGCGTTCAACGCGGTCGTCCGCCGGGAGGCGTCCGCCACCAGGACGTCGCGGATGCCGACGCCGTCCCGCTGCGCCAGCGCGAGCAGCGCCGTCCGCAGCGGCCCCTCCTGCATCGGGGTGAACCGGTTGAACACCGGCTCGACCACGAGCGGGTGCAGGAACGACAGCGCCCCGACGAGCAGCGCCGCCGCGCCCGCCCCCGGCACCCACCAGTGCTCCGGCGACCACGCCGTCAGCGCGAACAGCCCGAGCGCGAGCGGCAGGACCAGCACCAGCCCGAGCGCCAGACCGCGCACCGCGTCCAGCGCCCAGCCCGCCCAGCCCTGCGTCACCAGCCCGTAGCGGGCCCGGACGGTCCGCGCGCCGGCGCCGAACGGCAGCTGCGCCACCTGGCCGAGCACGACGAGCGCCGCCGCGCCCGCCAGGACCTGCGCCGTGCGGGAGCCGCCGAACCAGCCGCCGACCGTGCTCACCAGGCCCGCCCCGGCGGGGGTGAGGCCGAGGACGAGGGTGAGCGCGAGGCCGGCCAGCCGTCCGCCCAGGGCCCAGGGGAGCTGGGCGCGGCGCAGGGACCGGCCGCGGGCGCGTTCGGCGGGGGTGAAGTCGTCCGTGGTGGTGGTGTCCATGGGAGGGGTGCGGCTCCGGGGTCCTGGATGGCGGGTGTCGGGGTTCAGCATGGCGCACCGGGCCGGGCGCGGCCCCTCCTCGGACGGGTTCGTCCTTCGCCGGCGCGCGCTTCTTCCCGCGTCACCCTCCCGCCGGTCCGGTCGCGCCGCGGACACCCGCGCGCAGCAGATGGTGGCCGAGGTCGACGAGCGCCCGGCCGACCCAGGCGGGGCGCGTGGGTTCCGGCTTCGGTCTTGTCCGCACTGTGTCCGAACGGTGCCGAAACCGCACGGGTCCGTGACGTAGGCTGACCGCTCTTGTGTCGCTGTGCTGTCTTACTGCGTCGTATTGCCGCTGGTGTTGATCTCGGGGGGAACCACTCATGCGCCGTGCCGTCTCGTCCGCCGCCGCCTGCGCCGCGCTGCTGCTCGGGCTGACGGGAGTCGCCGCGTGCGGGCCCGACGATCCGGCGCCCGCAGCCGCGTCCGCCCCGTCCGCCGCCGCCCCGTCCGCCGCGGCCTCCGGCAAGCCGACCGCTTCCTCCTCCGCGGCCGCCCCCGCACCCGGGACGGCCAAGCCGACGGCGCCCCGGCTCGACGGCACCATCCGGGTGGCCTTCGCCGGGGACGTCCACTTCGAGGGCCGCACGGAGGCCCGGCTCGCCGTGCAGCCGCCCGAGCCGCCGCTCGGCCCGATCTCCGCGACCCTCGCGGACGCCGACCTGTCGGTGCTCAACCTGGAGACCGCGATCACCGGTCGCGGCGCCCCCGAGCCCAAGCTCTACACCTTCCGCACCACGCCCAAGGCGCTCGACGCCCTCAAGGCCTCCGGCGTCGACGTCGTCTCCATGGCGAACAACCACGCCGTCGACTTCGGCGCCGACGGCCTCGCCGACACCCTCGCGGCCAAGGACTCCGCGCCGGTCCCGGTCATCGGCGTCGGCCGCACCGCCAAGGAGGCGTACGCGCCGTACGTCTCGACGGTGCGCGGCGTGAAGGTCGCCGTGGTCGCGGCCAGCCAGATCGAGGACCTCACCAACCAGAAGTGGCGGGCCGGCGCCGCCAAGCCGGGCATCGCCTCCGCCCTCGACGTCCCCGCCGTCGTCAAGGCGGTGGAGGACGCGAAGCGCCAGGCCTCCGTCGTCCTCGTCTACCTGCACTGGGGCGAGGAGGGCAAGGCCTGCCCGACCGCCGCCCAGACCTCCATCGCGAAGAAGCTCGCCGCCGCCGGCGCCACCGCCGTGGTCGGCACCCACGCCCACACGATGGTCGGCTCCGGCATGCTCGGGACCACATACATCGGGTACGGCTTCGGCAACTTCCTCTGGTACGGCACCTCCAACTACCCGTTCTCCGACGAGACCGGCGTCACCACGCTGACCGTCACCGGCGACGGACGGGTGACCGGGGAGGCGTTCACCCCGGCGACCGTCGACGACCGGGGCGTCCCGGTGCCCGTCACCGGCGCCGCCGCCGACGCCGCGCTCAAGCGGCGCGACGGCCTGCGCGGCTGCGCGGGACTCGCGCCCGCTCCCGCCGCCGCGCACTGAGCCCGCCGACATCCCGGACGGTCAACTCCGCACCGCTGCCGGGCCGGTGCCGCGCGAGGCGGCCGGCCGCCTCGCGGACCTCGCGCGGCGTGCACGGGCGCGGGCCGCGCCCCTCGCAGCACGAGGAGTGGAACGTCACGCCCGCGCGCAGCAGCGCCGTGAGCGTCCGCCGGCCGGCGTCGTCGCGCTTCCCCGCACCTCCAGGTCGTGCCCGGCGTCCGTCAACTGCCCGCCGCAGCGCGGACACCCGTCCCGCCCGGCCGCGCCGTGGCGCTTCGTCGACACCCGGCAGGACAGGCACACGCGGTGGCGCCGGGAGGTCTGCGATCGCGTGCACGTGCGCGCCGGGCCGGGAGGAGCCGTGAATCGAACCGCGTCCTCGACCCGTTCGGTTTCGGACTCGGCCTGTCGGGGCTGATCCCTTACGAGGACCGACTACTCGCTCGGCCAGAGGATCAGGTTGGGGAGCGCGTGGCGGGTCGGGGTGCCGGCCAGGGCCGTCAGGGCCGTGCGGATGTCGTGGAGGTCTGCGACCGTGAGCTGGAGCGGGAGTTCGTCGGGCTGGTAGGTGGTGCGGATCGGGTAGTCGACGCCCGGGGTGGTGGTCATCTCGATGTGGCAGCCGAGCACGTGGGTGACCGGGCGGCGGTCGGCGAGGGCGACCAGGCGGTCGATGCTGCGCGTGAACGCGGGCCAGTCGTCGATGTAGAGCCGCCCGGGGTAGACGGTGTCGCCGGTGAGGAGGAGGCCCGTCCAGGGGTCGTAGTACGTGACGGCCGCCGGGTGGTGGCCCGGGGTGGCGAGGCACTCCAGCACGCGGCCGCCGCCGAGGTCGACGAGGGCCACGGCGTCCGGGTCGGCGTCGAAGCCGAAGTAGGGCCAGGCGGCGGCCGGGTCGGCGGCGATCACCGTCGTGCGGGGGCGGTCGGCGAACTGGGCGTCGCCGGCGACGTGGTCGCCGTGCGGGTGGGTGTGCAGGACGAGCAGTTCGTACCCCTCCCGCGGGTGGCGGGCGAGCCAGGCGCCGATCAGTTCGTCGACGACCGCCCGCAGCGGGAAGTGCGCGGCCTCGGCCGTCGCCCCGGTGTCGAGGAGCACCGCCCGCTCGGCGCCGAACAGGAGGTACAGGAACGGCGCCTCGTAGTGCACGGCCTTGTTCTGCCGCAGCACGACGGTGTGCTCGTCGTACGCGTGGACCTGGATCTCCGGCCCGGTGTCGTGCTTGGCCGACGGCGAGCCGTGGATCCACCGCACGTCCAGCGGTCGCGGCACCGGGACGGTCCGCTCGGTCTCGGGCATGACGCCTCCTCCGGTGCGTCGTCCTGTCGGGCCGGGTACGGCGCACGTCTCGTCCGGGGCGGTCGCGCCGGTGCGCCGCCACCGGGACGCTAGCACGGCGGCGCAGCGCCCTCGTGAGGGCCCGGGGACCGCTTCCCGGGCGCCGGTTTCCGGCCGCTCCGGCGGACCGAGTGGGAAGAGTTTTCCGGGCGACGTACAGTTCCGCTTCGTGATCGAGATCGAGATCGTCGTCGAACAGCAGGCGGGCGGTGCGTGGGACGCCCTGGCGGAGGCGGCCCGCGCCCTGACCGGGGAACTGGCCGGCCCCGTCGAGGAGACCACGGGCCTCGACCTCGGCCCCGGGGTGCGCCTCGCGCTGGTGGACCCGGACGCGTTCGCGCGGCGCCGCGAGGCGTACGTGCGCAGGGTCTGCGAGACCGTCCTCGCGGGCGAGGCGCTGGCGGCCGTCGCGGACCCGGTGCAGCGGGAGAAGGCCGAGGCGGCGCTGCGCAAGGGGCCGGCGTCGGCGGACTCCGATCGCAGGATCACCTGCGTGCCCTCCGGCCGGGTGGTGCAGGACGAGGAGGGCCGGTGGGTGCTCCTGCTGGCCCCGGCGCTGCTGGCCGGGGCGCCGCAGCGGGCCCCGCTGCGGGCCGTGTTGGCGCACCTGCTGACCCACCAGGCCCAGATCCGCGCGGGCGGCCCCCGGCCGGGCGCGGACGCGGTCGAGGCGCTGCTGCTGCACCGGACGTCCGGCGGCACGCGGGAGGACGACCCGGTCCTCGGCGCGTTGTGGGAGGGGCACGCGCGCTGGGCGACGCGCCGTCTGATGGACCGCGACCAGGTGGGGGAGCGCAAGACGGCCCGGGCCGCCCGGCTGCTGTCGCGCCTGCCGGGCGTGCGCGCCGAGCCGGACACCCACGACCAGGCGGTGCGGTTCGTGCGCACGCTGGTCGAGGCGGGCGGGACGGAGACGGTGAACCGGATCTGGACGGACCGCTCCCTGGTGCCGACGCGCCGCGAGCTCTCCGCCCCCGCCCGCTGGCTGGCCCGCACAGGGCTGGGGCCCGCGGAGGGCTCCTCCCCGGAGGGCTGACCGGCCCGGGGTGCCGGAACCCGTCCGCGAGGCCGCCGCGGGCGAGCGCACCGTCGTCATGGTCCTGCGCGACCTCGCGGCGCGGGCCCGCTACGCCGACCTGCTCGTCGCCCTGCGCGACGGTGCCGTCGTCGCCTGAGCCCCGCCAGGGAGGTGGTCGAGCCGGGCCTCGTGCGCGCCCTGCCCGACGTCGACGTGGACGTCCTCCCCGCCCCGACCTACGGAGCCCCCGTCACCGTCCCCCGCCCGCGCCCCCGCTGACGGGCCGCCGTCCTGGGCGCGCTGTCCCCGCCGATCTCCCTGCTGGATCTCCCCGCCGGATCTCCCCGCCACCTCCCGGGATCGTTCACTCGTTCGAGGGGTTTGGTTTCCGCAGGTCGGGGAGCTGGGGCCCCTGGACGTCGCGTTGTCAGTAGGCCTCGCTACGTTCCTCCCATCGCTGACCGACAGGTGGGAGGAGAACGGCCGTGGCATGGGTGGAGACGAGTGCGGGCGGGTACCGCGTCGCGCTCGACGGGGACGGCACGGTGCTGTGCCGGAACGCGGCGGGGCGGCAGTTGAAGGCCGTGCCGCCGAAGCTCGGCGACGATCCGGTGGTCACCCAGCTGAGGCAGCTCGCCGAGTGGCTGGGGGCGCACGAGCGGCGCTGCCTGGAGGACGTCGAGCGGTGGATGGTGCGCTCGCTGCCCGTGCCCGCGGCCGTGGTCACCGCGGTGTGGGCGGACGAGTCCTGGCGCGCCGTCCTGCGGGACCTGGTCGTCACCGGGGCCGACGGAGAGGTCGCCGGGTTCCTGCGCGACGCCGACACCGAGCGCGGGCTCGGACTGGTCGACCTCGACGGCGACACCGTGCGCCTCGCCGACGGCGAGATCCGGATACCCCACCCCGTCCTGCTCGCCGACCTCGACGACCTGCGCGAGTTCGCGGTCGAACTCGGCGTCTCGCAGCGGGTCCAGCAGCTCTACCGCGAGGTCTGGCACCGGCCGGAGGAGGTGCCGGCCGGCACCGAGGTCACCGCCTACGCGGGCGGGCGCTACAAGGAGCTGCGCGAGCTCGTCGGCCGGTGCGCCCGGCTCGGCTACCGCGTGCGCGGCGGCAGCGCCGTCGTGCCCGTGGTCGAGGGCGGCCGCACGGTCGAGGCCCGGCTGTGGGTCGGCGACTACTACGAGTACGACGAGTGCGAGACGGGCCCGCTCAGCTGGGCGTGGTCCGACGGCCGGGCGCTGCCACTGGCCGAGGTCGGCCCGGTGGCGTGGTCCGAGGGCATGCGGATGGCCGCGGCGCTGTACGCCGGCCGCACGATCGAAGGGGAGGTCGCGGCATGACCGCCACCAGCGTGAACGGCTCCATCACCGGGTCCAACAGCCTCGGGTCCGCCAGCCCCGGATCCAACGGCCCCGGTTCGCACGGCCGCGGCTCGAACGGCGCCCACGCGAACGGCGCCGCCCCCTACGAGCGGCTGCTCGACGCCGGCGCCGTCCTCCCGGCCGGCACCGTGCCAGGCGCGGGCCGCGCCGACAGCGTTGCGGACGTGCTGACCGCCCGCACCTACGCCCACCCCGCGCTCGACGGCCGCCGGATCGTCCGGCTGGTGCCCGGCGCGCTCGGCCCCGCCGAGGACCTCGCGGTCGACTTCCTCGGACTCACGCCGCGGGCCGAGCCCGCGGAGGTCGGCCAGGTGCGCCAGGAGGCGCTCGGCTTCCCGGCGTGGGCGCTGGTCCACGACCCGGCCAACGGGCACCACGCGTTCGCCCTGGTCAAGGAACTGGAGCGGCTGGCCCGCCAGGCCAAGTCCAAGCCCGGCGCCGCCAAGGACGGCTTCGACGCGCTCGCCGCACGCCTGGGCCGCGCCGTGCCGCACTTCCTGCCCACCTTCTGCGAGGAGGTCGGCCGGATCTTCCTCGGGGTCGGCAACCAGACCTACGCCGCGAGCTGGTTCGGCAAGGCCCGCGAGGCCGAGCGCACGCACGGCCTGGAAGTGGACGAGGAGCGGCTGCGCGCCGTCTTCCTGGAGTTCGCCCTGGCCGGCGCGCTCACCGTCAAGTCCCTGCGGCAGTACGTGAAGTCGCTCGCCACCCGGCTCGACGCGGCGACGGCCTGGCAGCGCTTCCGCCAGCTGTGCACCGAGCGCGCCGCCGCCGGCATGGCCCCCTACGCGGGGGTCGCCGAGGACGCCCGCGCCCTGGTGAAGGCCGCCGGGCTGGACCGGGAGGAGCACGAACAGTCCCTGCTCGCCGAGCTCTTGGCGGCACCGGCGGCCAACCGGGCGCCCGCCGCGTTCTGGAAGTCCTGGCACGCCACCCTCGTCGCCCTCGGCAAGCGTGACGAGGCGGTGCGGGTCCGCCTGCTGGAGCTGATGCCCACGGCGGGCAGCAACTCGGGCGCCTCCGAGCACGACGCCGCCTGGCTGGCCGTGCTCGCCGAGACGGGCGCCGAGAGCCTGCTCACCGGCCCGCCCCCGGAGGACACCCAGGGCATCCGGGCCGCGCAGGGCGCCGAGGACACCGCGCCCGCCGCCTGGCTGCGCCGTTGGACCGACCACCTCGGCCGCGGCTGGGGCTCCCGGCCCACCTGCGCCGCCACGGTGGCGCTCGCGGGCCGGATGGCCGAGCGGCTGCGCGCCGACGGCACCCCGGTCGACCTCTTCACCGGGATCCGCCGCAGCACCACCCAACTCGACCTCCTGGAGCGGCTGCTGGCCGACGGCGTGCCCGTCGCCGACCCGCCGGCCGGGCTCGGCCTCGACCTCACCGGCTGGGCCCGCCACAGCGGCGCCACCGGCCCCGACCTGGCCGCCGTCGCCGCCGACCCCCGCTTCCGGGGCGTGCTGCGCGCCGCGACGCCCTCGGCGTGGGAGACGGCCGTGCAGCAGCAGCTGCCCGCTCTGCCGCTGCTGCGCGAGCTGTTCGCCGAGTGGGCCGACGAACGCGCCGACGAGGTGGCGGCCGCCCGCGGCCTGGCCGGCGCCGCCGACCTCGTGCGCTCGCTCTCCCCGTACCGCTCGGTGCTGCGGTCGATCTCCCCCGCCGCCGCCGAGCGGATCGCGGCCCTCGACGTCGCCGGACTGCTCGCCCGCGCGCTCGGCGCCGGCATCCTGGACGAACTCGGCTGGCCCGCCCTGGAGGAGGCGCTCGACAAGCTCGCCGACCCGCCGGCCACCGGCACCTCAGCCGCCACCGGCCCAGGAACCGCCGCTAACCCCGGAACCGCCACCGGCCAGGACGACGGCCCGGAGAAGACCCCCGGCGCCCGCACCCTGCAGGGCCTGATCGTCGAGGACGCCTGGCCGCACCTGATCCTCGCCCGCCTGGACCGCGCCGTCGTCGTCGGCCCGCAGGGCATCGTGCTGGAGCACACCCTGCGCCTGCCCAAGCTCGAACACTGGAACCGCCCCCGGCTGCGCTTCGTCGACGGCGAACTCCTCGTCGTCTGGCACGAGAAGGGCAAGCAGCGGGCCTACTGGTCCGGCCGCCCGGCCGAGACCTTCGACCTCGGCGGCGAGACCATCGCCCGGTACTTCTACGGCGACCGGCACCCCGAGGCCCCCTCCCTCCCGCTGCCCGGCGGCGGACGGACCACCGGCGAGCGCCCGCTGCACACCGGCGACACCCGGATGCCCGCCGAACACCCCGTCCTCGGCGACGGCACCGGCCACTGGACGCTGCGGCACGGCCCGACGGGCCGTGCGCTGCACGAGTTCGACCCGGCGACCGGCACCCTCGGCCGCGCCGCCGAACCGCCCGTGATCGCCGCCTCGGCAGCCGCGGGCACGCTCGACCTCGACCGCACGCGGCTGCTGCCGCTCCAGCCCGGCTTGGAGCACACGCCCTTCGGCACCGACGGCACCGTGCTGGGCAGCTGGGTCCGCGTCGCCACCGGGCGCACCGTCACCACCGTCACCGCCGACGGTCGCACGATCGTCATGCCCCTGAACGGCGCCCACCCGAACGTCGTCCCCGTCGGCCGGCTCACCCTGCCGGGCACGGGCGCGACGCCGGGGCAGAACGCCCCGGCCACCCCGACGGGCCCGGTCGTCACCAGGTCGATCCGCGACCACCTCGCCCTCGCCCTGCCCGACCTCGGCCCCGACGTCGCCACCGCCGAGCACGCCCGCACCGTCGACCTCAGCCCCTGCCGCCCCGGCGACCTCCAGGCCGCCGGCACCGGACTCGTCCCGCCGCTCGACCACTGGCACGCGCTGCGCCCCCGCGACGAGGCCGGCTCGCACGTGCTGCGCGCCGTCACCCCCGAGCAGGCCGCCGCCCTGATCGACATCACCTGGCCCACCGACGTCGAGCCGGTGCCCGAGGCCGAGCAGCGCTGGATCACCGTCCAGGGCGTGCGCCGCAAGCTCGCCCACCGCAGCGGGGCCCGCCGCCGGCTGCCCGTCCACGCCGTCGGCGCCGCCCTGCCCGGCATCACCGACGCGCGACTGCTCGCCGGCGTCGCCGGAATCGCCCGGATCGCCGCCGAACTCCTCGAGCGCGTCGCCCGGTTCGTCGAACAGCCCGAGGCCGAGGCCCGCCCCGCCACCGCCGCCGCACCCCCGGAGCACCGGCCCGACCACGGCCGCGACGCCGAACTCCAGGCCGCCGTCAGCGGCTGGGTGCCCGACGTCGACCGCTACGGCTCCTCGTGGGGCGCCCCCAGCACCTGGAAGGTGCTGAACAACCTGCGCACCGTCACCGCGGTCCTCGCCGACCCGCCCCCGGCCACCGCCGAGGGCTGGAGCAGCCCGGCCTCCGTCGACCTCAAGGGCGGCGACATCCACCACGCGTGGCTGCTCCTGCTCGGCCGGCTCCACCTCCTCGTCCAGGCCGCGGCCTCCCCCCTCACCGAACCCGCCCACCGCTCCACCCTCGTGCTCCTGCTCGGCGAGCTCGCCAGGGGCCCGCTCGCCGACCGGGGCGCCACCCTGCGCCAGATCGTCCTCAGCGAGCCCACCGAGCGCACCACCACCGGCCGGCCCACCGCCCACCGCCAGGGCCAGGTGCTGCGCCACGGCGACCGCACCGTCGTCATCCTCGGCCACCGCGACAACCGCGGCGACCACGCGCACTGGCTGGCCGTCGACCACGACCCGAGCGGCCGGTTCGGCCCGGTCGACCACTTCACCACCATCGCGGAGCGCACCACCGAGGAGCGGCTCGACGCCGCCTGGATCGCCGAGTTCCGGCGGGTCCTCGCCCTGCACGGACCCGTCCCCGTCGACCCGGCCAGGGCCAGGGCCTTCGGCGAGCTCACCGGCACCGGCACGGCCCGGGCCTGCCTGGTCCTCGCCGCGGCGCCCGGCATCTTCCAGTGGTACGGCCCGGTGCTGCCCGCCGACCGGCTCCCGGAGTTCGGCCTCAAGGCCGCCGAGGCCACCGCCGCCCGCGACTGGCTGCGCCGGCGCGAGCGCGCCGGACTCGACGAGGTCTGGACGGCGCTGCTGCCCACCGACCCCAAGACCCTCTGGACCGACGGCCCCGACCTCACCGCCGGAGCCGAGGCCTGGATCCGGCACTTCGGACGGCTCGTCACCCTCCCCGACGACGCCCAGGCCACCGTCACCGGCGTCGACGTCGAACACGTCGAGGCCGTCCTCAACCCCGACCGGACGCCCTGGCTGAGCCGCACCACCACCTTCCGCCTCACCACCACCCCCGACGGCTCGATGAAGCAGATGGTCGCGGCCGACCCCGCCGCCGTCCCCGGCTTCGGCGTGCTGCGCGGCGCCATCGACGCCCTCCGCTGGCTCGTCTACCACCTGCCCGCCGACAGCCCGCTGCGCCCGCTGCTGCCGCGCACCGCCACCGTCCTGCGCGAACGCCTCGCGGACCCGGAACTCCTGTTCGACTTCAACCTCTTCCAGACCGCCAAGGGCCAGTCGCTGGCCGTCATCCTCCGCTCCCACTTCGGCCTGCCCGCCGAGGGCGGCGCCGACCCCGACGGGCTGGTCCGCTGCGGCCCGGCCCTCGTCCTCGCCCCCGGCGGCGGCACCATGGAGCGGGTCCTGCTGCGCCCCGCCGGGCTCACCGGCGCGGACGACCAGGTGCTCGAACTGCTGGAGGGGCTGGGCGCCGGCTACGGGCTCGCGAGCGAGCTCCGCGCCATCGCGGCCGTCCTCGGCGGCGAACCGGAGGCGCTGGCCGCCCCCGCGGAGCCGACCGGCTCCGCCGAGGGCGACGCCCGGTGGCTGCAGAACCCGCAGTTCTCCGTGCCCGCCCTCGTCACCGAGGCGGCCCGCACCCACGGCCTCGGCGAGGACGCCGCCACGCTCTACCTCCAGCTCCTGGCCCTGCCCGACCCGACCGACCGCAACGCCGCCCGCTGGACGGGCTGGAAGCCCGCCCGGCTCAAGCGCGCCCGCGCCGAACTCGCCGCCACCGACCTCGTCATGGAGGCCAGGCGGGCCCGCGCCGGCCGCACGCTCTTCCTGCCCTGCGGCTGGCAGGAGGCCAAGGCGCCCGCCCTGCCCGCCGAGACCTGGAAGGCCGGCTTCTACGAACTGGGCACCTACCGCCCCGCGCTGCCGCACCAGCCCGTCCCGGACCTGTTCGTCCGCGCCTGGCAGCGGACCGTCGACGGCGACGCCCCCGGATACGAACAGCTCCAGACCGCGAACCGCAGGAAGGCCCGCCGATGACCGCCCCCGCCACGACGCCCACCCCGCCTCCTGCCGACGCGCCCGCCCGTCAGATCACGCCGCCCGAGGAGAAGTACGCCGCCGAACTGGAGTTCCTCGCCGCGCACGACTCCGGCCCGCGCCCGCCCGGCTGGCGGCTGACCCCGCGCGCCGTCGTCACCTTCGTCCTCGGCAGCGACGGCGAGAAGCTCAAGGCGGGCCGCAAGGGCCTCGTCATCGAGCGGAAGTTCGTCGGCGAGCGGGCACTGGTCGAGCGCTGCGTCGTCACCCTCGCCGGCGAGCGCGGCCTGCTGCTCGTCGGCGAGCCCGGCACCGCCAAGTCGATGCTCTCCGAACTGCTCGCCGCCGCCGTGTGCGGCACCAGCGCGCTCACCGTCCAGGGCACCGCCGGCACCACCGAGGACCAGCTCAAGTACGGCTGGAACTACGCCCTCCTGCTCGCCAAGGGCCCCAGCCGGGAGGCCCTCGTGCCGTCCCCGGTGCTCACCGCGATGACCGCCGGCGCCGTCGCCCGGGTCGAGGAGGTCACCCGCTGTCTGCCCGAGGTGCAGGACGCCCTGGTCTCCTTGCTCTCCGAACGGCGGATCGCCGTCCCGGAGCTCGCGGGCACCCCGGACGCCCAACTGCACGCGGCCCCCGGCTTCACCCTGATCGCCACCGCCAACCTGCGGGACAAGGGCGTCAGCGAGATGTCCGCCGCCCTCAAACGGCGGTTCAACTTCGAGACCGTGGGCCCGATCGCGAGCCTCGCCGCCGAGGTCGACCTGGTCCGCCGCCAGTCCACCGCCGCCGTCGTCCGCGCGGGCGCGCCGTTCACGGTGGACGACGCCGTCCTCGAGGCGCTCGTCACCGCCTTCCGCGACCTGCGCACCGGCCGCTCCACCGAGGGCTGGGACGTCGAGCGGCCGTCCACGGTGATGAGCACCGCCGAGGCCGTCTCGGTCGCCACCGCCCTCGGTGTCACCGCCGCCTACCTGCCCGACGGCGGCGACCTACTCGGCCGCCTGCCCGGCCAGCTGATCGGCGTCGTGCGCAAGGACGACCCGGCCGACGCCGCCCGGCTGCTCGGCTACTGGGACGGGCCGGTGCGGCGCCGCGCCGAACAGGGCGCCGCCACCTGGCGCACCCTGTGGGACCTGCGCCCGGCCCTGGAGGCGTGAGCCGATGAGCAGCGCGGTGATGCCCGAAACCCCCACGGGTGCCGGCGAGTTCGACGGCCACCGGCACGTCGTCGAGGAGGCGGCGGCCCGCCTGGCCGCCGCCGGCACCGAACGGCCCGGGCCCTACCTGATCGGCGTGCGCCACCACGCGCCGTCCCTCAGCGCGGTCGTCCCCGCGCTGCTCGACGCCGCCCGGCCCGAGGCGGTGCTGGTCGAACTCCCCGCCGAGTTCCAGCCCTGGCTCGGTCACCTGGCGGACGAGGCCACCGAGGCCCCGGTCGCCCTCGCGGCGGCCCCCGCCGACCCGTCCGCCGAGCCGGGGGACGGGCCCGCCTTCTACCCGTTCGCCGACTTCTCCCCGGAGCTCGCCGCCCTGCGCTGGGCCCGGCGCAACGGCGTCGAGGCCGTCGCCTGCGACCTGCCGCTCGCCCACCGGGGGGACGGGCAGCGCTCCGCGGGCGGCCCGGCCGTCGTCCCGTCCGTCACCGAGGCCCTGCGCCGACGGCTCACCGGCCGCGAGAGCGACGAGGACCTCTGGGACCGCCTCGTCGAGACCGCCGCCCCCGGCTCCGCCCCGGAGGCCGTCCGCCGGGCGGCGCTGATGGTCGGCTGGGCCATGCGCCGCGACGCCGAGACCGGCCCCGGCGTCGACCCGTACGACCTGCGGCGCGAGGCCTGGATGCGGGCCCGGATCGCGGCCGCCTCGGCCGGCGGGCGCCGCGTCGCCGCCGTGATCGGCGCCTTCCACGCACCGGCGCTGCTCGAGGGGCCGTACGCCGACGGGCTGCGTGCTGACGGGCCGCACGCGGACGGGCCGCATGCTGACGGGCCGCACGCCGATGACGAACTGCCGGGCGCGGAGGTGCCTGCCCACGTCGTCTCCCTCATCCCCTACACGTACCCGCTCCTCGACGCCCGCTCCGGCTACCCGGCCGGCATCCGCGACCCGGAGTGGCAGCACACCGTCCTCGACGCCGCCGGCGACCCGGAGCGCCTCGCCGCCGCCCTCACCACCACCGCCGTCCGCATCACCGAGGCCCTGCGCACCCAGGACCACCCCTCCGGCCCCGCCGACGCCCGCGAGATCGTCCGCCTCGCCGGCGACCTCGCCCGCCTGCGCGGCCTCGCCGCCCCCGGCCGCGGCGAACTCGTCGAAGCCGTCCAGACCGTCCTCGCCCAGGGCGAACCCCTCGGCCGCGGCCGGGCCGTCGCCCGCGCCCTCGAACGCGTCCTCGTCGGTACCCGCACCGGCCGCGCCACCCCCGCCGCACCCCGCAGCGGCCTCGGCCCCGCCGTCGAAACCCTCACCGGCACCCTCGGCCTGCCCGGCCCCGCCGACCCGGGCCCGCGCGAACTGCGCCTCGACCCGCTGCGCAGCCCCCTCGACCGCCGCCGCGAGACCCTGCTGAACCGCCTCGCGGCCTGCGGCGTCCCCTACGCCGACCGGGTCGACTCGACGGGCCCCGGCGGCACCGAAACCCTCGGCAGCCGCCGGCGCCTGCACTGGACCCCGGCCACCGCCGCGATGCTCACCGTCGCCGGCACCCGCGGCGTCACCCCCGCCCAGGCCGCCGAAGGCATCCTGCGCGACCGCCTCCGCCGCGAGCAGGAGGCCGACGGCCCCACCCCGCGCGAGGTCATCCAGGGCCTCTCCGACGCCGCGGCCTGCGACCTCCCCGCCCTCACCCGCACCCGCCTCACCCAACTCGCCACCACCCTCCCCACCACCGGCACCCTCCCCGACCTCCTCGATGCCCTCACCACCCTGGACCGCCTGTCCGCCGGCCACTTCCCGGTGAGCCTGACCCCACCGGACGCCGACCGGGGACGGACAGGAGACACTGCCCCGGAAGCCGCACCCCCGGCCGCCGTCACGGCGCCGGGCACGCAGCCCGAGGCCGCTCCGGGCGCCGCGCCCGGCGTGCCGGCGCCCGGTGACGCCGACCTCGGCGCCGGGCCCGCACCAGCCGCCTCGTCTCCGGCCGCCCCCTCCCCGGCCCACCCCCGCGTGGCGCCTCCCGGCGGGCTCATCCCGCACAGCGGCCCTGCGCTGCCGGAGCACCACCCCTCCATGCCGTCCCCCGAAGACGCTTCCTCCCACCTCCATGCCTCGCCGGCCGCCGTCAGCGACCTCCTGATCGCCGCTGCCGTACGGCAGTTGGAGGGGCTGAGCGGGTCCGACGATCCGGCGGACGCGCGGGCCCTGGTGGAGCTGGCGCGGCGGGCGGACCTCGACGGCGGGATCCGGCTCGGGTACGTGCTGCGTGAACTCGCCGCCGGTGGGAGCCCGTTGGTGCGGGGTGCCGCCGGGGCGGTTCGTGTCCTGCTCGGGCAGGAGCCGGCCGACGAGCTCGGCGGCCGGGCCGCGTCGTGGGTCGACGGCGCGACCGTTCCGGAGGCGCGCCACGCCCTCGCGCGGTCGCTGGTCGGGCTGTTGACGGCCGCCGAGGGGCTGTTCGCCACCGCGCCCGAGGCGCTCGAACCCGTCCTGGAGCGGGTCATCTCCCTGCCCGACGAGGCCTTCCTCGACCGCCTGCCCGCCCTGCGCGGCGGCTTCGACACGCTCAGCCCGGCCGCCCGCGACCGGCTGCTGGCGCTGGTCGAGGAGCGTCTCGGCACGCGGCTCGTCGACCTGCCCGAGGCCGTGCCGCCCGCCGTCCTGGCGACATGGGCCCGGGCCGACCTCGCCGCCCGCACCGTGCTCGGCGAACTCGGCCTGCTCCCGGCCCCGTCCGCCCTCCCCGCTGCCACCCCGCAGTCCCCACCCCCGCCCCGGCTCCCCGAAACCCGCCACGCCCTCGCCCCCGCCGAACGCTGGCGCCTGCTCCTCGGCCGCCCCGGCGACTCCGGCCGCAGCGCCCGCGCCGCCCGTCTCGCCACCGCCCTCGACGAGTTGTACGGCACCGGCCGGGGCGAGGGCTCCGGCCCCGGCCTGGACGGCCGCGGCCGCCGGGGCGGACGCGAGGCCCCGTACCCGGGAGTCCGCGAGTGGGCCGAGGAACTGTCGGCGCTGTTCGGGCCCGGGATCCGCGAGGAGGTCCTGGCGGCGGCCGTCGCCCAGGGCCGCACGGACGTCCTGGAGGCGATCGACCCGGCGGCCGCCCACCCGTCCGTCGAACTGCTGCGCACCGTCCTGGAGCACGCCGGCGGCCTACCGGAGGCACGGGTGGCCGGGCTGCGCCCGCTGGTGCGGCGCCTGGTGGAGGAGCTCACCCGCGAACTGGCGACCCGGCTGCGCCCCGCGCTGACCGGCATCCGCCTGCCGCGTCCGAGCCGCCGCCCGGGCGGCGGGCTGGACCTCGATCGCACCATCCGTGCGAACCTCGCCACCGCCCGCCCCGCCCCGGACGGCGGCACCATGATCGTGCCGGACCGGCCGGTGTTCCGGACGCGGGCGCGGAAGGCGGCGCACTGGCGGCTGATCCTCGTCGTGGACGTCTCCGGCTCGATGGAGGCGTCCACGGTCTGGGCCGCGCTCACCGCCTCGATCCTGGCCGGCGTGCCGTCGCTGAGCACGCACTTCGTCGCCTTCTCCACCGAGGTCGTCGACCTCACCGAGCGGGTGGCGGATCCACTGAGCCTGCTGCTGGAGGTGAAGATCGGCGGCGGTACGGACATCGCCTCCGGCCTGCGCTACGCACGGGAGCTGGTGACGGTGCCGTCGCGCACGCTGGTCGCCGTGATCAGCGACTTCGAGGAGGGCGGCCCGGTCGGCGCGCTGCTCGCGCAGACCCGGGCACTGGTCGACTCGGGCGTGCACGTGCTCGGGTGCGCGGCGCTGGACGACACGGGCGCGGCCCGGTATTCGACGGCGGTCGCGGGTCAACTGGTCGCGGCCGGCATGCCGGTGGCGGCGCTGAGTCCGCTGGAACTGGCCCGCTGGGTGGGGGAGAAGGTGCGATGACGACAGGGTCGATCGGGTGGCCGCGGGTGCGCCCCGTGGTGGTCGCCGAGGTGGTCGCGGGGTTGAGCGCCCGGCTGCAGAAGCGGCTGGACGGCGCGGCGGCGAAACTGGCGGAGCGTCCGGTGACGGGCTCGGGCGACGAGTGGCGGGTGGAGGTGGACGAGGAGACGGTGCTCGTCCTCCGCGCCCCGGGCGGGGTCCTCACCGACCCGTCCGACGTCCAGTGCGGCTGCCTGCTCGCCCCGGCGTGCGTGCACCGGGCGGCGGCGGTCACCCTGTGCCCGCTGGCCGGCGCCGAGGACGACCCCGAGCAGGCCGAGGCGGACGAACCCGTGGTCGCACCCGCCGCATCCGTCGCCCCCACGGAACGGACGGCGGACGACGACGCCCTCACCCCCGCCGAGCAGGCCGCCGCCCGCCACCTCCACCACGCCGCGTCCGCCGCCCTGGCGGCGGGCACGAGCGGGGCGGGGGCCGTCGCGCAGGCGGAGCTGCTGCGGGCGGCCCACGTCGCCCGCGCGGCAGGGCTGTACCGCCCGGCCGCGGTGGCGGTCGCCGTGGTGACGCGGATCCGCTCGGCCCGCTCCGGCGCGCCGGACCACCGGCTCGCGGAGCTCATGGCCGACCTGCGGGAGCTCCTCACCCTCACCCGCCGCCTCACCGCGGACCCCGCCACCGGCCCCGCCAGCGCCACCGCCCGCGTCCCGGTCGCGGAACTGCGCGGCACCGCCCGCCAGGCGTACGGCGACGCGGGCGGGCTGCGCCTGTACGGCCTGTTCGCCGAGCCGGTGCTGACGGCCACGCACGCGGGCGTGCTCAGCTGGGCGGTGGACGCGGCCGGCCGGCTCAGCACCGTCGCCGAGGTGCTGCCGTACGCCGACGCCGACGCGGCGGCCGCGCAGGCCGTCGGGGCGGGCGACCGGGCGGTCCGGCTGGGCGACACCTCGCTGAGCCACCGCGAGTTCACGCGAGCCGGGCTGGCCGTCCAGGGCGCCACCAGATCGGCGAGCGGACGGCTCGGGGCCGGCGCCGCCGTGCGCGCGGTCCGGGCCACGGGCGCGGCGTGGACGGCGGAGCCGGTCGCCCGCCTCTGGGCCGAACCGGTCTCCGTCCAGGTGGAGCGCGCGCTCGCGGCGCAGGCCGTCCCGTACGAGGCGCGCCCGGCCGGGAGCGACCTCCTGTTCCTGGACGTCACCCTGTTGGGCCCGGCGAACGGTGACCCGGCGAACGGCGGCCAGACGACCGACGGCCAGAGGCCCGACGGCCGCACCTCGGCGGCTGCGGCTGCGACGCCCGGGGGAGCACAGTGCCTCCTGGCACGCTGCGGCGAGGACGGCCCGGTGGTCGCGCTGCGCGCCGCCCACGACCACCCGGGACTCGCCCACCGCGCGAACCTGGCCCTGCTCGCCGCCGCCCCCGGCCTGCGGCTGCGGGTGATCGGCCGACTGGAGCGCGCGGCCCGTCCCGCACTGCGGCTGCTCGCCATCGGCACGGCGGCCGCCGAGGCCGGGGCGCCCGCCGACAGCCCGACGCTCGCCCTCCCCGCCGACCGGGCCGGCCGCGTCCACCTCGGCCTGGAACGCCTCCAAGCCGCCGACGTTCCCGCGACCGCAGTCGCCCCCACGCCCCTGGACGTACCCGCCCACCCCCTGGACCCGCCCGTGCACCTGCTCGGCCGCCGGATCGAGCAGGCCGTCACCTCCGGCCGGAGCGCCCTGACCCCGGGCACGAGCACGACCGCCACCGACGGCGCCCGACTGCGCGAGGCGGGCCTGCCCACCGCCGCCGACCTCCTCGACGCACTGCGCACCGCCGCGACCGACCACCGCCGGGACGTGTTCGGCCGCGTGATCCCGGACGACCACAGCACGTTCACCACCGCCTGGCTGGCCGCCGCCCACTACACCGAGGCCCTGGCGACGGCCCTCTGCCAGGCGGCCTGGACCCCACCCGGGGCCCGCGCATGACCGAACCCCTCGCCCACGCCACCCTCTTCACCCGGGCCCCGCGCCCTGCGGCTCCCCGTCCCGCTCCCCGCGCGCCCGCGCCGTCGGGACCCACCCCCACCCCGACGCCTGACGCCGGCTATTTGCACGGACGGGTAACCAGCGCCGGCTGTCATACTGAGCGAACGAACGAGCGAGCGCACCGCGTGAGAGGGAGTCGAGCCATGGGGATCCGCGACGACGCCGCCGAGATCCGGGCCGGCGGCTGGCGCACGCTCGCCGCGTTGCACGGCCTGATCGACGCGGCGCTGGAGAAGGCGCTCCAGGCGGAGCACCGGCTCTCGGTGGTCGAGTACACGGTGCTGGACGCGCTGTCGCGCCAGGACGGCTGGCACATGCGGATGCAGCAGCTGGCCCGGGCGGCGGCGCTGAGCAGCAGCGCGACCACCCGCCTGGTGGCGCGGCTGGAGGGCCGCGGCCTGCTCGGCCGCTACCTCTGTCCGGACGACCGCCGCGGGATCTACACCGAACTGACACCGGAAGGTCGGGAGTTGCTCACCGCCGCCCGCCCGGTGCACGACGCGACCCTCGAGGCGACGCTGGCCCGGGCGGTGGAGGTCCCGGAGCTGGCTCCGCTGGTCCGTGCGCTCGCGAACCTGGAGGCGCCGGCCACCAGGTGAGGCGGCGTCAGCGCAGCCCGGCGAGGGCGTCACGGTGGACGCGGTCGAGCAGGGCGAGCAGGAGTTCCTTGCTGGAGGCCCGTTCCCGCACGTCGCAGAGGACGACCGGCACCTCGGGCCCGAGGTCGAGGGCGCGGCGGACGTCCTCCGGCGTGGCGTCGCGGCGGCCGTGGAAGCAGTTCACGCCGATCGCGAAGGGGATGCCGCGCTGCTCGAAGAAGTCGACGGCGGCGAAGCTGGTTTCGAGCCGCCGGGTGTCGGCGAGGACGATCGCGCCGAGGGCTCCGAGGGCGAGGTCGTCCCACATGAACCAGAAGCGGAACTGCCCGGGTGTGCCGAAGAGGTAGAGCACCAGGTCGTCGCGGACGGTGATGCGGCCGAAGTCCATGGCCACCGTGGTGGTGGACTTGTCCTGGACGCCTTCGAGGCTGTCGACCCCGATGCTGGCGCGGGTCATCCGCTCCTCGGTCTGCAGGGGTTCGATCTCGCTGACCGAGCCGACCATGGTGGTCTTGCCGACGCCGAAGCCACCGGCGACGAGGATCTTGACCGCGCCCGGCACGAGGCTCTGGGTCGTCAATTCGGTCTCCTGGTAGGGGAGTGGGAGTTGCTGGGCGAGGGGGCCGTCGCCGCCGGGTCAGAGCCGGCGGACCCCTTCGATCACGGCCTGGATCAGGGAGATGTCCGGCGCCTCGGCGAGCTGGACCGGGGCGCGGGTGAGGATCAGCCGGGCCTCGGCCAGGTCGTCGAGGAGCACCTTGACCACGCTCACCGGGAGGTCGAGCGTGGCCGCGATCTCGGCCACCGCCAGCGGCCGTTCGCGGCACAGGTCGATGATCGCGGCCGGTTCGGGGGTCAGCCGGGTGGTGTCGGTGCGGGGGTCGGCGGTGACCACGAGCGTGATCAGCGCGAAGCCGTCCCGGACCGGGCCGGTGCGCCCGTTGGTGATCGCGTAAGGACGGACCAGGTGGCCTGCGTCCTTGTCGAAGAACCAGGCCTCGTCGGCGTCGGCGGTCACGCACCGCCGCCCACGCCGACCTGGCCGGCGTCGCTGCGCGGCGCGGCGGTGAGGTACTGGCCGACCTGCTTGACCAGCATGTTGATCTCGTAGGCCATCAGCCCGGCGTCGACCTGCTCGCTGGTGAGCACGGCCAGACGGGCGCCCTGCCCGGCGGTGGTGACGAACAGGAACAGCTGGTCCATCTCGATCACGGTCTGCCGGACGCGTCCGCCGTTGAACCGGTGGCCGGCGCCGCGGGCGAGGCTCTGCAGGCCGGAGGCGACGGCGGACAGGTGCTCGGCGTCGGCCCGGTCCAGGCCCTGGGACATGCCGACCAGCAGGCCGTCCTCGGAGAGGACGATGGCGTGCCGGGTCTCGGGTACCCGCGCCACCAGCTGGTCCAGCAGCCAGTTGAGGTCGCGCTGGGTGTCGGTGTGCTGCGTCATCACTGCTGTTCCTTGGCTTCCTTGGCGACGGGAGGCGCGGCCGGTGCGGGGTGTGTGGTGGGTGCGGTCGGCGCGATGGGCGTAGCGGGTGCGGCGGGCGTGGCGGGCGTGCCCGGAGCGGCCGTCGGGCCCGCTACGGGCACGGACGCGCGGGCGGTCCGGGTGCCGCGCTGGATGGCGGCCATGGTGGCGCGGGAGCGCTGGGGGGACGGCTCGTCGGCCCCGGTGGGGGCGCCGGCGTTCCTGAAGTCGAAGTCGCTGTAGACGCTGCCGCCGTCGTTCCCGCCGTCGTTCCCGCCGTACCGAGGGGCCGGCGCGGGGGCGACGGGGCCGGTCAGGCCCGCCGTGCCGGTGGGGGCGTTGGCCTCCCGCAACTGCTCGGCGAGGCTGGCGTTGCGGACGCGCTGCGGCAGGACGCGCGGGGTGCGCAGCTCGCCGTCCGGGCCGTGGGTGAACGGGGCGTCGGCCGCGCGCTCGTGGGTGGGCGCGATCCGGTCGGCGGACACGGTGCCGAGGTCGCCGTCGGCCGCGTCACCGGCGCCACCAGTGCCACCCGCGCCACCCGCGCCACCCGCGCCACCCGCGCCACCAGCGCCGTCGGCGAGGTTCTCGCCCATGTCGTCGTACGGGCGCGGGTACACGGGCCGCGGGACGACGACGGCGCCGGGCAGGCCGGGTATCGAAGCGCCCACGGTCAGGCCGCCGTTGGCGGGCGGAACGGCCTGCGCGTCGTCCCGGTCGTCGTCCACCGGGTACTGGGCGAGGAGCTCGCTGATGGCGGACTTGGAGTCACCGCCGACCGGACGCACCGGAAGCGTGGGCGGCACGGGAGGCACCGGAACTGCCGACGGCGCGGAGTCGACCGGCGGTGCCGAGGCGCCCGGGGGTATCGAAGGCACGGGAGGCACCGCCGGAACCGGCGGCATGGACGACACCGGAGCCCCCTGACCCCCCGAGTGCCCCCCGCTCTCGCCCCCGCCCGGAGTCACGTCCTCCAGCACGCCGAGGTCGTCCACCAACTCCGCCTCCAGCACGCCGAGATCGTCCTCCGCCGCCGGACGCGGCCCGGGCGCGGGCGTGCGGGTGACGCGCGCGCCGGAGGGCAGTCCGGGCACCGCGGCCGGCTGCTCGGCCTTCTCCAGCAGCACCGCCGGCACCAGCACCACGGCCCGGGTGCCGCCGTACGGCGAGGGCCGCAGGGTCACCTGGATCTCGTGCCGGGCGGCCAGGCGCGCGACGACGAACAGGCCGAGCCGCAGGTCGTCGCCGAGCGCGGAGACGTCCAGCTCGGGCGGGTTGGCGAGGTAGTCGTTGAGCCGCTCGTACTCCTCCTCGCCCATGCCGAGGCCGCGGTCCTCGACCTCGACCGCGAGCCCCTTCGGGACCTCCTGCGCGGAGACCTGCACCTGGGTGTACGGCGGCGAGAAGGTGGTGCCGTTCTCGATCAGTTCGGCGACGAGGTGGATGACGTCGGCGACGGCCTGCCCGCTGAGGGAGGCGCGCGGCACGCCCTGGACCACGACGCGCGAGTAGTTCTCGGTCTCCGACACGGCGCTGCGCAGCACGTTGACGACCGGCACGGCGTTGCGCCAGCGGCGGGCGGGCAGCGCACCGCCGAGGATCACCAGGTTCTCGGCGTTGCGCCGCATGCGGGTGGCGAGGTGGTCGACGGCGAACAGCTCGCGCAGCAGCTCGGGTTCCTCGTGCTCGCGCTCCAGGGCGTCCAGCATGCTGATCTGCCGGTGGATCAGGATCTGGGTGCGCCGGGCGATGTTGAGGAAGACCTTCTTCGTGCCCTCGCGGCCCTGCGCCTGGTGGACGATGGCGGCGACGGCGGCCTGGCGGACGGCGGCGAGGCCGTCGGCGATCTGCTGCGCCTCGTCGCCGGCGCGCCGGGACGGGGACCAGGTGGGCGGTACGGGCACGGGCTCGCCGGAGCGCAGCCGTCCGACGACGGCGGGCAGTTCCTGCTGGGCGAGGGCGAGGGTGTCGGCGCGCAGTCCGGCGAGGCGGGCCGACAGTGAGCGGGCGGCGCGGACGCCGCGGACCAGGCTGACCAGCAGGACCAGGGCGACGACGGCGCTGCCGGCGGCGAGCGCGGTGTTCTGCCCGGCGTCGCGCAGCAGGTAGGCGGCGTAGCCCCAGGCGGCGGCGAGGCCCACGCTGGGGACCAGCACGAGGGCGAGGAGCGAGCTGCGGAGGGAGCCGGACCGGCCGGCGCGGTGGCCCGTGCGGGGGGCCGATATGCCTGGCATCTGATTCCTTGTTGCTGGGCCGAACAGGCGGTCGTGGCCCGCGCGCGGTCCGGCCGGGGCTTCGGGGCGCCACGGCCGGGATTGCCGAACGGGGGTGACGCAGTGTCACGATCATGGCGCGGTGTCACGAGGGTGACGCGGTGTCAGTGTCCGGGCGGGGTGCAGCACGGCCGCCGACGGCAGGAACGCTACCAGCCCCAGGTGCCCTCATTGCAACATCAACTGACGATATGTGACCGGCTGATGGCAGAAGTGAACACCTCGCGCAAGATCGTCTGGTGACGGATCGTCGCAGGTCGAACGGCTTTCCCGGCGAGCGGGACGGCTCCGCGGGAGGTCGGGGGATCCTCTCGCGGAGCCGTCAGGAACAGGTCAAACGTCGGTATGCTGAAGGGTCGGCGACGGAGACATCGCCGCCTCCGGCGTCGGAAGTCATGGCGGGAACGGCGGGGGGTGCGTCGGCGGACGGTCGACGAGTGGGCGGACCGGCGAACAGGGGTGGTCGGTCCGATCGGGGTCGACGGCGGTGCCGGTCCCGGCCGCTATCCCGCCAGCGGCATCGTGATCACCTCTCCACCACGGCGCTCGGCCTCCTCCTCCAGCTGTGCCTCCCGCTGCGCCAGTTCGGTCCACGCCCAGCTGGCCGGCCCGGACAGCTCCGCCGACCACTGCTTGCCGTACGTGCCCGAGGCGATCTGCCCGAGCCGCAGCCGCTGGATGTCCGAGGTGCCGGCCGGGGGGTAGACGTGGGTGGCGTCGCGCTGGTAGCGCTCGATGTTGAAGTCGGCGTGCAGGCCGCGGGCGGCGTGGATCTCCATGGCGTTGCGCGCCGAGTCGAGCGCGTACTCGGTGTTGATGAGCTTGGCGTTCATCAGCTCGGCGTCGCAGGCCTTGCCGTGGTCGAGCAGGTGCGAGGCGTGGTAGGCGGCGAGCTTGGCGGTCATCAGCCGGGACTGCATCTCGCCGAGCTTCAGCGCGATGTTGGGCAGCTGGTTGAGCGGCTTGCCGTACAGCACCCGCTCCTCGGCGAAGCGCACGGTGTCCTCGACGATCGCCACGTGGATGCCGAGGGCGACGGCGGCCAGGTTGAGGCGACCGTAGAGGGTGGAGGAGGAGTAGGCGACGTCCAGCCCCTGGCCCTCGCGGCCGAGCCGGTTGCCCACGGGGATGCGGCAGTCCTCGAAGACGATCTCGCCGAAGCTGAAGCCGTGCAGCCCGCTCTGGGAGCCGAGGGCGCCGGTGCGAAAGCCCGGGCGGTCGCTCTCGACGAGGAACGCGGACAGTCCCCGGCTGCCCTTCCCGGTGCGCAGGACGACGCCGTGGACGTCGCCGATGTGGGAATTGCCCACGAACCACTTGCGCCCGTTGAGGACGTACTCGTCCCCCTCGCGCCGCGCGGTGCCGGTCATGCCGAGCACGTGGCCGCCGGACTCCGGCTCGGTGACGGCGATGGTGGGCAGGGCCTCCCCGGTGGCGAACTTCGGGAGCCACTTGCGCCGCTGGGCGTCCGAGCCGTAGTGGAGGACCTTGGCCACGCCGAGCTGCGATGCCTGGGCGACGGCGCCCATCGCACCGCTGACCCGGGCCAGTTCCTCGACGATGACGGTCTTGGCGAGGTGCCCGAGCCCCAGCCCGCCGAAGACCTGCGGGATGGTCACACCGATCCAGCCCCGGCGGGCGATCTCGCGCGACAGCTCGAACTCCACCTGCCGGTCGGCCTCCATTCTGGCCACGTGCGGACGTATCTCCTTCTCCGCGAACTCGCGCACCTCCGCCCGCAGGCTCTCGTGGCGCTCGTCGGTGAAGTAGTCCATGGTCATGCCGGGGTCCTCTCGTTCCGGGGTGTCGTGCCTCCGTCCGTGCCGTCGATCCCGCGCCGGCCGCCGCTGTGTGGGGTCGTGGGGTCGTGGGTGGCGGCCGGTTGCCCCTCGTTCGCCCGTTCGCAACCGGTGCGTGCGGAACTCCGGCCGGTTTCCCCGAGGGTTGGGGCTACCGTCCGTGTCTTCGGCAGGGCTCATTGTCATATGGGCATAAGGAAGTCACCCAGAGCCGATCTTGGATTGGCGCGAAAAAGATCGTCCGAATTTCGCTTGGTTTCACCCTGTGGCCGGATGGGAAGTGATCTTCGCCCATGCGGCAACCTGCTGAGCGGCCGCTCACATGCAGCTTTGACTGTCCATCAGCAAGCAGAACGACCCCGCCCGGGGGCGCCGAACCCCCCGGATGTCTGATTACATGTGCGCCATGACTGATGTGATGAGCACTCAAGGCCAGTTCCCGGGTGCCGCCGGCGAGTCCGAGCGCACCCGCAGACTGCGCACCCTCGGTCTCAACGAACCCTCCGCGGATGAAGCCTTCGACCGCTTCGCCCACCTCGCGGCCAGTATCACCCGGGCCCCCATCGCGATGGTCAACTTCATCAACGACGAGCGCCAGATGTTCCGGGGGCTCTACATCCCGCCAAACTCCTCCGACACGGCCTCCGACGACGGCGCCTCCTGGGCCGACCGGGGCATCGCCTTCGACCTCCCCACGCGCGAGATGCCGCTGAGTCACGGCTTCTGCCCCCACGTCGTCGCCCAGCGCTCCCCGCTCGCCCTCGACGACATCCTCGCCTACCCCCGGTTCGCCGGGAACCCGGTCGTCGACGAACTCGGCGTGCGGGCCTACCTGGGCGCCCCGCTCGTCGACGACACCAACACCGTCATCGGCACCGTCTGCGTCCTCGACCGCGAACCCCGCCAGTGGGGCCGTGAGCGCCTGCGCGACATCCAGCACCTCGCCGAAGCCCTCCTCTCCGAGATCCGGCTGCGCGACACCCTGCTCGCCCAGCAGCAGGAGATGTTCGCCGCCTTCGACGGCTCGCCCTTCCCGATCATGCTGACCGACGGCCCCGGCCAGGAGATCCGCTACGCCAACGCCCAGCACGCCGAGACCTTCGGAGCCCCGGTGGCGTACGGCACGATCGGTGCCGCGTACCCGCAGCTCGGCGCGGCCGGCCTCCAGCAGGCCGTAGCCGAGGCTTACCACACCGGACGGACCACCGTCCTCGGCGACGTCCGGATCCAGTCAGGGCGTCCCGACCAGCGCGGGCAGCAGATCTTCAGCTTCACCTGCACCCCGATGCGCACCGCCCGCACCGGCCAGGTCAACGGCGTCCTCACCGTCGGCATGGACGTCACCGCGCAGTCCCGCACCGAGGAGGAACTCGGCACGCTGGCCGCCCTCCTGGTCGACCGGCTCCAGCAGAACGGATCCGCCGGCCGCCCGGGCATCGTCGGGGAGAGCGGAATGGTCCTGCCGGGCTGAGCGCCCGAACGGCCGTCCGCCCCACCGCCGAGAAGACCGGCAGTACCGTGAAGACCGGCAGCAGACCGGCAGCACTGACACCACCGGCACCGCCGAGAAGACCGGCACCGCCGAGAACAGCCGGGACCGTCCAGTGGGGCGGGGCGCCTCTCACCCCCGAGGAGAGGCTCCCCGCCCCACTGCCGTTCGTACGCCGCCGCCCCTGCCACCGAGTGGGTGAACCGCCCGCCCCCGCCCGCCCGTTCGGGCCCGACCGGCCGCCCGCGGTGGTAGGCATGGGCCGCATGGACTGGTTCGCCGCCCCCGACTACTGGCCGAGCCGGCTGCTCGTCCAGCGGATGCTCGCCGGGCTCTACCTGATCGGCTTCCTCGACGCCGCGGCCCAGTTCCGCGCCCTCATCGGCAGCGACGGCATGCTCCCCGTGCCGCGCTTCACCGCCCGCGTCCCCTTCCGCCGCTCACCCAGCCTGTTCCACTTCCACTACAGCGACCGCTACTTCGCCGCCGTCGCCTGGACCGGAGCCGCCGCGGCCGCCGCCCTCGCCGCCGGACTCGGCGACACCCTCCCCCTCTGGGCCTCCCCCCTGCCGTGGGCCCTGCTCTGGGTCCTCTACCTCTCCATCGTCAACGTCGGCCAGACCTGGTACTCCTTCGGCTGGGAGTCCCTCCTCCTCGAAGCCGGCTTCCTCGCCGCCTTCCTCGGCACCGCCGACACCGCCCCGCCCGCCCCCGTCCTGTGGCTGATGCGCTGGCTGGTCTTCCGCGTCGAGTTCGGCGCCGGACTGATCAAGATCCGCGGCGACAGCTGCTGGCGCGACCTCACCTGCCTGCGCTACCACCACGAGACCCAGCCCATGCCCGGACCGCTCAGCTGGTTCTTCCACCACCTGCCCGACCCCCTCCACCGCGTCGAGACCGCCGCCAACCACGCCGTCCAACTCGTCGTCCCGCTCGGCCTCTTCTTCCCACAGCCGGTCGCCACCTACGCCGCCTGCCTGATCACCGCCACCCAGCTGTGGCTGATCGCCTCCGGCAACTTCGCCTGGCTCAACTGGCTCACCATCGCCCTCGCCATCGCCGCCGTCGACCCCACCCGCCTCGGCCTGCCGTTCCACACCCGCACCTACCCCGCCACCCCCGCCTGGTACGAGGCCCTCGTCCTCGCCCTCACCGCGGCCGTCGCCGTCCTCAGCTACTGGCCCGTGCGCAACCTCCTCTCCCGCGGCCAGGTCATGAACCGCTCCTTCAACCGGCTCCACCTCGTCAACACCTACGGCGCCTTCGGCAGCATCAACCGCGTCCGCCAGGAAGTCGTCGTCGAAGGCACCGACGAACCCGTCCTCACCCCCGACACGGTCTGGCACGAGTACGGCTTCAAGGGCAAACCCGGTGACGTCCACCGACTGCCCCGCCAGTACGCCCCCTACCACCTGCGCCTCGACTGGCTCATGTGGTTCGCCGGCATCTCGCCCGGCTACGCCCGGCCCTGGTTCCTGCCCTTCGCCGCCCGCCTCCTCACCGGCGACCCCGCCACCCTGCGCCTGCTGCGCCACAACCCCTTCCCCGACGCCCCGCCGACCCACGTCCGGGCGACCCTCCACCTCTACCGGTTCACCGGATGGCGCGAACTACGGCGGACCGGCGCCTGGTGGCACCGCACCCCCCTCTCCGAGTACCTCGCCCCCGTCGACCTCGCCGCCCTCGCCCGCGCCGGCCACCGCCCGCCCCCCGGCCGCCGACCACCGCCCGCCCGGCACACCCGCACCGTCCCCCTCGACCGCCTCCGTCGCCCGGACGGCCGACACCACCACCCGCCCGGCCCCGCCGACGGCCACCCGCCCGGCCCTCCCGAGTAGCGCCCAGCCGGGCGTCATGGCACGCGACACCGGCCCGTCGGGCGGTGGGTGCGTGCAAGGCTCGAACGGGCACCCGTATTCTGGGCGTCCATAACCGGCGGCCCGACCGCGCGCCCCCCGCCCCGGCCCCGGGGCACCCCGCGCAATCGGTCCGTCACCCCCTCGCCGCCAGCCCCGCCGCCGTCGCCCAGAACCGGACCTCACATGACAGTGCTTCACTCGCGCAACGCCGACGCAGCCGACCCGGCGGACGTCGCCGACGCCGCAGACGTCAAGGACCCCCAGGACGCCGCCGCGGAGCCCGGCCTCCGCGAGGACCTCGGCCGCTACGCCGAACTCGGCGCCTTCACCCTCACCGCCGACACCCACGCCTGGTACGCCGCCCTCGACACCGTCGCCACGCCCGAGGACGCCCGCGCCGCCAGCAGCGCCCTCGCCGAACTGCGCGGCCACGACCTCACCCGCACCTGGGAGGCCGTCACCGCGCTCGCCGGCGACGCCAAGCTCGAGGAACCCGACACCGTCGCCAAGACCGTGCTCCTCGTCGAACTCCTCCAGCGCGTCCACCGCACCGCCGCAACCCTGACGGCCGCCGCCTACGACGCCGACCTCGACGCCCTCACCGCCGCCACCGCCGACAGCGCCTGGCGCCGCGAGCGCGGCATCAAGCTCTCCTGGCTGCGCGCCCGTGCCCTGCGCAAGCAGGCCGCCGCCCTCGCCACCGAGCGCCGCACCCGCCGCGAGGACCTCCACGAGGCCCTCGCCTCCGCCGAGATCGAGCGCCGCGCCTGGGCCGCCCTCGCCCCCTCCGGCACCCTGCCCACCGCCCCCGGCGACGGCAGCCTCGTCGAGCGCACCGCCCAGACCTTCGACGCCATCAACGCCGGCCTGCGCGAACTCGCCCGCGTCCTGCCCGACCACGACCTCGACGGCCTGCCGTTCACCGAGCTCGTCGACCTCGTCGAACGCCTCGCCGCCGACGAGGGCACCCTCTACCGCCTGCCCACGATCCACAGCCTGCGCACCACCCTGGAGGAGGCCGGGCTCGGCGACCTGCTCGCCGAACTCGCCGCCGCCAAGGCGGACCGCCGCACCGCCGAGGCCGCTTACGCCGCCCACGCGGCCCGCCAGGCCCTGGCGGGTGGCCAGCGCGACGGGCTGGCGGAGGCACCCGCGGCTGCGGCTGTCGCTGTCGGGGAGGAGGCCGAGGCCGTCACCGAGCCCCAGCCGGAGGCCGTCACCGGGGCCGTGACCGAGCCCGAGGCTTCGGTGGAGCCGGTGGCCGAGGTGCAGACCGAGGAGGTGACCGAGGACGAGTCGTCCGTCGTGTCCCTCCCGGCGCCGTCCCCGGCGGCCGACGACCTCGTGGCCGCCGCCGCTGCCGCGCTCGTCGGGCCGGAGGACGCGCCGGTCGACGCCGAGGAGCCGGAGGCCGTCGAGGCTGTCGAGGCCGTCGAGCCCGAGGCCGTGGTCGAGGAGATCGCCGAGGCTGCCGTCGAGGTGGCGGTCGAGGTCGAGGCCGTTGAGGTTGAGGTCGTTGAGGTCGAGGAGCCGGTGGCCGTCGAGGCCGAGGTGACCGCCGAGCCGGCGGAGGTCGTCTCGGAGACGACTGCCGAGGCGGTGGGGGCCGTTGAGGACAAGGCAGTTGAGGTCGAGGCCGTCGAGGCCGAGGCCGTGGTCGAGGAGATCGCCGAGGCTGCCGTCCAGGTGGCGGTCGAGGTCGAGGTCGAGGCCGTTGAGGTTGAGGTCGTTGAGGTCGAGGAGCCGGTGGCCGTCGAGGCCGAGGTGACCGCCGAGCCGGCGGAGGCTGTCGAGGAGATGGCCGACGAGCCGGAGGCCGTCGTCGAGGCTCCCGCCGTGGTGGAGGAGGAGTCCGGCACCGAGGCAGAGGCGGTGGAGCCGGAGGCGACCGTCGCCGCCGAGCCCGAGGCCGTTGAGCCCGAAGCCGTTGAGCCCGAAGCCTTTGAGCCCGAGGCCGTTGAGCCCGAAGCCGTCGAGCCCGAGGCTGTTGAGGTCGAGGTCGAGCCGATCGCTGCGGTCGAGGCCCCTGCCGAGGCTTCCGCCGAGTCGACTCCCGAGCCGGTCGCCGAGGCGCCCGAGATCGCCGAGGTCGTTGAGGCTCTGGTGGCAGTCGAGGCCGAGGTGGCGGAGGAGCCGGAGCCCGCCGTCGAGCCGGCCGCCGAGGCTCCGGCCCAGGTGGAGGAGGAGCCCGCCGCCGAGGCAGCGCCGGTCGAGGAGGAGTCCGCCGGTCGCCCGGCGAAGCCGGACGTCACGCCCGGGCGGCCCGTGACCGCCTACTCGGCGGATGAACTGCTGGCGGTCGTCCGCTGGGTGGACGGCGACGGGGTCGAGCGCAGCGAGGATGAACTGCTGCGCGCGGCGATGAAGGAGCTGGGCTTCGCCCGTCTCGGCCCGCGCATCAAGGAGGCGCTGGGCGCCGCCGTCACCGCCGCGCGAGGCTGACGGAATCACTGACACGCCCGAGGGGCCCGGAACGCACATCGGCGTTCCGGGCCCCTCGGCGTTCTGCTGCCGGGACGGCCTCAGCCGGCCTTGTTCCAGGGCTGACTCGCCAGGAGCGCCTTGACGTTGGCGACGTAGCCCGGGTTCGGGATGACGAGGCTGCCGACGGTCTCGCCGGTGGCCGGGTCGGTGGCCGTGTTGTAGTGGACGTTGCCCGCGCCCGCGTTGTAGGCGGAGATGACGAGGTCGAGTAGCGGGGTCTTCCCCGTGGCCGGGTCAGGGGAGAGGTCGTACGTGCCGCCGAAACCGGAGTCGCCGAAGTAGGCGACCAGCCAGTCGAGCAACTGGGTGCCGAGCTGGACGTTGCCGGCGAGGGTCTTGGGGTCGGAGGCGGTGCCGAACTTGGTGTTCATCCAGCTCACGGTGTTCGGCATGACCTGCATGGTGCCGATCCCGCCGTCGCAGGCGAGGATGCCGGACTGCCAGCCGCTCTCCTGCCAGGCGATGGCCTTGACCAGGTTGACGGGCAGCGGAGGGAGCCTGTCGGTGCCTCCGCTGCTGAGGGTGAGCGTACGGGCCTGGCCGGCCGCGGCGGTGAGCGCCGCGGCGACCGCGTCCTTGGCCTCGTCCGGCTGCGGCTTGCTCGGCTTGCATGCGCTCTGCAGCGGCGGGGCGTGCGGGCCTTCGGGCGCGGGCGGCGGCGGGGGAGCGACGGGGCCGGGCTTGGCGGTCGGCGCCGGGGCCGCGGCGACGGGGGCGGCGGCCGGGGCGGGCGCCTTCTCGGCGCCGCCGCCGGTGGACGGCTTGGCCGCAGCGGGCTTGGCACCGCTCGCGGTCGGGCTCGTGCTCGGGCTCGGGCCGGCCTTGGTCGACTTGCCCGCCGACGCGCTCGCGCTCGGGCTGCCGCCCGCACTCGCGCCGGGCGACGGCGTCGCACTCGCGGACGGGCTCGCGGACGCGCTCGCGCCGGCCGTGTCGCTGGGCGAGGCGCTCGCCGTCAGCGCCGTCGTGCTCGGCGCCGCATGGGCGTCGGCGGTCACGGACTTGCTCCCGCACCCGGCCAGGACGGCCGTCGAGACGGCCGCGGCCGAGACCATCACCAGCGCACGCCGGGATGTGCTCACTGCCATGTGTGGTTCCCCCCTTTGATCGCCGATGGTCCCGGCGAGTGGCGGTCATCCTACGGGGGCGTGTTCCCACCCCGTACGAACGGGTGCTCAACCGCCGTGCCGAGCGCCGTGCCGAGCGCTGCGCCGAGCACTGCCGGGGCCTCGGCGAGCGAGGGCCCGTACCAGGTCAGGTGGCGTCCGCTGACCAGCGCCGCCGGGACACCCGGGAACGCCTCCGGGCCGTCCTCGGCGGTGAACCGGTACGGCTCGTCCGGCAGGACCACCAAGTCGGGCGCGCCGGCGAGCAGTTCGGGCAGGGGGACGGCCGGGTAGCGCTCCGCGTGGTCGGCGTGGACGAGCCCCACGCCGAGGCGCCGCAGCACGTCCCCGGCGAAGGTGTCGCGGCCGAGGACCATCCACGGGCGGCGCCAGATCGGCACGATCGCCCGCGGACCGTCCGTCCCCTTCTCGTTCCACCGCCCGTCCACCCCGCGCCACGCCGCCCGCGCCTCGTCCAGCCACTGCGGCCTCGGCAGTCCGCACGCGAGGGTCAGCAGCCGGTCCAGGGAGCGGAACGCGTCGTCGACGGTGCGGATGTCGGTCACCCACACCGGCACGCCGGCGGCCCGCAGTGCGTCGAGGTCCGGGCGCCGGTTCTCCTCGTCGTTGGCGAGGACGAGGTCCGGGGCGAGGGCGAGGATCCGCGGGACGTCCGGGTTCTTGGTGCCGCCTATCCGCGGCACGTCCAGTCCGGCCGGGTGGGTGCACCAGTCGGTGGCTCCGGCCAGCAGCGCGGGATCGGTGGCGGCGAGCGACTCGGTCAGCGACGGCACCAGCGAGACGACCCGCCGCACCGGGCCCGGGCCGAGCCGGACGGGCAGGTCGAGATCATCCCGCGGGACGGTGGGTCCGGCCATCGCGCCAGCCTACGCCGGTCCGTCCGACGTCGGCGCCGTGCGGACGCAGCCCGGCGCCGAACTCGCGGAGATCCGCGGGAACCCGCCGCGCGAACCGGCCGACTACCTGGTCCGGGTCCGCAGGACGGGCCCCAGAACGAGCACCCACCAGGAGAGTTCCCATGCGCCCTCGCACCGCCGCCCGCGCCGTCGCGGCCGTCGTCGCCCTGTTCACCACGGCCACGGCCACGGCCTGCGGAAGCAGCGGGGGAGGGGGCGGAGGAGCGGACGCGCAGGTGACGGTCAAGGCCGCGTCCGCCGGCTCCTTCCCGGTCAAGGTCGCCGACTGCGCGGGCCAGGAGACCACCATCGCCAAGGCCCCGTCGAAGATCGTCACCAGCAACGCCGCCGGCCTGGAGATGCTGCTCCGGCTCGGCGCCGGCGACCGCCTGATCGGCACCGGATTCCCGCCCGGCAGGGGCAGCCTCCCGGCCGACCTCGCCGAGCAGGGCGCCAAGGTGCCCGTCCTCGGCGACCGCGCCATCCCCAAGGAGAAGCTCCTCGGTTCCGGCGCCGACCTCTACGTCGACACGTTCGGCGCCATGCCGATGATGGGCGGCGGCGCCACCGGGCCGAGCCCCGAGGAGTTCACCGCCGCCGGCATCCAGCACGTCTACCTCCTCTCCACCGCCTGCGCCGGCACTCCGAAGGCCGCCAAGGCACCCCGCACCGACCTCGCCCAGATCGAGGACGACATCCGCCGCCTCGGTGCCGTCACCGGCACCGCCGCCCGCGCCGAGGAACTCGTCACCGGCATGGAGAAGCGGATAGGCGACGTGCGGACCGCCCTCGCCGGCGTCCCGCAGGAGCGGCGCCCGAGCTACTTCGTCTTCGACTTCGACGCCGGCACCAAGCAGCCCGTCGCCGTCTGCGGCCGCCAGGTCGCCAACGCCGTGATCACCCTGGCGGGCGCCCGCAACGTCTTCGCCGACTGCGACGCCGACTTCAAGCCCGGCTCCTGGGAGGACGTGGTCGCCAAGAACCCGGACTGGATCCAGCTGTCCGTCCGCAACCGCGGCAGCGAGGAAGCCACCCGAAAGGCCTATGACGACGCCGAGGCGTTCCTGAAGGGCTTCCCCGCCACCCAGGGCCTCAAGGCCGTCCAGGAAGGACACTTCGTGCGGCTCGGCTCCGAGGTGACCACCATCGCGGGCGTGCGAAACGCCGACGCCGTCCGGCAGATCGCCGCCAGCGTCCACCCGGACCTCGTCAAGAACGGTCAGTAGAAGGTGACTCCGTCGTCCGCCACCGACGAGGCCCCCGGCAGGACCGCGGCCGCAACCGGTGCCGCATCCACTGCTGCCTCCGGTGCCGCTGCAACCGCCACCGACCGCCCGGCCCGCACCCTGCGGGCCGGGCCGCTGGCCGCCGCCCTCACCGCCGCCCTCGTCCTCGCCCTCACCGCCGCCGTCTCCCTCGGCGCCGTCGACGTCCCGCCCGGCGAAGTCTGGTCCGTCATCGCCCGAAGGCTCACCGGACGCACCCCCGAACCCGGCACCCGCGACCTCATCGTCTGGCAACTACGCGTCCCCCGCGCCCTGCTCGCCGCCGTCGTCGGCGCCGGACTCGGCCTCGTCGGCACCGCCGTCCAGGCCCTCGTCCGCAACCCCCTCGCCGACCCCTACCTCCTCGGCATCTCCTCCGGCGCCTCCCTCGGCGCCGTCGCCACCCTCGTCCTCGGCACCGCCCTCGGCCTCCGGCTCTCCTTCGCCGGCGCCCTCGGCCTCACCGTCTCCCTCGCCGCCTTCGCCGGCGCCCTGGCCGCCTTCTCCCTCGTCTGGCTCCTCGCCCGGCGCGGCGGCGGCTTCTCCCCGCTGCGCCTGGTCCTCGCCGGCATCGGCATCGCCCAGTTCCTCGGCGGCATCACCAGCTACCTCGTCCTGCAGACCAGCGACGAACAGCAGACCAGAGGCGTCCTGTTCTGGCTCATGGGCAGCCTCGGCGGCGCCGTCTGGGCCCAACTCGCCCTCCCCGCCACCGCCGTCGCCCTCGGCCTCGCCCTCCTCCAGGCCCGCGCCCGCGCACTCAACGCCATGCTCATGGGCGACGAGACCGCCGCCGGACTCGGCGTCGACGTCACCCGGCTGCGCCGCGAGGTCTTCGTCGTCACCAGCGTCCTCACCGGCGTGCTGGTCGCCGTCTCCGGCGCCATCGGCTTCGTCGGGCTCATGGTCCCGCACGTGTGCCGGCTGCTCGTCGGCGGCGACCACCGGCGCCTGCTGCCGCTGTCCGCCCTCACCGGCGCCCTGCTGCTCGTCGTCGTCGACACCCTCGCCCGCACCGCCCTGGACAACCAGGAACTGCCCATCGGCGTCGTCACCGCAGTCCTCGGCGCCCCCACCCTGCTCTACCTGCTGGACCGACGACTGGAGCGCAATTGAGGATCGCCGTCGAAGACCTGAGCATCGCCCTCGCCGGGCGCACCGTCGTGGCCGGCGTCCACCTCGTCGCCGAAGAGGGCGAGATCGCCGGACTGGTCGGACCCAACGGCAGCGGCAAATCCAGCCTGCTGCGCACGGTCTACCGGCACCTGCGGCCGAGCGCGGGGCGGATCCTGCTGGCCGGACGGGAGTTGGACACGATCTCCCCGGCGGAATCCGCGCGGCACGTCGCGGCCCTGCCACAAGAACGCGGCGGCGACTTCGAGTTGACCGTCCGCGAGGTCGTCGCCATGGGCCGCACCCCCTACAAGCGCCCGTTCGCCGCCGACGACGCCGAGGACCACCGCATCGTCGCCGACGCCCTCGGGCGCGTCGGCATGACGGAGGCCGCCGGCCGCCGGTTCGCCCAACTGTCCGGCGGCGAACGCCAGCGGGTCCTGCTCGCCCGGGCGCTCGCCCAGCAGCCTGACGTCCTCGTGCTCGACGAACCGACCAACCACCTGGACGTCCGCCACCAGGTCGAACTCCTGGCCCTCCTGCGCGAACAGCGCCGCACCACCCTGGTCGCGCTGCACGACCTCAACGCCGCCGCCTCGGTCTGCGACCGCCTGCACGTCCTGCACCGCGGCGCCCTCGTGGCCTCCGGCGCGCCACGTGACGTGCTCACCGCCGACCTCCTCGCCGAGGTGTTCGGCGTGCGGGCGGCGGTGGTCCAACACCCGCTCACGGGTGACCCGCTGATCGCCTTCGACCACCGCACGCCCGCCTCACCGTCGGTGCTGTCGACCGAGGACGGCGCGGTGGCGGCTCAGACGGCCTCGTAGTGGCTCGGGCGGCTGTCCCGCTCGACAAGCCGCCCGAGCTCCGCGGCCTCCGCGCTGCGCAGCAACTCCCAGCGACCGTCCGCCCGGTGGAGCACCGAGGAGTGCCACGGCGTCGTCCACGCGTCCGACGCCTCCAGCAGGCGGATGCCGAACTTCGGCGCGCCGGCCCGCTGCGGGTGGATGGACAGCCGGAACGCGTCCGGATGGTGCTCGGCGATGAGGTCCCCCCAGGCACGGCTGCGCTGGATCACCCCGTACGCGCGGCGACGGCACTCGCGCTGGAGGGCCGACTTGGTGCCGCCGAAGCCGACGGTGTCCTCGGTCAGGAACCGGGTGATGCCCCGGTAGAGCCGCAGGGTCTCCTCGTCCGTCAGCACCTGCTCGCGCAACTCCTCGAGGCTCGGCGCATATCGGGCGTGCACACGGGCGCGCTTCTCGTCGAACGGGAGGTCGCCGAGGACGGCCCGCAGGTCGAAGGTGGCCAGGTGGCGCAGGCCCTCGCGCTCGATCATCGCGGCCAGCGCGTCGGAGTACTCGTCGATGTGGTCGTCCGGGACGTGGATGAGGTCGCCGAAGACGTGGCCGTCCGAGCAGATCAGGATCCGCGCACCGGGCGCGTGGAGCGCGCCGATCCGCTCGCACAGTGTGTTGAGGAAGGTCAGCGACAGCCGCTCCCCCTCGTCGGGCAGGTGGCCGAGCACCTTCGCCGGGTTCGGCGACTTGCAGGGGAAGCCGGGCAGGGTGAACACGATCGGCTCGCCGGCTGCGATGAAGTCGGTGAGCTGCGCCAGTTGGAGCGGGAAGTGGTGCGGCGCTGCGGCGAGTTCGGGGTCGGAGGCGCGGCGGTGGGGGAGGAGCAGGCCGAGGATGCGGGCGGCGAGGTGCTCGGCGGTCTCGTATGCGGCTTCGGGTGCGGTGGCGGTGATGGTGCCGACGGGCGGCATGGTGGTCCTCCACGGGACGTCTTCGTGTGGGGCTGTGGGGCTGTGGGGCTGCGGATTGCGGATCGCGGGCTACGGTCCGCGGGTTGCGGGCCGCGGCTCGGGCCGGCGGTCAGACGCGCCTGTCGTAGGCGACCGGCAGCTCGTTCACGCCGCGGGCCAGGACGGCGGGGATCCAGGGCAGGGCGTCCAGGCCGTTACCGCCCTCGGCCGGACCGGAGGGGCGCAGCCCGGGGAGCCGGGTGAGCAACGTGCCCAGGGCCACCTGGAGTTCGGCGCGGGCGAGGGCGGCGCCGGGGCAGTAGTGGATGCCGTGCCCGAAGGCGAGATGGGCGTTCGGGGTGCGGTCGAAGTCGAGCCGATCGGCGTCCGGGAACTGCTCGCCGTCCCGGTTGGCGGCGCAGAGCGAGACGATGACGGAGTCGCCGGCCGGCACGGTGGTGCCGAACAGGTCGCTGTCCTCGGCGAAGAAGCGCCAGGTGGTGAGCTCGAAGGCGGCGTCGTGGCGCAGCAGTTCCTCCACCGCGCGGGCGAGTGCCCCGGGGTCGACGGCGATGCCGTCGACGAGCCGGGCGAGCTGCTCGGGGTGGCGCAGCAGGGTGATCAGCATGGTGGTGATCTGGTTGGTGACCGGTTCCTGTCCGGCGACCAGCAGCTGGAACACGATCGAGTCGAGCTCCTCGCGGCTCACCTCGCCGGCGTCACGGGCCGCGACGAGTCGGCCGAGAAGGTCGTCCTCGGCCCGGGCGGGGTCGTAGCGGGCGCGCTTGTGCTCGACGACGTCCGCGATGTAGGTCTGCAGGCCGCGCAGCCGCGCCTCGTACGCGGGCCGGCCGGGGTCGAGCGGGCCGACCGGTTGCACGACCTTGCCCCAGTCGCGGTCGAAGCGCACGGCCAACTCGCTCGGCAGGCCTATGGTTTCGGCGAGCGCGCGGAACGGGAAGTGCGCCGCGAACCCGGCGACCAGATCGGCTCCGCCGGTGGCGGGCAGCTCGTCGACCAGGGCGTCGGCGAGCTCCTGGAGCCGCGGCCGCAGGGCCTCGACCCGGCGGGGCGCGAAGGCGTCGACGACGAGCCTGCGCATCGTGGTGTGCTTGGGCGGGTCCTGGTGGAGCAGGTGCACCTGGAGCTGCGAGTGCTGAGGCTCGGGCATGATCGAGGCGAGCCGGCGCCAGTTCTCGTTGCCCAGGGCGTGGTTCTTGCCCAGCCGGCCGTCGTTGAGGGTCGCGTGCGCGGCCTTGTAGCCGGTGACCAGCCAGGCGTGGATGCCGCTCGGGAACTCCACCCGGTGGACGGGCCCCGCCTCGCGCATCCGCCGGTACAGCGGGTACGGGTCGCGCTTGTACTCCGTCCCGTAGAGCGGTACGGGGGAGGCGAGTTGGGCGCCGTTGCCGTTGCCGTTATCGCTGCCGCTGCCGCTGCCGCTGACGTTGCCGTCACTGTCGGACGGGAGGCCGTGGCCGAACGGGCAGCGGGCGGCTGGGTCCGGCGCGGGGACGGCAGAGGGGTCGAAGTCTGTGTCCGTGTCGGTCATGTGCGGTGAGCCTCCGGTCGTACGGTGTGCCAGGGGGCGGCGGTGGGTCTGGGTGGCCGTGTCACGCTTTCGCGCGGAGCGCGCGGCGATGGTGCAGGGCGAGGAGGGCGACGGCGCTCGCGGCGGCCAGGACGGCCAGGGCGATCCCGGCGCGGGTGCCGGTCGTCGCGCGGTCGCCGGTCAGGGTGGCGGCGGTGGCGAGGGCGGGTCCGAGGGCGAAGCCGAGGCTGCGGGCGAGCTGGACGGCGGAGCCGGCGGTGGCCAGCCGTCCGGGCGGCGAGGCGGACATCACCAGGGCCTGGGTGGGGCCGCCGTTGAGGCCCATTCCGGTTCCGGCGAGGGCGAGGCGCCACGCGATGTCGGCGTTGGTCCAGCCGTCGTCCAGGGGAAGCAGCAGAAGCAGGCCGAGGGTGGTGACGGCCGCGCCGGTCAGCGCGGTCGGCCGGGTGCCCCAGCGGTCCGCGAGCCGTCCGCCGAAGCGGCCCGCCACCACCATGCCGAGCGGGAAGGCCAGCATCGTGAGAGCGGTGCGGGTGGCGCTCTCGCCCTCTTGGCCGCGCAGGTGCTGGGCGAGCAGATAGTGGCAGGCGGCGAAGCCGGCGGCGAGCGCGAGCACGGAGGCGCTGGCGCCGGTGGTGCCGGCGGCCCGCAGCGTCTCGGCCACCGGCCGGCCGCCGGGGCGGCGCAGCCAGAGGGCGACGAGCGGGGCGGCGGGCAGCGCGAGCAGCAACCACAGCGGGGCCTTCGGCGCGAGGGTGAGCGCGAGCAGGACGGAGGCGACGGCGGAGCCGATCAGGGCGGCGTCGCCGAGCGAACCGCGGTCGGGTGGCGAGAGTTCGCCGGTGCGCGGGGCGCGGCGCAGCACGATCAGCGCGGCGGCGAGGCAGACCGGGAGCTTGACCAGGAACACGGCCCGCCAGCCGACGTGGTCGAGCAGGAGGCCGCCGATCACCGGACCGGTGACGGCCCCGAGCGGACCGAGCGTGGCGGGCACGCTCATGGCCCGCCCGCGCAGTTCGGGCCGGACGGCGGTGGCGGCGAGCACCGGCATCAGCACGAACAGCACCGCGCCGAAGGCGCCCTGGGCGAAGCGCGCCGCGATGAGCCAACCCGCCCACGGGGCCAGGGCGGCGAGCGCGCTGCACGCGGCGAAGCAACCGACCGCGAGCAGGAGCGCCGAGCGCGTGCCGACCTGGTCCAGCCACCGCCCGGCGGGCAGCAGCAGGGCGACGAGAGGCAGTTGGTAGCCGAGCGCGGCCCACTGGGCGACGCCGGGGGAGACGTGCAGGCCGGCGGATATGTCGGTGAGCGCGAGGTTGACCACGTTCATGTCGAGCATGGCGACGAACGAGAGCAGCCCGGCGACGACGACGAGGCTCCACCGGTCCGCCGGACCGTCCTGGTTGGCCGTGCTGTGCCTCAACTTGACTTCGGGCAGGCCGTGTTGCGCGGCCATGGCGTCCTCCGTTCCCCGCTGCGTACCGGAGTCCGCCGGGGCGGCGGAGTCCGATACAGCAGTCGGGGGTTACGGGGGCGGGGTTCCCGAACACTTGGAGGAATTTTTCCGAAACCGGCACGAGGGGGTGGGGCGGGTCGCGGGGTGGGGCGGGTCCGGGTCGCGGCGGAGCGGGGCGGGGCGGCGAACAACTGACAGCTGACAGATAACAGATTTCGAAATCTGTTATCTGTCAGCTGAAATCTGTCAGCTGTCAGCCCTCGCCCAAACCGCCCCGCTCAGCAAGCCGCCGCGAGCTCCCCGCCGTCGGCCGCCCGGAGTCGAGCTATCAGCTCCTCCCGGGCCCGGGCGACCCGGGACCGGACGGTGCCGACCGGACAGCCCGCCACCTCGGCGGCCTCGGCGTAACTCAGTCCGACGACCTGCGTCAGCACGAACGCCTCCCGCCGCTGCGCGGGCACCCGGTCGAGCAGGTCGTCGAGCGCGATCCCGTCCTCGAACCCGGCCGCCGGCCCCGAGCCCTGCCGTTCCACCGCCTCCTGCCAGTCCGGCAGCGCGGCCAGGCGTGGCCGGGCGGCCGCCGTCCGGTACCGGTCGATCACGGTGCGCCGGGCGATCGACAGCAGCCACGTTCGGGCCGAGGAGCGTCCCGCGAACCCGGGCAGGCTCCGCAGCGCCCGCAGGAACGTCTCCTGGGCGAGGTCGTCGGCGGACTGCACGTCGGTGAGGTGGGCGACGAACCGCCACACGTCCCGCTGGGTCGCGCGGATGAAGGCCTCGACGTCCGGTGGCCGTCCGGCCCGGGCGGTCAGGGCGAGCGCGGTGAGCTCGTCGTCATCCACGGCGGCCCCCGCCCCGGCGCCCGTGGGGCCACCCGGTGGCCCGGCGGGCCCGGCCGCGCCGCCCGTCCAAGCCGTGAGGGACGATGACCATATGAGATGCGCGCAGTTCCGCACCGCCCTGTCCGCCCGCCTCGACGGCGAGGCGGCCGGGCTCCCGGACAGCCGGCTGGACGGTCACGTCGCCCGCTGCGCGGGCTGCCGGGACTGGCTGGAGCAGGCGAGGCGTCTGCGTGCCGGGGTGGCGGCGAGCGCGGCCGACGGCCCGCCGGCGGACTGGTCCGCGCGCCTGCTGGCCCGGCTGGAGGAGGACGGGCCGGGCGGCCCGCAGCGGTAGGACGAGGGCACCGGCCGGAGCCGGTGCGCCGTCGTGATCAGGCATGAAGGGTCCTGGGAGAAGGGCTGGGAGCGGCGCCGCCCTGAGCGGCGCCGCAAGCGTCCATGGGCCGTCCGCGCCGCACACCGCACCCACGGGGGAGCGGCGGCAGGCTTGGGCCCGGGCCCTGGCGGCCCGGCGGCGCAGCGCGCTCGGCCGGACGGCAGGGCGACCTGCCCGTCACGGTGCCCCCGGTGGCAGTGGCCGACCGGTGGGGCGAGTGGAACGTGGGGGACGGGCGCGTCAGCAGGCGAGGGCGAGCGCCGGCGGTCCGCGCCGTACGACGGCGTGCGTGAGCTGCACCTGTCGCGGCAGCCTGGGCCGCCCGGCGGTGCGCCGCGGCGGAGTCGGCGGGCGGAAGGCGAAGGGCCGCGCGAAGAGGGTGAGCAGCGGGACGAGGAGAGCGCCCGCGACGACGGCGCCGAGCGCGCCGAGCAACTCGAAGATCCGCACCAGCGCGGCGTCACCGCGCCAGAGCAGCAAGGCACAGGCCAGCGCGGCCAGCACGTGGGCGGCGACCATCCCCACGGACATCCCGTGGGTCATGCCGTGCGCCATGCCGTGGGCGGCCGCGGCTTGCCCGGAGGCGTCGGTCATGCCGGGCCCCGAGGACAGCCCCGAAACCCCCGAAACCCCTGACACGCCGGACACGCCTGACACGCCCGCCATGCTCGGCAACCCGGGCATGGCGCCCATGCCGTCCATCCCGGCCATGCCGGTCATGTCCATCGCGGTGCCGTCGCCGAGACCGGCTCCCGAAGCGGCGGCGGAACCGGCACCGTGGCGCAGCCCGGCCAGGGTGTGCAGCCCGGTGGCCGGCGGCGCGTCCGGATCGAGTCCGGCCATCCTGGCCAGGTCCGCGGGAGAGAGCCCACTCGGCACCCGCGGGTTGCACAGCAGCAGGGCGGCCCAGTCCGGGCCGGTGAGCCGGCCGAGCCCGCCGCCCGTGGGCGCGAGTGCGCCGGCCCGCTCGAACAGCAGGTGCAGCGCGGTCTGCGCCGTGACCATCCAGGCGCTGATCACCCCGAGCCCGCGCCGCTTCCCGGCCAGCAGCCAGGTCACGCCGAGGACCGCGCCGCACGCGCCGACCAGGACCGGCGGCGACACCCCGGCCCCGCCCATGGCGACGTGCGCCGCGGCGGCCAGCGCCACGCACAGCGCGGCGAAGACCACGGCGCGCAGTGAGCGGATCCGGTCGGTCATCACGATGGCACTCATCGTCGCACCCGTCGGCCCGGGCCCGTACCGCACCCTCCGGTATCGGCCGGTTTCGCCGCGTGAGACCATCCCCGGCCGCGTCCCGGGGACGCCGTCCTCAAGAGGCCGCCAGCCGGCCTCGCCGCATCCGGCCCGGTCCCACGCGCCCCGGCAGGCCAGGCCGGTCTTACCGACCGACGAGCCGACGAGCCGACGAGCCGACGAGCCCACGAGCCGACGAGCCCACGAGCCCACGAGCCGAACAGCTGCTCGTACGACCATCGGGGTGATTTGACATCTCCCGTCGCCTGGTCACTAAATGTGCACAACCCCGCACGATGCGCACACCCCGGTACCAGCGTCAGCACAGTCCGACCACCAGGAGGCCAGGCCATGGACACCACGACCGGCCGGCCGGCATCCGGCAGGGTCAGCCTCGGTCCGGGCCCCGCCGCCGGTCCGGGCCCCGCCACCGGCGGCACCCCCGACCTGGCCGACCCGGACTTCTGGCAGCTCCCCGCCCCCACCCGCGCCGCCGCCTTCGCCGAACTGCGCCGCCGCCCCGCCCCCCTCTACGTCGGCGACCGCGCCGGCGGCCGCGGCTACCACGCGCTGGTCCGCCACGCCGACGTCGTCGAGGCCAGCCGCACCCCCGCCGTCTTCCGCAGCGCCCCCGGCGTCACCACCCCCGAACCGCCCCGCTGGGTCCGGGCCCTGTTCGGCGACTCGATGGTCAACCTCGACGACCCCCGTCACGCCCAGCTGCGCCGCGTCATCTCCCGCGCCTTCACCCCCCGCCTCCTCGCAAAGGCCGAGGACGACATCCGCCACGTCGCCGCCCGCCTCGTCGACACCGTCGAACGCGACCGCCCCGAGGACTTCGTCACCGCCGTCGCCGCCGAACTCCCGTTCCAGGTCATCTGCAACATGATGGGCATCCCCGAGCGGCCCCGCCGCGCCATCCTCGACCAGGTCAACCACGCCTCCGAACACACCGGCGTCGCCCGTCCGCTGCGCCGCCTGCGCGTGCCCGGCCGCGGACTGGCGGCGCTCGCCCGGATGCAGCTCATGGTCGCGGCGATCGGCCGCAGTCGCCGCCGCGCACCCGCCGACGACCTGATCACCGCCCTCGTCACCGCCGACGTCGACGGCCGCCGCCTCACCGGCCGCGAGCTCGGCGCCTTCTTCTCCCTGCTGCTCGTCGCCGGCGTCGAGACCACCCGCAACGCGCTCGCCCACGGCCTCCACCTGCTCACCGCCCACCCCGACCAGCGCGCCCTGCTCCTCGACGACCTGGACGGGCGGCTCGGTGGCGCGGTCGACGAGATGGTCCGGCACGCCACCCCGATCATCCAGTTCCGTCGCACCCTGGCCGTCGACCACGAGCTCGGCGGACCCGGCGGACCGCTGCTGCGGGCCGGCGAGAAGGCCGTCCTCTTCTTCGGCTCGGCCAACCGCGACGAGACGGTCTTCGCCGACCCGGACGCCTTCGACATCACCCGCACCCCCAACCCCCACCTGGGCTTCGGCGGCGGCGGTCCGCACTACTGCCTCGGGGCGCACCTGGCCCGGCAGGAGATGAAGGTGCTGTTCCGCGAACTGTTCACCCGCCTGCCCGGACTGCGGTCGGTCGGCGGGCCCGATCTCGTCCCGTCCAGCTTCGACAACCGCGTGCGGTCGCTGCGCTTCACCTTCTGAACCGTCCGAGCCCCGCGGACTCCTACCCGGCCGACGGTTCCCAGACCGCGTTGTCGTGGGCGAACAGCACCCGGCGCGGCCCGAACGAGGCCAGCCGGTCCAGCCACCGCGGGTAGTCGGGCAGCGGTTGCGCGACGCCGTCGAGGGCCGCGCGCCGGGCGAGCACGGCCGACCCGTAACCGGACGCGAAGTCGTACGCCTGACCCGCCAGGACGACCGCGCCGTCCCGGCGTTCGACGACGACCGACTGGTGCCCCGTGGTGTGCCCGGGCGTCGGCACGACCCGCACGCCTGGCCAGACCTCCGCCTCGCCGTCCAGCACCCGGTAGTCCGCGCCCGGAAAGTCGACCAGCGCGTCGATCGTGTAGTCGCCCGCGCGGGCCGCCGCGAGCTCCGCCGCCTGGACGAGCACCGGCGTACCGGCGAGCAGCGGATTGCCGCCGCAGTGGTCGAAGTGGAGGTGGCAGTTGACCACCAGGTCGACGTCGCCGAGCGCGACGCCGGCCGTCGCGAGCGCCTCCGGCAGCGGGCGGCGGACCGGGCGGTAGTGGGCCTCGGTCTCCGGATCGCCGCCGCCGACGCCGGTGTCGAACAGCAGCAGACCCTCGGGACGCCGCACCAGGTAGGCGAGCACTGGTTCGACGCGCGGCTGCGGCCCACCGGCCTCGGCGGCCGGCCGGACGACGTAGCCCAGATCGAGACGGCGGATCGCGTGCATTCAGGCCCCCGGACGCGTAAGGGCGCCGCGTCGGCGCCCGGTCGGCACCCTACCCTTTGGCGGTCCGTGTTCAATCCGCTGATCGGCAAAGGCTGCCGGTCAGCACGGGCCGCCGATCAGCGCGGGCCCGCGGCCAGCAGCGGGCCCGCCGATGAGCAGGGCCTGGCGGGCGAAGCGGCAAACCAGCGAGGCGGGTGGCGATCGTCACGGCGGACGCCCGGAAAGCGGAGCACAATGCCGCACATGACAGAGCGTCCGATGCCGCCAGCCCAGCAGTTCACCGCGGTTCAGCCGTCCCACGGGTCGACGACCGCCGGGCCGACGCCACTCGGGCAGAACCCGACGGCCCACGCACCGGTCGACGCCGACGGCCCCACCGCGCACGCCTGGGCGGCCCTCGGCGGCCCCGCCGACCTGCTGGACCGGGTCACCTTCCACGGCCCCGACACCGTCCTGCCCTCCGGCCTGCCCGTGCGCCGCCTCGCCCGGGCCACCGTCGCCGCCTGCTCCCTCGCCGCCGCCGAACTCGCCGCCCACCGCGCCGGCGGCCCCGTCCCCGCCGTCCGGATCGACCAGGGCGCCGTCGCCACCGCCTTCGTCAGCGAACGCCACCTGACCGTCGACGGCCGGGCACCCGTCAGCTTCGCCCCGCACTCCGGCTTCTGGCGCACCGCCGACGGCTGGATCCGCACCCACGCCAACTACCCGCACCACCGCACCCGGCTGCTCTCCGCCCTCGGCCTGCCCGCCGACGCCGGACCCCAGCAGCTCGCGGCAGTACTGAGCGAACAGCCCGCCGAAGCCGTCCAGGAACGCGCGTACGAGGCGGGAGCACTCGCGGTGGCCGTCGCGCCGGTGAGCAACACCACGCACCCCCTGATCGAGACACGAGTAGTCGGAACGAACGGCCCGAATCCTGCTGCACCCCGCTCGCTCGGCCCCGCTCCCCTGCCCGCCGCCGGCATCCGCGTCCTCGACCTCACCCGCGTCATCGCCGGCCCGGTCGCCACCCGCACCCTCGCCCTCCTCGGCGCGGACGTGCTGCGCATCGACTCCCCCCACCTCCCCGAGGCGGACGACGCCCACGCCGACACCGGCTTCGGCAAGCGCTCCGCCCGCCTCGACCTCGCCGACCCCGCCGACCACGCCACCTTCGAGGAACTCCTCGCCACCGCCGACGCCGTCATCACCGGTTACCGCCCCGGCGCCCTGGACGCCCACGGCCTCGCCCCCGACGCCCTCCTCGACCGCCACCCGGGCCTGATCGTCGCCCAGCTGTGCGCCTGGGGCTGGACAGGGCCCTGGGCCGGACGCCGCGGCTTCGACAGCCTCGTCCAGGCCGGCGTCGGCATCGCCGCCCACGAAGCAGCCCCCGAAGCCGCCCACGAAGCAGCCCCTGAAACAGCCCCCGAAGCCGCTCCCGGAACCGCCAAGGGCGGCCACCCCGGGGTCCTGCCCGCCCAGGCACTCGACCACGGCACCGGCTACCTCATCGCCGCCGCCGTCCTGCGCTCCCTCACGGAGCAGCGCACCGGCCGCCCCGGCGGCCGCCACCTCCGCTTCTCCCTCGCCGGCACCGCCTCCTGGCTCCTCCACGACATCGCGCGCGCCGAAGACCACACCGGCCCAGCCGGCTCGCCCTCCGCCGCCACCTACGACCCGGCGCGGTACCTCGCCGCGACCGACTCCGCCTACGGACGCCTGCGCCACGCCCTCCCGCCCATCGCCTACGACGGTGCGCCCACCAACTGGTCCCGCCCGCCCGGCCGCTGGGGCACCGACCGGCCCACCTGGCTCTGACGATGTCACCGATGTCACCGCCGTCTGGCAGCATCACCCCATGACCGCACACGCCACCGACTTCACCTGGTTCGCCGAGCGCTACCCCGTGCTCGGCGAGGCCTACTGCCTGACGCACGTCCAGGGCCTCGGCGCCGACGAACTGCTGCGCCGCTTCGACGCCGCCCCGGGCGGCGAGGTCACCGGCCTGGACGCCGTCGTCGCCGCGTGGGAGACCTTCGACGACGGCGAGGACGAGACGGCGGCGGCCCTGTTCGACGACCACGAGTACGCCGACCGCCTCCTCGTCGCCGTCACCGAGCTCGACGGCTGGGCCCTCGCCGTCGAGCCCTACGGCTACCTCGGCAGCCTCCCGGACCTCCTGCCCCGCCTCGCCGACGGCACCCGCGCCGTCTCCCACTTCCGCAACGTCAACGCGGTCGACCACTTCAACTGGTGGGAGGGCGCGACCTGCCGGCTCCAGTTCGAACCGCTCTTCCCCGACCAGCGGCACGGCACCGACGCCGACGCCCCCGGCATCCCGGAGCTGCTCACGGACTGCGGGTTCCGGCACGACGACAAGAACACCGAGCTCAACACCGAGTCCGCCTTCGCCCTCGCCGAGCGGCTGACGGACGTCCGGATCGGCGCCGACCGCCTGGAGGCCGCGACCTTCCGGATCGGCTACGCGCGCAGGCCCTGACGCGCTTCCCAGGTCCGGACGCGCTTCCAGGTCCGGACACGCTGCCAGGACCGGACACGCCCGGGCGTGTCCGGTTACACGCCTGCCGGGATCCGCTTCGCCCGACCGCGCACCTGGATCGCCGTCACGATCTCGATCAGGCCGAGGATCACCAGCCAGCAGCCCGCCAGGACCGTCAGTGCGGTGATCGAACCGACCGGCCACACCATCAGCAGCACACCGGCCAGGGTGTTCGCCACGCCCGCGAACCCCTGCCAGCCGCGCGCGGGCATGTCCGGGTCGGAGAAGGCGGCGGCCAGCTGGGTGATGCCCCGGAAGAGCCACCCGATACCGATCCAGAGCGCGAGCAGCAGCAGCGACTGCGCCGCGCTGCGGAAACAGAGCAGGCCCAGCAGCACGCAGATCGCGCCGCTGATGAACGCCAGCACCCGCAGCGCGGTGGTGGCGTGGGTGCCGAACGCCGCGACCAGCTGGACGATCCCGATGACCAGCAGGTAGAGGCCGAACAGCACGCCCACCACCAGCAGGGTCTCGCGCGGCCAGACGAAGACGGCGACGCCGAGGCCGAGCGAGGCCAGACCGGCGAGCAGCAGGACCCGCCACGCGGCCTTGGCGAGCAGCCCGAGCGGGCCCTTCACCTCGGTGCCGTCGGGGGTGATGATCGGGGGAACCACGGTGGTGCCTCCTCAGGCCGGGAAAGCCGGGAACGGGCCGGGGCGAGCCGGGCACGGGTCGCGAACCCCGGTGATGGGTCGGTGACCCGTCGGAAGCGGATGGGGGACGACACCCACCCTCGACGCACAGGCCGCGAACCGCCCGTGCGGTACCGCCGTTCGGGGCCCCGCGGTTCCCGGAACGACACCTTCCGAACACCTGGCGTCGATATCATCCGTCGGTATGACTTCTGAAGGGTGGGGGACCCCTCCGGTCGAGCCGATCAGCCAGCAGTTCGTCGTCTGCGGCGGGAACGCGCTGGCCCACCGGCTGGTCCTGGAACTCGTCGAGCACTACGAGGTCCCGGTCGTCGTGCTGGTCGCGGACCGCGACCGCGACCACGCGCCGCGGATCGAGCAGCTGACCGGCGTCTCGGCCGTGGTCGAGTACAGCAGCATCACCGACGAGGCGCTGCGCGCGGTGTCCATCGAGACCGCGCGTGGCCTCGCCCTCGTCGAGGGCAACGACCAGGAGAACATCCACGCGGCGCTCAGTGCCCAGGGCCACAACCCGAACATCCGGATCGTCCTGCGGATGTTCAACCAGCGACTCGGGGAGAACATCGAACGCCTCCTCAGGAACGGCGCCGCGCTCTCCGGCTCCGCCACCGCGGCCCCGGCCTTCGCGGCGGCGGCGCTGGGCCGGCCCAACTCGGTCGCGGTCGGCGGACGCTTCCTGCACATCGCCTTCGACGAGGCCATCACCTCTGACCGGCTCTGCATCGTCGCCGACCGCATCGACCGCCAGGACGTCAGCAGGATCCGGCTGATGCCCGAACAGGAGGGCGACTCGGCCGAGTTCGTCCGGCTCGCGAGCGAGTTCGGGGACGACGGACCGGTGCGCGCCGGCGGCGGCGAGGTCCCTTCCCCGCGCCGCCCGGCCCAAGCCGACCGGCCGGACGGGGCGGTCGACGCCGCCGGAGCGGTGTCCGGGGCCGTCGAGGACGAGGGCGGGATCGCCGCCCTCCAGGCCCTGCCGGTCGAACCGCGCGAACCGATCAGCTGGGTGCGGCGGTTGCGCTGGCGACTGCTCGACACCGCCCGCTACTTCACCAGCGCCCGGATGCGGCTGGTGCTGCTCGTCGCGCTCGCCGCCGTGCTGATGGCCTTCTCCGTCCTCTGGTACCTGAGCCGGGACTTCGGCTGGACCGTCTACATCTCCCTGCTCGATCTCGCGGGCGCGGCCCAGCCGGACCAGCCCGCCGACCTCGCCGCCGGGACGGGGACGGGCGGCGTGTGGCAGCGGGTCGCCCAGGTGGTGATCACGCTGTGCGGGATCACGTTCGCTCCGGTCGCCACCGCCATCGTGGTCGAGGCGCTCGCCTCCGGGCGGCGCGGCCAGGCCCGCAACCCGAGCGCCGGCACCCGGGAGCACGTGATCGTCGTGGGCCTCGGCAACGTCGGCACCCGCGTCGCCAGCCAGCTCCACGAGATGGGCGTGCCGGTGGTGTGCGTGGAGCGCGACCCGCAGGCGCGCGGCATCGCCGCCGTCCGGGCGCTCGGCATCCCGGTCGTCCTCGGGGACGGTCCGTTCGAAGAGCAGCTGAGCCGGGCCCGGCTCAAGCACAGCCGGGCGGTGGTCGCGGTCAGCGGCGACGACGCGACCAACCTGGAGGCGGCGCTGGAGGCGCGCCACGGCAACCCCGAAGTGCGGGTGGTGGTGCGGCTGTTCGACGACGACTTCGCCGGGCACTTCTACGCCACGCTCGACAACGCGGCGTCCCGGTCCGTCTCCTACCTGGCGGCGCCCGCGTTCGCCGCGGCCCTGATGGGACGTGAGGTGCTGGGCACCCTCTCGGTGTTCCGGCACGTGCTGCTGATCGCGGAGCTGACGGTGGAGGACGGCAGCGGGCTGATCGGCATGAACCGGCACGACCTGGAGGACCCGGGTGGCGTCCGGGTGATCGCCGCTCGGGTCGCCCGCAGTCCGCACCTGCAGTGGAACTACGCCGACCGCACCCGCCGCCTCAGCCCGGGCGACCGGATCGTCGTCGCCGCGACCCGCAGCGGGTTCGCCCGGCTCAACATGGTGCTGGCGGAGGGGGACTGACGGAGCGCGGCGAACAGATAACAGGTGACAGATTTCATCATCTGTTATCTGTTCGCCGTCATCTGTCGCCCGTCAGGTGTCCGCCGCCCCGCCCCGCGCCGAGCGGCGCGCCGTCCGTGCTCAACGGTTGATGAACGCCGCCGGCCGCTTCTCGGCGAAGGCGTTCATGCCCTCCTTCTGGTCCGCGGTCGCGAACGCCGCGTGGAACAGGCGCCGCTCGAAGCGGACGCCCTCCGCCAGGGTGGTCTCGAAGGCGCGGTTGACGCTCTCCTTCATCATGATCGCGGCCGGGGCGGACATCGCCGCGACGGTCTCGGCCGTGGCCAGGGCCTCCGCCAGCAGCTGGTCGGCCGGGACGATCCGGGAGACCAGGCCGGCGCGCTCGGCCTCCTCGGCGCCCATCATCCGGCCGGTCAGGCACAGCTCCATGGCCTTGGCCTTGCCGACCGCGCGGGTCAGCCGCTGCGAGCCGCCGATGCCGGGGATGACGCCGAGCTTGATCTCCGGCTGCCCGAACTTCGCGGTGTCGGCCGCCAGCAGGATGTCGCACAGCATCGCCAGCTCGCAGCCGCCGCCGAGCGCGAAGCCGGCCACCGCCGCGACGACCGGCTTGCGCAGCTGGCCGAGCCGGTCCCACGGGCCCAGCCAGTCGTCCAGGTAGACGTCCGGGAACTGGTTGCCCTGCATCTCCTTGATGTCGGCGCCCGCAGCGAAGGCCTTCTCCGACCCGGTGATCACCAGGCAGCCGATCTCCGGGTCCCGGTCGAACCGGGTCGCGGCCTCGACGACCTCGTTCATCAGCTGCGTGTTCAGCGCGTTGAGCGCCTTCGGACGGTTGAGCGTGATCAGCCCCACCCGGCCCTTGCGCTCGACCAGGATCGTCTCGTAGGTCTCGGTCTCGGTCATCGCCGTCGACTCCCATTCCGCTGCTCGGCGCCGCACGGGCGCGCCCTGACCACCCAACGATCTACGAAGCGCCCCGCCTCGCGCCAGTCTTGGCATGCGAGACAGTCGTCACGGGTCCGGCCACGCGACCGGAAGGCGCGGGCGCGGGCCGGGTCAGGCCAGGCCGAGCTCGTCACCCTCGCGCGGGGTGAAGTGGCGGGCCACGTCGGCCTCCGTCACCTCGGCGAGCGTGGCGGGGGACCAGCGCGGGTTGCGGTCCTTGTCGATGACCTGGGCGCGGATGCCCTCGACCAGGTCATGACTGTCCAGCGCCGCGCACGAGATGCGGTACTCCTGGTCGAGCACCGCCTCCAGTGACGGCAGCGACCGGGCCCGGCGCAGCGCGGCGAGGGTGGTCTTGACGGCGGTCGGCGAGTTGGCGAGGACCAGTTCGGCGGCCTCCTTCGCCTCCCGCACCCCGCAGTCGAGGAGGCGCTCGACGATCTCCTCGACCGTGTCGGCGGCGTAGCAGGCGTCGATCCACTCGCGCTGGGCCGCGAGGGCGGAGGGCGGCGCGGGTTCGGCCTCGGCGGCGACCGCGGCGGTCACGGCTTCCACGTCCGGGGCGGCCGCGAGGGCGAAGAGCAGGTCCGGGATCTTCGCGGACGGGACGAAGTGGTCCGCGAACCCGCACAGCAGGGCGTCGCCGGGGCCCATCGACGCGGAAGTGAGGCCGAGGTGGGTGCCCAACTCGCCCGGCGCGTGCGCCAGCAGGCCGCTTCCGCCGACGTCCGGCACGAGGCCGATCCGGGTCTCAGGCATGGCGATGACGGAACGTTCGGTGACGATGCGCACCGAGCCGTGGGCGGAGAGGCCGACGCCGCCGCCCATCGTGATGCCGTCCATCACCGCGACGTACGGCTTGGGGCAGCGGGCGATGAGGGCGTTGAGCCGGTACTCGTCGCGGAAGAACGCCCGGGCGCCGGCGCCGCCGGCCTTGGCGTCGTCGTGCATGGCCCGGATGTCGGCGCCGGCGCACAGGCCGCGTTCGCCGGCTCCGGTCAGGACGATGGTGCGGACGGTGCCGTCCGCGATCCAGGCGTCCACGGCCTCCCGGACGGCGGTGATCATGTCGTGGGTGAGCGAGTTGAGCGCCCTCGGCCGGTTCAGCACGATCCGTCCGACCCAGCCGTCCTGGAAGTCCTGCACCTCGCGGCTCATCGGGCCCGCTCCCGTTCGTCGGTGTCGAAGATCCCCGTCCCTGCCGCCCACCGTACTAGGCCGAACGGGCAACAGATGACAGCTGACAGAAGACGAAATCTGTCAGCTGTCATCTGTTAGCTGTTCGCCGTCACCCGCCGGCCGTACGCCCCGACCTGGACACGACCCGCGACCCGCCGACGCGCCGACTACGGCTCGACCCGCCCCGTCACCTCGCCGAAGCCGACGACCGTCCCGTCCGGGCCCGGGGCCGTCGCGGTGATGGTCACCTCGTCGCCGTCCTCCAGGAACGTCCGCGTCGTGCCGTCCGCCAGCTTCAACGGCTCCTCGCCGTTCCACGTCAGCTCGATCAGCGCACCCCGGGTGTCCGGCTCCGGCCCGCTGACCGTCCCCGACGCGAACAGGTCGCCCGTGCGCAGCGACGCGCCGTTGACCGTCATGTGGGTGAGCTGCTGCTGTGCCGTCCAGTACATCGACGCGAACGGCGGCCGGGAGACGAGGTGCCCGTTCAGGCGGACCTCCATCGCCAGGTCCAGGCCCCACGGCTCGCCGCCCCGGTCGTCCAGGTACGGCAGCGGCTCGACGTCCCGCTCCGGCGGACTGACCCGGGCGTGCTGGAGTGCGTCCAGCGGGACGATCCACGGCGAGACCGACGTCGTGAACGACTTGCCGAGGAACGGGCCGAGCGGCACGTACTCCCAGGCCTGGATGTCGCGCGCGGACCAGTCGTTGACCAGGCACACGCCGAACACGTGCTCGCGGAAGTCCTCCAGGGTGACCGGCCGCCCCAGCGTGGAGGGCGTGCCGACGACGAAGCCCACCTCGGCCTCGATGTCGAGCCGGCGCGTCGGCCCGAAGGACGGCGCCGCGTCGGCCGGCGCCTTGCGCTGCCCGTGCGGACGCACGACCGGCGTGCCGGACACGACGACCGTCCCCGCCCGCCCGTGGTAACCGATCGGCAGGTGCTTCCAGTTGGGGGTGAGCGGCTCCGAGCCCGGGCGGAAGATCCGGCCCAGGTTGGTGGCGTGGTGCTCGCTCGCGTAGAAGTCGACGTAGTCCGCGACCTCGAAGGGCAGGTGCAGCTCGACGTCGCCCACCGGCAGCAGCGCCGGGGTCAACGCCTCGCGGTACGACTCGTCCGTCAGCCACAGCGTGAGGTCGGCCCGCACCTGCGTCCAGGCCGAACGCCCCGCCGCCATCAGGGGGTTGAGCGAGTCGGCGGCCAGCAGTACCGACGGCGCCCCGGCGGCCTCGGCCGCGGCCGCGGCGTCGAGCACGAAGTCCCCGACGCGCACGCCGATCCGGCGCCGCCCGGGCTGGTCGGCGGCGGTGAAGACGCCGTACGGCAGGTTGTGCACGCCGAACGGCGAGTCCTGGGCGCTGGCGAGCCAGCTGCGGGGGGTGCTCAACGGTCCTCCTGGACAAGTGGACTGGGCGACAGCAGGCCGAGCGCGGCCAGGTCGTCCAGGGGTTCGGCGATGCTGCAGGTGCCGAACGCGGTGAACGAGTTGCGGATCACCGTAACCTGGTGCGCGCTCAAGGCCTGGACGGCCTTCGCCAGCACGTGGCCGTCGCGTTCCGCCAGCACCTCGGCGGCCGTGGCGCGGTCGGTCTCCTGCGAGGCCAGCAGCACGTTGAGGAAGCCGTGGTGCTCGAAACCGGTCACCGGATCGGTGTGCCGGACGGCGTTGTGCAGCCCCGCGGTGCACTTGTACGGCAGGCCGCGCCGGGCGCAGCCGGTGAGGAAGGCGGCCAGCTCGTCCTCGCCCGGGAACGCCTGCGCGACGACCCCGCCGGTGCGGAACTTCGCCCGGTAGGCGCTGTCGACCAGGGCGTCCAGGGTCTCGTCCAGGCCGTCCCCGTGCAGGAGTTCGCGCGGCAGTTCGACGGCGGCGGGCACGTCCGGCGGCAGCAGCCGGTCGAGCTCGGACACCGCCTCGTGCACGTCCCGGGTCGCGAGCTCGACGCCCGCGACCTCGAACGGCGCGGCGGAGGCGAGCGCCGGCCCGAGCTCGGCACTGCCCCCCGGCAGCACCAGCCCGACCCTGAGCGGCCCGGTGCCCTCCACCGCCGCGGCCAGCTCGCCCAACCGACCCGCCCCGCACAGGAACGGGCCGACCGCGTCGGCGTACCAGGCCGTGCGGTGGGCGCGGTGCGCGGGCACCGCCTCGGCGACCGGCAGGTTCCCCGGCGGGAACACCGCCGCGTCGTCGAAGAGGCCGCGGAACAGGTCCGGGATCGCGGAGCCTGCGGCGCTCATCGCCCGGGCCCCCGGCCCGACCACGTCCACGCGTAGTTGGCGTCCTCGCTCGCCCGGCCGCCCTCGCCCAGCTCCAGCGGGCGGAACGTGTCCACCATGACCGCGAGCTCGTCGAAGAACTCCGCGCCGATGCTGCGCTCGTACGCGCCCGGCTGCGGGCCGTGGGTGTGGCCGCCCGGGTGCAGCGAGATCGAACCCTGGCCGATGCCCGAGCCCTTGCGGGCCGCGTAGTCGCCGCCGCAGTAGAACATGACCTCGTCGCTGTCCACGTTCGCGTGGTAGTACGGCACCGGGATCGACAGCGGGTGGTAATCCACCTTGCGCGGAACGAAGTTGCAGATCACGAAGTTGTTGCCCTCGAACACCTGGTGGGCCGGCGGCGGCTGGTGGATCCGTCCGGTGATCGGCTCGAAGTCCCGGATGTTGAAGACGTACGGGTACAGGCAGCCGTCCCAGCCCACCACGTCGAACGGGTGGTGGGGCACGGTGTAGCGGGTTCCCGAAATCCCGTTCGGGCCGCGGTGCTTGACCAGCACGTCGACGTCCCCGGGAGTGTCGACCACGAGCGGCCCGACCGGCCCGCGGAAGTCCCGCTCGCAGTACGGCGCGTGCTCCAGCAGCTGGCCGTACTTGGAGAGGTAGCGCTTGACCGGCGTGATGTGGCTGTTCGCCTCGATGCAGTACGCCCGCAGCGGCTCCTCCCCGGAGGGCACCCAGCGGTGCGTGGTCGCCCGGGGGATGATCACGTAGTCGCCCGGGCCGACCTCCAGCGCGCCGAAGACCGTCTCCACCGTGCCGGAACCCGATTCCACGTACACGCACTCGTCGCCGAGCCCGTTGCGGTACAGCTCGCTCGGCGCCCCGGCCGCGACGTACGAGATCCGCACGTCGCCGTTGCCGAGGACCAGACGGCGGCTGCCCACCACGTCCGCGGCCTTCCACTCCTGGCCGGCGAACAGCTCGTGGAGCTTCAGGTGGCGGGGGAGCAGGGGATGGTTGGGCACCGTGGACTGGTCCGGCAGCTCCCACGGCACCGCGTTCACCACGGCGGACGGGATGCCGCGGTGGTAGAGCAGCGAGGAATCGGAGGAGAACCCCTCCTCACCCATCAACTCCTCGTAGTACAGCCCGCCTTCGGGTGTGCGGTGCTGCGTGTGCCGCTTGGGTGGGATGCTGCCCAGCTGCCGGTAGTACGCCATCTCCCTGCTCCTCCTCGACCGTGCTCAGCCGCTCGTGCTCACGGTGCGTCGACCGTGTTCAGAACCCCGTGCTCCGGGGCCCCTGCACCCTCACAGGTTGCCGCGGCGCTCCTGCTCGCGCTCGATGGACTCGAACAGCGCCTTGAAGTTGCCCTTGCCGAAGCCGAGTGAACCGTGGCGCTCGATGAACTCGTAGAACACGGTGGGGCGGTCGCCGATCGGCTTGGTGAAGATCTGCAGCAGGTAGCCGTCCTCGTCGCGGTCCACCAGGATGCCGCGGCTCTTCAGCTCCGCGATCGGCACGCGCACCTTGCCGATCCGGGCGCGCAGCTCCGGGTCGTCGTAGTACGCGTCCGGGGTGTTGAGGAACTCGACGCCGCGCGCCCGCAGGATGTCGACGGTGGTGAGGATGTCGTTGGTGGCGAGCGCCATGTGCTGGCAGCCCGGACCGGTGTAGAACTCGAGGTACTCGTCGATCTGCGACTTCTTCTTCGCGATCGCCGGCTCGTTCAGCGGGAACTTCACCCGGTGGTTGCCGCTCGCGACGACCTTCGACATCAGCGCGGAGTAGTCGGTGGCGATGTCGTCGCCGACGAACTCGGCCATGTTCACGAAGCCCATGACCCGGTTGTAGAACGAGACCCACTCGTCCATCTTGCCGAGCTCGACGTTGCCGACCGCGTGGTCCAGCGCCTGGAACAGCCGCTTCGGCGAGCCCTCCGGGTGCTTGACCTTGCTCTCCGCGACGACGTAGCCCGGCAGGTACGGGCCGTGGTAGCGGGAGCGGTCGATCAGGGTGTGCCGGGTCTCGCCGTAGGTGGCGATCGCGGCGCGGCGCACGGTGCCGTTCTCGTCCGAGACGTCGTTCGGCTCCTCCAGCACGGTCGCGCCGGTCGCGCGGGCGTGCGCGATGCACTTGTCGACGTCCGGCACCTCCAGGGCCAGGTCGACGACGCCGTCGCCGTGGCGGCGGTGGTGGTCCAGCAGCGGGCTGTCCGGCTGGACGCCGCCCTTGATCACGAAGCGGCACGAGCCGGAGCGGAGCACGAAGGCCTTGCGGTCGCGGCGACCGGTCTCCGGGCCGGAGTAGGCGACCAGCTCCATGCCGAACACGGCCTGGTAGAACTGCGCCGTCTGGGTGGCGTTGCCGACCACGAACACGACCGCGTCCTGCGCGGTCACGGGGAACGGGTCGGTGGCCGGGTCGTGCTCGACGAGGCCGACGAGGCGGCGCAGCTGGTCGGCGTCGAGACCGGCCTCGCGCTCCTCGGGGGTCAGCTCAAGGGCCTGGGACTGCGGGGTCATCGGTCTTCCTCCACTCTGGGCCTCGGCTCTGAGGCGTCCGCTTGAGGCGGCCGCGCCGCTGATGGGGTGGGCGGTGCGACTGAGCGCAGAGCTTGCTCCTGTCCGGGGGGTTGGGCAACAGGTCGGTTTTTCACTGTTCAATGTGTACAAGCTGATCAGGAAATGCTGCGAACGACTGCGCAATATGTTCTGCCGATCGGGGCCGATTCACGAACTCTGCGTAACCGGGGCAGTGGGGCCGCCCGGTGTCCGGAGGTGTTGCCGGAACCAGTCCCCGGCCAGCCCGGCGACCTGGTCCAACGCACCCGGCTCCTCGAACAGGTGGCCGGCGTGCGGGACCACCGCGAGTTCACTCTCGCAGCGCAGCAGGGCCTGCGCCCGCCGGTTGAGGTCGATCACCGTGCCGTCGAGGCCGCCGACGACGAGCAGGGTCGGAGCGGTGACCCGGGCTAGGGTGTCCGGGCCGGCCAGGTCCGGGCGGCCGCCGCGGGACACCACCGCGCCGACCGCGGACCCGAGGGCGGCGGCGGTGCGCAACGCGGCGGCGGCGCCCGTGCTCGCGCCGAACAGACCGATCGGCAGGGCCCCGGCCGCCTCCAGGGCGGGCAGCCGCTCGGCGACGGCGGTCAGGCGGGAGCCGAGCAGGGCGACGTCGAACACCTTGCTCCGGTCCGGCTCCTCGTCGGCGGTGAGCAGGTCGAACAGCAGCGTGGCGAGGCCGGTCCGGTTGAGGTGGCGGGCGACGTGCCGGTTGCGGGGGCTGTGGCGGCTGCTGCCGCTGCCGTGGGCGAAGACGACGATGCCGCGGGCGCCTGCGGGGACGGTCAGGTGGCCGGTCAGGTGCACGCCGCCGGCGGAGAGCTCCACGTCGCGGTCGACGGCGACGGGCGCGGGCGGGTGCTCGCCGCGGGCGTCGGCCAGGAGGCCGAGGACCTCGGCGTCGCCGGTCTGGGAGAAGTCGCCGTAGAACTCGCCGATCGCGAAGAACGGGGACGGCGTGGCGACGCAGACGAGCTCGTCGGCGACATCGGCCAGGCGGTCCGTCCAGTCCCGGGGCGCCACGGGGACGGCGAGGACCACGCGGGCGGCGCCGCGGGCGCGGACGATCCGGCAGGCGGCGCGGGCGGTGGAACCGGTGGCGATGCCGTCGTCGACGACGATGACGGTCCGGCCGCGCAGGTCGGCGGGCGGGCGGCCGTCCCGGTAGCGGCGGGCGCGGCGCTCCAGCTCGGCGCGCTCCTGCCGCTCCACGTCGGCGAGTTGGTCGGGGGTGATCCCGCCGAGGCGCATCACCTCGTCGTTCAGGACCCGGACGCCGCCCTCGCCGATGGCGCCCATGCCGAGCTCTGGTTGGTAGGGCACGCCGAGCTTGCGGATCACGCAGATGTCCAGGGGGGCGCCGAGCGCCGCGGCGACCTCGGCGGCCACGGGCACCCCGCCGCGCGGCAGGGCGACCACGACCGCGTCCGCGCCGTCCAGGTGCCCCAGACGGGCGGCCAGCCGGCGGCCCGCGTCGGTGCGGTCGGTGAAGTGGGTACCGGTGACGTGCATCTCGCAGCCTCCGAGTTCCACGGTACGTCGGGTGGGCGGCGGTGGGGTGGGCGGCCGACAGGTAACAGCTGACAGATGACAGATTTCGAAATCTGTTATCTGTCAGCTGTTACCTGTTCGCCGTCGACTTGCGGTTCCCGTCCCACGCCCGGTCCCGCCCTCGCCCCGCTCCTTGCCCGGGACTGCCTTGGGCGCGCCCCGGGCGCGGGACGGGAACCGCACGGGACCAGGCCCCCGTGCGGCCGGGACGGCGGGCGGCGGACGGTGAGTGTCGAAGGCGGGCCGCCGGCGCCGGCCGCGACCCGAAGGAGGCCCGAAATGCCGGGCACCGTCCTCATCGACCTGCGCCACGGCGGCGCGATCAACCCCGGCCGACTCCTCGCCGGCCCTCTTCGCGGCGTCGGCCTGCAGCGGCTCGACCCAGGGGCAATGCAGAGGTCATCGCCGACGCCGTCGAGCATCTGCTCTACATCACCGCCGGCTCCGGCCTGGCCGCCGCTCCCGAGACCGCTGCCCCCGCCGAGGCCGCTGCCGTCGCCGAGGCCGCGTCCGTCGCCGACACCGGCATTCCGCTCGTCGAGGGCACCGCGCTCACCCTCCCGCTCGGCACGCGGACCGTCGTCACCGCCGGCATCGCCGGGATGGAGTACTTCCACGCGGTCCTCGCCGTCCCCCACCCCGCCCGAGCCCCGAAAGAAGGCGAACCCCGGTGATCGTCTCCAGCGCGACGTCCTCCGCCGCCGTCATCCTCGGCCCGAACGGCGAACGCGTCCGCGTCCGCTGCCTCGCGCGCCGCGACATGCTCACGAGCGCCTGCGAGTCCTTCGACCACGTGCGCCTGAGCCCCGGCGCCCGCCACGTCCTGCCGGGACGCGCCGACCCCGAGGCCGTCCTCCACGTGCTGCGCGGCACCGTCACCGTCGGCCAACAGGTCGAGGGGCCGAACCACTTGGCCTCGGACGGCGACCTCCTCCTGGCCCTGCGCGGCCGCCCGCTCCACCTCGAGGCCGGGCCGCTCGGAGTGGAACTGCTCTGCCTCACCCTCGCCGCGCCCCGCCCCACCGCAGGGACACGAGAGAGTCTCGCCCGCCGTCGTGCCGAATGTCGCCGAGCGCGTCACACCCACCCCTGACCCCACTACCGTTCGCCCGCCCAGCGATTCCCGGAGGCGATCCGCGTGATCCTCGTCCCCGCCGCCGTGCCCCGCACCGCGCCCGCCTTCCAGCGTCCGATCGACCCGAGGCGCCGCCCGCCCGTACTCGCCGGCCTGACCATCGAGACGCTGCCGCCCGGCGCCCACGTCGAGCAGCGCTCCCCGGCGGACGCCGAATTCGTGACCGTCCTGCTCGCCGGCCGCCTCGAAGCGGCCGGCCGGATCCTCGGCCCGGGCGAGGCGCTCCGCCACCCGCCCGGCAGTGCCTGCCACCTCACCGCCCTCCGGGGCGCACCGACCGCCATCCTCACCGTCCAGCCGGTACGGGTCGAGGAGCCCGGCAACATCCCGGCCCAGCGCAGTAGTTCCTCGGAGCGGAGCGCCTGGCAGGGCGTCGCCGTCACGTCCGTGACCCTCGCTGCGGGCGAAGGACACGAGCCCCTGCGCCACTCGGCGTCCGATGCGTTCATCGTGGTGCTGTCCGGCACCGGCACGCTGGTCGGCGAGAACGGCCAGGCCGCCCTCTTTCCCGGTGACTTGGCATACATCCGGGCGGGGGAGTCCCACGGCCTCCGGGCCGACCCGCAAGGACCGGTCACGGTGCTTCTGGGCCGCGTCTGGTACCCGGCCCCCTCGGGTGGCCTTCTCGTCGACGGCGACCGGCCGCGCTCCTGTCGGTCGCACTGAGCATCGCCGCCCCTTCCTCTGCCCAGGCTGGGACCGGTCCTCTGGGACCGGAACGGGACGGCGATCCCATGCGGCCGGGGCGCACGCGTGCGCACAGTGGTGGGTGAGGGGTCGATGGACTCGGCCGTTCGGTTCGGAAGAAGCGGGAGTACCACCATGGCAACGAACACCACGACGAAGGCGCTCTGCGTGGCCGGCGCCGCCGTCGGCGCCATCGCGGCAGCGGTCGCGCTGAAGAGCGCGTGCTCACCGTCGGCGTCGGTGCCGGGCACCGGCTCGGCGCCGGGCACCGGGGAGTCGCCGCACGGCTGCCAGCTCGGCCAGAAGTGCAAGCCCGGCCACACCTGACAGCCGGCCACGTTCCCGATCCCCTGGAGGCCCTCGGCGCATCCCGCACCGAGGGCCCTGAAGGGGTGTGACGGGCAGCCGGCCGAGCGGCCCCAATGGCTCAACAGCCCCAACGGGCCCCACGGCCCTAGCAGCCCCAAACAACGGCCCCAACGGCCCCAACGGCCCCGAAGCGGCCCCGTCACGTCTCCTGAGCGGAACCCGATCCTTCCACGCAGCGTGCGCTGGAGGGTGAGCGCGGCAGCCTCGCCAGCACCTGGGTGCCCGCGTGCTCAGGAAGCGGTCCGACGGTGCAGCTGCCCCCGATCTCTGAGGCCCGGTCCGCCATCGACCGCAGCCCCACCCCGCCGGCCCCGATGCCCGGACCATCCCCGCCGACCGCACGGGCCATCTCCCCGACGAGCCCCACTCCGTCGTCGCGCACGACCAGGGTGACGGCCTCCGCGTCCACTCGGAGCGTCACCCCGGCATGGCGTGCGCGGGCATGCCGGAGCACGTTGGTGAGGGCCTCGGCGGTGATCCGGTACACCGCGACCTCGACCGCCGCCGGCAGTTCGGGCAGCGGGTCCGGAGACACGTCGGCCGTCACGGTCAGCCCGGCGCCGCTGAACGTGTCGGCCAGTTGCCGCACCGCCCGTATGAGCCCGAACTCGCCCAGCGGCGCGGGCCCGAGGCGCTCGGTGATCCGCCGCACCTCCCTGATCGCCATCCCGAGGTCGGCCGAGATCCCGCGCAGCGTCCCGCCGAGGCCGCCGTCCGGGCCGGACGCCCCCGGCGCCCCCGGCACCTCTGGCGCCCCGGCATCTCCCGAGGCCTCCGACGCCGCCGAGGCCGAAGTCGTAGCAGTGGAAGCCACGTTGTCCACCCGCAGCCGTAGCCCCGCCAGGACCGGACCGAGTCCGTCGTGGATGTCCCGGCGCAGCCGGCGCCGCTCCTCCTCCCGCGCCGCGACGATCTGCTCCCGGCTCGCCTGCAGGTCCTCCTGTAGCCGCAGCGACGCGACCGCGGGCGAGGCCTGGTCGGCCAGCGAGCGCAGGATGTCGACGTCGCTCGGCTCCAACCGCTCCTCGCCGTTCCGCAGCCCGACCGTCAACTCGCCGATCGTCTCGCCGTGGTGGACCAGCGCGAAGCCCTGCGCCCGTCCGTCCAGCCGCCCCACCGAGGCGAGCGGGCGTCGCCCGGCGGCCCGCGTGCTGACGGTGAGCGCGACCCCGGGCAGCCGTAGCTCCTCCGCGACCGTCGCGCACAGCGCGGACGGCAGCTCCTCCGGGTCGACGACCTGCCGCACCTGCCCCGCGAGGCGCCGCAGCACCTGGTACGGCTGCGCCCGCTCGCCGTAGTACAGCCGGTCCACCAGGGAGACGGCCCACCGGGTGGCCCGGGGCAGTCCGGCACCGAGCGTGAACACGAGGGCGATGAGCACCAGCGCCGGCCCACCGCGGCCCGGTGCCAGCCAGCCGGACAGGACGGCCGCGAGCACCACGAACAGGGCGGTGATCCCGGAGGCCAGCAGCAGCCCGCTGAGGACACTGCGCGCGGCGCGGTCGAGCCGCCAGCCGCGGTCGCGGACGACCAGGTACCCGACGGCGACCGCCCACGCGAGCCCGGCCACCGCGAAGAGCGCGTAGCTGAGCCAGAACGCCTCCCGGTACATCCGCCGGTAGAAGTCCTGCATGCCGGCCCAGAACAGGTAGGCGGCGAGCATCGCGGAGACGTTCGCGCGGTGCCGCGCGGCGGACCGCCGCAGCCCCGCGGCCGGTGTGGCCGCCGATACGTCCGTCGGTACGTCCGTCGGTACGTCCGTCGGTCGGAGGATCCGCGTCAGCAGGACGACGGTGGCGATCCCGATGAGCAGGTAGTTGACGGCGTCCGAGGACCCGTACAGGTGCTCGCCGAGAGCTCCGAAGAACCGGGCGGGCGGGGTGTCCGCGAGCGGGTTGGGGCGGTCGAACACCTCGGGCTTGGCGAGGAACGACAGCGAGCCCGGCAGCACCCAGAGCGCGACCGCGGCGATGTACCACCACCAGCGGCGCGTGGTCAGCCGCCCGGCGGGCAGCCACAGCGGGAGAACGTAGAAGAGCGTGGAGTTGACCGTGTCGCAGAGGACCTGGAACACCGCCGCCGCACCCACGACGCCAGGGTCGGCGACCTGGACGGTGACCGGCGCCGCCGCCGCGTTGGGCAGGACGAGCGTGACCGCGTAGACCAGCATGACCCAGCCGAGCGGGTTGCCGGGCCGGTGGGCGTGGAGCAGCATCCCGGCGCCGGCGGTCGGCAGGGCGTAGATGAGGATGCCGAGCTCGTTCCTGGGCGTGACGACGCCCGGGTCCCCCAGGTGCACGAGCACGTAGCAGATCCAGGCGGTGGCGACGACGAGGCAGACCGCAGTGACGACCGCCGCCGCCGTGAGCTGCTGCCGGGCCGCCGTCCGCGGCCGGGGAGAGGACACCGTGGTCATGGCACCGCCTCGGAGGCTCGAAGGTGGACGTGGGCTTCGGGTGCTCGGGGCTCCGGCCCGGGGACGGCGACGGGTGGTCGCCGCTCCGAGGACCGCGTTCCAGCCTCGGCGGCCCGGTGTCCCGGGCGCATGAGGCAGCGGTCTCGTCCGCGGCCCGGAGCGCGCCCCTGCCCGTGTCGCGCCGCTCCGGCCCGACCGGTCAGCCGCCCGGATGACCCTCGGAGCATGTCACGGAAAGTCACCGGATCGTCGCTGGTAGCGTCGGTCGGGTGAACGAACACCGGGTGGACGAACCGCAGCCCGACGCGCCGGAGCCGGAGCTGCCGCAGCCCGGCACGCCACGGCCCGAGGAGCCGCCGTCAGAGGGAGCGCCGCCCGAGGAGCCGCCGCCCGGCGGGCCGGGGCCCGGCGAGCCGCAGGGCGTCAGGCCCGTGCGCGTCCTGGTCGTCGACGACCACCCGCTGTTCCGCGAGGGCCTGACGGCGGCACTGGAGAGCGCCGAGGGCATCTCCGTCGTGGCGCAGGCCGAGCGGATCGCCGAGGTGCCGGGCGCCGTCGAGCGGTCCGTGCCGGACGTCGTGATCATGGACCTCTCGCTGCCGGACGGCTCCGGCCTGGAAGCCCTCCGGGCGCTGTCGGGGCGCGAGCAGGCGCCGCCCGTCCTGATGCTGACCATGTCGGACGACGACGGGAACCTCCTCGCCGCCCTCCAGGCCGGCGCCCGCGGCTACCTGGTCAAGGGCGCCGGCCGGGAAGAGGTCCTGCACGCGGTGCGGACGGTCGCAGCGGGCGGAGCGGTGTTCGGCGGCGAGGTCGCGGGGCGGATCGCCGACCTGCTGGCGGGCGCGCGGATGCGAGAGGCGGGGCAGCTGTTCCCCGAACTGACCGCCCGTGAGGCCGAGGTGCTCGACCTGGTCGCGCGGGGCCTGGACAACCGGCGGATCGCCCGCGAACTGGTCGTGGCGGAGAAGACGGTGCGCAACCACGTGACCCACATCTTCGAGAAGCTGCACGTCGGCACGCGCGCCGAGGCGGTGGCCCGCGCGCGTGACATGGGCCTCGGCGACGGCTGACCGCTGCGGCCGGTCGACGGCAGAGTGCTGCGGCCGGTCGACGGCCGACCGGCGTCGTGGGGCGCCGAGGAGAACGGCACGGTCGGTTCCCGGACCCACGCCAACGGCCTTTCCATCGACGACCATTCGGTGATCGACACCTGCCTGAACTTCGACGTGATCGGCTCGCCGAGCCCCGGCTGCTCACCTACCGCCAGGACCCGGCCCTGGACGCCCTCTTCCGCGACCGGTTCGCCGCCCGCGGCACCGCCACCGAGCAGGACTTCGAGGGCGAGGGGCGCTCCGACCACGCGCCCTTCCAGGACAAGGGCATCCGCGTTGGCGGACTGTTCAGCCGCGCCGACCCCACCAAGACGGCCGACCAGGCCACCAAGCGGGGCGGCACCGCGGCCAGGCGTTCGACGCCTGCCGCCACGCGGGGTGTGCACCGGCGCCACCACCGACGACACCTTGCTGGGGCGGATGACCGACGCCATCGCCCACGCGCTCCGGACGCTCTCGGCCGACGGGAGCTGACCTGTCCGGCCCGCAAGGCCGATCGGGGGCGCCGGTCCGCCGACCGGCACCCCCGGGTCCTGCGTAGCCGTCCGCAGGACTACGGCTGCATCTCGTACGCGCCCGACAGCGCCTCGACGCGCGCCCACACCTTCGCGGCCCGCTCGGCGTCGGCCACCGGCCGGCGCACGTGGGCGAGCGCCCAGGCGGCCTGCTCCTCCGTGGCCGAGGCCTTGCCGTGCAGCTCGGTCGCGTGCGCGGAGAAGTCGCGCACCAGCGCGTCGAAGATCTGGTCCAGCACGTCCGCCTCCAGGCCGGTCAACTCGGCCTGCTCCAGCACCAGCTGGCCGTAGACGATCAGCGCGAACAGCTGGCCGATCTCCAGCAGGAAGTCGAGGTCGGCCTGCTGCTCCTTGCTCGGCGCGTGCGTGAGGAGCAGCTCGCAGAAGCCGTCGGCCTGCTCGCGGAAGCGGGCGACGTTCGGCAGGTGCGCGTGCCGGTCGTAGGCGGTGCGCCAGTCGTGGAAGCGGATCGCGCCGAGGCCGCGGGCCGGGCCCTGACGGAACAGGAAGACGTCGTCGGCGGCGTCCTGGCGGGTCGGCACGGGCGCGTAATCGGCCGGGGCGAACAGGTAGTTGGCCATGAACTTGAGGATCAGCGCCAGGTTGACGTGGACGGTGCCCTCCAGCTTCGGCAGGCCGCGGATGTCCTTGGCGGCCTTGTCGAAGTAGGTGTCCGCCTCGAAGCCCTTGGCCGCGATGACGTCCCACATGAGGTCGATGACCTTCTCGCCCTCGGTGGTGACCTTCATCTTGGTCATCGGGTTGAAGAGCAGGTAGCGGCGGTCCTCGGGGGAGGCGGTGCGGAAGTAGTCCACGGCCCGCGCGCTGAACAGCTTCATCGCCACGAGGCGGGCGTACGCGTCGGTCAACTCGCGGCGCACGTGCGGGAAGTCGGTGACCTTGCGGCCGTACAGGACGCGGTTGTGGGCGTGCGTGACCGCCTCGTACATGGCGTGCTCGCAGATGCCGACCGACGCCGTGCACAGGTTGAACTTGCCGACGTTCACGGTGTTCAGCGCGGCGTCGAACGCGGCCTGGCCGGTGTGCAGGACGTCCTCGGCGCGCACCGGGTAGTCCTCCAGCCGGAACTCGCTGACGTACATCTGGCTGTTCACGACGTTCTTGACCAGGTGGTAGGCCTCGTGGCGGCTGTCGGCGGCGAAGAAGACGTAGCCCTCGGGCCCCTCGACGTCCGCGCGACGGCCGAACACCGAGACCAGGCCGGCGACGTTGCCGTTGCCGATGTAGTACTTCGGGCCGGTCGCGGTGAAGCCGCCCTCGCCGTCCGGGGTGAGGATCATGTCGGTGGAGTAGATGTCGGCGCCGTGGGTGCGCTCGGAGAGACCGAAGGCCATGACGTGGCCCTCCGTCAGGAGGCGGGCGGCGCGGGCGCGGACGGCCTCGTTCTCGCTCTGCCACACCGGGCCGAGGCCGAGGATGGTGACCTGCCAGGTGTACCAGTAGCCGAGGCCGTAGAAGCCGAGGATCTCGTTCAGCTCGGCGATGCGGGAGGTGTCCCAGCGCTTGTCCGGGTCGGCGGCGGACGGGGTCAGGAACTCCGCGAACAGGCCCTCCTTGGCGGCGAATTCGAGGAAGTCGGCGTACCAGGTGCGGTCGATGTAGGTGTCGATCAGCGCCTTCTTGCCGCGCGACTCGAACCAGTCGACGGTCGCGCGCAGCAGCCGGCGGGTCGGCTCGTCGAACTGCGCGGGGTCGTACGTACGCGGGTTGAAGAGCATCACGGGCTCCCGGGGGTCGAGGGTGTGGAAGTGGCTGTGGGGTGGGGCGAGGGGAGGAAGCGGGGGATGGCGTGGAGCGGCCGACGAGCGACAGGGAACAGATGACAGATTTCAAACTCTGTTATCTGTCTTCTGTCATCTGTCGGCCGTCATCTGTCCGCCGCCGTCCGCCCCCCGTTGCCTGTCGCGTCGTCAGGGCCGGCGCCCTCGGCGACGAGGCGGTGCAGGGTGGTGAGCACGTCGTCCAGCCAGGCGAGGGTCATGCGCTCGTATTCGATGCCGCCGCGCAGTACCACGTGCTGGAGCTCCTGGGCGGTGTCGAGCGCGGTGAGGTCGGGGAAGTCGCGCTGCTCGCCGTGCAGGTAGCGGGCGAGCAGGGAGGCGTGGCCGTCGCGGTGGCGCTCGACCTCGGAGATCAGCGCGGCCGGGTCGTCGAAGGCGGCGGCGCGGATCTTCACCGCGAGCTCGTGCCGGACGGTCTCCGGCTCGACCGGTTCGCGGAGCCAGTCCGCGAGCGCGGCGCGGCCCGGACCGGCCGCCGAGTAGACCTTCTTGTCCGGCCGGCCGTCCTGGGCGACCTCCTCGGCGGCGATCCAGCCGTCCGCCTCCATGCGCCGCAGCACCCGGTAGATCTGCTGGTGGGTGGCGGTCCAGAAGCGGCCGATCGAGCGATCGAAGCGCCGGGCCAGCTCGTAGCCGGAGCCGGGCTGTTCCAGCAGTGAGACGAGGATCGCGTGCTCCAGTGCCATGCCCGCATCCTGCTATGCAACGAGTTGCATAGGCAATGGCGCATCGGAGCGGTGAGACGCAGGTCACCGCCGTGACCGGATGGTTATCGACCTTTTCGGACTATTGGGTGCAAAACGTTCGAGAAGCGCCAGAATGGGTACGGGGCAAGCGCCTTTCACGATCCGAACCACAGGAGGTGGTATCGGTGTCAACCCACACCCCGATGGGCATGGAGCACCATCCGGACATCGTCGAACTACGTGAACACTACGAGCGGGTCACCTCGACCCCGCGTGCCCAGGGCATCGAGGCCCTGGCCGTCCTGGCGGGCCTGTTCCTGGCCGCATCGCCCTGGATCGTCGGCTTCACCGCCTTCAGCACCCTCACCGTGACCTGCCTGATCGTGGGTCTGGCCTACACCCTGCTGATGGCGGGCTACGGGTCGGCCTACGAGCGCACCCACGCGCGGGCCTGGGCGGCCGCGGCGCTCGGCATCTGGACGATCATCTCCCCCTGGGCCGTCTCCGGATCGGTCGCGCACGGCAAGAACATCGTCACCTGCGTCATCGTCGGCGCCGTGATGTTCCTGCTCGGCCTCGCGGCGATCTCGATGGCCACGATCACGTCGAACGGAGCAGCGATGCGACTCGGCCGGGCCGGCCGCGCCAAGGGCTGACCTTCCCCGCAGCCCGCGTCCGGGGCACGGAACGGCGGCCCGCCGCCTCCGCGCCCCGGCGCACGCCCGCCGCGACCCCAGCCGCAACCGCGACCCCAGCCGCAACCGCGACGCCAGCCGCAACCGCGTCCGCCGCAACCGTGTCCGCTACGGCCGGGTCATCCGCAGCACGTCCAGAGCCTCGTCCAGTTGCTCCTTGGTGAGCTTCCCCTCCTCCACGTACCCTCGCTCCAGCACCACCTGACGGATGGTCTTGCGCTCCGAGAGCGCCTGCTTGGCGACCTTCGCCGCCTCCTCGTACCCGATGTACCGGTTCAGCGGGGTGACCACCGACGGCGAGGACTCGGCGTACTCCCGGGCCCGCTCGGCGTTGGCGGTGATGCCGTCCACCGTCCGGTCGGCCAGCAGCCGGGCGCCGTTGGCGAGCAGCCGCACCGACTCCAGCACGTTGCGGGCGATGACCGGGAGCATGACGTTCAGCTCGAAGTTGCCGCTCGCGCCGGCCAGCGTGACGGTCGCGTCGTTGCCGACCACCTGCGCCGCGACCATCAGGACCACCTCGGGCAGCACCGGGTTCACCTTGCCCGGCATGATCGACGAACCGGGCTGGAGGTCGGGCAGGTTGATCTCGCCGAGGCCGGTGCGCGGGCCCGAGCCCATCCACCGCAGGTCGTTCGCGATCTTGGTGAACCCGACCGCGACGGTGCGCAGCTGACCGCTCAGCTCGACCAGGGCGTCGCGCGCGCCCTGCGCCTCGAAGTGGTCGCGGGCCTCGGTCAGCGGCAGGTCGGTGGCGCGGGCCACCTCCTCGATCACGGCGGCCGGGAAGCCGGGCGGGGTGTTGATGCCGGTGCCCACCGCCGTGCCGCCGAGGGGGAGTTCGGCGACCCGGGGGAGCGTGGCCAGCAGCCGCTCGCGGCCGTGCCGCACCTGGGCCGCGTAACCGCCGAACTCCTGGCCCAGCGTGACGGGCGTGGCGTCCATCAGATGCGTGCGGCCCGACTTGACCACCTGCGCGAACTCGGCGGCCTTGCGCTCCAGTGCCTCGGCCAGGTGCTCCAGCGCGGGGATCAGGTCGTGGGTGACGGCGGCGGTGGCGGCGATGTGGATCGAGGACGGGAACACGTCGTTGGACGACTGGCTGGCGTTGACGTGGTCGTTCGGGTGCACGGGCCGGCCCAGCCGCTCGGCGGCGAGGGTCGCGATGACCTCGTTGGCGTTCATGTTGGACGAGGTGCCCGAGCCGGTCTGGAAGACGTCCACCGGGAACTCGCCGTCCCAGCGGCCGTCCGCGACCTCCTCGGCCGCCGCCGCGATGGCCGCCGCCGTCTCGTCGTCCAGCACGCCGAGCCGGGCGTTCACCCGCGCCGCCGCGGCCTTGATCCGGGCCAGCGCGGCGATGTGCGCGCGCTCCAGGCGCTGCCCGGACACCGGGAAGTTCTCCACTGCCCGCTGCGTCTGCGCCTGCCACTTGGCGGCCGCGGGCACGCGGACCTCGCCCATCGAGTCGTGCTCGACGCGGTAGCCCTCGCCCTGCTTGGTCCTGTCGGCCCGCTCGCCGTGGCCCTGCTGATCACCCATCGCGTGCTGCACCTCCTGAACGGTCCCGAACGGCCTCCCCGTCCCGGTCTCCGATCCTGACAGCCGCGCGCGGGCCCCGGGTATTTCCGTCGGCCCGCGAGTTCACTCCCGGGGGTTACGGCAGTTCGGCGCGGACCACCTCGCCGGGCGCGCTGCCGGCCTGGACGACCGGCGCGCCGCCCGGAGCCCAGAAGCCCGAGCCGCCCGAGGTGGCCGGGAACTCGCCGCTGGCCCCCGCGCTGGTGGAGAGGACCGCCCAGACGTCGTGGGCGGCGGCCCGGCCCCCGAGGTGCTCGTCGCGGCGGGCGGCGGACTCGGGCGAGGCACCGTAGAGGGTGGACGCGACGTAGGCGTCGATGCCGAGGGCCGCCGTCTCCTCGGCGTGCGCGGGATCGGCGGCGTCCGCGCAGATCGCGAGGCCGAGCCTGACCCCGTCCAGCTCCAGCACGACGGGCGCGTCCCCGGCGGTGAAACGGTTCAGCTCTTCGCCGTGCAGGCGCATCTTCCGGTAGACGACGGCGGCGCCCTCGCCGGTGACCGCCAGGGTCGCGATGTACTCCCGACCGTCGGCGTCCGCGGCCGGGGCCGCGGCCAGCGCGGTGGCGCCGGTCGCGGCGCAGGCGGCGACCAGCGGCGCGAGGCGGGCGTCCGCCGGGTCGAGGGTCGGAGCGGTGAGGTCGTAGCCGGTCAGCGACAGCTCGGGGAACACCACGAGCCGTGCTCCGGCCGCCCGGACGGCCTCGGCGTGCCGGGCGACGTTGCCGGACACGGTGTCCGGCCGGCCGGGCTCCTCGCAGACGGGCTGGGCGACGGCGACGGTCACGGATGCGGGCATGGCGGTGCTCCCGGGCGCGAAGTGGAAAAGATCAACGTATGTGGTCGTCCGATGACCTGCCAAGAGGGTTCGGGTGAGCGGCCGGGCAAGCGAGCAGGCAGGCGTGACGGGATGGCGGTCGGCCGCTGCAATGGCAGCGGTACGCCGAGGCCGCCCTCGTCGCGCCGACATGCCCCGGGGACGCGCTGACGGGCCCGGGGCGGCTCCGGTGGCCCTGGCCGTCGCGCATTGGCATGGGCCATGATCACTCGTACGGGTGAATGAGCGACGGGAACGCTTCAAACGGGCGTCCGGCCCTTCGTACGCTCCTGCCCGGACCCGGGACGGACAGCGGACACCCGGGCGACGAGCTCAGGGGGCGGACGGATGACCACAGGACCGTGGAGCGGAGCCGGCGACGGCCGCGATGCCGAAGCGGCGCGGGCGACGGACCCGGGCGCCGCGGACGGGACGCGAGCGCACGGCGGCGGCCTGACCAGGCGGCAGTTGCTCGGCGCGTCCGCGGCGATCGGCGCGGGGGCCTGGCTGCTGCACGGCACCGTCGGCCCGGACAGCGCCGAGGCCGCCGCACCCGTCCCGCCCGGCCTGCCCGCCGGTACCGAGCTCTACCAGCGCGTCTTCCAGAACTGGTCCGGCGAGATCCGCACCGACCAGTTGTGGACGTGCGCGCCCCGCACCCCGGAAGAGGTCCCCGCCCTCGCCGACTGGGCACACGCCAACGGCTGGCGCCTGCGCGCCACCGGCTACCGCCACACCTGGGCACCGCTCACCGTCGCCGACGGGACCCCCGACAGCGCCCGGGTGCTCCTCGTCGACACCAGCCGCCACCTCACCGCGATCACCGCCCACTCGCCGACCACCGTCCGCGTCCAGACCGGTGCCACCATGGAAGACCTGCTCGCCCACCTGGCGGGCCGGGGCCTCGGCCTCACCGCCTGCCCGGCGCCGGGCGAGCTCACCGTCGGCGGCGTCCTCGCCATCGGCGGCCACGGGAGCGCCGTCCCGGCCGCCGGCGAGACCCGCCGGGACGGGCACGGCTACGGATCGGTCAGCAACCAGGTCACCCGGCTCACCGCCGTCGTCCTCGACCCCGCCACCGGCCGCTACGCCCTGCGCACCTTCGACCGCTCCGAGGCCGACAGCGCCGCCTTCCTGGTCCACCTCGGCCGGGCGTTCCTGACCGAGGTCGTCCTGCGGGCCGGCGCCGACCGGCCGCTGCGCTGCGTCAGCCGCCTCGACGTCCCGGCGAGCGAACTCTTCGCCCGCCCCGGCGACACCGGCGCAGGCGGCGGGCTCCTGGGCGGCCTGCTCGGCGGCGGCGGACCGCGCACCTTCGCCGACTTCGTCGACCGCGACGGGCGCGCCGAGGCCATCTGGTTCGCCTACACCGAGTACCCCTGGCTCAAGACCTGGAGCATCGCCCCGGCCGAACCGCTCGCCTCCCGCGCCGTCGACCAGCCCTACAACTACCCCTTCTCGGACAACGTTCCGGAGCCCGTCGCCCGGCTCGCGGGCCAAATCGTCTCCGGCGCCTGGGCGTCGGCCCCGCTCTTCGGCCAACTCCAGTACCTCGTGGCCAAGGTGGGCCTCACCGGCGACCTCACGGACGTCCTCCTCACCGGCGGGCTCCTGCGCGACCTGCTCACCGGTGACCTCCTCACCCACCTCCTCGCCGGCGGACTCGGCTCCGACCTCTGGGGCCCCTCCCGAGCCCTTCTCCACTACGTGCGCCCCACCACCCTGCGGGTCACCGCCAACGGCTACGCGATCCTCTGCAAGCGCGCCGACCTGCAATGGGTCGTCAGCGAATTCGCCGCCCAGTACCGGAAACTGCTCGCCGACTACCAGGCGCGCGGTGAGTTCCCGGTGAACGGCGCGGTCGAGATCCGCGTCACCGGCCTCGACGACCCCGCCTACGCGGGCGTCCCCGGCGCCCGGCCCCCACTGCTCTCGGCGCTGCGCCCCCGCCCGGACCGCCCCGAGTGGGACACCGCCGTCTGGCTCGACGTCCTCGCCTTCCCCGGCACCCCCGGCCTCGAACCCTTCGCCCGCGACCTCGAACAGTGGCTGCTGCGCACCTTCGACGGCACCCGGGCCGGCCTGCGCGTCGAGTGGTCGAAGGGCTGGGCCTACACCGCCGACGCGGCCTGGTCCGACCCGGAGGTCCTCGGCCGGGTCATCCCCGCGAGCCTGCGCGACGGCGGCGGGCCCGGCTGGGACGAGGCGGTGGCCGTCCTGAACCGGCACGACCCGCACCGGGTGTTCGGAAACCCCTTCCTGGACGGCCTGTTGAAGTAGCCGCCGCCCATTCCCGCGCGGCAGTGACGGCCCGTCAGATGTGTTCCATGACGATGACCGCCAGGGTGTCCGGGGCGAGCGCGCGGAACACGTGCGGGGCGTCGCCCGGGTAGCTCACGTAGTCGCCCGGGCCCAACTCCACCGGGGCCTCCGTCGGCCCGGCCAGCGCCCGGCCGGCGCCCAGCATCACGTGCTCGACCGTGCCGGGCATGTGCGGGTCGGAGGCCCGGGTCTCGCCCGGCTGCGCCTCGATGCGGTAGATGTCGCGCCGGGCGTTCGGCGGGCAGGACGACAGCACGGTGGCCGCGTAGTCGGCCCGCTCCGAGTGCGTGACGGGGCCCTCGCCCGCCCGGATCACCCGTACCGCGGGCCGCGGCGGATCGACGAGCCGGCTGAACGGGACGTTCAGTGCCACGCCGAGCGCCCACAGCGTCTCCACGCTCGGGTTGCCGGCGCCCGATTCCAGCTGCGAGAGCGTGGACTTGGCGATGCCCGCCCGCCGGGCCAGCTCGGCCATCGACAGACCGCTGCGCTCGCGCTCGCGCCGGATCGACGCGGCGATCAGGCCGATCAACTCCGTGCCGGAGGCCGCCCCCGAGCCTTCGCCGGAGCCCGTGCCGGCGCCGCCGTCGGAGCCCGCCCCGGGTCCGGCGGAAGCGGCCGAAGCGGCGGGGGTGGGGCTCGGGTCACTCATGCTGTCCACTCACGCTTCCTCGCGTCTCCTGCGGTCCGTGTGCCTGGTCGGCCGCGCCCATGCTCCCATGCCTCGCATCGTTCGGTTTGGCGGTCCAATAGTTCGGCTTGACGAACGGCAGGCTGCGGGTTCATTCTAATGGACATGCGTTCGCTCCTCCGAACACTGGAGTCTGCCACTCTCCGTGACATCGCTCTGGTCTGCCTGGCCGACGCCCTCGTGGGCGCCTCCTTCGGTGCGATCAGCGTCTCCGGCGGCCTGCCGCTGTGGGTGCCGATCGCCATGTCCCTCCTCGTCTTCGCCGGCGGGTCCCAGTTCGCCGCCATCGGCGTGGTGCTGTCCGGCGGCGGTGCGCTCGCGGCCGTCGTCACCGGGCTGGTGCTCAACGCCCGTCTGCTGCCGTTCGGCTTCACCGTCGCCGACGTGCTCGAAGGCCCTTGGTGGCGAAGGTTGTTCGGTGCCCAGCTCATCACGGACGAGAGTGCCGCCTTCGTCCTGCAGCAGTCCGACGGCCGCCGTCGACGGGCCGCGTTCTGGCTGTGCGGGATCGCGCTGTTCGTGGTGTGGAACGTCTCCGTCGTGCTCGGCGCGGCCGCGGGCGGGCTGATCGGCGACACCGACGCGCTCGGCCTCGACGCCGCCTTCCCGGCGGTGCTGCTCGCCTTGGTGCTGCCGTCGCTGGGTGACCGTCGGACGCGCACGGCCGCGGTGGTGGGTGCGGTGGTCGCGGTCGCGGCGACGCCCTACCTGCCGGCCGGGCTGCCGGTGCTGCTGTCGCTCGTCGGGCTGCTGTTCGCCGGGAGGCCCTCGGCGGAGGGGGAGTCGCGGTCGACGGGAGTCGAGGACGTGGCCGTTGGGGAGAGTCGGCCCAGCGGCGTTAAGGAGGAAGTCCGTTGATGCCGCTGTATGCCGTGCTGCTGCTCGCCGCCGGCACGTACGCCTTCCGTCTCGCCGGGCCGCTGCTCGGGCACCGGCTCGAAATGTCCGATCGGCTCCGGCACTTGCTGGCCGTGGCTGCGTCCGTGCTGCTGGTCGCCCTGGTTGCCACCGGCGCGCTCACGCAGGGCCACGGCTTCGCCGGGTGGGCCCGGCCGGCGGGCGTCCTGGTCGCAGGGGTCCTTGCCGTGCGCCGCGCCCCGTTCCCCGCCGTCGTCGTGGCGGGAGCGGCGACGACCGCGGTGCTGCGGCTGTGCGGTGTGGGCTGACCCCCGTGGGCGACATGTGACGGCGAACAAGTAACAGCGAACAGATAACAGATTTCGAAATCTGTTATCTGTTTGCTGTTCGCCGTTTGCCGCCATCCATCACCCGTCACCCGCATCACCTTCCACCCGCCCCCACCGCCGCCAGCAGTCGCCCGGCGAGGCGGTGCCCGCGGTCCGCCGGGTGCACCATCAGCTTCGCGACCTCGCCCCGATGCCGCCCGTTGGCCGTCGTCGCCGGCTGCAGCTGCACCGTCCCCGCGAGTCGCCCGTCGGCCGCCGCCCGCGCCGCCCACACCACCAGCCGCCCATCCGCCACGTCCGGCACGAGCGCCCGCCCCCACCGCGCGGCCTCTGCCGCCTCCAACGGCGCCAGGAACCCGACCGACGCTCCGTCGTGGACGGTCTCCACCAGCAGTCCCGCCAGTTCGTCCGCCGCGCCGCGCAGCTCCTCCGCGGTCACCTCGCCGACCGCGTATCCGCCACCGGGCATGTCGTTTTCCTCACTCGCTCGTGCCCGCCCGCCGCCCCACCGGGTGCGGAATACTCCCGGTATCCCGTCATCCGCCGAGACCACCGAGACCCCAAGGAGCTTCGATGACGAAGCCGACCCGGATCGACCCGGCCGACCTGCTCGCCGTCGGCGACCTCCTCACCGACGAGGAGCGGCTCATCCGCGACACCGTGCGGAAGTTCGCCGACGAGCGGATCCGCCCGCACATCGGCGACTGGTTCGAGCGCGGGGTGTTCCCGGCCCGCGAACTCGCCCCCGAGCTCGGAGCCCTCGGCGTGCTCGGCATGCACCTCGACGGGTACGGCTGCACCGGGTCGAGCGCGGTCGCCTACGGCGTCGCCTGCATGGAGCTGGAGGCCGCCGACTCCGGGCTGCGCAGCTTCGTCTCCGTGCAGGGTTCGCTCGCCATGCGCGCGATCCACGCCTTCGGTTCGGAGGAGCAGAAGCAGCGCTGGCTGCCCGGCATGGCGGCCGGCGAGCTGATCGGCTGCTTCGCCCTCACCGAGCCGGACTTCGGCTCCGACCCGGCCAACATGCGCACCCGGGCGGTGCGCAAGGGCGGCGAGGGCGGCGACTGGGTGCTGTCCGGCAGCAAGATGTGGATCACCAACGGCAGCATCGCGGACGTCGCCGTCGTGTGGGCGCAGACCGAGGAGGGCGTGCGCGGTTTCCTCGTGGAGCGGGGCACCCGCGGCCTGACCGCCACCGACGTGCACGGCAAGCTGTCCCTGCGGGCCTCCGTCACCAGCGAGCTGGCCTTCGACGACATCGTGCTGCCGGCCGATGCCGTGCTGCCCGGGGTCGTCGGCCTGCGCGGCCCGCTGTCCTCCCTCAACGAGGCCCGCTACGGCATTCTCTGGGGCACCGTCGGCGCCGCCCGCGACTGCTACACCGCGGCCCTGGACTACGCGAAGACCCGCATCCAGTTCGAGCGTCCGATCGCCGGCTTCCAGCTGACCCAGCAGAAGCTGGTCGAGATGATGCTGGAGGTGGAGAAGTCCTACCTGGTCGCGCTGCGGATCGGCCGGCTCAAGGACGAGGGCGCCGCCCGTCCGCCGCACATCAGCTTCGGCAAGCTCAACAACGTCCGCACCGCGCTGGAGATCGCGCGCAGCGCCCGGACCGTCCTCGGCGCCAACGGCATCACCACCGAGTACCCGGTGCTGCGGCACGCCAACAACCTGGAGTCGGTGCTCACCTACGAGGGCACCAGCGAGATCCACACGCTCGTGCTCGGCGAGGCGATCACCGGGGAGTCCGCCTACCGCTGACGAGCGGTGAGCCGGAGCCGGAGCCGGAGGCGGACGCTGAGCCGCTGACGTCCGGTGAGCCGGACGCGGGCCGCGGGAAACGCGGTGGCCGGGCCCGAGCGGGCTCGGCTACCGTCCCCTGCCATGAACGGCCAGACCACGCAGAGCACCCCGACCGCCACCACGACCCTCTGGCGCCCGACCGGCCCCGAGGAACTGGCCCTGGTCGAGGCCGCCGACCGGCGCGCCTGGCCGCCCCGGCTGCCCGAGCAGCCGATCTTCTACCCCGTCCTGAACGAGGACTACGCGATCCGGATCGCCCGCGACTGGAACGTCCCGGCCTCCGGTGTCGGCTACGTCACCCGCTTCGAGGTCGAGACGGCCTTCCTCGCCCGGTACCCAGTCCAGCGGGCGGGCGGCCGGACCATCATCGAACTCTGGGTGCCGGCGGAGGAGTTGGCCGAGTTCAATCGGCACATCGTGGGCCGGATCGAGGTCGTCCACGAGTTCCGGCCGCAGTCCTGACGCCGGCCGTGCTGGCGCCAGTTGTCCTGATCCCTTGCTGCCCTGATCCCCCGCTGCCCTGATCCCCCGCTGCCTGAGGCTCCCGCTGTCCCGGTCCCCCGCCGACCGCCGGGGGACCAGGACAGCCGCCCGACATTCTGCGGACACCGCCCGTTCCGTGACCGGACACCAACCAGTACGGCGGGCGGTGAACCATGGCGCGGTCGGCAGCGCCCTCGACGGGCGCGCGCCGGGTGTGCACGACCGAAAGGAACCTCAATGATCGTGTCAAGCCGCCTGCGTGACCGGCGGGGCGGAGGTGAACAGCCTCTTGTCACGCAGCATCGCCCACAACACGTCCACCCGGCGGCGCGCGAGCGCCAGCAGGGCCTGGGTGTGCAGCAGCCCCTCGGCGCGCTTCTTCAGGTAGTAGTCCCGGGACGGGCCGGGCCGCATCATGGCGGTCTGTGCGGCCAGGTAGAAGATGTGCCGCAGGCGCCGGTTGTAGCGCTTGGGCCGGTGGTAGTTGCCGGTCCGGCGGCCGGAGTCCCGGGCAACTGGGGCCAGGCCGGCGTGGGAGGCGAGGCGGCCGGCGTCGCGGTAGCCGGACAGGTCGCCGACGATGGCGACGAACTCGGCGCCGAGGATGGGGCCCATGCCGGGCATCGACTCGATGATCTCGGCCCGCTTGTCGGTGCGGAAGGTGCTGCGGATCTCCCGGTCGTTGTCCTTGATGCGCTCGTCCAGGGCCAGCAACTGGTGGGCGAGGTCGCAGACCAGCTTCGCAGCCCGCTTCTCACCGGGCAGTTCGATCATCTGCGACTGGGCGGCTTCCACCGCCTTCGCGGCGACGGTGTCGGCTCCTCGGACCTTGCGGCGCTCCAGCCATGTCGCCAGCCGCTTGACGCCGATCCGCCGCAGAGCGGCCGGGGTCTGGTACTCGGTCAACATGACGACCGGACCCTTGGCCGCGGAGTAGTCGAAGGCACGCTCCAGGGCCGGGCAGATGCCCACGAGCAGGTCCCGGAGCCGGTTGACCAGCCGAACGCGGTCGGTGATCAGGTCAGCCCGGTAGTTCGTCAGCAGCTGCAGCGCGGTGACCAGTTCCGGAGGCGCGCTCAGCAGCGCGAAGTCCCGGGGACGCATCCGCGCCTGGTCGGCGATGACCCGAGCGTCCTTGGCGTCGGTCTTGCCCTCGCCCCGGTAGGCGCCGGACATGCGGTTGACCGTCCGGCCCGGGACGTAGACCACCTGCTGGCCGTGGGCGACCAACAGGGCCAGCAGCAACGTGGAGGCCCGGCCGGAGATGTCCACCGCCCACCGCACCTCGCCGGCCTTCTCCCGAGCGGTCTCGATGAGTTGGAGGATCTGCGATTCGTCGTTGATCACCTTCGTCGAGAACACGGTCTCGCCGTCGGTATCGACCGCGACCGCCCAGTGATGCCCCTCGCCGGCGTCGATGCCGACCCATATCCGCTCGTGAGCCGTGCTCAAGCCCGTCGCTCCGTATCCCTCGTGACCAGTACCTCGTGGTCCGAAGAACACTCCGCCGACAGGTCCCTAACCAGCGATGACCGCAGTTCTCAATCAGTGGTCGGAGCGTCCCGGAGGACCGGGCGGCCATTCCTTCCGAGCCATCAACGGCAAACCGCCATCAGCCACACCCGGTCCTCCCGGACCGCCTCACATTCTTAGGGAACCGCCATGTCCGCTGCCCCGTGGCCCCGCCCCCGCGTGCTCGTCGTCGGCATCGACGGCGTCCGGTACGACTACCTGGACCACGTGCCGATGCCGCGGCTCACGGAGGTCGCCGACGCCGGGTTCCTCGTGCCCGTGACCGTCGCGGACACCACCCCCACCATGTCCGGCCCCTGCTGGGCCACCATCGTCACCGGCGTCGAACCCGCCAAGCACGGCGTCTGGGGCAACCACCTCGCCGGCAACCGCCTCGACGTCTTCCCCGACTTCGCCACCCGCCTCAACCGCAGCGACCGCCGCCGCACCTTCGTCGCCGCCGGCTGGGACCCGCTGATGATCAACGAGTCCGGCGGCCCCCTCTTCCGCGCCCCCGGCCGCCTCTCCTACGTGGCCCCCGCCGAGGACACCCCCGAAGCCTGGGAGAGCGTCGACGAGGAGGTCACCCGCGAGGCCGTCCACGTCCTCGCCACCGCCGACCCCGAAGCCTCCTTCGTCTACCTCGGCGCCGTCGACGAGACCGCCCACTTCCTCGGCTGCGGCGACGAGTACCGCGCCGCCATGCGCAACGCCGACGAACGCCTCGGCCGCCTCCTCGACGCCGTCCGCGGCCGCGCCACCCACGCCGACGAACAGTGGACCGTCATCGTCGTCACCGACCACGGCCACGTCGACGCCGGCGGCCACGGCGGCCGCACCACCGAGGAGCGCACCGCCTGGGTAGCCTGCGCCGGCCACGGCATCCCCGCCGGCCCGCCCACCGGGGAGATCCGCCACCCCGACGTCGCCGCCCAGGTGTACGCCTCCCTGCTGCGCCCGATCGACCCGCACTGGACCCTCGACGGCCGCCCGTTCCCCGTCTCCCGGCCGGTGCCCGCCGCCGTCTGACGGGTGTGCGGTACGGCCCGGTGCCCCGGGTGCAGCACACCGGGCTGCGCCCGGGCCGGACTTGAGCGACGCTCTATCGGGACCCCGGCGCCGCTTCGGCGCGCACCGGCGGCCCGGCGCCCACCGCCCGCGGGTGGCGGCGCGTACGTCTGAAGGTGGAGAGGCTACCCCGTGGGATGGAGGCGTGATCGCGACCTCGTGGTGACGCTCCGGCCCTCCGGCGCGGGCCAGGATGGTTGCACCGGCCGGAGGACCACCACGGGCCGCAGCGGAACACTCGACACCCACACCGACAACGGACTCGGAAACCGCAAGGGAGAGGGCAGGCGGACATGAAGGGCATCGTGAGCAAGGTCGCGCTCGGAGTCGCCGGGACGGGCATGGCCGTCGCCGTGGCCGCCGTCGTCATCGGCCCACGCGTGTCCGAGTGGTACGACGGCCGCCACCAGGAGCAGGTCTCGTACGCCACCGGCAGCGAGGCCAAGGCCGACCGCCACTCGATGCCCGGCTGGCTGCCCGACAACGCCTCCGGTGTCCGCTACCTGATGTCCACCACCGGCGACGACCGCCTGCTGCGCGCCACCCTCCCCGAGGGGAGGCTGCCCGCCGGCTGCACCACCGGGCTGACCGGCAAGGGCGTGCACCCGGTGCCGGAGTCGCTCCGGGCGGGCTGGTTCCCCGGGGACGTCGCGGGCAAGGTCACCGGCACCTGCGGGCACTACAACGTGGTGCTCTCCGGCAACCAGCTCTACGCCTGGCAGGACGGCGCCGCCGTCCAGGCGGCCATGCGGGCGGAGCACCCGGCGAAGCGCTGAGGCGCGGGGGCGCCGGGGCGGACGGGTGACCGGTTCGGTGCCCCCCGCTGTCGGAACGGGGTGGGGCTGAGATAGGACGGAGCGTGGACAAACCCGTCCCGCCCCGTCCCGCCCGTCCAGCGAGGGAGCCCCATGCCTGGCCCCGGCCCCGGCCCGAGCGCCGGCCCGTCCGACGAGACACCCGGCCGCACCTCCGACCCGTCGTCGTCCCCCGCCGAGGCCTCGGCGGCACCAGCGACACCGAGGGCGTCAGCGGCCACGGCGGGCCCCGGCCGGGGCACCGTCGCCGTGCTCGGCGGCCTGGTCGCGCTCGGCCCGCTGACCACCGACCTCTACCTCCCGGGCCTGCCCGCGATCGCGGACGACCTCGCCGCCGACCCGGCCGCGGTGCAGCTCACCCTCACGTTCTCGATGTTCGGGGTGGCCGCCGGCCAGCTGCTGTTCGGGCCGCTCAGCGACCGCTTCGGACGCCGCCCGCCGCTGCTCGCCGGGCTCGTCGCCTACACCCTCGCCAGCACGGTGTGCGTGATCGCGCCCAACCTGCCGCTGCTGATCGGCGCCCGATTCGTCCAGGGCACGGCCGGGGCCGCCGGACTGGTCATCGGACGGGCCGTCGCCCGCGACCGCTTCCAGGGCGTGGCGATGCTCCGGTTCCTCGCCTCGATCACCCTGATATCGGGCCTGGCCCCGATCCTCGCGCCGATCATCGGGGCGCAGCTGCTCCGGGTGACGTCGTGGCGGGGCACCTTCGGGGCGCTGACAGCGCTCGGGCTGCTGCTCGCGCTGGTGGCGTTCGGCGCGCTGCGTGAGACGCTGCCCGCCGGGGCGCGCCACGGCGGCGGGTTCGGGTCCACCCTGCGGACGATGGGCGGGCTGCTGCGCGACCTGCCGTTCCTCGGGCTGATGCTCACGGGCACGTTCGGGTTCGGGGCGCTGTTCGGGTACATCAGCGGGTCGTCGACGGTGCTGCAGCACGTCTATCACGTGTCGCCGCAGACCTACAGCCTGCTGTTCGGGCTCAACTCGGTGGCCATCGTCGCGATGACGCAGATCAACGGGCGGGTGCTGGCGCGGCGCTTCACCGCGAGTGCGCTGATGCTGGCGGGGCTGGGCGTCGCGGTGGCGGCGGGCGTGGTGCTGGTGCTGGTGACGACGGTGTGGGACTTCGGGCTGCTCGGGGTCTGTCCGGCGCTGTTCGTGATGATGGGCAGCATGGGGATGATCCTGCCGAACTCGGCGGCGCAGGCCCTCAGCCTGGTCGAGCCGCAGGCGGCGGGGACGGCTTCGGCGCTGCTGGGGACCGGGAACTTCCTGTGCGGGGCGCTGGTCGCGCCGCTGAGCAGTCTGGGCGGGCGGCCGTCGGCGGCGCTGCTGGCGGTGGTCGTGCTGTCGAGCGCGGTGCTGGCGAGCATGGCGTACGTGGCGCTGTGCCGGCCGTGGCGGGCGCGGGCCGAGAGCGCGGGGCATCCGGGGAGCCGGGCGGGCTGAGGGCGGTGGGCGGTTGGACGGAGAACGGAGAACAACGAACAGCTGACAGATAACAGATATTGAAATCTGTCATCTGTCATCTGTCATCTGTCAGCTGTTATCTGTCACCCGTCATCCGCTACCGGTTGGCCGTGTCCGTCAGTCGATCGCGAAGTCGTCGCCGTACACGTTCCCCTGCCCGTACCACCCGTGCAGGTAGACCGTCACGGTGCCGGTGGCGCCGGTGGTGAACGGCACGCTCAGCTTGGTCCAACCGGCGGAGTTCGTCCAGGTGCTGGCGTTCGCCCCGCCGCTGACACCGAGGTAGGCGTAGTTGCCCTGCACCCAGCCGCTCAGCGTGTAGCCGGTGTTGGGCTTCAGGGTGACGGTCTGGGTGCACTGCCCGGTCTGGCTCTCGGACGGCGCCGCCCGCAGCGCGTACGAGCCGGAGTGGACCGGGGTGCTCGCCACGGCGCCCCCGCTCTGGCAGGTCCACGGGGCGAGGCTGCCGCTCTCCAGACCGCCGTTGGCCAGACCGCCGGGAGGCGGCGTGGTGCCGGTGACGGTCAGCGTGTAGGTCGCGGTGTGCGTGCCGGACGGTGCGCTCGCCTTCACCGTCAGCGGGTACGTGCCGGGTGCGGCCGCCGCCGTCGTGGTGAGGTTGAGCGTGGCGCTGCTGCCGGCGGTGACGCTGCCGGGGTTGACGGTGGCTGTGACGCCCGCCGGGGCGCCGCTCACCGAGAGGCTGACGCTCTGCGCCGAACCCGACGTCACGGCCGTCGCGATCGAGGCGGACGCCGAAGAACCGGCCGCCACCGTGGCGGAGTTCGGGTTCACGGCCACCGAGAAGTCGTTCGTCGCCGGCGTGCCGCTCGTGAACGGCGCGAAGATGTGCGTGAAGTCCCAGGTGTTCTGGGTGATCCCGGAGCAAGAGTCGTTCCCGGCCGTGCCCGGGCAGCCCCCGTTGTCGCGCTGGAGCGCCCAGAAGGACAGCGTGTTGATGCCCTTCGACGCGGCCCAGTTGTACACGGTCGTCGCGTTGGCCACGGTGAACGTCTCGGCCGCGCCGTAGTCGTCGATGCCGACCATCTCGGTGATCCCGATCGAACCCCACAGCTGCGCCGGGGACTTGCCCGGGTAGAGCGACGCCAGCTGGTTGTACAGGCCCTGCGCGGAAGTCTGGGTGTCGGCCGCCATGTCGTGCGTGGCGCCGTCGTAGTAGTCGAAGGTCATCATGTTGACGACGTCGATCCGCGCGTTGTTGGCGATCGCGCTGCGCAGCACCGCGAGCCCGTTGTCCGCGAGCCCGCTGGTGGTGGTCGGCAGTGTGTAGGAGAACTGGACGGACCGGCCGTTGGCCGCGGCCCAGTCCTGCACCAGCTTGATCGCCTTGTTGCGACGGTCGATGCCCGCCGGGTCGGTGAGCGAGTTGTCCTCGATGTCGAGGTCGATCCGGCTGATGTCGTACGTCGTGACGAGGCTCTCGTAGGCGGCCGCGATCTGGTTGACGTCGGTGCAACTGTCCGCGATCTCGGTGCCGTTGTGATCGGCCGTGTAGCCGCCGAAGGACGGGATCACGTCCCCGCCGTTGGCGCGGATGGTGGCGATGTCGGCGCCGAAGGTGGAGGACGAGACGGGCTTCGCGGTGTCGCCGTTCCAGTACGGGGTGCACGAGCCCTTGGCGGAGGCCTGGAGGAAGGCCATCGTCAGGTACTTGGCGCCGGACTGGGCGGCCAGGGTGGCGGGGCTCTGGCCTGTCCAGGACTCGAAGTAGGGGGCGAAGACCCGGGCGGGGAGCGGGGTCGCGGCCTGGGCGGAGCCCGTCCCGGCGGCGACGAGGCCGACCGAGGCGGCCAGCGTGGCACAGGCCGTCAGGGCCGCCTGGATGGTTCTGCGTAGACGCATCGATTCTCCAACAGACATGGTGGGGCAGGACGTTGGGGAGGCGCAGGGATGTACGGGGCGCGCGGTGGGGAACGGATCGGCGTGCTCGGGGCAGGCGCTTTCCACGGACTCGCGCGGCGGCGAACGGCGGTGCGGGTGGTGCGGACGCGCGCACGCCGGGCGGGTTCGGGGGTGGAGCGGAGGAGGGCAGGGCGGTGCCTCAGCCGCCGGTGGTCACACCCCCACAGTGCATCCCGGTCGGATCGACATGCTTATGGTTGGACTAGACCACTCCTCTGTCAAGGCTCCTTACAGTTCGTCACCACACGACCCCGGCGGCGCCCGGAACCCATGGAAGCGGGTGGCGGGATCCTGCGCCGGTTATTGGATTGTGGACACCGAACCCCGTCCGGGAGGATCGGACCCTTGTCCGACAGGACGCCCGACACGGCACCACACCCACCCCGGAGGAACACCCCTGTGACGACCCCCTCGCTGGACGAAGCCTGGCGTCACCTGGAAGCCGGCGACCCGCAGGCCGTCCTGCGCGAACTGCGCACCCTCGCCGACGACGTGCCCGCCGCCCAGGTCGCCCCGCTGGTCAAGCGGCTGGCCGCCGACAGCGGCTTCGACGACCTGGCCGAGGCCGCCGCCCGCCTCGCCACTGCGGGCGGGACAGCCACCGTGGGCGGGACGGCCACCGTGGGCGGGACGGCCGCGGGGAGTGCCACGGGTGCCGGAGCCCCCGACGCCGTCGCCCTCTACAAGTACGGCTACGCCTGCGTCGAACGCGGCGCCGCCTTCCTCGCCGCGCCCGCCCTCGCCGAGGCCCTGCGCATCGCCACCGCCGAGGTCCGCGAGGGCGAGAAGACCAAGCGCGGCCTCTTCGGCCGCGGCAAGCCCCGCCCCGACAACCGCCTGCCGATCCTCGACGAACTCGTCTCCGCCCTGGAGGACGAGGAGCGGCACGCCGAGGCCGCCGCCGCCCTCCAGGCCCACGAGCCCGTCCTCCGCGACTGGCCCGAGCGCTACCTCCTCGCCTACAACGCCCTGATGGCCGGCGACCGGACCACCGCCCGCGCCACCCTCGACCGGATCTCCGCCCCCGACGACCAGTGGCGCCCCGCCGCCGACCGCCTGGGCCGCGCCCTGGGCCGCGCCGACGCCGTCGAGGACGCCGCGGCCGCCGAGGCTGCGGGGGCTGCCGGGGCCGCCCGGCCAACCACGGAGCCGCTGAGCCGTCAGGACCTGCGCGGCTGGCACTTCACCCTCACCGGCGGCCTGCTCGCCACCCTCTCCCCGTACGGGTTCGCGGCGGGAATGACCGGCCGCTACGCCTTCCTCCAGGACTCCTACGGGCTGTGCCGGCACGGGCTGGAGCGGCTGCGCCTGATCCTGGACGCCGCCGGCGCGCGCCCGCAGTCGGTCTCGCTGCTGCCCGGCCGCGCCGACCGCGCCCTCGGGCTCGCCGCCGCCGACCTGCTCGGCCTGCCCGCCCGGCCGTACCAGCCAGGCACCGGGGACACCGTGGTCGTGGCCTACGACCTGAGCGACGTCGAGGGCATCGGCCCGCAGGCGCTGACAGCGCTACGCACGCGCTCCGCGGGCGAGGTGCTGTATGAACACGCGACCTGCTGGACCGAGACGCCGCCGGTCACCGCGGACGTGAGTGGCCTGCTGGGCCAGACCGTCGCCCCGCCGTGGCGGATGCTCGGCGCCGAGCCGGACGAGCGTCCGGCCGAGGAGTTGGCGGCGGAGATCCTGGCCGCCGATCCGGCGCCGGACGGCGGTGACGGCGAGACCCCGCCCGACCCGGACGAGGGGCTGGCGGCCTTCGCCCGCGCCGTGCGCGAGCGCTGGCTGGACGGCCCGCGCGACCGCTGCCGCACGAGCGGACCGGTGCCCAGCTCCCGCTTCCCGTAGGGAACTTGGAGGCAGGCGTCTGAGGTGCCGCGGCCGCGCGTCTGCTGACGACGCGCGGCCACGGCGGCCCGGCGCTCAGGACGCCGGGCGTTCGGGGGTGTCGCGCCGGGTCAGGCCGGAGGCGGACAGAGGGTTGCGCGCAGGGCCTCGTTGATCTTCGCGGCCTTGTCCGGGCCGAAGCCCTGCGGGTGGTCGGGGGCGGTGAAGCGCTGGTTCGCCAGTTCGACCAGCTTCGCCTTGTCCTTGGGGAACTGGTACATCGACTGGCACTGGTTGCGGGCCCGGTCGACGGCCTGGTCGGGCTTGCCGCCGACGATCGCCGGGTCGATCGCGTCCAGCGCGGCGACCAGTTTGGCGGTGACGTCGCTGCCCGGTTTGGCGGGCATTCCGGCGTCGGTGGGCGGCGCGGGCTTGGCCGGCGCGGGCCCGCCGGCCGCGCCGGATCCGCCGGACGTGTCAGCGGTGGGGGCGCCTGTCGGGGCGTCCGTAGGCGAGGCGGTTCCGGGGGCGGGCGTCGCGGCAGCGGAGGCGGCGGCCGACGTGGGGGAGGCGGCCGCGGAGGTGGAGGTGCCGCTGCCCGCTCCGGAGCCCGAGGCGGAATTCGAGCCGGAGCTGGAACACGCGGCGAGGCTCACCGCGGCGAAAGCCGTGAGGGTGGCGGCGAGGAGACGAGTGCGCATGGCGTCACACTGTCATGTTCGCGGCGCGAGAGGGAAGGCCCTGAGTGGGGCCGAACAGGGGGCGGCGAACAGCTGACAGATGACAGATGTTGAAATCTGTTATCTGTCAGCTGTTATCTGTCAGCTGTCACCCGAAATCCATCAGCCCAGCCCGTTGGCCTTCAGCCAGTCCTTGGCCACCGCCGACGGGTCCTCCTTGTCGACCGACACACGCTTCATCAGCGCGGTCAGCCCGGCGGTGTCGAGCTTGGCCGACACCGCGTTGAGCGCGGCCGTCGCCGTCGGCCCGACGCCCGCCTTGTTGACGAGCGGCGTGACGTTCTGCGCGCCGAACACGCCCTTGGGGTCGGCCAGCGGGACGAGCTTGAACTGGACGATCTTCGGGTCCGTGGTGAACACGTTGCCGACCTGGACGGCGCCGTCCTTGAGCGCGTTGGCCGTCGTGTCCCCGGTGGGCTTCCACTCCTTGAAGGTCAGCCCGTAGACGTCCTTGAACTGCTGCTCGCGGCGGGACTTGAACTCCGGCGGCCCGCCGATCGTGAACTCGCCCGCCTTGGCGGCCAGGTCGGCGACGGTCTTGAGCCCGTACTTGTCGGCGGTCTCCTGGGTGACGCTCAGGGAGTCCTTGTCCTCGGCGGGGGAGGAGTCCAGGATCCCGAGCGAGGCCGGCAGGGTCTTGGCCAGCGCCGCGTTGACGTCGTCCTTCGCCGTGGCGGTCGACTTGGCGTCCAGGTAGGCGAGCAGAGCGCCGTTGTACTCGGGCAGGACGGTGAGGTTGCCGCTCTGCAACTGCCCGTAGAGCACCTCGCGGCTGCCGATGTTGAACTTCTCCTCGACCTTGACGCCCTTGGCCTTGAGCGCTTGCGAGTAGATCGAGCCGAGCAACACGTTCTCGGGGAAGTTCGCGGAGCCGACCACGACGGTCCCGCCGTCGCCCGCACCCCCGCTCCCGGCCGCGGCCGTGCTCGCGCCACCGGCCGCCGCCGAGGACGAGCCGCCGTCGAGCGGGTCCCCGCCGGAGGAGCCGCAGGCGGTGGCGCCGAGGGCGAGGGCGGCGAGGGTGCCGAGGACGGCGGCGCGCCTGGTTCTGCGGATTGTCGACATGGTGACAGGTGTCCTTCCGAGACGATGGAGACAGGAGGTTCAGAGGGCCCGGCCCTGGCGCCGCATCAGCGAGTCCAGCACAGCGAACCCAAGTCAGAGGGCTCAAGTCAGAGGGCCCAGGTCAGAGGTCCCCGGTCAGCGTGCCCGGTCGGTGCCCCGGCGCTGGGCGCGCACCCCGCGCGGCAGCGCGTACCGGGTGAGCAGGACGAAGAGCAGCTGGGCGGCGACCGCGAGCAGCACCACGAGCACCGCGCCGCCCGCCGTCACCGCGTACTTGCGGGTGGCCAGCCCGTCGAACACGTACCGGCCGAGGCCGCCGAGCCCGACGTACGCGGCCACCGTCGCGGTCGCGATGACCTGGACGGCCGCCGTGCGGAAGCCCGCCAGCAGCGTCGGCGCCGCGGACGGCAGGCACACCTGCCACAGCACCTGCGGGTGGGTCAGCCCGATGCCGCGCGCGGCGTCGCGCACGTCCGGGTCGGTGCCGCGCACGCCCTCGACGGCCGCGACCAGCAGCGGCGGCGCCGCGAGCGCGACCAGCGGGACGAGCACCGCGGTGTCGCCGACACCGGCGAGCAGCACCGCGAGCGTGACCAGCCCCAGGGTGGGCAGCGCGCGGGCGAAGCCGGCCAGCGCCGTGACGGCGGTGACGCCGCGTCCCGTGTAGCCGATCAGCAACCCGAGCGGGACGGCGACGAGCGCGGCGAACAGCAACGCCTCGCCGGAGAACGCCAGGTGCTCGGCGATCCGGTGCGCGATCGAGTCCGGACCACTGCGGTGGTCCGGATCGGAGAAGAAGTCGCTCAGCCAGGAGAGCCAGTTCACCGGCCCGCTCCCTTCTCGCGGACGGCCCACGGCGCGAGCAGCCGCCGCGCCGCCACCAGGACCAGGTCGACGGTCAGCGCGAGCGCGGCGATCAGCGCGATGCCGGCCACGATCGGGGTCGGGAACGTGCGCTGGAACCCGTCCATGAACAGGTAGCCGAGCCCGCCGCGCCCGACCAGCGCCCCGACGCTCGCCAGCGAGATGCTGGACACCGCGGCGACCCGCAGTCCGGCGATCAGGTACGGCACGGCGGCGGGCAGTTCGACGGCGGTCAGCCGGTGCCACGGCCCGTAGCCCATGGCGGTGGCGGCCTGCCGGACGGCGTCCGGCACGGCGCGCAGCCCGTCCACGGTGGTGGGCAGGAGCACGGCGAGCGCGTAGAAGGTGAGCGGGATCATGACGGTGGCCTGGGTTGCGAGACCGGTGTACGGGATGAGCAGCATGAAGACGGCCACGGCGGGCAGCGCGTAGACGATGTTGAAGACGGCGGCGAGCGGCTGGTACACGCGCGGGAAGCGGGCGCAGGCCAGGCCCAGCGGGACGGCGACCAGCAGGCCGATGAGCACCGGGACCAGGGCGATCACGGCGTGGTCGGCGAGCAGGCTGCCGAGGTAGCCGAGGTGGTCGCCGATCCAGTACCAGCGGACGATCGGTTCATCGTCCACCGGTGGCCCCGTCCTCGCCGTCCTTCGCGCGGCTCGCCCCGTCGGGCCCGCTGCTCGCCTCGTGCTTCGCGCTCCGCGTCACGTCGTGCGCGCTGCTCGCCTCGTCCTTCGTGAGGATCCCGGCACCGCTCGGGCCGGCCTCGGCGGCGCCGCCCGGAGCCGTCAGGGCACGGAGGACGGCCTCGCGGTCCGCGGTGCCGGTGGCCCGGCCGTCGCCGTCGAGGGCCACCGCGACCCCGGCGGGGGAGAGGACGGTGGCGTCCAGCGCGGTGCGCAGCGTGTCGGTGTCCGGCCGGTAGCCGGGGGCCGGGCGCAGTTCGACGGTGGGGGCGGCGCGGTCGATCCAGCCGATCGGGCGGCGTTCGTCGTCCAGAGCCAGTTCCCAGCCGCCGGAGCGCAGTCCGCCGGCGAGCGGGCGGGTGGTGACGGCGCTCGCGGGGCGCAGGCCGAGACCGCGCAGGCCGCGGTCGCGGCCGAGGAAGGCGGCCACGTCATCGTCGGCGGGCGTGGTGAGCAGGGTGTGCGGGTCGGCCAGCTGGGCGATCCGGCCCTGGCCGCGCAGCACGACGACCTGGTCGCCGAGCCGGACGGCCTCCTCGATGTCGTGGGTGACGAAGAGCACCGTCTTGTGCAGTTCGGACTGGAGGCGCAGCAGTTCCTCCTGGAGCCCCGCGCGCACCACCGGGTCGACCGCGCTGAACGGTTCGTCCATCAGCAGCACGGGCGGGTCGGCGGCCAGGGCGCGGGCCACGCCGACGCGCTGCTGCTGGCCGCCGGAGAGCTGGAACGGGTAGCGCTTGGCGGTCTCGGGGGCGAGCCCGACCAGGTCGAGCAGTTCGGCGGCGCGGGCGCGGGCCTTCTTGCGGTCCCAGCCGAGCAGGTAGGGCACGGTGGCGACGTTGTCGATCACCTTGCGGTGCGGGAAGAGTCCGGCCTGCTGGATCACGTAGCCGATGCCGCGGCGCAGCTTGGCGGGTTCCAGCCCGGCGACGTCCGCGCCGTCCAGCAGCACCCGGCCCGAGGTGGGCTCGACCATCCGGTTGACCATGCGCAGGAGGGTGGTCTTGCCGCACCCGGACGGTCCGACCAGGACGGTTATCCGTCCGGTCGGCACGTCCAGGTCGAGGCCCTCGACGGCGATGGTGCCGTCGGGGTGGCGCTTGCCGGCGCCGTCGAATCTGATCACGGGGGGTTTCCTCGTCCGGGCGCCCCTCGGTGGCGGCGCCGTTGGTCGGTCTGTCGTCGGTCTCTCGGTTGATGGCGGTTCGTCGACAAACGGTGGCGGTGCGGACCGCGGTGGTGTCTGTCGGATCTCCTGTCCGGGCGTTCTTCCGCCCGCGTGGCTGCCCAGCTTCGGACCGGCGGAAACTCTGATCAGACTATGACCTGCATTATCTCCTGTCCGTGATTTACCACCTGGCACGTGGGGCGAGGCCGGCGCGACAGGGCCCGCCGGAGCGTCAAGCCGGTCAGCCGCGCGGGTCGTTCGCCCGCCGTGGCGTCCGCCGTACGACGGCTTTTCAGCCGCGCTTCAGCCGCCCTGACGGGTCGGCAGCCCGGCCGCCGCCCAGCCGACGAAGCCGCCGTCCAGGTCGGTGGCCCGGTGCAGCCCCAGCTCGCGCAGCGACGCCGCGGCCAGGCTCGACGCGTACCCCTCCGAGCACACCACGATCCACTCGACGTCGTACCCCGACGCCTGCGGGATCCGGTGACTGCCCGTCGGGTCCAGCCGCCACTCCAGCACGTTGCGCTCGATGACCAGCGCCCCGGGGATCTCCCCCTCCGCCGCCCGCTGCGCCGCCGGACGGATGTCCACCAGCAGCGCGCCGTCCAGCTGGGCCTGGTACGCCTCCCGGGCGCGCGGGCGGTACACGCCTTCGCGGGCCCGCTCCACCAGGTCGTCGATCGTGGTCACCACTGTTGCGGTCCTTCCTCCGAGGTGCGGACGAGCCCGCCGGCCCGCAGGTCGTAGTGCGCCATCGAGCTCAGCGGGGGCGAGTAGGCGTGCAGGGTGACGGCCGGGCCGGACGCCGTGTTGCGCACGTCGTGCACGTACTCGGGGCCGAAGGCGCGGGCCGTCCCGGCCGGGACGCGGCGGATCAGCAGGCCCTGGTCCGGGCCGCCGAGCGAGAGCTCCTCCAGTTCGCCGAGGGCGACGGTGAAGGCACCACGGGAGCCGCCGTGGTCGTGGAAGCCGGTGGACTGGCCGGGCAGCCAGCTGATCAGCCACACCTCGTGGTCGTCGTCGGCCACCAGGCGCCGGTACCAGCGCTCGTCCGTCGACAGACGGACGTGGTGGATCCACTGGTCGGGCCGCTCGGCCAGCTCGCGGACGATCGCGCGCAGGGCGTTCGGGGTGAGCGGCGCACGGGCTTCTTCGGCAGCGGAGACGGCGACGTCACCGGAGACGGCGGCGGCCTCGGTGACGGCGGTGGGTGGACGGTCGGGGGCGAGGTCCAGGCTCATGGGGCGTCCTCGGGTGCGGCGGGAACGTCGGCAGGGTGCGCCCGCAGTCCGGGAGCCGCGGTGCAGCGGTGCCGATGGAACGGCACGGCAGCGCGCGGAGTACACCGGGCGGGGGCGGGTTCAGAACTGCGGGTGCGCGGCGCGGGCCCTGGCAGACGTCACAGGGCGGTACCGCCGCGGAGCGGCAAGGTCAACAGGCACACATGGAGCTCGCCTGGCGTCGCAGATCGACGTGCAGGCGGCAGACCAGGGCGGTGCCGGAATCCATGCTCCGGATCCTTCCCGACCCGCGTGGCGGGAGTCAAGCGGGACCCGCGGTCCGTCCACACCCCGGACGGAAGCCGCTCACGCATCGGACATCCCGCTCCCCTCGCCCCTCACGTCCCCGGACGCCCCGGCCCGAGTCACCCCTCGGCCGGCCGCCGCGGTGCCGGGGGGGTTGACGGCCGATCGGCCCGCACCGCCACCGCCGGGCGACTGCGTCGGTACGGGCCCCGCCGCGCCGCCCGTCGCCCGCCGCGCCGCCAGGGCGGCCTCGATCAGCGGCGCCGCCTGGTCGCCCAGGAAGCGGCCCAGTGTCTGGTAGGCGTCGAACTGCCGGTGGTCGAACCACTGGTCGCTGGTCAGGTCGTTCGGGAACGCCGCGTTGCCCACCGCGTAGGACAACAGCTCGTACGGCATGTCGGCGGTCAGGACGGCCTGGACGACGATCAGCGTGCCGTGCCGGGCGTCATCGCTCCCGTCGGATCCGCCCTCCCCGGCGAGACCTGCCAGCGGCGCCGGATAGTGGACGTCCCCCGTGATCACCGCCCGCTCCGACAGGCGCGCCGCGAGCTGTGCCGCGAGCCCCCGCAACGGCGGCGGCCCGTTCGCCGCCGGTCTGCCGTCGACACCCGTCGCCTGTGCTGCCTGCGCTGCCTGTGCTGCCTGGGCCGCCTGCTCCGCGGCGCTCCCCGGGATCAGCACCTCCGGCTGGCGCAGCGTGATGACGATGCCCAGCTCCTCGCGCGCCAGCGTGATCGCGGCGGCGAGGTTGGCCGCGTACCCGGAGTCGCCGCTGGCATCGATGCAGACCGCCGTCCGGACGCCGTGGCGCAGCAGCTCGACCAGGCCGAGGTTCTCGTAGTGCCCGCCGTCCGTGGTCAGCAGGAACCGGTCGTCCATCGGGAACCGCCCCGTCAGCTCCCGCAGTTGGTACTGCAGCCGCCGTACGGCCGGCTGCGCGGGGCGCCGCCAGTCCGGCGCGCCCCACCAGCCGGGGCCGAGGACGGCCGGATTGGGCAGCCAGGTGCCGAGCCGTGCGTTGGTGACCGCGAACAGCCCCTGGTAGGCCTTGGACTGACGGCCCATCGCCGACGAGAACGCCGCCCCGGAGACGGCCATCGCCGACTGCACGGTGAGGTCCCGGGCGATGTGCCGCCGGGTGCGCCGCTCCAGCAGGTCGGTGCGGGCGTAGCCGACGTCCGGACCGCCCACGTAGTCGTGCGACAGCGTGAAGGACACCGCCCGGCGGCCCGGCGGGGTGCGGGTGTCCCCGGAGAGGTTGGCCGCCGCCGAGAAGATCACCTGGGGGAAGTCCGGGTGCCGGGCGCCGTAGTGGCTGAGCCACGTCTCCTCGCGGAAGAAGTCGTAAGGCCGGGCCACCACCGCGCCGCCCTCGGAGACCCGGCGGACCGCGAACGCCCTTGCCAGCCGCAGCCGGTAGAACGGGTGCAGGCTCATCCACGTCTGGTCCAGGTTGAGCCCGACCGCGCCGAGCACCAGCGGCAGCGCCACCTGGACGGCCGTCGGCCACGCGTACCCGGTCGCGACCGCCCAGCCGAGCGCGAGCAGCGATCCGGCCGACAGGGCGGCCAGCGCCGCCCAGACCACCACGTACTGGGGGAGGTCGGCGGTGAGGCCGGCGCCGAACCGGCCCACCCCGCGCAGCGCCCCGGCGACCGCCGCCGCGCCCCGGCGGATCGTCCGGCGGTCGCGCCAGAGTATGCCGAGCAGCAGGGCGAGGTAGCTGAGCGCGACGGTGAGGCCGAGCCCGGCCCCGGTGAGCCGCGGGCCCGCGGCCAGCGCCGTCCGGAGGCGCACGGCGCTCCACGCCAGCGCGGGCACCACGAGGACGCCGACGGCCACCAGCGCGGCCAGCGCGAGGCTGCCCTGGAAGAGCCGGCGGAGCACACGCGGGAGCGCGGCGTCCCAGCCGAGCAGGGGGAACAGGAGCACCGAGAGCAGCCAGCACGTGGCGGCGGCGACGAGCAGGGCGGCAAGGGCGGCGATGGCGGGCGCGCGGAGGACGAGCGCTCCCGGCGATCCCGGTGCGCCGGTGCGCAGTCCGGCCGCCGCCAGGCCGTCCAGCGGGGTGAGCGGCACGAGCCGGTAGAACCGGCTGAGCCCGAGGCCGACCACCAGGACGGCGGCGAGCAGCAGCGTGAACGCCGAGATCACGCCGCGCAGCAGCGTGCCGAGGGCTATCAGCCACTCGCCCGAGCCGTCGGCGATGTACTTGCTGTGGCGGCGGAGGTGGTCCTCCTCGGGGGAGCCGGGCTCCAGCACGGTGTCGGCCGTCAGGCCCGAGACGGCGTGCACCGGGGCGCCGGGCGCGGAGTCGCAGAGCGCGAGCTGCATCGCGCCGACCGCGTAGCCGCCGCCCGAGACGGAGACCAGGTACCGCGCCCGTCCGAGCCAGGGCCGAAGCGACTGGAGCGCGCCGAGGGTGACGCAGGCCGAGCGGATGCCGCCGCCCGAGGCGCAGAAGCCGAGCTCGGCGGGCTCGCGCCCCGGCGGAACCCGGGAGCCGTCGCGCCAACGGGACTGGCCCGTACGGGTGGTGGCGTCCGCGAGCCCCTCGCGACGGGGGGCCGGTGCGACGGTGTGCGGCGCCGGCCAGAGCGCGCCGTGCGCGGTGACGACCGGCCGGGGCGGGATCAGCGCGGGGCGGTCGGGGGAATCGGGGGAGTCGTCGGGGGTCGCTCCGGCATCGGCCTCCGGGTCCGGGGCGGGCGGACGGACCCGCAGCCCGCGCACGGCGCGGACGGCGGTGACGGCGACCGCACCCGCCGCCACGGCTCCGGCCGGCAGGAGCAGCAGCCACGCCGTGGTGGCCAGCCCGGAGGCGACGGCGAACGGCGCGTCCGAGCCGTCCGGGCGGTCCAGGGCGCGGGCGAGCAGTACGTCCGCCGCGAAGGCGCAGCCCGCCGCGAGCAGCCCGGCGCCCCCGGCGGCGAGCGCCGTCAGCCGCCAGCGCGCCCGCCCGAACACGTACAGGCCGAGCAGCGCGGCGGCGGCCAGCGTCAGAGCGGCGCCCCCGGTGAGCCAGGCGTCGGCCCGCAGCGCGGCCGGCCCGTCCTCGGCCCGGCCGCCGAGCGCCGCCAGCGCGCCCGCCCGCGAACCCGCCAGCCGCAGTGTCACCACCCCATCGGGCGGCGCCACCCGGCGGAACAGCAGGCCGCCGAGCGCGACGGGAACCGGCGCGCCGAGCGCCAGCAGCAGCCCCGCCCACGCCGGCACGGCGGGCGGGGCGGCCGGCGGATCCGCCCGCCGCGCCCACGCGAGCAGACGGCCGGGACCACGCCCGGGCGGCGCCTTGCGCACCGCCCTCCCGAGAGCCGTCGTCATGCCTGCCACCCCCCTGATCCCCGGGCCCCGCGCCGGCGGGCGAAGTCGCGCTGCGCCGCCGCGCCGTAACGGTCCGAGGCGGCGTCCACGCGCGTTTTACCCACCATGGCCGGAACCGGCACCCGGAACGCCCGGATTCACTCGAATGAGTAAGGAGCGCACTCCCGGGGTAGATGACCGGTTCATCCCGTCCAGGGGGACCCGCGTGTCCGCGCAACGAGATCGCCCCGGACGGGTTGGCCCCAACGTATTGTCAGGCCACCGAACCCGGCCTACGGTCGACAGATCGCTCTTTCTACGCACGTAGACGCACGCCGCCGCACGCGGCTCCGCGTGGACGCACGCGGACGCCCTGCCACGCCTGCCGAGCGTGCGCGGGAAGGCGCGCGGAGACCGTGCCGCGACCCCGCGGACCAGCCTGCGTGCCGCAGGCCAGAGCCACCCCGTCAACCCTCAGACCGCAGGCCCGGCTCCCCGCCGGACCGCGGAGTTGCGGAGGTACCCATGTCGCAGATCGTCCGTGCCGCGCTCGTCCAGACCCGCTGGACCGGCGACCAAGAGAGCATGGTCGCCCTCCACGAGCGGTACGCCCGCGAGGCCGCCGCCCGGGGCGCGAAGATCATCGGCTTCCAGGAGGTCTTCAACGCCCCCTACTTCTGCCAGGTCCAGGAGCCGGAGCACTACCGCTGGGCGGAGGCGGTGCCCGACGGCCCCACCGTCCGCCGCATGCGGGACCTGGCCCGCGAGCTCGGCCTCGTGATCGTCGTCCCGGTCTACGAGGAGGAACGGACCGGGGTCTACTACAACACCGCCGCCGTGATCGACGCCGACGGCAGCTACCTCGGCAAGTACCGCAAGCACCACATCCCGCAGGTCAAGGGCTTCTGGGAGAAGTACTACTTCAAGCCCGGCAACCTCGGCTGGCCCGTCTTCGACACCGCCGTCGGCAAGGTCGGCGTCTACATCTGCTACGACCGGCACTTCCCCGAGGGCTGGCGCGCCCTCGGCCTCGCCGGCGCCCAGATCGTCTACAACCCCTCCGCCACCAGCCGCGGCCTGTCCGCCTACCTCTGGCAGCTCGAACAGCCCGCCGCCGCCGTCGCCAACGAGTACTTCGTCGCCGCCATCAACCGCGTCGGCACCGAGGAGTACGGCGACAACGACTTCTACGGCACCTCCTACTTCGTCGACCCGCGCGGCCAGTTCGTCGGCGAGGTCGCCTCCGACAAGGAGGAGGAACTCGTCGTCCGCGACCTCGACCTCGGCCTGATCGAGGAGGTCCGCCAGCAGTGGGCCTTCTACCGCGACCGCCGCCCCGACGCCTACGGACCGCTCACCGAGGCCTGAGGAGCATCCCGATGACCACTCCCGACCCCCGCCGCCGAACCGTGATCCGTGGCGGCCTCGTCATCACCGCCACCGAAGAACTCCACGCCGACGTCCTCGTCGAGGGCGAACGCGTCGCCGCCCTCGCCACCACCGGCAGCTCGGCGGCCGAGGACTGGACCGCCGACACCGTCATCGACGCCGCCGGCCACTACGTCATCCCGGGCGGCGTCGACGCCCACACCCACATGGAACTGCCCTTCGGCGGCACCGCGGCCTCCGACACCTTCGAGACCGGCACCCGCGCCGCCGCCTGGGGCGGCACCACCACCATCGTCGACTTCGCCGTCCAGCCCGTCGGCGGCTCCCTGCGCGAGGGCCTGGACGCCTGGCATGCCAAGGCCGACGGCAACTGCGCAGTCGACTACGCCTTCCACACCATCGTCTCCGACGTCACCGACGGCGTCCTCAAGGAGATGGACGCGCTCGTCGACTCCGGCGAGTCCACCTCCTTCAAGCTCTTCATGGCCTACCCCGGCGTCTTCTACAGCGACGACGGCCGCATCCTGCGCGCCATGCAGCGCGGCGCCGCCAACGGCGGACTCGTCATGATGCACGCCGAGAACGGCATCGCCATCGACGTCCTCGTCGAACAGGCGCTCGCCGCCGGGCACACCGCGCCCCGCTACCACGGGGAGGTGCGCCGCGAACTCCTGGAGGCCGAGGCCACCCACCGGGCCATCAAGCTCGCGCAGGTGGCCGGTAGCCCGCTCTACGTCGTCCACGTCTCCGCCGCCTCCGCCCTCGCCGAGATCGCCCGGGCCCGCGACGCCGGGCTCAACGTCTTCGGCGAGACCTGTCCCCAGTACCTGTTCCTCTCCACCGACAACCTCGCCGAAGAGGGCGCGGACGGCTTCGAGGGCGCCAAGTACGTGTGCAGCACGCCGCTGCGGCCGCGCGAGCACCAGGAGGCGCTGTGGCGGGGGCTGCGCGCCAACGACCTCCAGGTCGTCTCCACCGACCACTGCCCGTTCTGCTTCTCCGGGCAGAAGGAACTCGGGCGCGGCGACTTCTCGAAGATCCCCAACGGCCTGCCGGGCGTGGAGAACCGGATGGACCTCCTCCACCAGGCCGTCGTCGACGGGCACATCACCCGCCGCCGCTGGATCGAGATCGCGTGCACCACGCCGGCCCGCATGTTCGGCCTGCACCCGCGCAAGGGCACCATCGCGCCCGGCGCCGACGCCGACATCGTCGTCTACGACCCCACTGCGGTGCAGACCGTCTCCGCCGCCACCCACCACATGAACGTCGACTACTCGGCCTACGAGGGGCGCCGACTCACCGGCCGGGCGCGGACGGTGCTCTCGCGCGGCACCGTCGTCCTCGACGGCGGCAGATGGCTCGGGCGCGCCGGACACGGCACCTTCCTGCGCCGCGACACCTGCCAGTACCTGGTCTGACACCGCCCACTTCCCGGCCTCCCCTCTCCTTCCCTGTTCCCCGTTCCCCGTTCTCCGGTCCGTCCGCCGCCGCCCGGGCCCCTTCCGGCCCCGGGCGGCGGCCCCGTCCCATTCCTGGAGCCACCGATGGACATCGGCCTCGTCCTGCAGACCGATCCGCCCGCCCGCCTGCTCGTCGACCGGATGATCCGCGCCGAACGGGCCGGGTTCAGCCACGGCTGGACCTTCGACTCCTGCGTCCTGTGGCAGGAGCCCTTCGTCATCTACAGCCGCATCCTCGCCGAGACCGAACGGCTGACCGTCGGCCCGATGGTCACCAACCCCTCCACCCGCACCTGGGAGGTCACCGCCTCCCTCTTCGCGACCCTCAACGACATGTACGGCAACCGCACCGTCTGCGGCATCGGACGCGGCGACTCCGCCATGCGCGTCGCCGGCCGCCGCCCCGCCACCCTTGACCGGCTCTCCCACGCCATGTACGCCATCAAGGAGCTGGCCGAAGGCCGCACCGTCGAAGTGGACGGCACCGAGATGCACCTGCCGTGGGTGCAGCCCGGCGCGTCCCTGCCGATCTGGATGGGGGCGTACGGACCCAGGGCGCTGGCACTGACTGGGCGTCAAGCCGACGGATTCATCCTGCAATTGGCCGACCCCTACCTCACCGAGTACATGGTGAAGGCGGTGCGGGCCGCCGCCGTCGAGGCCGGACGCGACCCGGACGGCGTCACCATCTGCGTGGCCGCGCCCGCCTACGTGACCGCCGACGACTCGCCCGCCGCGCTCGCCCACGCCCGCGAGCAGTGCCGCTGGTTCGGCGGCATGGTCGGCAACCACGTCGCCGACCTCGTCGGCCACTACGGTGAGCACTCCGACGTCGTCCCCGACGCCCTCACCGACTACATCAAGGACCGCCAGGGCTACGACTACAGCCACCACGGCCGGGCCGGGAACCCCGACACCGCCTTCGTGCCGGACGGGATCGTCGACCGCTTCTGCCTCATCGGGCCCCCGGCGGCGCAACTCGCGCGGCTGGAGGAACTCCGCTCGCTGGGCGTCGACCAGTTCGCCGTCTACGCGATGCACGACGCCGTCGAGGCCACCATCGACGCCTACGGGACGGACGTCATCCCGCAGTTGTGACGCGTGGCCGCGCCGTCGCGCCGTCGCGCCGTCGAGTCAGCGCACTGAAGGCTGTCGCGCCCTGCACGGACCACACCGGGAACGGGATAGGGGAGTCACCCATGGCCGACACCGCGACCACCGGCGGCGGACAACTGCGGCACTCCGACGGACGGGTCGAACTCGACCCGTCCGCCGGAGAGTTGCCGCCGAACGGCTTCACCAACGACGACCTGCGCCCCGTCCCGGTGGCGCGGCGCACCTGGACCACCTACACCTTCCTCGCCCTCTGGGTCGGCATGGCCCACAACATCCCCTCCTGGACGCTCGCCTCCGGCCTCGTCGCACTCGGCATGGACTGGAAGCAGGCCGTCCTCACCATCGCCCTCGCCAACCTCATCGTGCTCGCGCCGATGCTCCTCACCGGACACGCAGGCACCAAGTACGGCATCCCGTTCCCGGTGTTCGCCCGCGCCTCCTTCGGACTGCGCGGCGCCAACCTGCCCGCCCTCATCCGGGCCGCCGTCGCGTGCGCCTGGTTCGGCATCCAGACCTGGATCGGCGGCGAGGGCATCTTCCTGCTCGCGGGCAAACTCCTGGGCGAATCCTGGCGCACCGCGAGCGAGTTCGGCGGCTACCCGTGGACGCAGTGGCTCTCGTTCCTCACCTTCTGGCTGATCGAGATGGCCATCATCGCCCGGGGCATGGAAACGCTTCGGCGCTTCGAGAACTGGGCCGCGCCCTTCGTCATCGTGGGCGCCCTCGCGCTCCTCGCCTGGATGGCCCTCAAGGCCGGCGGGCTCGGGCCACTGCTCGACCAGCCGTCCCAACTCGGCTGGGGCGGCGGCTTCTGGAAGGTCTTCTTCCCGGCACTGATGGGCATGATCGGGTTCTGGTCGACGCTCTCGCTCAACATCCCCGACTTCACCCGCTTCGGCGGCAGCCAGCGCGCCCAGATCCGCGGCCAGGCCCTCGGGCTGCCCACGACGATGACGCTCTTCGCGCTGCTCTCCGTCCTCGTCACCTCGGGCTCGCAGGCCGTCTACGGCAAGCCGGTGTGGGACCCGATCGAACTCGCCGCGAAGATGGAGAACCCCGTCGGCCTCCTCTTCGCGCTGCTCACCGTCCTGGTCGCGACGCTGTCGGTCAACATCGCCGCCAACGTCGTCTCGCCCGCCTACGACCTCTCCAATCTGGCCCCCAAGTACGTAGGCTTCCGGACCGGGGCACTCGTGACGGGCGTCGTCGGGATCGCGATCTTCCCGTGGAAGCTGATCTCCGACCCGCACGTGTACATCTACACCTGGCTCGGGGTGGTCGGCGGCCTGCTCGGCACGGTCGCCGGGGTGCTCATCGCCGACTACTGGGTGCTGCGCCGCACCCGGCTGCGGCTCGCCGATCTGTACCGACCGGGCGGGGCGTACTGGTACGCGGGCGGGTGGAACTGGCGGGCCGTGGCCGCGCTCGTGGTCGGCGGCCTGCTGGCGGTCGGCGGGTCACACGGTGGGCCGTTCCCGGCGGACGGGCTGGTGCCGGTGCTCAAGCCGCTCGCCGACTACGGGTGGGCGGTCGGGTTCGCGGTGTCGTTCGTGCTGTACGTGGGGCTGGGGTGGCGGGGGAGGGGCCGGCCGGTCGGCGGCGAACAACTGACAGCCGACAACTGACAGATAACAGATTTCGAAATCTGTTATCTGTCAGTTGTCGCCTGTCGGCCGTCCTCCGTCGCCTGCCGCCCGGGTCACCAGTGGGCGAATTCGAGCCCGGCGGCGCGCACCTGGTCGGCGAATCGGGTGTGCGTGGCGACGGCGACCGTGTGACCGGCCGCCTGCAGGCGGGTGCCGAGCCCCGTGAAGGGGGGCGGCGTCGCCCCGGGAGCGGCGGTGGCGATCAGGATGCGCATGGGCAGTATCCCGGCGCGGCCGCCCTGCCGGGAGGGTGTCGAGCCCGCGTGCCCACCCTGCGGCCGCTCGCGTGTGATGGAACCGGCGGACCGTCCTCACGCGTCCGTACGGGCAGAGCGGTCGGACGGGGCCGTCCGCTGGAGAACGGGAGGGCACATGAGCATCGTCGCCTGGATCGTGCTGGGCCTGATCGCGGGAGGACTCGCCAAGCTGCTGCTGCCGGGGCGGGACCCGGGCGGCCTGATCGTGACGACCCTGATCGGCATCGCCGGGTCCTTCGTCGGCGGCTGGATTTCCTCGCGATTCCTGCACCGGCCGGTGGCCACGCACTTCTTCGACCTGGCCACCTGGGCGTCGGCTATCGGCGGCGCGCTCGTGCTGCTGATCGCCTACCGGCTGCTGTTCGGCAATTCCCGGCGCTGACGTGACCCGGCCCGACGGCCGCCGAGCGGCGCCATCCGGCGGCCGGGTGTCGAGCCGTTCAGAGGGTCGCCGCCAACTCGGCGACCCAGTCCGGCAGGTCCTCGCGGGCGGTGAGCCAGGCGGCGGGGACACCGGCGAGAGCGGTCCGGGCGGCGACCACCCCGGCGGCGATGGCGCAGGTGGTGTCCCTGTCGCCCCAGCCTTCGAGGGTGTGCCAGATGGCGTCGGGCAGCGAGTCCAGGTGCCCGGCGGCGGACCAGAGCGCGAACGGCACGGTGTCCGGCGCGGACAGCCGCAAACCCGAGCCGAGCACGTTCGCGGCGTGCCGGACACTGGTCTGCTCCGGCAGCCGGGCGGCGATCCGCAGGCCGGACCGCACGTCGCTGTCCGGCAGTCGCCCGGCGATCTCGGATAGCAACTCGGCGCGGTAGGGCGGGTTCTGGCCCCGGCTGCGGGCGGCGAGCGCCGCGGCGAGTGCGACGGCCACCGCGCCCGCGACGGCCTCCGGGTGGAAGTGCGTGGTGAGCGCCTGGAGTTCGGCCTGCCGGGCCACCTCGTCCAGGTCGTCCGCGAACCACGCGCCGAGCGGTGCGACCCGCATGGCGGTGCCGTTCCCGTGTGAGCCCTGGCCGTCGAACTGGGCCGAGGTGACGGTGCGCCAGTCCTCGCCCTCACCGATGGCGCGCAGGACCCGGTGCATCGACGGGCCGTACTTGCGCCCGTACTCGCGGGCGTACTCCGCAGCGAAGTCCCTTGCCAGCACGTCCTGCCGGACCTCGCCATGAGTCGCCAGATGGCGCACGAGGACGAGGGCCATCGCGGTGTCGTCCGTCCAGCGCCACGGCGCGGGCCGGGCGAGGCGCGCAGCGAACGCGGCGGGCGCCTCGTCGAGCGGCACCGAGAACCAGCGGTCGCCGAAGGCGTCGCCGAGGGCGAGGCCGTGCAGGCTGTCCAGAGCGGGTCCGGTGGTGTCCCCGCGCATGTCGTCCTCCAGGTGAGATCAACTATGCGCGGCAGTCTGCCCGAAGGCCGGGCGGACCGGCCACCGGTTTACGTTTCGGCGCCGGCCCGCCCGGGCCCGGACGTGCGCCTTCACCTGGCGCGCAGGCCGTTGAGGATGAGCGTCCAGAGGGCCTCGAAGCGCTCGTTCGCCTTCGGGTCGGACCACTCGCCCGCATAGGCGGGGTCGTGGAAGTGCGCCGTGGCGTCGAAGACGGCGCGCGCCGTCGTCAGGATGTGGGCGAGCTTGAACTCCTCCTTCTCCATGCCGTCCTGGACGATCTGCGCGATCTGGCCGACCATCGTCTCGATGTGCGCCTCGACCGTCCCGCTGTTCTCCTCGACCAGCACCATGTAGGTCGCGAACAGCTGCGGGTCGTCGAGGGCCTTCTTCCGCTTGGCCGCGAAGAGCGTCACCAGCCAGCGGTGCAGGCGCTCCTCGGCCGGGCCGCCCTCGATCGAGACGTTCGCGAGCGCGAAGTGCGCCTGGTCCAGCCAGCGTTGGGTCACCGCCTCGCGCAGGGCGGCCTTGCTGGGGAAGTGGCGGTAGACGCTGCTGTGGCTGACGCCGAGGATCCGGGCGACGTCCACGACGGTGGCCTTGGCCGGGCCGAACCGCCGCAGGACGTCCTCCGCCGCGATCAGGATCTGCTCGGCGGTGAGGGTGGTGTCCGTCGTCACGGGAGGTACGTCCTTACGGGAGGGCCGCCCGCCGTGGGGGTGGGCGGCGGCGGCGGTGCGGGCGGGGTGGGGGCGGCGTGCGGCGGTCCGGCCGGGGGTGTTCGGCCGGTCAGCGCTCGCTGTCAAGCCTGGCCATCTGGTCGGCGGCGTACCGGTCGCCGGCCGCCGAGCCGGCGGGGACGGCCGCCTCGATGGCCGCGAGGTCGGCGGCGGTGAGCTCGACCTCGAGCGCGCCGAGCGCCTCCGTGAGGCGGTCCCGGCGGCGGGCGCCCACCAGCGGGACGACGTCCTCGCCGCGCGAGGCGACCCAGGCGATGGCGACCTGTGCGACGCTCGCGCCCTTCGCCGTCGCCACGGCGCGCAGCGCCTCGACGAGGGCGAGGTTGTGGGTCAGGTTGTCGCCCTGGAAGCGCGGGCTGCGGCCGCGGAAGTCGGTGCCGGTCAGGCTGCGGTCGGAGTTCCAGTGGCCGCTGAGCAGGCCGCGCGAGAGCACGCCGTAGGCGGTGATGCCGATGCCGAGCTCGCGGGCGGTGGGGAGGACGGCGGCCTCCGGGGACCTGGAGAGCAGCGAGTACTCGATCTGGAGGTCGCTGATCGGGTGCACGGCGGCGGCGCGGCGCAGGGTGTCGGCGCCGACCTCGGACAGGCCGATGTGGCGGACGTAGCCGGCCTTGACGAGGTCCGCGATCGCGCCGACCGTCTCCTCGATCGGGACGTTCGGGTCCAGGCGGGCCGGGCGGTAGATGTCGACGTAGTCGGTGCGCAGACGGCGCAGGGTGTAGGCCAGTGCCGTCTTGGTGGCGGCGGGGCTGGTGTCGTAGCCGACCCACTGGCCGGCCGGGTCGCGCTGGGCGCCGAACTTGACGCTGATCTGGACGTCCGAGCGGTCGCGGCCGCGCAGGGCGTCGTGGATCAGCAGCTCGTTGTGGCCCATGCCGTAGAAGTCGCCGGTGTCGAGGAGCGTGATCCCCGCGTCGAGGGCGGCGTGGATCGTGGCGATGCTCTCGGACTCGTCGGCGGGGCCGTAGAGGTCGGACATGCCCATGCAGCCGAGACCGAGGGCGGAGGTGACGGGGCCGGAGGCGCCGAGGGCGCGCTGCGCGGGCTTCGGGGTGCGGTCGGAAGCAGACATGAGGGCTCCAAGGGTCGGTACGGCGCCGGGAGGCGATGGACGAAATGACCCGGGTGCCACTATGGCATGACAGCGAACAGATTTCAAAATCTGTTCGCTGTCATCTGTTATCTGAAATCTGTCATCTGTTACTCGTCACCCGCCGCCCCGCCCCCGCCCCCGCACGCGCCGCTCCGGTCGCAGTGCGGCTGCTCGGCGCTGCGTCCGCAGCCGCACAACATCGCCCGAGGCGTCTCCCGCACCGCGCCGTCCGGGCCCGCCACGCGCAGCTCACCGCGCAGCAGCAACCGCCCGTCCGCAGTCCGCACCACCGTTGTCGGCCGGTCCGGCGACTCCGCTCCACCGTCCGCGAGCCGATAGCGCAGCGCCCCGGTCGGGCAGCGTCGCACGACCTCGGCGACCTCCCCGGCAGGCGCGGCGCCCGGGGAGATCCACGGCCGCCGGCCGGTGTCGAAGACCGCCGGCAGCCCGTGCACGCACTCGGCGGCGTGCCGGCAGATCCCCGCGTCGAACGTCACCGTGATTCCCGCTGCCTCGTAGGCCTTCGGGCCGCGCGCAGCGGTTCCGTCGCCGCCCATCAGTCGCTCACCCGGCTGCGGTTCTCGTACGCGAGGTCCACGTACTCGGGGTGGCGGAGCATCCAGGCCTTGATGAACGGGCAGGTCGCCAGCACCGGCAGGTTCCGGGCGCGGGCGTCGTCCAAGGCGGCGCGGGCCAGCGCACCCCCGACGCCCTGTCCCTCGAAGTCCCGTTCGACCAGCGTGTGCGGGTACACCACCAGGTTGTCGCTGCGCAGGTACTCGGCGAAGCCCGCCATGCGGTCGTCCACCCAGGCCTCGAAGCGGTTCCGCTCCTCGGCGTCACGTACGGACAGGGTCATCGTGGGCTCCTCGCTGCCGGGATCGCGGGGCCGGGCGCGGCCCCGGTCCATCATCGAGCGGCCGGAGCCGCGTCGCCCGTCGGTTCGCCGGATCCGGCGGCCGTGTCCTCCTCGCCGGCCGCAGGGCGCGGTCCGGGGTGCGGTGCCGTCCTCCGGGCCGTCCGTCCGGAATCGAGGGCGCGGACGAAGGTCGTCCCGAGGCAGCGTCTACTGCCTCGCCTGTCTCGGTCGGGTAGGGCCAGTCGTCGCCGGTGGTGCCACGATCTCCGTCCTCGACGCGACACTGCCCGACACGCTGGTCGGCCGGGTCGTCACCGCCGGATCCCAACTCCCCTTCCAGGCCGCGGCGCTGTCCGTCGGACTTTGGCGGAACGGGCGCCGCTTCGTGATTCGAACCCTGCGCGAGCTGGTCGAAACACTCAGTCGTGAACGGGAGTTGCACGCCGAGCGGACCAGATCCGCAGAACAGGCCCGCATCGCACGGGAGATGCACGACGTACTCGCCCACCGCCTGAGCCTCCTCGTGCTGCACGCCGGCGTCCTGCGCGATCTCACCGCACTGGTCGGCGAGGTCGTCGAGGCCGGGCATGAGGTCGAACTCGCCCTCCTCGGCGACCCCGAGAGCATCCCGACCACCCACCGGCTGGCCGTGCACCGGCCGGTCCAGGAGGCGCTGACGAACGCCCGCAAGCGCGGGGACACCGCGCCCGTCACCGTCCGGTTCGGCTATCGGGGCCCCGGCCACCACTGTCGAGGTCCGCAACGGTCCGGGTGCAGCAGCGCCCAACGGCTCGGCGAGGCCGAGCAGGCCGCCGAGGTCGGAGCGGTCGCAGTGGTCACGACGGCTGCGGACGGACGGGGTCCGGACTGTCGTGTTTCGGCCGAGCCGGGCGCCGAAGGGCTGGATTCCGCCGGGTGGGTTTCGGCCGGGCCCGTGCCAGGCAGACCGGATCCGGACAAAGGGACCGGCCGGTCCGTCCCCCGCCCCGATCCCGCTGCCCGAGGACGTCCGTGATCCGCACGAGGGTAGTCGTCGACGACGTGCTGGTCCGGCTCGGCCTCGTCGACCTGCTCGTCCAGGACCTCGCCCTGCGCGTCATCGCGCTCGCCACCTTCGACCTGGACGAATACGTCTACCGGGCGCTCGCCGCGGGCGCCGACGGCTTCCTGCTCAAGGACACCGCGACGACCGAGATCACCCCGGCCATCCACGTCGTCGCCGACGGTCAGGGCGTGCTCCACCCGTCCGCCGTCCGCCGTCTCATCGACCGCTACCACCGCGCGGCCGCGCCCCGGTCCGTCGCCGCCCGCAACCGGGTCGCCGGGCTCACCCGCGCGAGACCGACGTGCTGCGCGAACTCGCCGACGGACTCTCCAACGCCGAGATCGTTGGCGTCCTCGGGATGCGGGAGAGCACCGTCGAGGCGCACGTCAGCCGGATCCTCACCGCCCTCGGCGTCGGCGACCGCGTCCAGACCGCACTGATCGCACGCGACGCAGGGCTGGTGGCGGACGGCGCCTGAGCCGGGCGCGTCCCGGCACCGCCTCCGGCTCCCGGCCCGGCGGGTGACCCCGATGCCCCTGGTCGCGCCCCGGATTCGTACCGTGCGCTGAGCCCGGGTCACCCATCCGGCGTGGAAATGCGGCGCCTTGGCGGTTTGCGCTGCCGAAGCGCGGCGGCGGGTCCATGGTGGAGGTGGACGCGATCCGGCGACCGTGTCCGCGCGCCGAACCGGGCCCGCACGCCGAGCGTCCGCCGCCTCCCCGACGGGTGCCCGGGGCTGGGACCGGCCCGGCACGCTGGGAGCAGGGCCACCTCGCAGGAAACCGAACGGTTCTTCTAGGCTCACATCTCGGCTTCCCTGCGGGGCGCTCTCCGCGCCCGCCGCAACGAAGCCGCCGTCCACGGGGCACCGGGCGACCCGGAGCCACCGGATCGAGCGAGGAGGACGCAATGCCAAGCATGCCGACCAGCCGTTCCACCGCACTTGGGCCGGACGGGCCGTCCGGACGGATCGCCCGCCATCGCGGCCGCCCGGCCCGACCCGCCCGGGTCCGGCACGCCGGATGGACCGGCCGGCCGGTGCGGCCGCTGAATACCGGCGGCGGCCGAGGAGGCGAGCGTTGAGTCCCCAGATCGTCGGGTCGCCGCGCGCGACCGCGTCCGCCACGACCGCGTCCGCCACGACCGGGTCCGCCACGACCGGGTCCGCCACGACCGCACCTGCCATGACCACGTCCGCCACGACCGGGTCGGCCGCGCCAGCACCCGCGGCACCCGTACCTGCATCGGCCACGGTCTCTCCCACCGCGACCGCACTTGCCGCGACCGCCCCGAAGTCCGCGCCAAGGGCGACGTCCACGGCAGCCTCCGCGCCGGCACCCAAGGCGGCCTCCTCCGTGCGGGCCACCGGGAGGGCGATCGTGCCCGGCGCCACCGAGGGCGAGCCCCGGTCCGAGGTTCGGTCCGAGGCCCGTGTCGAGGTTCGCGCCGAGGCTCGCGTCACCGAGGCCCCCGCCACCGAGGCCCGGCCCGGAGCCGTTGCCCAACCCGCCTCCACAACGGCCCTCCCCGGACTCCCGCAGGCCCTCAGCACCCGCGCCCGGACCCTCGCCGGCGGCGTCCGGCGCCGCTGCGCCGACCTCGCCCGGATCGAGTCCCCGAGCGGCGATGCTCCCCGACTCGACGCCCTCGCCGAGGAGTTGGCCTCCGGCTTCCGTGCCACCGGGGCCACCGCGCGCCGCGAACCCGGACCGGCCGGCGACCATCTCGTCCTGGAGTGGGAGGGACAGGACGAGAGCCTGCCCCACCTCCTCATCGTCGGCCACCACGACACCGTCTGGCCCGTCGGCACCCTCGCCGACTGGCCCGTCGCCGAACGGGACGGCACGCTGACCGGTCCCGGCGTCGTCGACATGAAGGGCGGACTCGCCGTCCTGGAAGGCGCGTTCGCGCTGCTCGCCGACCTCGGACAACGACCGCACCGCACCGTGCGGGTGGTCGTGGTGTCCGACGAAGAGGTCGGCAGCCCGGACGGGCGGCGCCTCGTCGAGCGCCAACTGCGCGGCGCCGGGGCCGTCCTGGGTCTCGAACCGCCGCACCCGGACGGTCGGCTCAAGACCGCCAGGCGCGGCAGCAGCCGGGTGCGGCTCACCGTCACCGGACGGGAGGCCCATGCGGGTAACGACTCCCGCGACGGGGTGTCGGCCGTCGACGAACTCGTCGACCAGCTCGTCGTGGTCCGCGGACTCGCCGGCCAACCCGGGACGGAGCTCAACGCCGGGCGGATCAGCGGCGGTTCGCGTGCCAACGTCGTCGCGGGGCGGGCCGAGGCCGAGCTCGGCCTGCGTTTCTCCACCGCCGAGGCGCAGCGCCGGACGCTCGACAACCTGGCCCGGCTGACCGCTCTGCGGCCGGGGGCGCGGGTGCGCACCGAGGTGCTGTCGAGCCGACCGGCGTGGCCGGAGCGCTCGGGCAACCCGCTGCTGAGGCACGTCCGGTCGCTCGCGGCGGTGCTGGGGCAGCAGCTCGACGGGGGTCCGGCGGGCGGTGCCGGGGACACCAACCTGCCCGGCTCGCGAGGGCTCCCGACGCTGGACGGCTTCGGCGCGGTCGGCGCCGGGGCGCACGCCCGGCACGAGTACATCCGGATCGATCAGCTCGCTCCCCGTATCGCCCTGCTCGCCGCGCTCCTCGCGGTGCCGCTCCCGCGGCTGCGGGACCGGGCGGAGGGCTGACGGCCGAGAGCGGGCGGTCGGCAGTGGACGAATGACGGCGAACAGATAACGGCGAACGGATGACAGATGACAGCGAACAGATTTTGAAATCTGTTCGCTGTCATCTGTTCGCCGCCCTCCCGCCTCATCCACCCAAGCTCCCGCACCCCCACACCCCGCCGTCCCCGCTCCCCCTCCACCTTCATCCCTTGCCAGGGCCCCGCCTCCCCGCGCAGAATGGTACCGACCGAACGGTCAGTCGGTTGACGCACGGCGAAGGCATGCGAGAGGGGACCGTGGTGACAGCAGAGGTGGCCGAGCCGGTCCCCGCGCAGACGCAGGAGGACCAGTTCGAGGCGGTGATCGCCGCCGAGCAGCGGATCGAGCCCCGCGACTGGATGCCCGACGCCTACCGGGCGACCCTGATCCGCCAGATCGCCCAGCACGCGCACTCCGAGATCATCGGCATGCAGCCCGAGGGCAACTGGCTCACCCGCGCCCCGTCGCTGCGCCGCAAGGCGATCCTCCTCGCCAAGGCCCAGGACGAGGCGGGCCACGGTCTCTACCTCTACGCCGCCGCCGAGACCCTCGGCGTCGACCGCGCCGAGCTGACCGAGAAGCTGATCTCCGGCCGCCAGAAGTACTCCTCGATCTTCAACTACCCGACCCTCACCTTCGCCGACGTCGGCGTGATCGGCTGGCTGGTCGACGGCGCCGCGATCTGCAACCAGGTCCCGCTCTGCCGCTGCAGCTACGGCCCGTACGCCCGCGCGATGGTCCGGGTCTGCAAGGAGGAGTCCTTCCACCAGCGCCAGGGCTACGAGCTGCTCATGACCCTCATGCGCGGGACCGAGGCCCAGCGCCGGATGGTCCAGGACGCCGTCGACCGCTGGTGGTGGCCGTCGCTGATGATGTTCGGCCCCTCGGACGCCGACTCCCCGAACACGGCCCGGTCGATGGCCTGGCGGATCAAGCGCCACACCAACGACGAGCTGCGCCAGCGCTTCGTGGACATGACCGTCCCGCAGGCCGAGCACCTCGGCGTCACCCTCCCCGACCCCGAGCTGCACTGGAACGAGGAGCGCGGCGGCTGGGACTTCGGCGAGCCCGACTGGGCCGAGCTGACCCGCGTGATCAAGGGCCAGGGCCCGTGCAACGCCCAGCGCGTCGAGCGCCGCCGGGCCGCCCACGAGGACGGTGTCTGGGTCCGTGAGGCGGCCGCCGCCTACGCGCAGAAGCGCGCCGCCGAGAAGGCCGCCGGCGAGAAGCGCGCCGTCGAGCACCGGGCCACGGGAACCCGGCCCGCCGAGCAGCAGCCCAGCAGCACCGAACAGGAGAACGGAAAGTGACCGAGTCCAACGTCGACGACGCCGGCAAGGCCGGCTGGCCGCTGTACGAGGTGTTCGTGCGCCCCCGGCGCGGCCTGAACCACGTCCACGTCGGTTCGCTGCACGCCTCCGACGACCGGATGGCCCTGCTCGCCGCCCGCGACCTCTACACCCGCCGCAACGAGGGCGTGAGCCTGTGGGTGGTCCGCTCCGACGCGATCACGGCCTCCACCCCGGACGAGCGGGACCCGTTCTTCGAGCCCAGCGGCGACAAGGTCTACCGCCACCCGACCTTCTACGACATCCCCGAGGATGTCCCGCACATCTGACGGGGGAACCACCGTGCACGACCACACCGCACCCGCCGGCACCGCGCCCGCCACCACCGCCGTCCACGGCGCCTCGGCGGACGACGACCACGTCTACCTCAGCCTCTCCGAGGCCGCCCCCGGCCCCGAGGGCGAGGGCCGCTGGGCGTACGGCACGGGCTTCGCCGACCCGCTGCTCGGCGTGGACACCGCCCTGCCCGAGGGCGTGGACGGCGCCGACCTCGCCGCCTACTGCCTGATGCTCGGCGACGACGCCCTGATCCTCTCCCAGCGGCTGATCGAGTGGTGCACCCGCGCGCCCGAGCTGGAGGAGGAGGTCGCGCTCGCCAACCTCGGCCTCGACCTGCTCGGCCAGGCCCGCCTGCTGCTCAGCCGGGCCGGCCAGGCGGACGGCACCGGGCGCACCGAGGACGACTTCGCGTACTGGCGCGAGGAGCACGAGTTCCGCAACGTCCGCCTGGTCGAGACGCCGAACGGCGACTTCGCGTACTCGGTCGCCCGCCTGCTCGTGTTCGCGACCGCCCGTGGCGCGCTGTACGAGGCGCTGAGCGACCACCCGGACCCGGTGCTCGCGGCCGTCGCCGCGCGCGGCGTCAAGGAGCTGGCGTACCACCGCGAGTACGCGACCGCCTGGACGCTGCGCCTCGGTGACGGCACGCCGTACTCGTCGGCGCGCATGCAGGCCGGGCTGGACGCGGTGTGGCCGCTGCTGGAGGAGCTGTTCACCGCGCACCCGGTGGAACTGCGCGTGGGCGCCGACCCGGCGGCGCTGCGCGAACCGGTGCTGCGCTCGCTCGCCGCCGTCCTCGCCGAGGCCGGGCTGACCGTGCCGGAGGTGCCGCCGCTGGCCACCGTCCTGGGCCGCGCGGGCCGCGACGGCGTGCACACGGAGGTGCTGGGCCCGCTGCTCGCGGAGCTCCAGGTGGTGGCCCGCGCCCACCCGGGGGCGACGTGGTGACCGGCGCGGGCGTGTCGGCGGGCGTGCCTACGGGTGCGCCGGCGGACGGGTTGGCGGACGTGTCGGTCGGCGCGCCGGCGGAGCCCACCGTCCGGGACCTGGCCCGCGCGGTCGCCGCGGCCGTCCCGGACCCGGAGCTGCCCATGCTCACCCTGGCCGACCTGGGCGTACTGGCCGGCGTCGAGGTGGACGGCGCCACGGGCGCGGTGACCGCCTGGCTGACCCCGACCTACTCGGGCTGCCCGGCCGTCGCCGAGATGGCCGCCGACGTCGACCGCCGCCTGCGGGCGGCCGGCTACCGGGACGTGCGGGTCCGGCTGCGGCTCGACCCGCCCTGGTCCACCGACATGATCACCACCGAGGGCCGCCGCAAGCTCGCCGAGGCCGGCATCGCCCCGCCGCGTCCGGGCGCGGGGGCCGGAGCGGGGGCCGTTGCCGCCGCGCCGGTCGCGCTCGCCCTGGGCCCCACCCGGACGGCCGCCCCCGCCGCCCCCGTGCCGTGCCCGCAGTGCGGGAGCGCCGACACGGAGGAGCTGTCCCGGTTCGGTTCCACCGCCTGCAAGGCCCTGTGGCGCTGCCGCGCCTGCCGCGAGCCGTTCGAACGCGTCAAGGAGATCTGAATGCCCGCCGCCAGCACGGAGACCAGTACGGAGACCCGTACGGAGATCGGCGCCGACACCAGCGAGGAGACGAGAGCCGAGTCAGGTGCGGCGCCCGCCGCGGCCGCCCGCCGCCCCGCCTTCCACCGCCTGCGGATCGCCGGGATCGAGCGGCTCTGCGAGGACGCCGTCGCGGTGACCTTCGCCGTGCCGGACGGCCTCGCCGCCGCGTACGCGTTCCGGCCCGGGCAGACGCTGACGCTGCGCCAGGAGGTGAACGGCTGCGACGAGCGCCGCTCGTACTCGATCTGCGCCCCCGTCGGCGGCCCGCTGCGGATCGCCGTCCGCGAGGTGCCGGGCGGTCTGTTCTCGCGCCGACTGGTGCGCGAGGCCCGGGTCGGCGACGAGCTCGAGGTGCTCACGCCCACCGGCCTGTTCAGCCCCGAACTCGGCGTCCCCGCCGACCACGTGCTGCTCGCGGCCGGTTCCGGCATCACCCCGATGCTGTCGATCGCCGCGTCGGTGCTGGCCGCCGACCGCGCCTCCACCGTCACCCTCCTCTACGGCAACCGGCGCAGCGACACCGTCATGTTCGCCGACGAGCTGGCCGACCTGAAGGACCGCTACCTCGGCCGCTTCCAGCTGGTCCACGTGCTGTCCCGGGAGACCAGGGACGCCGAACTCCTCAGCGGCCGCCTGGACCCCGAGCGGGTTCGCGCGCTGCTCGCAGCCCTCGTGGACGTCGAGCGGGTCGGGCACTGGTGGCTGTGCGGGCCGTTCGGCATGGTCGCCGGGACGAAGGATCTGCTCGCCGAGCTGGGCGTGCCGGGTGAGCGCGTCCACCAGGAGCTGTTCCACGCCGAGGACGAGCCGGTCACCGAGCGCGCCGACGACCCCGACGCGGCGGACGCCCGGGCGGACGGCGCGCACAGCGAGGTCACCGTCGTCCTCGACGGGCGCGGCAGCACGCTCTCCCTCCCGCGCGACCGCTCGATCCTCGACGGCGCCCAGCGCTCCCGCCCCGACCTGCCGTTCGCCTGCAAAGGCGGCGTGTGTGGCACGTGCCGTGCGCTCGTCACCGACGGCGAGGTGGAGATGCGCCGCAACTTCGCGCTGGAGGAGAAGGAAGTGAGCGCCGGCTACGTCCTGACCTGCCAGGCCCGCCCGGTGACGGACCGGGTGACGGTGGACTACGACCGCTGACGCGTGAGCTGCGGCCCGGCCGCCGCCGGTATCGCGGCCGGACCGGGGCAGACCCCGACGGCGCCAGGCCCCGACGGCGCCAGGCCCCGACGGCGTCAGACGCCGACCTCGCCGACCCCGCCGACCCCGTAAGAGGCCGCCTCCGTCAAGGGCCGGCCCCGTCAGACCCCGACCGGGTCGGGATGCCTCGCCGGGTCGCCGAGGAGGCGGACCAGGTCGTTGACGGCGGCGCGCCCGGCCCGGTTGGCGCCGACCGTGCTCGCCGACGGGCCGTAGCCGACGAGGTGGACGCGCGGATCGGCGGTGGCCCGCGTCCCGGTGACGGCGATGCCACCGCCGGGGGAGCGCAGCCCGAGCGGGGCGAGGTGCCCGACCTCGGGGCGGAAGCCGGTCGCCCACACGATCGCGTCCACGGCCAACTCCTCGTCCCCCCAGGCGACTCCGTGCTCGGTGAGCCGGTCGAACATCGGCCGGCGCTGCAGCGCGCCCAGTTCCTCGGCCCGTCGGTACGCGACGGACGGGCCGAGCCCGGTCACGCTCACCACGCTGCGCACCGGCAGCCCCTGACGGACCCGTTCCTCGACCTTCGCGACCACCGCGCGCCCGTACTCGGGGGTGAAGGGTCCCTCGTGGAAGACCGGCGGGGTCCGGGTGACCCACACCGTCTCGCCGACCGCCGCGACCTCCGACAGCACCTGGATCGCGGATGCCCCGCCGCCCACCACCAGCACCCGCTTCCCGGCGAACTCCCCCGGCCCGCCGTACTCGACGTAGTGCAGCTGCCGCCCGGCGAAGTGGCCCGGGTAGTGCGGCAGGAACGGACGGGTCCAGGTGCCGGTGGCGTTGATCAGCGCCCGCGTCGACCAGGTGCCGTGGTCGGTCTCGACCAGCAGGCGGGAGTCCGGCCGGTCCGCCTCGGCGCGCACCGCGTGGACGGTGACGGGGCGCACGACAGGGAGCGCGTGCCGCGCCTCGTACGCCGCGAAGTACCCCGGCACGACCTCGCGGGCGGGGGAGGACGGGTCGGGCGCGGGCAGCTCGGCGTCGGGCAGGTCGTGGAAGCCGTGCACGGTCGCCATCCGCAGGGACGGCGAGCGGTGCGCCCACGCGCCGCCCGGACCGCTCCCGGCGTCGAGCACGACGAAGCCGCCGTCGGCGTCCGCCCGGTAGGGGGCGAAGCCGCGGCGGCGCAGGTGGTAGGCGGCGGACAGGCCCGCCTGCCCGGCGCCCACCACCAGGACGTCCACGCGCCGCTGCCCCTCGTCGTTGGTTGCACCGTAAACAGTCACGCCCCTGAAACATCGGGGGAGTGGCGGGTGTTCCCAACGGCGCACCGCAGCGGTGGAGGCGGCCGGAGCAACCGGAGCAACCGGAGCAACCGGAGCAACCCGAGCAAGCCGAGCAACCGGAGCAACCGGAGCAGCCGAACCGGCGGGACCGGCGGGACCGGCCGGGATCAGGTCGTGGGGGAGATCACGGCCGCCGTGCCGTACGCACAGACCTCCGTGCCGACGTCCGCCGCCGCCGTCACGTCGAAGCGCATCATCAGGACCGCGTTGCCCCCGCGCGCCTTGGCCTGCTCGACCAGCCGCTCCATCGCCTCGTTGCGGCTCTCCACCAGGGTCTTCGTCAGGCCTTTCAGCTCGCCGCCGATCAGCGACTTCAGTCCGGCGCCGATCTGGCTGCCGATGTGCCGGCTGCGCACGGTCAGCCCGAAGACCTCGCCGATCACGTGGTCGACGCGGAAACCGGGAATGTCGTTGGTGGTCACGACCAGGACTTCGGCGTTCGGGCCCTGCCCGCCGCCGTACTCGTTGATGTCAGCCATGGGGCCCATCCTGGCGCCGGCGCGCGTCCGAGGGACAGAGGCGTGGCCGGGGGTGCGGCGGGCAAGGTGTCCGGAAGCTGGTCCGGACCGGTGATCGGGCGGCCGAAAGGCCGTACCGTAGCCCCATGGGCGAGCGAAGCGATCATCCACAGGGGCCGGGCGCGGCGGAGGACTCCGGTGCGCAGGAGATCGAGGCGACGGTGGTGCTGGGCCTGCGGATCACGAACTGGCCGGCGCTGCGCGCCGCGGCGATCGCGGCCGTGGAGGAACTGGACTTCGACGGCATCGATCCGGCCGGCCAGCGCCGCGACCTGCTGCGCGAAGTGGCCGAGGACGCCAACGCGGCGCTCGGCGCGCTGCTGCACCCGGACCGGCTGGTGGCCGCGATCCCGGGCGTCGAGGCGATCGGTGGCACGCTGGAGATCAGCGTCACCGAGGACTTCGCTCCGGACTTCGCCGAGTTGTTCCCGCTGGAGGGCGACGACGAGGACGACGGCGGCGCGGGCGGGGACTGGACCCTCACCCCGCGCACCGCGTGCCTCCTGCACGCCCAGCTGCTCGGGCTGGCCGACGCCGCGTACGACGACCTCGACGAGCACGGGGACGACGCGGTCGCCGAGGGCGAGGACGCCGACTGGACGGTCTTCGCCCGCCTGCCCCAGCGCACCTGGCGCCTCCACCGGGGCTGGCGCCGCGCGATGGCCCGGTCCTTCGACGACCTGGCCGACGACCTCGCCCTCGGCGAGTGGCCGCTGCCGCGCTGCCTGGCCGAGGAGATCGCGCTGCGGATGGCCCTCATCGACGCCCGCACGCTGCTCGGCGCGCAGCCCGAGTCGGTGGCCGACATGATGGGGGACCTGCCCGCCGACCTGTACGACTACGACTGGGACGGCTGCCACGACGAGCTGTTCGGGGTCTACGGGCCGGACGACGGCGATCCGGAGCTCGCGGCCGAGCAGCGCACCGAGCTGCTGCTGGCGGCGACGCATCCGGAGGGCTGGTTCCTGGCCTACGAGGACGCGGAGGAACGGGACAGCCAGCGCGGCTACCGGCGCTGACCGGCCGTCCGGCCGGCCAGCTAGCGAGCCGACCAGCCGACCAGCCGTCCGGCGCGTTCCGGGGGTGGCCGCTAGGCTGCGGGCATGTCCGATATATCCGATGTGCGCGACGTGCCCGCAGGCCCGGACGGGCCCCCGGCGGCGGCCGGGGACGACCAGCTCCTCGCCCGGATCGCGCTCGGACTGGACGGCGTGCAGGCGGCGCAGCGCGGCCGCACGGCGGAGGCACGGGCCAGCTTCGAGGCACTGTGGGCGGCGCTCGGCGAGCGCGGCGACGTCTTCCACCGCTGCGTGCTCGCCCACTACCTGGCCGACCTCCAGGACGACCCGCGGGCCGAACTGGAGTGGGACCGACGGGCGCTGGCCGCCGCCGACTCGCTGACGGCCGAGCGGGCCCAGACCTACGAGTCCGCGCTCCAGGTGCGGGCGTTCTACCCGTCGCTGCACCTCAACCTGGCCTCCGACCACCTCAAGCTGGGCGAGGCCGACCTCGCACGCGAGCAGTTGGAGCGCGCCGTCCGCAGCCTGGACGCCCTGCCCGAGGACGCCTACAGCGCGGGCATCCGCGCGGCGGTGGACGAGCTGCGCCAGCGGCTGAGGTAGCGCCGCGCCGGTGACCGGGGCGGCCGCCGCTGCTTGTGCCCGGGTGGGACCTGCCGTGACCGGGTGACCGGGTGACCAGCGTGATCGGGTGACCAGGGGGACTGGCATGCTGGACGGGTGACTTCTCCGTTCGACGCCCCCGCTTCCGTGTCCGTTCCCGTGCCCGCTTCCGACGACCGCGACGGCCGGCCGCAGTATGTGCTGCCGTTGGTGGTGCGGATGGAGCGGGCCACGCCGCCCGGACGGACGGACGCGCTGGAGACCTCGGCCCGTGCCGTGCTCACGCTGCTCGCCGACCCGCGGGTGACCGAGCCCGACGGGGAGTGGGCCGAGCGTGTCGTGGCGTGGGAGGACGCGCGGATCCGCAAGGTGGTCCGGCGGGCCCGGGGCGGGGAGTGGCGCCGGGCCGGTGAACTGCCGGGGATCACCGTGCGGGGGCGGGAGGCGGAGGTGCGGGTGTTCCCGCCGGTCCCGCTGGACGGGTGGCCGAAGGAGCTCGCGAAGCTCCAGGTCTCGGGGACGGAGCTGGAGGAGACCGAGGAGGTCGGCGCCCCGGAGGCGGGTCTCCCGGTGCTGTGGCTCAACCCGGACGTGGAGATGAGCGCGGGCAAGACCATGGCCCAGACCGGGCACGCCGCTCAGCTCGCCTGGTGGCGGCTGGACGAGGCGCAGCGCAAGGAGTGGGCGGAGTCCGGCTTCGCGCTGGCCGTACGGACGCCGACGCCGCAGACGTGGGCGGAGCTGGTGGCGAGCGGCCTCCCGGTGGTCCGCGACGCGGGCTTCACCGAGATCGCCCCCGGGCCGACCGTCGCGGTCGAAGGCGGCGAGCGCTACTGCCCCACCCCGCGCCTTCGGCGCCCGTGAACGTACCGCTCGAGGGCCCATCGGCAGTAGTGGATCAGGACAGGCCACGACAGGCCGCGTCAGGCCGCGTCAGGCCATAGCGGGTCCGGAGGGCTCAGCCTTCTTCGGGGGCCGTGCGCCGTCGGACATCGGCCATCAGTTTGTGCAGTAGCGCGATGAGCACGGTGCGTTCGTGGTCCGACAGGCAACTGACGAGGGTGGCTTCTCGGCCGAGCACGGTGTCAACGGATCGCTCGATGAGCGCGTGGCCTTCGGCCGTGAGTTCCACCAGGACGGTTCGGCGGCCGGTGCTTGCCGGTGTTCGTTCGACGAGGCCGTCGCGTTCGGCTCGGGCGATGCGTTGTGAGATCGCGCCGGCGGTGACCAGTGTCCGCCGGGCGATCTCGCGGGTGCTGAGGGTGTACGGCGGGCCTGAGCGGCGGATGACGGAGAGCAGGTCGAGGGTGGCTGCATCGATCCCCGCCTCCCGCAGAGCCCGGCCGCGGTCGTCGGTGAAGAGCTTGGCCAGCCACCAGATGGGGGTGACGATCTCGATCGATCCGGTCGGGGTGCCCGGCCGCTCCCGTCGCCAGGCCGCGGCGATCTCGGTGGCGGAAGGGGCGGGTAGCGGGTCCTCTGGTGCAGCGGCGTCGGCCACGGTGTGATTCCTCGTCGATCCCGGCTACGTTTAGGTCTAAACGTAGCAGGGGGCAGGAGGATTCATGACCCGCATCGTGGTCGTCACCGGAGGAACCAGTGGCATCGGCCGTGCCATCGCCCAAAGGTTCGCCGTCACCCGGGCAGAGGTCTTCATCACCGGACGTCACGCTGAAACCGTCGAGCCGACCGCCGAGGAGTTGGGGGTGCACGGTGTCGTCTGCGATGCGACCGACCCGGGGCAGGTCGCATCGCTTGCCGGCCGCCTCGGGGACCTGGACGTCCTGGTCAACGCCGCCGGCGGCCTGCCAGAGACGGCTTCGGACGGCGCGGCGTCCCTGGACGCGCTGCTCGCCCAGTGGCACGCCAACCTGGCGCAGAACCTGCTCACCGCGGTGCTGACCACGGCCGCGGTCCAAGACAGGTTCACCAGCGGCAGCTCCGTCATCAGCATCGGCTCGATCGGCGCCGAGCGCCGTGGCGGCTCCTACGGCGCGGCCAAGGCCGCTCTGGCGGCATGGAACGCCTCCGTGTCCGCCGAGCTCGCTCCCAGAGGTACGACCTGCAACGTCATCTCCGCGGGTTATGTCGCAGGCACCAACTTCTTTCGCGGCCGGCTGAGCGACGAACGCCACCGGGCACTGGTGGAGGAGACGCACAACAAGCAAGCGGGCACGGTCGACGACATCGCCCAGACCGCCTACTTCCTCGCCTCCCCTGGTGCCCGGCACATCACCGGACAGACCATCCACGTCAACGGAGGCGCCTTCACCACGCGGTAGTGCGCCGTTCAGCCTCGAACGGCCGACGTGAACTCGCCGTCTTCGGGGGGTGGCTTCGGATCTCGCGTTGCGCATGGTGTCTTACCAGGTGCCGTCTCCATGTCGGTCGGAATCGGGCCTGGCGCGCGGGCCATGTGCGGGATGGTCGGCATGAACCGGCGCCCCGGATCCGTGCGGCGATCTCCTCTTCGCTTTCCTCCTCGCCTTCCTCGTCGATCTCGTCGCGGGCCATGCCGGCGCTCCCGTGCGGATGCCGTCACCCGGAGAACCAATGCCGGGAATCAGGCCGCGACGAGCTCCTGCTCGCGGTCGGGCCTCGTGACCTTGGGCTTCCTGGTCGGCAGCGAGAGCCGGAAGACCTTGTGCCACGCGGAGAACACCTGCTTGGGCAGCGGCCCGGTGACGTACTCCAGCTCGTACTTCTCGAACAGCGCGCGCACCTTCACCGCGACCTCGGCGTAGCGGTTGCTCGGCAGGTCCGGGAACAGGTGGTGCTCGATCTGGTGCGACAGGTTGCCGGTCATGAAGTGCATGGCCCTGCTGCCGCTGATGTTCGCCGAGCCCATCATCTGGCGCAGGTACCACTGGCCGCGCGTCTCACCCTTGATCGACTGGCGCTCGAAGACCTGTACGCCCTCGGGGAAGTGCCCGCACATGATCACGGAGTGGGTCCAGATGTTGCGGACCAGGTTCGCGGTGAACGTGGCGGCGAGTGTGGTGAGGAACGACGGGCCTGAGAGCAGCGGGTGGATCACGTAGTCCTTGAGCACCTGCTTGCGGATCTTGCGGCCCACGGCCTTGGCCCGCGCGCGGAACTCCGGGTTCTTGCGGCGGCTCTTGTGCAGGTTCTTCCCGAGCTCCAGGTCGTACGCCGCGATGCCGTACTCGAAGAAGCAGGCGTTGATGAGGTTCCACAGCGGCTGGCCGAGGTGGAACGGGCGCCACTTCTGGTCCTCGTCGACGCGCATGATGCCGTAGCCGAGGTCGTTGTCCTTGCCGATCACGTTGGTGTAGGTGTGGTGCAGCTCGTTGTGCGAGTGCTTCCACTGGTCGGACGGCGAGACGTGATCCCACTCCCAGGTGGTGGAGTGGATCTTCGGGTCCCGCATCCAGTCCCACTGGCCGTGCAGGACGTTGTGGCCGATCTCCATGTTGTCCATGATCTTCGCCACGGACAGGCCGGCGGTGCCGAGCAGCCACGCGGGCGGGAAGATCGAGAACAGCAGCACGCCCCTGCTGACCAGCTCGAGCTTGCGCTGCGCCGAGATGACCTTGCGGATGTAGGCGGCGTCCTGCTCGCCGCGGTTGGCGAGCACCTCGTCGCGGATCGCGTCCAGCTCGCGGCCGAGCTCCTCGATCTGCTCGGCGGTCAGGTGGGCGGTGGGGTCGATGGCGGTCAAGGCGCTTCTACCGTTCGATGTCGCAGGGGCCCGCCGCGGCGGACACGCAGGTCTGGATGAGGACGCCCGGCTCGGCCTCGGTGATCTCGCCGGTGCGCAGGTCGCGGACGGCGCCCGCCTTGAGCGGCGTGACGCAGCCGAAGCAGATGCCCATGCGGCACCCGGAGGGCATCAGCACGCCCGCCTCCTCGCCGATGTCCAGCAACGGCGTGGCGCCGTCCGCGTCGACGGTCGTGCCGGTGGTGCTGAACGTGACCTCGCCGCCGTGGCCGCCGTCGCCGGCGACGACGATGCGGGGGCGGAAGCGTTCGGTGTGCAGGCGCTCCTGGACGCCGTGCTCGGTCCAGTGCTCCTCTGCGGCGTCGAGCAGGCCCCCCGGCCCGCAGGCCCAGGTCTCGCGCTCGGCCCAGTCGGGCACGAGTTCGCCGAGACGGGCGACGTCGAGCCTGCCGTCCGTGTCGGTGTGCACCTCGGTGAGGCGCAGCTTCCCGTCCGCGACCAGCTCGTGCAGTTCGTTGCGGAAGATCACGTCTCGCGGCTGTGGCGCGCAGTGGACCATGACGACGTCGTCGAACTCGAGGTCGCGCAGCATGCCCATCACGGGCGTGATGCCGCTGCCGGCCGTCAGATAGAGCACCTTGGCGGGCGTGGCCCGCGGCAGCACGAAGTCACCGGTCGGCTGGTCGAGCTGGACCAGCGTGCCGGGTGTCGCCCGGTGGACCAGGTGGTTGCTGACCTTGCCGTCCGGGATCGCCTTCACGGTGATCGTGATGCGGCCGTCCCGGCGGTCCGTGGGTGAGGTGAGGGAGTAGGCACGCCACAGGCGCCGCCCGTCGACGTCGACCCCGATCCGCACGTACTGACCGGCCGTGTGGCCGCGCCAGCCCCGTCCCGGCCTGATCACGACGGTCGCGGCGTCACCCGTCTCGGGGTGCACGGCCTCGATGCGCCCACGCAGGTCGGCGCCCGCACGCAGCGGGCTGACCAGGTCGAGGTAGTCCGACGGCAGCAGCGGCGTCGTGACCATCTCCAGCAGTTTCCATGCCCTGCTGCGGAGGGCTGCACTCGTCATGACTCCAGCTTGCTGCGCCTCAGGGCGTAAAGTCCTGACCGTAGGACGTAAATCTGGTCGGGTGAATTGTTCGTAGGGAACAAAAACGTGAGCCATGCCATCCGCAGGGCCAGCGAGCTGGTCCTCGATGAGACGACGGTCACCGCGCTTCGGGCCGAGCTGACGGCCACCGCCGACGAGGTCGTCGAGGCGATCATCGACGAGGTCCCGCCCTATGCCAACGCCCTTTCGGGCCACATGGGCGCCACCATCCGCCGAGCGGTCCGCACCGCCCTGGGGCACTACCTGGACCTCGCGAGCGGGAACGCCACGGGTGGCGACGCCGGTGACGCGGCCTACGAGCTGGGCCGCGGCGAGGTGCGAGACGGCCGTTCGATGGACGCCCTGCTCAGCGCCTACCGCGTCGGCGCCCGCGTGGCCTGGCGGTGCCTGGCGGCGGGTGCCGTACCCGCAGGTCTGCCCGCCGCCGAGGTCGCCAAGTTCGCCGAGCTGACCTTCGCCTACATCGACGAGCTCTCCGCCGCGAGCGCCGCGGGCCATGCCGACGAGCTGGCCGCCCGGGGCAGGGCCCACGAGCGCCACCTGGAACACCTGGCCCGCGACCTCCTCGCCGGTGCGAGCCCGGACGTGCTGCTGGCCTCTGCGCAACGGGCCGGGTGGCAGCCCCCGGTTTCGCTGACCGCGGTCCTGCTGCCCGCCGCCCAGGCCCGGCCCGCCTACCGTGCGCTCGACCCGAGCACTCTCGTCCTCGACGACCAGCCGGACGCCTCCGGTGTGCTGCTCGTCCCCGATGCCGACCGATCACACCTCTTGCGGCAGCTGACCGACCGCACCGCCGTGGTCGGCCCGGCGCGGCCATGGACCCGTGCGTCCGCCTCGTACGCCCGAGCCGTACGCGCGCGCTCCCTCTCCTCTGATATCCGCGACACCGAGGAGCACCTGCCCGAGCTGGTGCTGAGCGCCGACGTGGACGCGTTCGCGGACCTGCGTGCCCGAGCCCTCGCACCGTTGCGGCCCTTGCCCGTCGCGACCGCACGGCGGCTGGAGGAGACGTTGCGGGCGTGGCTGCTGCACCAGGGCAGGCGGGACGAGGTGGCGGCGGCGTTGTTCGTCCATCCCCAGACGGTCCGGTACCGGATGTCGCAGCTGCGGGAGCTGTTTCCGGATCTCGCATCGCCGCACCGGGTCCTTGAACTGACCCTGGCGGTGGGTAGTCGGGTCAGCTGACGCGTACTCCGGCCGTTCACGATCGGGTCCGCGAGCGGGCCGGGAATCACGCCTCGTTCTCGTTCTCGTCCTCGGCGCCGTCAGCCGGCTCGGTCGGGCGAAGACGTTGACGGCTGGGTCGCCGACCGGCTGGACGCGCTGACAGATGACAGCGAACAGATAACAGATTTCGAAATCTGTTATCTGTTCGCTGTCATCTGTCATCCGTCGGCGGTCACTCCGCCGCCGTCCCCTCCGCGAGGTGCTTGACGGCCAGGAGCCGCTGGTCCCAGGCGTCGGCCAGGTCGGCCATCCAGCGGGCGGTGGCTGCGAGCGCGTCGGGGGCCGGCCGGTAGCGGACCTCGCGTCCGGCGCGATGGGCGGTGACGAGGCCGGCCTGGTCGAGGACGGCGAGGTGCTTGACGACCGCCTGCCGGGTGACGGGGAGGCCGGCGGCGAGCTCGGTGGCGGTCGCCGTGCCCCGGGCCGCGAGGGCGTCGAGGACGTGCCGCCGGGTGGGCTCGGCCAGCGCGGCCAGGACCGCCACGACCGGCTCGTTTCCCAGCTCCGGTGTCACGCGGGCAACTTCTCGACGTGGAGGGCCAGTTCGGGAAGCTTGCGGTCCCATCCGGCACCGTTCTGCTCGTGGCGGGCCGCGGCGGCTTCGACCGGCATGGTCAGGGTGCCGAACCCGCTCTCCACCATCCGCAGCAGGGTCCCGCCGGGCACGGTCGTGAGGGTGAACCGGACCAGCGTGGAGGTGCCGTCGACGGGCTCCTCGCCCGGCGCGCCCTGCGACCAGCGGTAGGAGAACTCCGTGGGCCGCTCCACCTGTTCGATCCGGGCGGGCAGCATGCCGTGCACCCCGTGGTCGAAGACCATGCGCCCGCCCGGCCGCAGGTCGATCTCGGCCGGGGCGCCGCTGCCGAACCAGGCGCCCAGGAACTCGGCCCGGGTGAGGATCTCCCAGACCCGCTCGCGGGGTGCCGCGATGACGATCTCGCGCTCGATGCTGTCGTTGACCACGCTGTGGATCTCTCCCGTCCGGTGCCGTGACGTGCAAGGCCAGGGTTGCACATCGATCGCGCGACGTGCAACCCTGAAGTTGCTAATGACCAGGTGTCTCGTACCGCCGCATCGCCCGCAGTCCGCCGTGGACGGCGGCCGCCGTCCACAGGGCCATGATCAGCAGGCCCGTCCAGTGGCCGTAGTGGACGCCCGGCTCGGGCCCGGTGCGCATCGCGTACAGGCCCGCGCGGTCGGGGAGGAACTGGCCGGCCTCGCGCACGCCCGGGATCGCCGCGAGCCAGGTCGTGCCGAGGAACACCATGGCCGGGATCACGCCGAGCGCGGCGCTGAGGTTGCCCAGCATCGCGGTCAGGCCGAGGCAGATCAGCACCAGCATCGGGTGGTACAGCACGCCCGCCAGGAAGCTGCGGAGCAGGCCCGGAGTCGACGGGTCCAGGCCGGCGGTGGCGCCGACGGCGAGGAAGGAGCCCGCCGCCGAGACCAGTCCGAGCAGCAGTCCCAGCCCTGCGCCGAGCGCGAGCTTGGCGCCGTACAGCCGGCCGCGTCGCGGGACGGCGGCGAGCGAGCCGCCGATCATGCGGGTGTTGAACTCCTGCCCGATCAGCAGGATTCCGAGGCAGGCGACGGCGACGTGGCCGAACAGCAAGCCGTAGTAGATCCCCCCGGCCGGGTCCCCGCCCGGGGTGTGGTCCGCCGTGCCGTAGGCGGCGCCGGCGACCGCGGTGATGCCGACGGTCAGCGTCAGGGCCACCAGCGGGGCCGCCCACTGGGAGGGCAGGGTGGTGAACTTGATCCGTTCGGCGCGCAGGGCGTCGGCGAACGTGCTCATCGTGCTCCTCGTCTCCCTCTCGTGCGAAAGCGCGTGTGGTGTCACCTGGGCCGCCGCAGGGCGAGCAGGCCGCCGTACGCCGCGAGGGCGGCCCAGAGTGCCGTGATCAGCAGCCCGGTCCAGTGCCCGTACGCGATCTGCGGGTCGTCGGCGTACCGCAGCGCGTACTGGCCGGCCCGGTCGGGCAGGAACTGCACCGCCCTGCGGACCCCCGGAACGCCGCCGAGCAGGGGCGACAGCAGGAACACGGTGGGCAGGAGCAGGCCCATGGCGGCGGTGAGGTCGCCGAGCAGTGTGGTCACGCCGAGGCAGAAGACGACCAGCAGGGCGGGGTAGAGCGTGCCCGCGGCCGCGCTGCGGACGAACGCCGGTCCGGCCCAGTCGGCCGGGACGGTGAGCGCGTACCCCGCGAAGGCGCCCGCCGTGCCGACGGCGCCGGCCGCGAGACCGACCAGTGCGCCGAGCGCGAGCTTGGCGCCGTACAGCCGGCCGCGTCGCGGGACGGCCGTGAGCGACACGTCGATCATGCGGGTGTTGAACTCCTGGCCGATCAGCAGCACGCCGAAGCAGGTCAGCGCCGCCTGGCCGAAGTTGAGCCCGTAGAAGACCCCGACACCCGGGTCGTCGGTGATGTCGTGGTCCTTCCCGCCGAGGGCCGCTCCGACGGCAGTGGTGACGCCGGCGGTCAGCAGGACGGCCAGCAGCGGGGTGATCCAGAGCGGGCGCAGGGTGGTGAACTTGATCCGCTCGGCGCGGAAGGCCCGTGGTGATCGAAAGGCTCGTCCGGCAGGCGAGTTGGCGCTCACGTGACGGCCTGCGTCCGGTACTCGACGCTGTCCGCGGTCATCCGCATGAACGCCTCCTCCAGCGAGTCCTGCCGGGCCGTGATCTCGTACAGCACCACGCCGTTGGCGGCGGCGAGCGCGGCGATCCGCTCGGGTTCGCTGCCGGCCACTTCCCAAGCGCCGCCGTCGACTTCGGTCGCGTCGAGGCCGTGGCCGTCGGCGCCGAGCAGCGCGGCGAGCTTGGCCGGGTCCACCGCCCGGACCAGGATCCGGGGGCGGCCGTGGCGCTCGATGAACGCGGCCGTCGGGGCGTCGGCGAGCAGCCGTCCGCGACCGATCACCACCAAGTGATCAGCGGTGAGCGCCATTTCGGACATCAGGTGGGAGGACACCAGCACCGCGCGACCCTCGGCGGCGAGGCCGCGCAGCAGGGTGCGGATCCAGCGGATGCCCTCGGGGTCGAGGCCGTTCACCGGTTCGTCCAGCATCAGGACGGGCGGGTCGCCGAGCAGTGCCGCGGCCACCCCGAGCCGCTGGCGCATCCCGAGCGAGAAGCCGCGGATCCGACGGGCGGCCGCGTCGGCCAGGCCGGCCTGCGCGAGCACCTCGTCCACCCGCCGCTGCGGCAGGCCGTTGCTCGCGGCGAGCCAGCGCAGGTGGCCGCGTGCCGTGCGTCCGCCGTGCAGGGCGTGGGCGTCGAGCAGGGCGCCCACCTGCCGCAGCGGGTCCGCCAGTTCCGCGTACGGGCGGCCGCCGGCCCGGTCCGCGCCGGTGGGCACACCTCCGCCGATCAGCGCGCGGCCGGCGGTCGGGCGCTCCAGACCCAGGACCAGGCGCATCGTCGTGCTCTTCCCGGCGCCGTTCGGGCCGAGGAAACCGGTGACGACGCCGGGCCGGACGGTGAAGGACAGATCGTCGACGACCCGCCTGCCCTCGTACTCCTTCGTGAGGCCCTGGATCTCTATCACGGCCGCGCGCTCCTCCCTCTCGTTCCTCCCGCCGGTCCCGAAGCCGCTCCGGTCCGGATCTCGTGCCGCTTCTCCGGCGGGTGGCTCCATTCGACCTGGGCGGGCATCCCCGGCGGATCCCGCCGGGGAGGGGAGCCGTCTCCCTCTCGGGAGGGAGACGCAGGTGCACCGGCGAGGGGCGCCAACCAGGGTGCTGACCTGGCAGGATGGCGCAATGCCGAGGTTCATAGCGCCACTGCTCGCGGGCGCCACGTACGCGCGCTGGCTGCACCTGCTGATCGGGTGGGTCTTCGCGGGCGTCGTCTTGATGATCTACCCCGGGACGTACCGCAAGGGCCTCGCCGAGATCCTGATGCAGAGCGTCGCGCTGGACGCCGCCCTCCTGGCGCTCGTCGCGCTGGTGCCCGCGATGCGGCGAGCGGAGGGCGTCCAGGCCCGGCTGCTGCTGGTGCCCGACCGTGAAGAGGACATCGCCACCGAACCGTCCCGCACCTGGGCCGATCGGTGGCGCACGGCCGCCTGGCTGATCGGGCGCGTCGCGCTCGGCACGGTGGTGGGGTTCGCGTCGGTGGCCGCGCTCGCCGCCGTCTACGCGCTGCTGACCGGCTCCGACTCCACCCTAGGCGGGCTCCGACTTCCCCACGCGCGGGGCCAGTTCTGGGGTCCGCTGGCCGCGCCGATGCTGCTCCTCGGGTTCGGCTGGCTGGTCGTCTGGATCGGAAGGCTTCAACTGGCCATGGCAGTAAGGTTGTTGAGCCCATCGCCGGCGGAGCGTCTGGTGGAGGCCGAGCTGAGGGCGGAACGCCTGCTGGAGCGCAACCGGTTGGCCCGCGAACTGCACGACTCGATCGGCCACGCACTGACGGTGACGGTCCTTCAGGCCGGTGCCGCGCGCGAGGTCGGAGATCCGGCGTTCGTCGCCAATGCGCTCGAAGTCATCGAGGAGACCGGCCGCAGGGCCATGGACGACCTCGAACGGACGCTCGTCCTGTTGCGCGAGGCCCCGGAGCGGACGGCCACCGAGAATCCGGGTGTCGAGCAACTGCCGTCCCTCTTCGACACCGCGCGGGCAGCGGGGAACCCGGTCGACGCGTTGATCGACGTGCCGGCCGGCGCCCTGCCCGGAGTGCTGTCCCGCGAGTCCTACCGGATCGTCCAGGAAGGGCTGACCAATGCGCTCAAGTATGCGCCGGGCGAGCCGGTGACCGTCCGGATCGCCGTCCGGGACGGCCAGTTGGAGCTGAGCTGCGCCAACCCGCTGCGGAGCGGTACATGGGTGAGGGGCCCCGCGGCGGCCGGACGCGGCGGAAAGGGGCTGCGCGGGATCCGCGAACGGGCCGTCCTGCTCGGAGGCCAGGCCACGGCCGGGGCGGCAGGGGTGGCGGGCTCGGCCGGGGCGGCGGGACCGGCGGGGGTGGCGGGGGCGGCGGGACCGGGCAAGGGGGGCGACGGGGGCGACGGCCCCGGCCCCGGTGAATGGCGGCTCGTCGTCCGGCTGCCCCTACGCTTGGGGTCGTGATGATCAACAACGGGCGCGTCACCGGGACCGTCGACATCGTGCTCGCCGACGACGAGGAACTCGTCCGGGCCGGCCTGCGGGCCGTCCTGGAAGCACAGGGCGACCTACGGGTGGTCGGCGAAGCGGCCGACGGCGCAGAGGCGGTGGCGCTCGCCCGCGCGCTGCGGCCGGACATCGTGCTGATGGACGTCCGGATGCCCGTCCTGGACGGCCTGGCCGCGACCCGTGAGCTCGTCCGGCCCCGGACGGTGGCGCATGCGGGTCACCCGGGAGGCCCGGAGGAACGGACGCCGAAGATCCTCGTCGTCACCACGTTCGAGAACGACGACTACGTCTACCAGGCCCTGCGCGCGGGCGCGGACGGATTCCTGCTGAAGCGCTCGCGTCCGGCCGAAATCGTCCACGCCGTACGGCTCGTGGCGGCGGGAGAGTCGCTGCTCTTCCCGGCCGTGATCCGCCGCCTCGCCTCCGGTCACGGCAATCCGGCCGCCCGCGACACGATGGCGAGGGCGGCCCTGACCGAGCGCGAGGCGCAGGTGCTGCGGCTGGTCGCCCGAGGCCTCAGCAACGGCGAGATCGCCGACCGGCTCTTCCTCGGCGTGCAGACCGTCAAGACGCACGTCAGCGCCGTCCTCGCGAAGCTCGGCGCGCGCGACCGCACACAAGCGGTCATCGCGGCGTACGAATCGGGGTTCGTCGAGCCGTCGGAGTAGAACCCGCCGGAGCTGGAATACGAGCAGGAGCCGGGGCCGGGATCAGGCCGGGTAGGCGTGCGTCTGGGCGGCCTTCACCGACGCCCACACCGTCGTGCCGGGCGCCAGGTCGAGCTCCGCCACCGCCGCCGGGGTGAGGTCCGCCGCCATCGGCAGCTCGCCGGTCAGGTCGGCGCGAACCTGGTCGCCGTGCAGGTCGAGCCCGACGACCTTGGCCTCCCACACATTGCGCGCGCTGGAGTCCGGTCGCTCCCGGTGCAGCGTGACCGCGGACGGCGGGAACGCGACGAACGCCGGACCGGACAGCTCCTCGGTGGTAGCGAGCACCGTGCCGTCCACCAGCTCGACCCGCCGCCCGTCCGCCCGCCCCTGGTAGAGGTTGAGGCCGACCAGGCGGGCGATGTAGTCGGTGCGCGGGCGCCGGGCGATCTCCGCCGGGGTGCCGGACTGCACCTCCCGGCCGCCCTCGATCACCACCAGCCGGTCCGCCAGGACCATGGCGTCCAGCGGGTCGTGCGTCACCAGCACCGCCACCGCCTCGAACTCGGCGAGGTGGCGCCGGAGTTGGGAGCGCACGTCGAGCCGGGTGCGGGCGTCCAGGGCGGCCAGCGGCTCGTCCAGCAGGAGCAGCCGCGGACGCACCGCCAGCGCCCGGGCGAGGGCCACCCGCTGCGCCTGCCCGCCGGAGAGGCCGCCGGGACGGGAGGCGCACTGGTCGCCCAGGCCCATCCGCTCCAGCCAGACGGCCGCCTCGGCGCGGGCCTCGCGCTTGGGACGGCCCTGGCAGCGCGGGCCGAAGGCGACGTTGTCGAGGGCGCTGAGGTGCGGGAAGAGCAGGTAGTCCTGGAACACCACACCGACCGGGCGCTCCTCGGCGGGGGTGTGGACGTGGCGCGCGGGGTCCGCCAGCAGGGCGCCGTCCAGGCGCAGGTGGCCGCCGCTGAGCGGGAGCAGCCCGGCGAGGGCGCGCAGCGCGGTGGACTTGCCGGCGCCGTTCGGTCCGAGCAGCGCGACCACCTCGCCGGGCGCGGCGGTCAGTGCCAGGTCGAGCGTGAACGCGGCCCGCTCGATCCGGAGCCGGGCGTCGAGGGCGGGCGCCGGGCCCGTGGGGTCGGGACGGCCGGGTTCGGGTCGGCCGGAGGCCGGGTTCGGGTCTGCGGGGTTCACGGGTCCTGGGTTCATCCGGGCGGCGTCCACGGGGCGGGGGAGGGAGCGGGGGTGGAGGAGGGAGCGGGGGAGGGGGCGGAGGAGCGGGCGATCACGGGGTGGTGGACATCCACCGGTCCCGCAGACCGACCAGGACGGCGACCGAGACCGCGAGCAGCACGAGGGACAGCGCGATCGCCGCCTCCGGGTCGGACTCCATGGCGAGGTAGACGGCCAGCGGCATGGTCTGGGTCTTCCCCGGGAAGTTGCCCGCGAACGTGATCGTCGCGCCGAACTCGCCGAGCGCCCGGGCCCACGCGAGTACGGCCCCCGCGGCGATGCCGGGGGCGATCAGCGGCAGTGTGACGCGGCGGAAGGCCGTCAGCCGGGACGCGCCCAGGGTCGCCGCGGCCTCTTCGTAGCGCGGGTCGGCGGCGCGCAGCGCGCCCTCGACGCTGATCACCAGGAACGGCATCGCGACGAACGCCTCGGCGATCACGACGCCGGTGGTGGTGAAGGGCAGGGTGATGCCGAACGCCGAGTCCAGCCACGAGCCGACGATGCCGCGCCGCCCGAGGACCAGCAGCAGTGCCACCCCGCCGACCACCGGCGGCAGCACCAGCGGCAGCGTGACCAGCGCCCGGATGACCCGCCGGCCGGGCAGTTCGGTGCGGGCCAGCAGCCACGCCAGCGGGACGCCGAGGACCAGGGACACCGCGGTGGCGAGCGTCGCGCAGATGAGGGACAGCCGCAGGGCGTCCCAGACGGCGGTGCTGGTCAGCTCCTCGGAGAGGGCACTCCACGGGGCGCGGACCAGCAGGCCGACGAGCGGGAGGACCAGGAACGCCAGCCCGAGCAGCGCGGGGAGCAGCAGCGTGACCGGGACGCGCGATCCGTGCCGGCGGCGGCGCGGCGCTTTGGCGTCGGGTGGCGCGGCGGGCGGGGTGGTGGGCGGGGTGGTGGGTCGGGTGGCGGTGGTGGGTCGAGCGGTGGCGGTGCGGGCGTCGGCGGGGGTGTCCCCGGGGCCGACGCCCGCCCTCCCGGTGCCGTTGTCGCGGCCGCTCACGGTGTCTGGAAGCCCGCCGTGGTCAGCGCCAGCTTGCCCTCGGGGGACTGGACGTAGGCGACGAACGCGGCGGCGCCGTCCTTGTTCGGGGCCTTGGCCAGGGTGGCGATCGGGTAGTCGTTCACGGCCTTGGCGGCCTCGGGGAAGTCCACGCCGTCGATCTTGCCGCCGTCGGCCTGCACGTCGGTCCGGTAGACCAGGGAGGCGTCGACCTCGCCGAGCTCGACCTTGGTGAGCGCGCCCTTGACGTCCTGTTCGAGGGTGACCGGGGTCAGGTTGAGGCCGGCGGCCTGCAGCGCCGTCAGGGCGGCGGCGCCGCACGGCACCTCCTTCGCGCACAGCGCGACCTTCACTCCGGAGGCGGTGAGGTCCTTCAGCCCGGTGATGTGCTTGGGGTTGCCCTTGGGCACGGCGATGGTGAGCGTGTTCTTGACGAAGGTCGTGGGCGTGCCGCTCGCGCCGCCCGCGTCCGTCACGGTCTTCATGGTGGCCGGGCTGGCGGCGGCGAACACGTCCGCGGGGGCGCCGGAGTTGATGCTGGTGGCGAGGCTGGAGCTGCCGCCGAAGTTGAACTTGACCTTGGCGCCCGGGTTCGCGGCCTCGAACTTCTTGCCGAGCTCGGTGAAGGTCTCCTTGAGCGAGGCGGCGGCGAAGACGGTGATGTCGCCGGAGGCCTTCGGGACGGAGCCCGCGGACGCGGCGCCGCCGGCCGCCGCCGAGCCCGCGGACGCGGCCGGGGTCGTCGCGCCGGCCGAGGACTTGCCGCCGTCGCTGCCGCACGCGGTGGCCCCGAGGCTGAGAGCGAGGGCCGCGGCGGCGGCGACGGCGAGTCTGCGGGTGGTGGTCGTGCGGGAGCCCATCGGTGCTTCCCTTCCTCGGCGCGCGCCGGAAGGGGCGCGGGGATGAGGCCGCAGGTGCGGCCGTTACGGTGATCATAGTGCCGCGAATGCGAGGGGAAAATCGCCTGTCGCATTGCACAGGCAGGGCGCGGCGAGGGTGCCTGCCCACCTGTGGGAAGGCTCAAACGTGCACGGACGGTGGCGCTGGAGTAGCCCTGGGGTTACCCGGGGTGGTCCTGGGGCTCGTGAGGGTGGTGCGGTCACGGACCGGGTGCGGCGGGGGTGTGTGGCGGGGGTGTGTGGCGGGGGTGTGGGGCAACGGGGTGTGGCGAGCGCACCGCGGGGGCGTCGGGCGTCGGGCGTTGGGCGTCGGGCGCAGGGCGGGGGCTTCGGCGGGGGCGTGCTGAAATTCCGTCGCGCGTGAACGGTTCGAGCCGCCAGAGTGGGGGCGGTCCGCATCCGACCGGCCGGCCGGGTGCACCGAGAACCACGGGGAGGAGCCCGTCCATGTCCACGCTGCGTGTCACCGCCGAGAAGCTGGTCGTCCTGGAACACCCGAATGCCGACGCCCTCGAGCTCGCGCAGGTCGGTCTCTACCGGGCGGTGGTCGCGAAGGGCGTGTACCGGACCGGCGACTACGCCGTCTACATCCCCGAACAGTCCGTGCTCCCCGAGGAACTGATCGCCGAACTGGGCCTGACGGGCAAGCTGGCCGGAGGCAAGGCGGACCGCGTGAAGGCCGTCCGGCTGCGCGGCGAACTGTCGCAGGGCATCGTCTGCCGCCCCGCCTCGCTCGCCGGCACCGACCTGGCCGCCGCGGCGGAGCGCGGCGAGGACTTCGCGGGCGCCCTCGGGATCGTCAAGTGGCAGCCGCCGGTGCCCACCTCGATGAGCGGCGACGTCGTCAGCGCGCCCGACCTCCTGCCCTGGGTGGACATCGAGAACCTCAAGCGCTACCCGGACGTCTTCGAGCCCGGCGAACCCGTCGTGCTCACCGAGAAGCTGCACGGCAGCTGCTGCCTCGTCACCTATACCGCGGCGACCGGCGAGCTACACGTGTCGTCCAAGGGCATCGGCGCTCAGGGACTCGCCCTGGCCGAGGACGAGCGCAACCTCTACTGGCGCGCGGTGCGCGCCCACGGCATACCGGACGTGGCCGCCCGGCTGGCCGAGCGGCTCGGCGCCGAGCGCGTCGGCATCTTCGGCGAGGTCTTCGGCGCCGGCGTCCAGGACCTGACGTACGGCGCCTCCGGCCGGAGCGACCTGCCCGGCTACGCCGCGTTCGACGTCTCCGCCGTCGTCGACGGGCAACTGTGCTGGCTGTCCGCGGCCGACCTGCTCGACGGACAGCTGCCGCTGGTGCCCGAGCTGTGGCGCGGACCGTTCGACCCCGACACGGTGCTGGAGCTCGCCCAGGGCAAGGAGACCGTCTCCGGACGCGAACTGCACGTGCGCGAGGGCGTGGTGATCCGGCCGGTGACCGAGCGCTGGAGCCTGCGGCTCGGGAGCCGGGCGATCGCCAAGGTGGTCGGCGACGCCTACCTGACCCGCAAGGGCGGCACCGAGTACGAGTAGGCGTGGGGGCAGGCACGTGGTGGGTCGGCAGTCGCAGTCGGCAGTCGGCCGGTTCGCTCGGGAGAGCGGGCGGTGCGTTGAGTCGGCCGCGTTCCGAAGGGCGCGTTCGCAAGGGCGTGCTCGGTAGGGCGCCTTCGGTAGGGCGCGTTCGCAAGGACGTCCGCCCTCTCCGTGCACCCTTCCGCCGGTGATTACCGCTCAGTTAGGTTGTTGGGGCGCCGTGGAGAAGGAGACCCGATGACCATCGCCGCCCCCGCACCTGCCGCCCCCACCCGCTCGATACCCGGACCGCCCGGCCTGCCCCTCATAGGCTCCGGACTCGACATCGGCCGCCGCCCGCTGCGCACCCTGCGCGACGCCCGGCGTGACTACGGCGACCTGGTCCGCTTCCACGTCGGGCCGATCGGCCTCGGCGCGGACCTCTACGCGGTGTTCTCCCCCGAGGGCGCCCAGCAGGTGCTCGGCGGCGAGGCCGCCAACTTCCGCAAGGAGAACGCCTTCTACGACGAGCTGCGGACCAGCGTCGGCAACGGCCTGCTCACCAGCCAGGACGGCGACTACCAGCGCCAGCGCCGCCTCGTCCAGCCGCTGTTCACCCGCCGTCGGGTGGACGGCTACGCGAACGCGATCGCACTGGAGTCCCGGGCCCTCACGGCCCGCTGGCGCGCGGTGCCGGACGGCGTCGTGGACGCGGCGGACGAGATGTCGCGGTTCGCGCTGCGCACGGTGTCGCGGATCCTGTTCGGCGCGGACGTGGAGGAGGCGGTCGAGGTCGTGCACCGCAGCTTCCCGGTCCTCGGTGCCTACGTCCAGGACCGGGGTGTCGCCCCGATCCGCCTGCCGCGCCACTGGCCGACCCCGGGCAACCGCCGGGGCGTCGGGGCGCAGCGGGACCTGTACGCGGTCTGCGACCGGATCATCGCCGACCGGGGGGTCCGCGGCGCCGACCCCGACGCGGACGACCTGCTGACGCTGCTGGAGCAGGCGCGCGGCGAGGACGGCGAGCGGCTCGACCGGGACGAACTCCGGGACCAGGTCCTGGTGTTCCTGCTCGCCGGCCACGAGACGACGGCGACCTCGCTCGCCTTCGCGCTGCACCTGCTCGCCGGCCACCCGGAGCAGCGGCGGCTCGCGCAGGAGGAGGCGGAGAAGGTGCTCGGCGGTCGGACACCGACGGCTGCCGACCTGGAGGAACTTCCGTACATCACGCGGGTGTTGAAGGAGGCGATGCGCCTCTACCCGGCGGCTTCGCTGATCGGGCGGCGCTCGGTGGAGGAGACGGTCATCGGCGGGCACGTCCTGCCGGGGGGCTCGCAGGTGCTCGTGGTGCCGTGGGTCACCCACCGGCACCCCGATCACTGGGAGGAGCCGGACCGCTTCGACCCGGACCGCTTCCTGCCGGAGCGGGAGAAGGGGCGGCACCGGTACGCGTGGTTCCCGTTCGGGGGCGGTCCGCGGGCGTGCATCGGGCAGCACTTCTCGATGCTGGAGGCGGTGCTGGCCCTGGGCGTGCTGCTGCGGGACTTCGACCTGGAGGTGGTCGACCACCGGGTGGCGCTCGCCCAGGGGATCACGCTGCGGACGGCGAGCCCGATGCGGATCCGGGTGATGCCGCGGTGATGGGGTGAGGGGTGGCAGGGGCGGGGTCGGCGAACAGATAACAGATGACAGATTTCAACATCTGTCATCTGTTCGCTGAAGGCTGTTCGCCATTCGCTGTGGTCCGGCGCCCCATGGCGCACATCCGACCCATTCGAGACGGCACCGACCAGGCGACCTCAGGGCGCCCGCACGCGGATGCGGCGGGCGCGCGGCCGGGTGGTGCCGCCCGGTTGGGCGGCACCTGTGCTCGGGTCCGGGCTCCGGGGATCAGCCCCGGCTCTGGAACAGCACGCGGGTCCAGGTCGAGTTCGGGCAGTTGCCCCAGACGTCCCACGCGGCGGGGCGCGCGCCGATCCACAGGCCGGTGCTGGACGTGCCGTTGGCGCAGTAGGTGATGGTCCGCAGTTCGCCCGAGTAGACGTTGCACTTGCCCTCCCAGCGCCAGCCGTAGTTGGCCGTGATGACGCAGTGGTAGGAGGCGGTGGCGGCGTCGGTGGCGGCGTTCGGGGTGGCGGTGATGGTCTGGTCGGCAGCGGGTTCGGCGGCGGCGGGCAGGGTGGTCGTCCCGAGGATGCCGAGGGCGGCGGTGGCCGCGGCCCCGAACGTGGTGATCTTCCTGGCGATGCGACCCGGCATGGGTGGTTCTCCTCGCTCGGTCGTTCAAATCGGGCGGAGTGTCCAGACCGTCCGGAGTCCGGGAACGCCTGGGACGCCGGCCCGGACCGGTGCTCTGCGGCGAATTCCCGTTCTCCGTACGGATGGTGACGCATTGCACACGATTGAGCGCGTATCGTGAGACGACGAACTATGATGTGAGCCGAGTCACATGCATGTGCCTTGTTGGGTGGTTCCAGCGGGGTGTTCGGGTGCCGATTTCCGGGGAGAGCGGCATGGCGGAATTGACCGATCGAGGGGCCGGCGGACGTGATCCGGGCGGCGAACCGACCGATTTCAACCGGGTGTTCACGGAAATGCTGCCGAGGCTCCACCGGGCGGCCGCCTCGCTCGCAGGGAGTCCGTTCGCGGCGGGCGACATCGTCCACGACGCGTACTTGCGGATCGCCCGGCGCCCGGAGCGGTTCCTCGGCCACCCGCAGCCGTACGCCTACGTGGTCACGACGATGGCGAACATCCTGCGCGACCAGTGGCGGCGGGAGCGGCGCCGGGTGGCGGTGTCAGGGCCGGTGGAGCGGGAGCGCGAGCGCGCGGCGGCCGACCCGCCGGGTGGCGGGTCGGCCGAGCTCCAGGCGCGATGGGAGGTGGTCCGGCTGCTGCGCTGCCTGACCGCCAAGCAGGCCCGGGTGGTGGTCCTCGTGGACCTCGACGGCTACAGCGTCGACGAGGTCGCGGAGCTCCTCGGACTGCACCGCAGCACGCTGGCGGTCACCCGGCGCCGCGCCCACGTGCGGCTGCGCGCCGTCGTGGAGCGCGAGCGGGCGGCGGTGGGCGAGGGTGGCCGCCGGGGCGCCGGTCGTGGTGGAAGGGGAGGTGAGGGTGACTGCGGGGGTGGTGCGCGGGCTCTTCCGACGCACCGAACTGACAGCAAGTCAGCTGATGCGGCATCCCGGCCCGTACGCTGAAAATCGTGATCACGTACGAGGAGCGCCGTCTGCGCGCCCTGGCCGACGAGGGCCGCTGGCCCGAACTGCTGGCCGTCTACCGGCGGGCCCGGGCGGCGGCGGTGGCGCGCTGCGGCGAGCTCTTCGGGGCGGCGGAGGCCGCGCCGCTGGGCCATCTGATCGCCTACGCGGCGCCACCGGAGGTGGCCGTGCGGCTGTTCGACCGGGACGGCGGGCCGGGGGCCGTGGCCGGTCCGGGCGACCATGACGCGGGGCCGCTGTGGGAGGTGCTGGCGACCCGGCACTCGTGGCTGCGGCTGGCGCCGTTGCTCGTTCCGGCGCGCGTGCGGCGGCTGGTCGCTCACACGCGGGTGCTGATCGGCGAGGACCTGTCCTACGGTGCCGAGCCCGATCCGGAGGGCGTGCCGCTGATGCTGGAGCCGTGGGAGGCGGCGGGGTGGGGTGAGGGGGTGCGGGTCCGTGACTACCTGCCCGGAGGGGGTGCGCGCAGCGCGGTGCTGACGCTGCCGGCCAGTCGGGAGGGCCTCGGACCGATGGCCCTGCCCGACCCCGGGCAGCGGCTGCGCGGACAACGGGCCACCCGGGTGCTCGCCGAGCTCGTGGACTGGGCGGAAGTGGCCTGCGTGCGCGGCCCCGCCCCGCAGGCCGCCGCTCATCTGGCCCGCAGTGCGCTGGTGACGGGCGGCTACCTGCCCTTCGCGCTGGCCGTGCCCGCGCTGGTGCAGGCGGGGGCGGTCGATCCGGCGCGGGGTGCGGCGCACGGGCGGCTCGCGTTGTGGCGGGTGCTGGGGGCGATGGCGGGGGCGGACGGTCCTGACCGGGGCGAGGTGAACGCGCTGGTGGCCCGGATGCGGTGCTTCACGTGGTGCGAGCCGGGGGACGGTCTACGGCATCTGCACCTGGTCCTGGAGGATCCGGCGTGCGGGCTCGCGTGGGCGGTCAGCGGGTCCGAAGAGCTGTGACGACAGGTGGCTGGGGGCGGCGAGGGCGGGGACGGCGAACAGCGAACAGCTGACAGATGACAGATGTTGAAATCTGTCATCTGTCAGCTGTCGGTTGCCGCCGTTCAGCCCTCGGCGGCAATCCCGGCCCGGCGCCGTTCCGGGGGTTGGTCCAGCGACGCCGGGCCGGGGGGTCGGGGGCGGGGCTGTCAGGCGGCCGCCGTGGCGCCGCTCTTCACCGGGACGCCCTCGGGCGCCGGAGTCGGGCTCACGGCCGTCGGCGCCGCGTCCTGCCCGCTGTGCGTGTCGATCAGCGTCCGCTCGTCGAACGGCAGCTCGCCCGCGAGCACCCGGCGCGCCCGCTCCGCGTCGAACTCGCCCGTCCAGCGCCCGATCAGGACGGTGGCGACCGCGTTGCCCGCGAAGTTGGTCAGCGCCCGGGCCTCGGACATGAACCGGTCGATGCCGACGATCAGCCCGACCCCGTCCACCAGCGCGGGCTTGTGCGACTGCAGCCCGCCGGCCAGCGTGGCGAGCCCGGCCCCGGTGACCCCGGCCGCGCCCTTGCTGGCGATCACCATGAACACCAGCAGCGACAACTGCTCGCCGATCGCCATCGGCTTGTCCATCGCCTCGGAGATGAAGATCGACGCCATGGTGAGGTAGATCGCGGTGCCGTCGAGGTTGAAGCTGTAGCCGGTCGGCACGGTGATGCCGACGACCGGGCGGCTGACGCCCAGGTGCTCCATCTTGGCGATGAGGCGCGGCAGCGCGCTCTCGGACGAGGAGGTGGACAGGATCAGCAGGAACTCACGGCCGAGGTAGCGCAGCAGCGCGAACACGTTGACCCCGGCGACCATCCGCAGCAGCGCGCCGAGCACCACCACGACGAACAGGGCGCAGGTGACGTAGAAGCCGATCATGATGACGGCGAGGCTCTTGAGTGCCGCCGTGCCGGTCGCCCCGACCACGCCCGCCATGGCGCCGAAGGCGCCGATCGGCGCGACCCACATGATCATCGCCATCACCCGGAACACCAGCCGCTGGACGTGCTCGACGCCTCGCAGCACCGGGGCGCCGCCCGGCCCCATCGCCTGCAGGGCGAAGCCGACGAGCAGCGCGACGAGCAGGGTCTGCAGCACCTTGCCCTCGGTGAGGGAGGAGACCAGGGTGTTCGGGATCATGCCGAGCAGGAAGTCCGCGGTGGACTGCGCGCCGCCGGCCGCCGCCTGCGCGTGGCCCGACTTGGCCAGGGCGGCGGTCAGGTGCAGGCCGCTGCCGGGCTCCAGGAGGTTGCCGACCACGAGGCCGATCGCGAGGGCGACCGTCGACATGGCGAGGAAGTAGCCGATGGCCAGTCCGCCGACCTTGCCGACCTTGGCGGCCTTGGTGACCGAGCCGATGCCGAGCACGATGGTGCAGAAGATGACCGGGCTGATCATCATCTTGATCAGGTTGACGAAGCCTGTTCCGATCGGCTTCAGCTCGACCGCGAACCCCGGGGCGGCCAGACCGACCACCACGCCGGCGACCACGGCCGCGATGACGGCCAGGTAGAGGTAGTGGGTGCGGTCCCGCTTGGCGGCGGGGGGCTGCGCGGCCCCCTCCGCTGCGCGGCGAACGTCCGGCTCCTCTTCGCGTCTGCCCCCCGACGGCTTTCCTGCTCCAGCGATCGACATCTGCGGCTCCTTCGCCCTGCAGTCCTGGCGGCCCCGGGTGGTCGGCCGATCCGACTATCGGGCCCGGGAGTGACGGAGGTCACGTTTGCGTTCATAGAGTTCACGACCGCAATGCGCCGCGACCCGTGGTGCACACTGGCAGGCATGTCCGTGCGCACCCCCACCGCCACCGCGCCGCGCCGGCTGCTCCCCGCGCCGCGCCGGCTGTTCCCGGACCCGCGCCGCCTGGTCCGCAGTCTGGCCGGACAGTTGTTCGCCGTCCAGGTCGTCATCGTGGCGGCCGTGGTGGCGGGCGGCGCCGTGCTCGCGTACCTGTTCACCGCCGACCGCACCGAGGAGGCGGCCCGCCGCGAGGTGACCGCCGTCGCCCACGCGGTCGCCGACTCGCCGACCGTTCGCGCCGCCGTCACCGGGCCCGACCCGACCGCGGTCCTCCAGCCGTACGCCGAGCAGGTCCGCGTCGACACCGGGGTCTCGTTCATCACCGTCATGAACACCGACGGCGTGCGCTGGACCCACCCCTTGCCGGAGCAGATCGGCAAGCGCTACCTGGGCCACATCGACTGGGCGCTCGCCGGGCAGACCCGCAGTGAGACGTACACCGGCACGCTCGGCCCGTCGGTGCGGGTGGTCACGCCCGTCCTGGACGAGCGGCACCGGGTGATCGCCCTCGTGAGCGCGGGCATCACGCTGGAGAGCATCTCCGAGCAGCTGACCGGCCCGCTGCTGGCGCTGGTCGGGGTCGCGGTTGCCGCCCTCGCGGTCGGCGCGGCCGGTACCTACCTCGCCAACTCCCGTCTGCGCAGGCACACCCACGGCATGGGGCCGGCCGAACTCAGCCACCTCTACGAGTACCACCAGGCGACCCTGCACTCGGTGCGTGAGGGCCTGGTCCTGCTCGACCGCGCGCACCGCGTGGTGCTGTGCAACGACGCCGCTCGTGAACTCCTGGGCCTGGAAGGGACGGTGGAGGGGCGGCCGGTCGCCGGGCTCGGTCTGCCGGAGGCGCTCGTCGCGGCCGTGCTGGGCGACGGGCCGGTGCGCGACGAGGTGCACCTGACCGCCGAACGGGTCGTCGTGCTCAACACCTCCACCATCGGTACCGGCCTCGGCCGCGTCGTCACCCTCCGCGACCACACCGAACTGCAGTCGCTCAGCGGCGAATTGGACTCCGTGCGCGGCTTCACCGAGGCACTGGGCGCGCAGGCGCACGAGGCCGCCAACCGGCTGCACGCCGTCGTCTCGCTCATCGAACTCGGGCGCCACGAGCAGGCGGTGGAGTTCGCGACCGCCGAACTCGCCCTCGCCCAGCAGCTCACGGACCGGGTCGTCGCCGCCGTCAGCGAGCCCGTCCTGGCCGCGCTGCTGCTCGGCAAGGCCGCCCAGGCGGCCGAGCGCGGTGTGGAACTGACCCTCGCCGAGGACAGCCGCATCGACGACGGCGTCCTGCCGCCCGGCCTCTCCGCCCGCGACCTCATCACCGTCCTCGGCAATCTGATCGACAACGCCGTGGACGCCGCGATCGCCGGCGCCGCCGACAGCCCCGTCCCGCCGGAGGTCACCGTCACGGCGAGGATCGACGACGCGGACGACCACCTGGTGCTGCGCGTCGCCGACACCGGGGCGGGCATCGACCCGGCCGCCGTCGAGGACGTGTTCCGGCGCGGCTGGAGCACCAAGCAGGACGGCCACGGCCACGGCCTCGGACTGGCACTCGTCGCGCAGGCCGCCCGGCGCAACGGCGGCACGGTCGAGGTGGGTCGCGAGCGCGGCGCGGTGCTCACGGTCCGACTGCCCCTCGCGGGGAAGGCGGGCGGCGCGGCCGAGCCCGGCGGCTCGGGGGCTGCGGAGAGACCCGCGGAGGTGGTCGCGTGACCACCGGCTTCGGGCCTCCGGGCGCCCCTGGGGCCGCCGCCCCCGCCCCCGCCGCCGGCATCCCGGTGCTGATCGTCGAGGACGACCCCGTCGCCGCCGCCGCGCACACCCTCTACGTCGAGCGCGAACCCGGCTTCCGCGCCGTCGGCACCGTGCACAGCTGCGCCGACGCGCTGCGCTTCCTTGAACGCGCCCGCGCCGCCGGGACGCCCGTCGGCCTCACCCTGCTCGACCTCTACCTCCCCGACGGCCACGGCCTCCAGCTCCTCCGCACGCTGCGCGCCGCCGGCCACACCACCGACATCATCGCGGTGACCTCGGCCCGCGACCTCGCCATGGTCCGGCAGGCGGTCTCGGCGGGGGTCGTCCAGTACCTGCTGAAACCGTTCAGCGCCGCCGCCCTGCACGACCGCCTCGAACGCTACGCCCGCTACCGCGACAGCCTCGGCCGCACCGGCGAGGCGACCGGCCAGGACGAGGTCGACCAGGCGCTCGCCCTGCTCCGCACGCCCGAGCGGACCGCCCTGCCCAAGGGCCTCAGCGCGCCGACCCTCGACACCGTCGCGGGCGTCCTGCGCGAGACCGCGACCGGGCTGTCGGCCGCCGCGGCGGGCGCCGCCGCGGGGGTCTCGCGGATCACCGCGCGCCGCTACCTCGAACACCTCGTCGACATCGGGCTCGCCGTGCGCGAGCCGCAGTACGGGAACGTCGGGCGCCCGGAGCTCTGCTACCGCTGGAAGGCGGGGGAAGGGCCGGCCGGGCGCCGCGCGTGACGTTCCGGAGCTCCTGACAGGTCGGGAGGCCCCGACGGCCTTGGCGCGTGTGGAGCCGCCTGAAAATCCGGGTGACGCGACCCCGGGAAAGAATTTCCGCCGCGCGGCCGTGACCGTTCGCCCTGGGCGCTCGTTGGGGAGGGCGGGGGGTTCACCCGGTCGGGTGGTTCCGGGTGCCCCGGGTGCGCCCGGCCAGGCCAGAGGCGATAAAGTTAGGCTTACCTAACTTCTTCTGGGGGTTCGTCTTGTCGCTCGCCGCCATTCCCGCCCAGGCGCCCGGCGAGGCCGTCCTGCGCCGCCAGCGCGTCCGCGAGTCCTCCGCCCGGACGTACGCCCGCTCGTTCCCGATCGTCCCCGTCCGGGCGAACGGCATGACCGTCGAGGGCGCGGACGGGCGGCGCTACCTCGACTGCCTCTCCGGCGCCGGGACGCTCGCCCTCGGGCACAACCACCCGGTGGTGCTGGAGGCGATCCGCCGCACCCTCGACAGCGGCGCGCCGCTGCACCTGCTCGACCTCGCCACCGCCGAGAAGGACGACTTCACCACCGCCCTCTTCGAGAGCCTGCCCCCGGAGTTCGCCGCCCGCGCCCGGGTGCACTTCTGCGGCCCCGCCGGGACGGACGCCGTCGAGGCCGCGCTCAAGCTGATGCAGACCGCCACCGGCCGCGCCGGCGCCCTCGCCTTCACCGGCGCCTACCACGGCATGACCGCCGGCGCCCTCGCCCTCACCGGCAACACCGCCGTCAAGGAGCCCCTGCCGAGCGGCGGGGACGTCGTGCGGCTGCCCTACCCGTACGGCTACCGCTGCCCGTTCGGCGTCGGCGGCGACGCGGGCGCCGACCTTTCGGCCACCTACGTCCAACGGCTACTGGACGACCCGTCCGGCGGCGTCACCACCCCCGCCGCCATGGTCCTGGAGGCCGTCCAGGGCGAGGGCGGCGTCGTGCCCGCCCCCGACGGCTGGCTGCGCGCGATGCGCCGCATCACCGCTGAGCGCGGCATCCCGCTGATCGTCGACGAGGTGCAGACCGGTGTCGGCCGCACCGGGCGGATGTGGGCCGTCGAGCACAGCGGCGTCGTCCCGGACGCCATGGTGCTCTCCAAGGCCATCGGCGGCAGCCTCCCGCTCGCCGTCGTCGTCTACCGCGAGGACTACGACGGGTGGCGGCCCGGCGCCCACACCGGCACCTTCCGCGGCAACACCCTCGCCATGGCCGCCGGCGCCGCCACCCTCCGCTACGTCGCCGCCCACGGCCTCGCCGAACGGGCCGCCGTCGTCGGCGACCGGCTCACGGCGCGGCTGCGCGACCTCGCCACCGAACTGCCCGCCATCGGCGACGTCCGCGGGCGCGGCCTGATGCTCGGCGTCGAACTCGTCGACTCCGCGGCCGAACCCGACGCCTGCGGTGCCCGTCCCGCGGACCCGGCGTTCGCCGTCCGGGTCCGCGAGGCCTGCCTGGAACGCGGCCTGATCGTCGAACTCGGCGGGCGCCACGACGCCGTCCTGCGGCTCCTCCCGCCGCTCACCATGACGGACGAACAGGCCGCCGCCGTGTTCGACCGGCTCGCCGACGCGATCGCCTCGGTGAGTTCGGCGCCATCGTCCGCCGCGGGCGCGCGGGAGGGCAGGTGACCGGCGGCGCGGGAGCCGGTTCCGGGCCCGCGCACGACCGGGAGCCGGGGGACGAGAGCGGGTGCGAGCCCGAGCCCGAGCGCGGGGCGCAGCGCGACGACGCGCCCGCAGCCGAGCCCGACCACGAACTTCCCGGCACGGCAACCCCGTTGGACGCCCTCGCGGGCGGCGCCGGCGGACCGGGCGCGCTCGGCCCCCTGCTCGCCACCGTCCTCGACGCCCTCGACACCGGCACCGGCCTGCGCGCCGGACCGCTGCCCGCCGGAAGCCCCGCCGAGATCACCGCCCTCGTCGCCGACGGCCTCGCCGGCGCCCACGGCCGCGGCGCCCTCGCCCGCCTCACCGAACTCCTCGCCTACGGCGCCGCCGACCCGGCCGACCCCGCCTGTGCCGCCCACCTGCACTGCCCGCCGCTCGCCGTCGCGGCCGCCGCCGACCTCGCCGTCAGCGCCCTCAACCCCTCCCAGGACTCCTGGGACCAGGCCCCCGCCGCCACCGCCCTCGAAACCGCGATCCTCGCCGAACTCGCCGCCCTCGTCGGCTACGACCCCGCCCGCGCGGCCGGCGTCCTCACCTCCGGCGGCACCGAGTCCAACCTCATGGGCCTCATGCTGGCCCGCGACCAACGACTCGACGGAATCATCGAGTTGGACGGCATCCCGGCCGGCGCCAGCCCGCGCATCATCGCCTCCCAGGCCGCCCACTTCTCCGTCCAGCGTGCCGCCGCCCTGCTCGGCCTCGGCGAACGGTCCGTCGTCGCCGTCCCCGTGGACCGCCAACTCCGCATGGATCCGGAGGCGTTGGAACGCCACCTGGCCGAGACCACCTGGGCCGGCCACACCCCGATCGCCATCGTCGCCACCGCCGGCACCACCGACACCGGCGCGATCGACCCCCTGCACACCGCCGCCGACCTCGCCGCGCGCTACGGCTCCTGGCTGCACGTCGACGCCGCGTACGGCGGCGGCGCCCTCCTCTCCGACCGCCTCGCCCCGCTCCTCGACGGCATCGCCCGCGCCGACTCCGTCTCCCTCGACTGGCACAAGCTCGGCTGGCAACCCGCGGCCGCCGGCGTCTTCCTGGTCCGCCGCGCCGAGACCTACGTCTCCCTCGCCCGCCGCGCCGAGTACCTCAACCCCGTCGACGACGAACACGCCGGCTACCCCAGCCTCCTCGGCCGCTCGCTGCGCACCACCCGCCGGGCCGACGCGTTCAAGATCGCCGTCACGCTGCGCACCCTCGGCCGCGCCGGGCTCGGCCGGCTCGTCGACGCCTGCCACGACCTCGCCCGCACCGCCGCCGAGGTCGTCCGCGCCGAACCGTCCCTGGAACTCCACGGCGAGCCCGTCCTCACCACCGTCCTGTTCCGTTTCCGCCCGCGCGGCATCACGGACGGCGAGGCGGTCGACGAACTCAACGGGCAGCTCCGCCGGTTGCTGCTGCGCACCGGACGGGCCGTGGTCGGGCGCACCGAACTGCCGGGGGAGGGGGCCGGGAGGGTCCGGCTGAAGCTGACGCTCCTCAACCCGCACACCACGCCGGGTGAGGTCGGCGCGCTGCTGCGCGAGGTGGTCAAGGCAGGCCGAAAGGTCGCCGGGGAGCGGGCCGACTAGGGCGGACGGTCCGGGTCCGACGGACTCGGCCGGTTCGGCCGGATCGGCCGGTTCGACGGGCCGAGTTCGACGGGGCCGACGAGTCCGACGGGCTCGGCCGCCGCGGCATCCTCGCCCAGGCCGGTCCGTGCGGTGGCGTCGAGGGGGCGGCGAATCCAAAACAAATCCTTTTTCCCGCCGCGACGTTGGAGGAAGCCACACTGGTGTGAGAGGCTGTCGGGGCGATATTCGGCGGCCTCCGCCATATCTTCGTGGACACCCTTCAGATGGCTGTACAGGCTGATTCCGGCCGACCGCTGATCACATTTCGCCAACCCCTGTGCAGGGCTTGCCGAGATCCCGAACGGCGGCGGTAACTTCGGGTGGTCGCCGCCCCACCATGCGCACACGGCATCTCGGGTCAGGCCGCCTGACCAGGCGCGCATCCTCCACTGCGACGAGTCCGCCCACACCTCGGGGTGAACTCCGCCTACCCGCCGTGCACTTCTGTGAATCGCGGTAATTCCCCCCTGAAATCGGTCCTGTGACGATCGCTGTGAAGCGGAGGCAAGGCATGCGTGAATCCCTTCTGGACGAAGCCCCGATAACCACCGGTGCCGGTGGGTTCCCGGCCGGATTCCCGGCCGCGTACGAGGCACTTCCGTACTCGTCCCGGTGCCGTGAGATCTGGCGCCGCGGAGAGCACCTGCTCATCGGAGTCAGTCCGGGCAACAGCTATTTCAGCCACCGCCGGATCACCGAACTCCTCGGGTGGGGCCGTCAGTTCTTCGAAAGGACCGACATCGTCTACGCCGACCTGCACGTCAGCGCCCAGTTCGAGTCCTTCGGCTACACCCCCGAACACGCGGCCCGCCGCGCCCTCAAGGAGGTCAAGGCGACGGCCCGGCGGATCGAGCGCGGGGTCGAGGAGGCCGGGCGACGGGACGACGTCCGGGTGCACGCCCTCTCCTCCTTCGCCGGCGACCCCGCGTACCGGCGACTGCGCGGGCAGATAGCCGACGCCCTCCACACCGACCGGGTCTTCCGTGACGCCACCGAGGGCATGGCCCGCGGCTTCCTGGCGGCCCGACTGGACGAGGGCCTCGCGCCCAGCGAGCCCCAACTCGCCGCCGGGATTCACTACATCGCCGCCGAGTTGCCGTTCTTCCTGGACACGCCGGCCCTGCTGGGCGTGTCCTCTTCCGTCACCTGCTATCACATGCAACTCCCGCTCACCCCCGTCCTGTTCGGCCGGGACGAGGGCCTGCGCGCCGTGCCCGGCCAGGGTTACGCCGTGATCCGCCCGGCCGCGACGCGAACCGGCGTCGCGTCCGACGCCGCGTCCGACGCCGCGTCCGACGTCGCGCCCCAGGCCTCGCGCGGAGCCGAGCCCGCGCTGCCCGCGCGTGCCGCCTGACCGACCACCCCAAGCCGCTCGAACCAACTCACCGAGGAGCCACACCCATGACCGTCACCGACCCGGTGACCACCGAGCCCGCCACCTCGAACGGCGCACCGCAGGACGGCACGTGCCCCTACGTCGAATTCCCGCTCCCGCGCCGGGGCGACGTCTTCCCGGCCGAGGCGGCCGTGCTGCGCGAGGAGCGGCCGATCGCCGAGGTCCGTACCCTGACCGGCGATCCGGCCTGGCTGATCAGCAACTACGCGCTCGCCAAGCAGGTGCTGGAGGACGAGCGGTTCAGCCTCAAGGACACGGCCAACCCCGGCGTCCCGCGCCAGTACGCGTTGACCATCCCGCCCGAGGTGGTCAACAACATGGGCAACATCAACAGCGCCGGGCTGCGCAACGCCGTCATGAAGACGCTCTCCCCGCGCGCCGACCGCGAACTCGACGGCTGGCTCCGGGCCGAGGCCCACCGGCTGATCGACGACCTCGTCGCCCAGGGCGCCCCCGGCGAACTCCGGGACGGCTTCACCGAGCCCTACTCCGCCGCCCTGCACTGCCGCCTGCTCGGCATCCCCACCGACGACTGGCGACGGCTGATGGCCGGCATCGACGTCGCCTTCATCACCAGCCCGAAGCCGTTCGCGGGCGCGACCCCCAACTGGTACAAGGACCTCGGCTACATGGTCGGGCGGCTCAACGCGGACCCGGAGCCGACGGAGGGCCTGCTCGGACGCTTCGCCGAACTGCGCCGCTCCCCGGACGTCTCGGACCGCGTCAGCGACGAACTGCTCGCCACCGTCGCGCTGTCGCTCTTCGGCGCGGGCGCCGTCTCGACGTCGTCCTTCCTGCTCAACGCGATCGTCTACCTGTGCGAGCAGCCCGCACTCGCCGACCGGCTGCGGGCCGAACCGGCGCTGGTCGGAGCCGCGGTGGACGAACTGCTGCGGGTCAACCTGTCGATCGGCGACGCCCTGCCGCGCCTCGCGCTCGACGACGTGCAGGTGGGGGACGTGCTGGTGCGGGCGGGCGAGCTGGTGCTCGTCCTGGTCGAGGGCGCCAACTACGATCCGGCGGTCTTCCCGGACCCGGAGCGGATCGACTTCGACCGGACGAGCAACCCGCACCTCGCGTTCGGCGCGGGCCGTCACTTCTGCCCGGCCTCGGCACTCGGCCGCGTGCACGCCGAGATCGCGATCACGGCGCTCGTCGAGCGGCTGCCCGCCCTGCGGCTGGCCCTTCCGGTCGAGCAGTTGGCGTGGCGGCCGGGGTTCATCAAGCGGCTGCCGGAGCGGCTGCCCGTGGTGTGGTGACCTGCCTTCGGTAGCTGCGCGTGGCCGGTGACCGCGCGTGGCTGGTGGGGAGGTTGGCTGGCAGGGAGGGGCCTACGGAGGGGGTGGCCGGTGGGGGGATGCCGGGGCTCAGTCGGCCATGAGGACGCCGCGGGCCAGCTCCCAGGTCTCCGGGTCGGAGGCGATCAGCAGGCCGTCCTCGCAGTCGGGGGCCTCGGGGCGGTAGGTGCTGCCGTCCATGCGGGCGGCGACGCCGCCGGCCTCGGCGACGAGCAGGCTTCCGGGGGCGTGGTCCCAGGGGAGGGTGCGCCAGTAGAAGACGAAGTCGGTGTGGCCGTCGGCGACGTCGGGGTACTCGATGCCCGCAGAGTTGCGGCCGGGGGAGAGCTCGCCGAAGACGGCGGCGTTGGTTTCGAGGCGGCGGCGGTGGTCGGGTTCGAGGAAACGGCTCTTCACGACGCCGCGCAGCTTGGCGGCGTCGTGGGGGGCCGGTTCGCGGGTCAGGCGGGCGTCGTCGCGCCAGGCGCCGGCGCCCAGTTCGGCCCGGTAGGAGGTGGCGGTGGAGGGCTGCCAGATCCAGGAGGCGACGGTCCGGCCGGAGCGGACGAGGGAGCACATGACGGCGTAGTCGGGGCGGCCCGCGACGAAGTTGGAGGTGCCGTCGACGGGGTCCACCAGCCAGACCGCGGGCTCGGAGTGCAGGGCGCGGGCGAGGGAGGGGTCGGCGGCGACGGCCTCCTCGCCGACCACGGGGACGGGCAGGAGCTCGCGCAGCCGCCGTTCGATGATCGCCTCGGCCTCCCGGTCGGCGATCGTCACGATCTCTCCGGGGGCCTTCTCCATCACCTCGCCGGCCGTCAGCGCGCGGAAACGCGGCTCCACCGCCTCGGCCGAAGCCTCGGCGAGAATCTCCGCCACCTTGTCCATCAGCACGTCCGCGCTCCCTTCGCTGCCTACCACTTTCGCACGGCCGTGCGGGAGCGACCTGCGGGGGTGACGACTGACAGCTGACAGATAACAGATTTCGAAATCTGTTATCTGTCAGCTGTCATCTGTTCGCCGTCGGCTCTCTTCCGCGGGCGCCGGTGTCCGGTCAGCCACCCAGGTAGTGGAAGCCCGGGTGGGGGTGCATCAGGAACTCGTGGTGCGAGATGTTCCAGGCGTACGCGCCCGCCATCGCGAACAGCACCCGGTCCGCCGTCCGCAGGCCGTCGGCGCCCTCGGCGGCACGCGCGAGGACGTCCTTCGGGGTGCAGAGCTGGCCGGTGAGCGTGGCGCGGCCGGTGGTCACCGCCGGGCGCGGCCACGGGTGTGGCCACGCCTCCACCGCCAGGACCTCGAAGGGCTGCGAGTGGCCGCGCGTGGCCGGGGTCCGCAGGTGGTGGGTGCCGCCGCGGAGGACCGCGAAGTCCTCGCCGTGGCTGCCCTTCACGTCCAGCACTTCGGTCGCGTACCAGCCGCAGTACGCCGTGAGCGCGCGGCCGGGCTCGATCCGCAGGATCAGCCCTGGGTGGGCGTCGAGCAGCTTGGCGAGCCCGTCGCCGAAGGCCGTCCAGTCGAAGCGGTGGCCCGGATCGTCGTAGTCGACGGCCATGCCGCCGCCGACGTTGACCTCGTCCAGCGGGAAGCCGTGCCGGTCGGCCAGGGCGGCCGACCACGCCACGATCCCTTCCGCCAGGGCGAGGTGTTCCGTCGCTGCCAGGCCGCTGGCGAGGTGCGCGTGCACCCCGCGCAGGCGCAGCTGCCGGCCGATCGGGCCACCGTCGGTGAGGAGGCGGACGCATTCCTCGGCGCAGTCCGGGTCGAGCCCGAACGGCGTCGGCCGTCCGCCCATCGCGAGCGCCACGGCGTCCAGTGTGCCGGTGCGGACGGGAAGGTTGACGCGCAGCAACACGTCGACCACCATGCCGGGCCGGTCCGCGAGGACGGCGGCCAGCCGGTGGAGCTCCTGCTCGCTCTCGACGTGCCAGCGGTGCACGCCCGCGTCGACGGCGGCCACGATCTCGGCGGGGGTCTTCCCGGGCCCGCCGAAGGCGAGGGGAGCGCCGGGCACGGCCGCCCGTACGTGCGCCAACTCGCCTCCGCTGGAGACCTCGTAGCCGTCGACGGCCTCACCGAGGGCGGTCAGCACCGGCGCCTCGGGGTTGGCCTTGGCGGCGTAGTAGAGCTCGACCCGCTCGGGCAGGGCGGCCCGCACGGCCGCGGCGTGGTCGCGCAGGGCGGCCAGGTCGTAGACGTAGGAGGGGAGTTCGTCGGGGGCCAGCCCGGCGACGTGTCGGCGGACGGACTCGGTCATCGGGCGCTCCCGACGGGGACGGTGAAGGGCATCCGGGCGGCTTGCGCGAGCACGGATCCGGCGAGCGGCGACGGCAGCCGCACGTATCCGGCCTCGCGGTCGGCCTTGCGCTCCCAGCGGGTCAACAGGTTGGCCTTCGCGGGCAGCGGGACGCCGGCGAGCAGCGCGCGCAGGCGCGGCGGGCGGCCGTGGGCGGCCGCGTACTCCTCCAGGGTGTCCCGGACCGTCTGCCAGAGGGCGCACTCGAGCTCCGGGTGACGGTCGGCGAGCGCGGCGAGCAGTTCGGCGACGTGGTTGACCAGGAGGCAGTAGACGACCCGGTCCCAGCCGCGCTCGGCGTCGTACGTCATCGGGCCGGCGACCTCGGGCGGCAGGGCCGCCAGCAGGGCGGCGTTCTGCTCGGGGACGAGCTTGGTGCCCTCGAGGTCGCGGAAGAGCACCTGCGCGGGGTGACCGGCGGAGTCGACGCCGATGAGGACGTTCTGCAGGTGGGGTTCGAGGACGACGCCGTGGTCGAAGTAGGCGGCCAGCACCGGCGGGACGAGCAGGCGCAGGTAGGCGCGCCACCAGTCGAGGGCCTGGTGACCGTCCGAACTTTCGTCCAGCAGACGGGAGATGTGCGCGGAGCTCGTCGGATGTTCGTCGGCGACGGCCGCCGCGAGCAGCGGTGTGACGCCGGGTCGCAGGACGCCGCCGAGGCCCTCGCGGACGATGAGTCCGAAGCCCTCGAACAGCGACTGGTCCGGTCGGCCGTCCGCGCCGGGCAACGCCAGTGTGCGGTAGGCGGGTTCACGGAGCATCGCGGCGTCGGGGAAGCGCCGGGCGAGGTCGGCGAGCGCGGGGGCGAGCACCCGGGTGAGGGTGACGGCGCCGGTCAGCTCGTACGCGGAGTTCTTGCGCAGGCAGTTGGTGATCCGGACGTTGAGGCTGAACTTCAGGAACGCGTCCGCGCCGTAGAGGGTGCGCACCGACGCGGTGGCGGCGAAGTCCTCGCCGCGCGGACCGAGGTCGAGCACGTCGCCGCTGGCCAGGGCGCCGCGCAACAGCGGGTGGTCGCCGATGAGCTGGTACTGCCAGGGGTGGGCGGGCAGCAGCCGGTAGCCGGCCGGCACCTCACCGAGCCCGTCGAGCAGCGCGGTCGAGGCGGCGTCGAGTGAGTGTCCGGCCAGCAGTTCCTCGCGGACGGCCAGGTGGCGCAGCCGGAACGCGGCGCGCGACTCCGGCGCGTAGTCGCGCCAGTCGCCCCGGGCGGCCGAGCGGGACTTGGGCGCGGGGTGGAAGCGGTGCCCGAACAGCAGGGCCTGCTCGGAGTCGAGGTAGCGGTCCCGCCCGCCGGCCGGCCGGTCCGCCAACCCCGCGCGGACGCCTTCGTGGCTGGAGGCGACCTGGTCGGTGAACTCCTCGTTCACGGTGCCGGTGCGCAGTTCGAGTTCGCCCTGGACGTGTTCGGCGAGCTCGCGCCAGTCCAATTCCTGCCAGCCGCCGGAGCGTTCGATCTCGACCGGGCCGGTGAAGCGGTGCGCGCCGAGCAGGGAGGTGCGGCGCAGGGCTGCGCGCAGGAGGACACCGCGGCGGGGGAGGCGGATCTGGAGGCGGTTGTCGGTGACGGCCGTCTGGTGCTCGGGGGCGGAGACCTCGCGCAGCAGGCAGTTGAGCAGGGTGTGGGCCACCGCGTCGTCGGCGGTGGGCAGTTCGTGGATCATCGGCGACTCCAGCGCTGACGGGCGGACGGGAGGGTGAGTGCGGTGGCCGCGAGCGCGGCGAGCAGGGCGGCGGCGGTGCCGGCGACCACGGGGGCGGCGGCACCGAACCGGTCGTTGGCCAGCGCGGCGACGGCGCCGGCGGCGACGGCGCCGCCCTTGGAGACGAGTTCGAGGGTGCCGAACATCCGGCCGGGCCGGCGGCCCTTGGCGGCGCGGGCGGCGAGGACGGCGAGGCTGACCAGGCCGAGCGTGAGCCCGGCGCCGAGCAGGAGCCGCACGGCGACGAACACCGGCAGGGAGTAGGCGACGGCGTGTCCGGCCAGGCCGACGGTGACGCAGGCGAAGCCGAGGGCGATCCCGGTGTGCGGGCGAGTGTGGAAGATGGTGTGGGTGCGGGCCGCGAACACCAGATAGCACAGGTGCGGCAGGGCGAAGAGCACGCCGGTGGTGATGCCGGAGACGCCCGGCAGGCGCTGCTGGGCCAGCGTGATCAGGTAGGGGAAGGAGATGACGGTGGCGAAGACGAAGGTGAACTCGAAGGCGTAGAGCGGCCGGAGGGAGACCGGCGCCCTGTGCGCGGCCCCGGTCCCGCTCGCCGGCCCGTCGGTGGTGGCCCCGGCGGCCGGCCGCGCCGCCTTGGGCTCGGGCAGCATCGACAGCAACAGGGCCGCGGCGAGCGGGAGTACGGCCATCACCAGGTACTGGCGGTGCGGGTCGATCCACGGGGACAGCGCGCCGACCAGGATCGGGGCGGCGACGAGTGCCGCGCGCGCGCTTCCCTGCATCAGGGTGAGCGCCCGGGAGAGCCTCGGCCCGTCGAGCGCGGCGGCGAGGTAGCCGTTGGTGGCCGCGAAGGTGCCGCCGAGGAAGCCCTGGAGGACGAGCGCGACGGTGAACGCGGGCAGGCTGTTGGCCGCGCCGGCGAGCAGGAACGAGACGGTGAGCCCTAGTTGGGCGCGCAGCAGCAGGCGCTTGCGGCCGAACCGGTCGGCGAGCCGGCCCCACAGCGGGGCGCCGAGTGCGCTGAACACGGTCGGCACGATGTAGAGCACGCCGGCCCAGCGGGCCTGCGCGTCGCCGAGCGTGGGCAGGATCGCGGTCAGGTAGGGCGGCAGGCCGAGCGCGGCGAAGGACGCGACGAAGTAGCAGGCCGCGACGGCGTGCACCTGGCGGCGGCCGATCCCCTCGGAGCGGCCGGCCTCGACGATCCTCGGCTGCGGCAGCGCCTCCACGTCCGCGGTCACCGCGGGAGCCCGTTCACCAGGAGGTAGTTGGGGCCGCTCGTGTAGTGCTTGTTGATGTCGGCGGCGCCCGAGCGCTGCTTGGTGAGCAGGGTCCCGGCGGTGACCATGGCCTTGACGGGGAGGCGTTCGGCGTCCAGCAGGCTCGCGCGGAGGGGAGCGCCCGTCGTTCCGAGGCGGTCGACGGCTTCGGCGAGGCGCTTGCGCAACAGGGCCAGGGTGTCGCCGAGTTCGGCGCGGCCGTGGTGGGCGAGGCCGAAGGCGAGCGAGGCGGTGCAGAGGTGGCCGGTGATGGTGATGAACAGGTCGGTCAGCGCCCGGTCGTCCTCGCCGAAGATCCGCGTGTCATCGAACTCGGAGGCGCGGGGGGCGAGTTCACCGAGCGTGGCCGTCAGGCGACCGGTGTGGACACGCGGGCCGTCGTCGTCCTTGTAGAGGAGGCGCAGGCCGTCCTCGTCGAGGATGAGGGAGGTGTTCTGCTGGTGCGACTCCAGCGCGATGCCGTAGCCGAACAGCGTGGTCTGCCAGTCGAGGAGCAGCTGCAGCAGGTCGTCGTAGAGGGCGACCGGGTCGCCGCCGTGGAAGCGGTCGGCGAGGTGGTCGATGACGAGCCGGCCGCCGGGCGCGGGAGCCAGCAGGGAGGCGAGCGGGACGGTGACGGACCGGTCGAGCCCGGCCGGGTAACGGCGCAGCAGCACGGCGAGCAGCTCGTGCCCGGCGTGGGCGTAGGTCTGCTCGTCGGCGTGCAGGATCCGCCCGGCGAAGCGCGGTTCGCGGGCCAGCACGGCCTCGATCAGGCGCTGTCCGGCGGCGCCGTCGACCAGGGTGCCGGGCTTGATGGTGCGGCGGTTGAGCCGACCCAGGCTGGCGGTGGCGAGCGGGAGTTTGAGGTGGCACGCGGGATCGTCGGCGACGGCGAGGGTGCGCATGGACAGCGTGGGCACGACCGTGAGGTACGGGCGGTCGGCGAGGATCGCGCGGCCGGCCAGGCCGGTGGCAGCGAGCGCCTCGTCGAGCGGGGCGCCGACGGTGAGCGGGTGCACGGGCAGGGTCGTCCAGCCGGCGCCGGGGCAGGCGTCGCCGAGGCCGAGCCAGGCCGGGGTGGGCCACCAGTCGGGGAGCGCTTCGGTGCCGTGGGCGGTGACGGCCCCGGTGGGCACCGCCAGCCACCGCAGCTCGAAGGCGGGGTGGAACTCCGGCGCGAAGGCGCGCAGTTCGGCCTCGCCGAGACCGGACCGTCCGCGCGCGGTCGGGTAGACCGGGTGGTCCAGGTAGCCGGCGAGGGTGTCGTGGCCGAGGCTCGCGGCGGCGCCGGTCCAGGCGGCCGGGTCGTCGCCGTAGAGATCGGTGAGCCGCGCGTGCACCTCGGGCCGGACCTGTTCGTGCAGTTCCATGGTGGCGAGGGTCTGGCGGCACTCCTCGCCGAGGGCGCTCCAGCCGGGCCGGTCCTCGGGGTCGGCCAGCTCGGTGAGATTCGCCACGATGGCGTCCAGGGCGGTGAGTTGGCGCCCGGCGAGGTCGACGAGGGGCAGGCGCGCCGCGTACTCGGACTGGAAGCCCTCGGGGGTGACGGGCACGGCGAGCGCGACGTCGGCGAGGACGAGCCAGGGGCCGTCCGCCCGGTGCTCGACCGTGCCGCGGGTGCGCAGGCCGAGGACGTCCTCGCGGACGAGGGCGGAGAGGACGCGGATGGTGAGCTGCTCGGCGGCGGTCACGGGGTGATCTCCCAGCGGTTGGCGGCGAGGAAGCGGGCGACGGCGGCGTCGACGGCGCCCTGGTCCTCGCCGACGGCCCAGATGACTCCCAGGTAGTCGCGGTTGGTGCGGTAGTGCTCGTGCCGCTCGCCGAGGCGGCGCAGCGGCCGGTAGGCGAGCCGGACGCCGTCGCGGTCCTCGTCGTACGGGGTGGGGGCGGTGGTCAGGACGCCGGCGCGGTCGGCGCAGACCACCTCGTTGCGGGCGCGGCGCGGGGTGGCGGCGCACAGATCGGCCAGGTTGGAGGGGAGTTCGCGGCCGAGGTGGACGCTCAGGATGTGCTCGAAGAGCGGGATCCCGAGGATCTCGGCGAGCATGAGGTCGCACTGGTCGCCGATGGCGCGGTAGTTGACCTCGATGATCCGGGCGCGGCCGTCCGGCTGGACGACGAACTCGGTGTGGCAGGCGCCGAGTCCGACGCCGAGCGCGTCGAGCTGGGCGAGGACCTGGCGGACGACGGCCGCGGGGTGCGCGGGGACGAACTCCAGGACCTCCTCGATGAAGTCCGGGGGAGGCGAGAGTCGGGTGCGGAAGCCGCCGAGGACGTGGCGGACGCGGCCGTCGCCGAGTGTCTCCAGGGTGCAGAGCTGTCCGTCCAGGAACTCCTCGACGAGCAGGGTGGCGCCGGCCCTGCGGTGCTGGATCTCCTTGCAGCGCTGGGCGAGTTCGGCGGCGTCGGTGACGAGCGTGACGTCCTCGCTGGCGACGCCCTCGCGGGGCTTGACCACGCACGGGAACGGCGGGTCCAGCTCGGCCGGGTCCTGGCCGGGGGCCAACTCGGCGGACCAGACGGCGTCCTGGCCGGTGAGGGCGAGGTGGCGGCGCAGCTGGCCCTTGTCCTTGGCGCGCAGGGCGGCCTTCCAGTCCTTGGCGGGCAGGCCGAAGTACTCGGCGGCGAGGGCGGTCTGGGTCTGGAGGTGGTCGCTGTTGCTGAAGACCGCGTCGGGCGCGTGGTGGCGCGAGACCAGGCTGACCACGGCGCGGAAGTCCCGGACATCGCACTCCAGTACCTCGGGCGCGGCGAACGGCAGTGCGGCGTAGGCCTGCCGGTGGGGTTCGGCGCAGTCGGTGAGCACGGTCACGTCGAGCCCGAGTCGGGCTGCGGCGGGCAGGAAGCCGGCGGTGACCGAGTCGGTGGGGTTGAGGGCGAGCAGGTAGAGCCGCATGGTGTGAGAGGTCCTCGCTGGGGTGGTGGCGGGCGAGTGGCGGCGGACGGCGGAGGGTGGCGCTGGCCGGGGCAGGCGACGGCGAACAGATGACAGATGACAGATTTCGAAATCTGTTATCTGTTCGCCGTCATCTGTCATCTGTCATCTGCCCCGGCATCCGGCCGGGCCGTCGGCTACTTCGGGGCGTCGACGCCGGCGGCCTTGGCGATGTCGACGAGCATGGCGTCGGCGGCCTGGACGCCGATGCCGGACATCCAGGTCTCGTCCGGGACGGTGAACACCTTGTTGTTCTTCACGGCGTTCAGGCCCTGCCAGACCGCCGTCTGCTGGACCTCGCTCTCCTTGGTCTTCGACGGGTCGTCGGCCGTCGTGACGAACACCAGGTCGGCGTCGGCCTGGTTGATCTGCTCGGTGCTGACCTCGACGATGTTCTTGTCGACGTCCTGCGAGGCCGGGCGGGCGAGGCCGACGTCCTTGAGCACGACGCCGCTGTAGGACGCCTTCGCGTACAGGCGGGTCGGCCCGGCCACGAAGCGGACCACGGATGCGGTCGGCATCGTGCCGCCGTTCTTGGCCTTGATCTCCTCGCCGAGCTTGGCGGCCCGTGCCTGGTAGTCGGCGAGTGCCTGCTTCGCCTCGTCCTCCTTGCCGAGGGCCTGGGCGTAGAGGGCGAGGTTCTCCTTCCACGGGAAGCCCGTGGTCTCGGCGAGGACGGTCGGCGCGATCGCGTTCAGCTGGTCGTAGACCTTGGCGTGGCGGACCTTGGAGGACAGGATCAGGTCGGGCTTGAGGGAGGCGATCAGCTCCAGGTTCGGCTCGTTCATCGGGCCGACGTCCTTGGTGTCCTTGATCTTGTCCTTGAGGTAGTCCGGGAAGCCGCCCTCGGTCTTCATGTGCGGGGACACGGCGCCGACCGGCGTGATGCCGAGCAGGGTGACGTCGTCCAGCTCGCCGCTGTCCAGGACCACGACGCGCTTGGGCCGGCTCTTGATCTCGGCGGTGCCGGCCGCGTGCTTGACGCTGCGCGGGAAGCCCGCAGCGGTGCCGGCGGTGCCGGCGGTGCCGGCGGAGGCGGACGAGGAGGAGGAGTCGCCGCCCGTCTTGGCGCCGTCCCCGTTGCTGGCGCAGGCGGCGAGCAGCGCGGTGGAGAGCGTGGCGGCGAGGACGGCGGCGGGCAGTCGGCGGTTCATCGGAATCCTTGGATCGGGTCGAGCGGAGAACAGGGGGGACGGAGAACGGGGGACAGTGGGGGAAACGCAGGTGTCAGAGCGCGGTCGACGCCCGAGCGCGAGCACGGCCCCGCGCCCGCGGCACGACGAGCGGCGTGCCCGTCTCCGGGTCGGGCACCACCCGGCAGGGCACCTGGAAGACGGCCTCCACCAGCTCGGCCGTCAGCACCTCCGACGGTGCCCCGGCGGCGGCGAGCCGCCCGTCCTTGAGGACGACGAGGTGGTCGGCGTACCGGGCGGCCTGCCCGAGGTCGTGCAGCACCATGACGACGGTGCGCCCGGCCTCCTCGTGCAGGTCGGCGACGAGGTCGAGGACGTCGAGCTGGTGGCGCAGGTCGAGGAAGGTGGTCGGTTCGTCGAGGAGCAGGAGGTCGGTGTCCTGGGCGAGCGCGAGCGCGATCCAGGCGCGCTGGCGCTGCCCGCCGGAGAGCCGGTCGACCTGCTGGTCGCGCAGTTCGGCGGTGCCGGTCCGGGCGAGGGCGTCCTCGACGGCGGCCTGGTCGGCCTGGGACCACGGGCTGAGCATCCGCTGGTGCGGGTAGCGCCCGAGCCGCACCAGCGACTCGACGGTGATCGCCTCGGGCGTGACCGGCTGCTGGGGGAGGAGGCCGAGCCGCTTGGCGAGCGCCCGGGAGGGCATCCGGTGGATGTCGCAGCCGTCGAGGGTGACGGTCCCGGCGGCCGGGTCGAGGAGCCGGACGAGCCCGCGCAGCAGGGTGGACTTGCCGCACGCGTTGGGGCCGACGATGGCGGTGACGGCGCCGCCGGGCAGTTCGAGGTCGAGTCCGTCGACGATCACGCGGTCGCCGTAGCGCAGGCCGAGCCCGTGGGTGGCCAGGCGGTTCGTGTCGCCGGCAGCCGTTCTGTCGGTCGTCTTCGTGGTCGTCTTCGCGGTCGTCTTCGAGGTCGTCTTCTCGGCCGCATTCGCGGGTGCCTTCGTGAGCGTCTGCTCGACGAGGGGCGTCTCGGGGGCGGTCATCAGCTGCTCCTCTGGGGAAGCCGGCCCTGGCGGATCATCAGCACCAGGAGCCAGGGGGCGCCGAGGGTGGCGGTGACGGCACCGACCGGCAGACCGTGGACGGGGATCACGTGGAGCACGAGGAGGTCGGCTCCGAGCAGCAGGACGGCGCCGGTGAGGGCGGTGAGTCCGAGCGTGCCGAGGGTGGGCGGCCCGGCGAGCAGCCGCACCAGGTGCGGGACGGCGAGCGCGACGAAGGCGACCGGCCCGGTGAGGGCGGCGGCGAGCGAGGCGAGGGTGATGGTGAGCAGCAGCAGCCACATCCGGTCGCGGCCGGGGTCGAGCCCGAGGCCGCCGGCGGAGTCGTCGCCGAGGTCGAGGACGGCGACGCGGCGCTGGCAGAGCACGACGGCGGCGGCGGTGAGTCCGACGGCGGTGCCGCCGATCGAGACCTCGGTCCAGGAGCGGCCGTAGAGGGAACCGGTGGTCCACTGCATCGCGGAGGAGGCGAGCTCGGCCGGGAACCGTACGATCATCAGGTTCACGGCGGCGGCCAGGCCCTGCTGGACCGCCAGACCGACCAGGACCAGCCGGGTCACGGCCATCTTGGAGCGCCACGCGAAGCCGCCGAGGAGGAGCGCGGCGAGCAGTCCGCCACCGAGCGCAGCGAGCGGGATCAGCTGCTGCGAGGCGCCGGTGGCGAGCATGAGCACCGCGCCGAAGGACGCGCCGCCGGTGACGCCGATGGTGTCGGGGGAGGCCAGCGGGTTGCGGAAGAGGCGCTGGAGCATCGAGCCGGCCATGGCCAGTCCGGCGCCCGCGATCAGCGCGGAGACGACGCGCGGCGCCCGGAACTCCTGCACGACGAGGACGTCCCCGGGCGTGCCCTGACCGACGAGGGCGCGCAGCGCGTCCCACGCGGAGATGCCGACCTGCCCGGTGCCGAGGGCGATGCCGGTCAGGAGCACGACCAGGGTGGCGGCCAGCACCGACCAGGCGGCGGTGCGGACGCGGCGTCGGGTGAGCGCGCCCGTGGGGGCGGTGGCGATAGCGGTCACCGGGCCACCTTCCGGGCCAGCACCGCGAGCAGCGGCGCGCCGAGGAAGGCGGTGACGATGCCGACCTCGATCTCGGACGGGCGGACCACGAGCCGCCCGAGCACGTCGGCCGCGAGCAGCAGCAGCGGACCGGCGATCAGACAGCCGGGCAGCAGCCAGCGGTGGTCGTTGCCGAGGAGCGGGCGGACGAGGTGCGGGGCGGCCAGTCCGATGAACGCCACCGGTCCGGCTACGGCGACCGCGCCGCCCGCCAGCAGGACGACGGCGAGCCCGCCGGCCACCCGGATCCGGGCCACCGGCACGCCGAGCGACTGGGCCGCCTCGTCGCCGAGGGCCAGCGCGTTGAGCGCGGGGGAGATCGCGAACGCGCCGAGCAGGCCGACCGCGAGGAAGGGCAGGACGGGGGTGAGGGTGTCCAGCTGCCGTCCGGCGATCGAGCCGGCCAGCCAGAACCGGGCCTCGTCGAGCGTGCGGTGACTGGCCAGCATCAGCGCCGAGGTCCACGACGTGAGCACGACGGTGAGCACCGTGCCGCCGAGCGCGAGCCGGACCGGGTCGAGGTCCCCGCCACGCCGGGACATCGCGTAGGCGGCGACGGCGGCGACGGCCGCGCCGGCGAAGGCGAACCAGACGTACTGGGCCGGCCGGGCGAGGTCGAGGGTGTAGATCGCGGCGACCACGGCGAGGCTCGCGCCCGCGTTGATGCCGAGGGTGACCGGCGAGGCCAGCGGGTTGCGGGTGACGCCCTGGGCGACGGCGCCGGCCACGCCGAGCGCCGCCCCGACCGCCAGCCCGATGAGGGTGCGCGGGACCCGAAGGCCCGTCACCACGTCGGCGTCACCGCCGTGGGCGGTCCCGGTCAGGGCGTCGGCCACGGTGGACAGCGGGATCGAGCGCGAGCCGAGCGCGAGGCTCAGCGCGGCGCACACCACGAGCGCGCACAGGCCGGCGGCCAGCAGCAGGGGCTGTCGGAGCAGCGGGCGCCGGGGTGTCGCGGGGGCCGTGGAAGCCGTCGGATCGGTTCTCAACACGGGTCGATCTTAGGTTAGCTTTGCCTAAGTTCGTCAACCGTTGACAAAACGGACATGTCGCCCGACGGCTGCTGGTGGGCACCGGCGGGGGGCGGCGGGGCCGGAGTGGAGCGCGGCGGGGCGCCGCTCGGATGGTGTGTCGCGGGCGGAGTGAAAGTCTGTAAGGTGAGCCTCACCTTATCCGATCCTCGCCCGCAGAGCTCGGGAGTTGCGATGATCCCCGGACCACCCATGCCCGCTGCGTCGCCCGCGTCGCCCGCGTCGCCGGTGCCGTCGGTCCCGCTCGCCTCGCCCGCGCGGGTCCCGGCGCCCGAGTCGGCCGCACGACCCGCACTGGCGCTGCTCGCGGACTACCGGCGCCTGTGCGACCTCTGCCCCGCGCTCGACCTGCGCGTGCTCGGTCCGGCAGACCCCGATCCGTCCGCCACCGACGGCTGGTACTCCGGCGCCCAACTGGCCCGCGACGAAGAGGCCCTGGCCGCCGCACTCGCGGGGGAGCAAGCCCGCATCGTCGAACTCCACGGCCGCGCGCCCCGGCCGCACGTCACCGCCTCGCGCCTGCTGCACCACTACGTGTGGTCCGCCTGCCTGCTCATCGCCGGCCCCTGGCACCTCGCCCGGCGCGTCCCCGCCGTCGACGCCGCGGACCTCTGGCTGCACGCCCCCACCGGGAACCTCGCGCTGCGCCCGCGCGGACACGCCGGCCGTCCTGGCGGACCCACCGGCGAGGACGAGCTGCGGGCCGAGCTGCGCGCCGCCGTCGTCGCCCACGCCGAACCGCTGGTCGCCGCCTTCGCGGGGCCCACCCGCCGAAGGGACCGCGCGCTGTGGGGCATGGTCACCGACGACCTGGCCTCGGCGATCTGGTACCTCGGCAGGATGCTCGACGAGGAGGAGGCGGCGGTCACCGCCGCCGGGGCGGTCCTGCCCGGTGGCACGCTCCCGCTGCCCGGCGCGGCCGACTTCCGTCACCTGCCCACCCCCGACGGCCGGTGCCACCCCACGCGGACGCGCCTCGGCTGCTGCCTCTACTACGCCGTCGCGCCGGACGCCGTCGCCTGCCTGACCTGCCCGCGCACCTCCGACGAGGAACGGGTGTCACGACTCTGACGGTCGGTTGCGGATGTGTCAGTGGTGGCTGCTAGGTTCACCCGCGTGATCATCGACGCGACGACGCGGGTGCGTATCGCCCGACCCTCCCGGGACCTCGCGGCGGCCGAGCGGTTCTACGTCGGCGGCCTCGGTCTCGACGTGCTCTGGCGCACCACCGAGCGCGTCCCCGGCGAGCACGACCTGCTGATGGTCGGCCCGCCGGGCGGCGGCTGGCACTTCGAGCTCACCCACGACCCGGAACACCCGCTGGAACCGGCCCCGACCGTCGACGACCTGTTCGTCGTCTACCTCGGCGCGCCCGTGGACGACGAGCTCGTCGCCCGGCTGGAGGCGGCCGGCGGCACCCGGGTCACGTCCAACAACCCCTACTGGGACGCGCACGGCGTGACGATGTCCGACCCGGACGGCTACCGGCTCGTGCTCTGCTCCCGCACCTGGGGCGGCTGACCGGACGGCCCCCCGAAGGTGTCCCCCGGCGCCGTCGGCCGTCCCGGTGTCGCGGGCGTTCCCGGGAGCACCGCCACGCCCGCCTCCAGGTCCACGCCGAAGTTCGGCGGCGCTCCGGCGTGCTCGTCGTCGCGCAGCACCAGTTGCTCGCGGCGCTGCTCGATCTGGACCTGCTTGCCGGAGCTGAAGAGCGCGTGCAGTTCCTCCATCATGCCGCCGCCCGGGCCGAACCCGCCGCCACCTGCGCTCCCGCTTCCCGCCCCGGACTCCGGGTCGCGCCGCGGTGACGCCTCGTCCCTGATCTGCAGCGCCGCGAGCAGCACCAGTCCCGCGATCGCGGCCACCACCGCCGCCGTTCCCACGATCATCCCCATGACGGTCTCAACGCGCCCAGGTCGTACGGCCGTTCCCGTCCGCCCGACCCGTCCGCCCGACCCTTCCGTCCGACCCGCCCGCCGGACCCGCCGCCCGGACGGCCGGCGCGTAACTCGCGGGCCAAACGGCGGCCCACCGGCTACCCTGCCGCCCGGCGTCGAGAGACGGCAGGTCCGGAACGCCATCCGGAACGCCGTCCGAAACGACGCCCGGACCGACAGTCAGAAACAGGGAGCGAGAACATGACCGTGCGCGGCACCACCGTGGAGATCCCGACGGCGGACGGCGTCGCCGACGCCTACTTCGTCCATCCCGACGACGCAGTGGCCCACCCGGCCGTCATCGTCCACATGGACGCCTTCGGACTCCGGCCCTACCTGATGGACCTGGCCGACCGCCTGGCCGAGGCCGGGTACGCCGTCCTCGTCCCCAACGCCTACTACCGGCACGGGCGCGCGCCGGTCATCGACTACCCCGAGGTCATCGACCCGGACAACGACCCGGCCATCTTCGAGAAGCTCGTCCCGCTGCTCGACACCCTCACCCCCGAGGTGAACCGGCGCGACGCGGACGCCTACCTGGCCTGGTTGGACGAGTGCCCGCTCGTCCAGGACGGCCCCGTCGGGCTGACCGGGTACTGCCGGGGCGCGGTGCACGCGCTGCGCATGGCCGCCACCCACCCGGACCGGGTCGCCGCCGCGGCCGGCTTCCACGGCGGGAACCTCGCGCGCGAGACGCCGGACAGCCCGCACCTCGGGGCCCATCTGATCACCGCCGAGCTGTACTTCGGCCACGCGGACGACGACCCGTCGCTGCCGCCCGAGCAGATCGCCCGCCTCGCCGAGGCGCTCACCGAGGCCGGCGTCCGCTTCCGCGCCAAGGTGTACAAGGGCGCCCTGCACGGCTTCACGCAGGCCGACACCACGCGCTACGACGAGGCCGCCGACGCCCGGCACTGGACGGCCCTGCTCGACCTGCTGAAGCGCACGCTTCCCGCCTGAGCCCGTCTTTCCCGCCGGCGCCCGCGCGGGCCCTCGGCCGTACGTCCTGTGGCCCGGCGGCCCGGCCCGTCAGGTCCGGGTGCGGGCACGACCGGTTCGGCCGGGGCGGGGGCCGGTCGCCGTGGCGGCGCTGGGCGTGGTCGATCGGATCCCCGCAGTGCCTGCCCGCAGTGCGCGGTGGTCATTTGCGGTAGATGTCCGTTCCATGCCGTTCACATCTTCTCTTTGCGCATTACTCACGCGACGGACACGAAGTGTTCGGGTTACGGTGTGTCCGGGTGGCCAGGGTCGGGTCCGGCGGCACACGTCGTCCGGGCCACCGGGCCGCCGTTCGTACGGGGGGCTGGGGAGGCGCCCGGCGCCGCCGAAGCGGTGAGGACCGACCCGCGTGTCCGGCGCCGCCGGCCGGTCGCCGGCCGGCCCGATCGGGCGGGCGGCGCGTCATGGCCGTCCGTGACGGCGGTGCGTGACGGCGATCCGTGACGGCGGCCGTCGGCCGCGATCCGCAACGGCGGACTGCGGTGGCGATTCATCACGAATCGCCACCTTCATGTACCGGAGTTCCAGGGGGGAACCTGACTGTGCACGAAATGACTGTGGGGGCGGCTGCGCGCACCCGGACGGCCTCGCGCTCGCGGCGCGACGGCGGCGCGGCGGTGGCGCCGGTGGTGGCGGCCCTGTCGGAGCGCGTCCCCGGCGGGGTCCGCCAGGGCGAGCTGGACCGCGGCGGGCGGGTGTTGCGCTGGGTGGAGGCGGGCCAGGGAGGGCCGACCGTCGTGCTGGTGGGCGGCGCCGGCGCGCCGGCTTCCGCGTGGGCGCCCGTGCTGCCCGAACTCGCCCGGTTCGGAAGGGTCGTGGCGTACGACCGGGCCGGTCTCGGGGCGAGCGACTTCGACACCGGTCTCACCCTGGAGACCCAACTCGCCGACCTGGTCGCCCTGGTGGAGCGGCTCGGCGACGGTCCGTGCGTGCTGGCCGGGCAGGGCTGGGGCGGCCTGCTCGCCCAACTCGTCGGCTGGCAGCGGCCGGAGCTCGTCGGGGGCCTGGTCCTGGTGGATCCGGTGCACGAGGAGTTCCACTCGCCGGCCGTCCGCGCCGCCGAGGCCGCGATGGTGCGGATCGGCCTGCTCCGATCGGTCGTCCAGCCCGGCGCCGGGGCCGTGCGTCCGGGCCGCCGCCAGTGGCGCACCGTCGTCGCCGAGAACCGGCTGATGACGCTCGCCGTGTCCGAGGTCCGCCGCCGCCGCGCGGCCGCGCGGCCGACCGACGTGCCGGTGGCCGTCCTCAGTGCGACCGAGGGCCTGCCGGAGGTCCTGCGCACCCGCTGGACGATCCTGCAGTCGCGCATCGCCGAGCGCGCGACCCGCGGCACCCACATCGTCGTGCGCGGCGCGGGGCACCTCATCCACGCAGACGATCCCGGGGCCGTCACGGCGGCGGTGTTGGAGGTCGCCGAGCACGCGCGGCAGTCGGCGCGCGCCTGAGTCGACAGGCGCCCGCGGCGGCCGTCGCGCCCGGTTCGGCCGCCGCACACGCCCGGCGCACCGAGGGCTCGGCGCACCGAGGGCTCGGCGCGCCGAGGGGCCCGGCGCGCCGATGGCCGGGAAGGCCGGGTGCGACCGCTGCGCCGCGTGCGCCGCGTGCGCCCCGGTACGCCCGGTGGCTCCCGGTGCGACCCGTGTGCCCCGGTATGCCGAGCGTGTGCGAAACGCCCTTGCCGTCGGCCGAAACCGCCACGTACGGCGGGTGATGACCCCGCGGCACCCTCTGGCACACTGTGTGCCCGAAGGCCCGCTGGGGAGGGTCATGACATCTGGGGGCAGGGGATGACGGGACGGGGGACCGTGCTCGGCGGGCGCTACACGCTCACCGAGCGGATCGGTGGCGGGGGCATGGGCACCGTCTGGCGGGCCGACGACGGCGTGCTGGCGCGCCAGGTCGCCGTCAAGATCCTGCACTCGGCGCTGTTCGAGGACGGCACGTTCGTCCGACGCTTCCGGCGCGAGGCGCAGATGGTCGCCGCGATCGACCATCCCGGGATCGTCGACGTGTACGACTACGGCGAGAGCGGCTCGGACGGCAAGGGTCGTCCGGACGGCTCGGAGCACGAAGGCGGCGCCGCCGACGAGGACGACGCGGAGCGCTGCGCCTACATCGTGATGGAGCTGATCGAGGGCCGCCCGCTCGACCAGGTCCTCGCCGCCGACGGCCCGATGGCCCCCGAGCGGGCCTTCGCCCTGCTCGCGTCCGCGCTGGACGCCCTGCAGGCGGCTCACCGCCAGGGCATCGTCCACCGCGACATCAAGCCGTCGAACCTGATGGTGCGAGCCGACGGCCACGTCACCATCACCGACTTCGGCATCGCCCGCGCGGTCGCCAGCACCAAGATCACCGCTTCGCACGCCATCATCGGCACCGCGCTCTACATGGCGCCCGAGCAGGCCGAGGGCAAGGGCGGGGTCGCGCCGGCCTCCGACCTGTACTCGATCGGCGTGGTCGGCTTCGAACTCCTCACCGGGCGCCCGCCGTTCGAGGGCGACAGCGTGCTGGAGGTGGCGCTCAAGCACGTGCGCGAGCCCGCGCCGGAGCTGCCCGCCGCGTTCCCGCCCGCGGTGCGCCTCCTCGTGACGAGGGCGCTCGCGAAGGCGCCCGAGGACCGCTACGCCGACGCCGCCGCCATGGCCGCCGCGGCCCGGTCGGCGATCGGCGCTCCGGGCGCGGACGTGGTCCCGGAGGAGGTGGTGACGCGCGCTCTGGCCGCTGCCGCTGCCGCCGCTGCTGCCGCCGCTGCCGATGAGGAGGCCGAGGCGGCGTCAGCAGGCCCGGCAGGTCGTCGGCAGGGCAAGGACGGCCGGGGCGAGGACGGCCGGGGCGAGGACGGCCGGGGCGAGACGCCCGGCGGCACCGGCGGGGGAGCGCCGAACGAGGTCGCGAAGGTGGGCCCGCAGCAGGCCACCGAGCCGGGGCGGCGCCGGTCGCGGCGCGCGATGCTGGTGCCCGTCATCGTTCCGGTCGTCATCTCGGTGGGCACGGCGACCGTCCTGCTCGTCGACCGCGGCCCCGGCAGCGCGGGCGCTCAAACGCCGCCCGGCGCCCAGCCGACCGTCGCGACGGCCCCGGTGTCGCCGGGCGCCCCCGGCACGTCCGGGACGGACGCCGCGGCGACCCCGTCCGTGGCCGCCACGACGGCGGCCACCCCGCCACCGACCGACACCCCGGGCGCGTCCGCCGCGCCCAACCAGCAGCCGAACCCGGCGAATCAGCCGCAGGTGCCCGTCCCGGCGCCCGGTGGCGGCAACGGCGCGGGTGGCAACGCCGCGGCGTCGGGTGGCGGCCGTGGCGGCGGGGGCGCGGTCGGCGGCGGCGCAGCGGGTGGCGCGGCGTCGGGAGGCGGAGCGTCGGGCGGTCAGTCGAACCCGTCGGGTGGTGGGGGCGGGGCGGGCGGCACGGGCAACCAGCCGGCCAACAACGGCAATCCGCAGCCACAACCCCAGCCCGGTGGTGCGGCGGGTGGCGCGGCGGGCGGTGGCTCGCCGTCCGGCGGTGGCTCGCCCTCGGGCGGCGGGTCGGCCTCGACGCCGACGCAGGCCAGGCCGGCCGCGTGCGGCGGCAACGACTGGGTGAGCATCGTCAACGAGTCGTACCACCTCCCGCTCGGACTGCAGAACGACAACCTGTCGGCCGGCAACCCGGCGGTCCTGGGCGGTGCTTCGCAGTACGGCTGGATCGGCACGCTGGGTCCGGGCGACTACACCAACTACAACGCCTGCAACAAGGGTGGCCCCCTGCTCGTCCAGAACACGGACGGCACGGTCGGGCTGAACCCCGGCTGGAGCTACCTGACCGCCTGGGTGGTCCGGCCGGCGTCCACGTCGGGCACGTACACGCTGGCCGAGAACGGCGGCGCGCGGTGCCTGACCGCCAACGGCGAGGGCAGTCGCGTCACCATGACGGCCTGCACCGACGGCTTGAAGACCCAGCAGTGGCGGCTCACCAGTGGCTGAGGCCGCGGCGGCCGGGGACCGCTCCGACGGCTGCGGCTGCGGCTGCGGCTGCGGCCGTGGCTTCGGCTTCGGCTGCGACTGTGGCTCCGGCGGGGACGAACCGCGCCACCCCGTCGCCGGGATGACGATCAGCGTGCGGACCCGTCGCGACGTCGTGGTCGTCGACCCGGAACGCTTCCTGGTCGCGGCCCGGGCGGCCTTCCGCGAGCTGTACCCGGGCGCGGGCGAGGAGGACGCGCGCCGTCACGTCCGGGACGTGACGGACGCGGTGGACGTGCTGCTGGAGCGCGACGGCGTCCTCGCCCCCGGGCTGCGGGACGCGGGGGCCGGCGGGTGCGGGCCGCTGCCCGGGCGTCGCGTCCTGGACCGCCCCGACGGTCTCTCACCCGCGGGCGAGATCCAGCGGATCGTCCTCGACGACCCCAAGCCCTTGCAGGACGTCCTGCTCTTCCAACTCGCCGAGGACCGCGACCTGTTCGCACTGCCGCCGACCGAATGACCGGCGGGGACTCTCCCGCACCGCTGCACCCGGCGGGGCAGTCGGGCCGGCGGGTGTCCTTCCCGCGCCATTGGTACGGACCAGCGCGGAGAATCTCGACGATTCCCCAACTCTTCGACTGCGCACCGGAGTCGGACGAACACGCAAGTCAGCGCGGCTAGCAGACGCCTCCATCGCGGACAAGCGCGACCGGTGGCGGGACCTCGCCAAGCGGATGTCAAGACTCCGTGTGGAAAGTTTTACAGGCCTGTAAAACTCGTCCGGCGACCCGTCATTTCCCGCCCGTGGAAAGGCCGGCGCGACATCGGCGCAGGCCGGCGGGCATCGTTCGGGTGGTAACCCATGGCAAGGGTGGGCGGAACGTCCTGGTTTGCCCGGGTCGCCAGAGGTCCGTCCGATTGGCGGGACCTGGCCACTTGATGAAGTAGACCTGTCAAAACGCTTGTCGGGTTGTCATGCTTTTTTCCAGCCCCTCACCGGCAGCCCCCACCCCCACCCCTCGGTGGTCTGCCGTTCGATCGCAACGGGGCGACGTCACCCAGTGCCCGTCCCGCCCCACAGGTGCCGACCCCGGCCCCCGGGACGCGGCGCTACCGCGCACAGGCGCGGTTTCCCGGAAGGACTCGTACGTGAAGCGAAAGCTCGCAGCCGTCGCCGTGCTCTCGGCCACGGCCCTGCTGACCGGCGTGATCCAGGTGAGCACCACGGCGGCGCAGGCCGCCCCCACCCTCGCGCCGCAGGCGCAGGCCGCCCACCAGCACGCCGCCGTGCTCGCCGTGGCGAACGGTGAGGCCGGCCCGCTGGCCAAGCAGCTCGCCCTCGGAGACCAGGAGAAGCTGGTCGCCAAGGACGCGGTGATCGACGCCGACGGCACCCGCCACCTTCGCTTCGAGCGGACCTACGCCGGCCTGCCCGTCATCGGCGGCGACCTGGTGGTCCACCAGGCCAAGGACGGCGCGGTCAAGTCCGTGAACAAGGCCGTCGCGGCGCAGCTGAGCCTGCCGAGCCTCACGCCGCGGATCCCGGCCGACAAGGCCGCCGACAACGCGGCCGGCGCGGTGCGCGCCACCGTGGGCGTCACGCAGGACTCCGACGAGTCCCCGATGGCCGACGTGCACCAGGCCGGTGCCGCCGAGCTGGTCGTCTGGGCGACCGACGGCAGCCCGCGCCTGGCCTACCGGGTCCAGGTCGAGGGCACCCGTGCCGACGGCACCCCGAGCCGCCAGGTCCTCATCACCGACGCGGCCACCGGTGCGGTGCTGTCCACCCACGAGAAGATCGAGACCGCGGCCGGCACCGGCAACGGTGTCTTCGTCGGCAACGTCCAGCTCAACACGGCGCAGAGCGGCTCCTCCTACTCGCTCAAGGACGACTCGCGCGGCGGCCAGTCCACCAGCGACATGAGCAACGGCACCGCCGGCAGCGGCTCGCTGTTCGCCAACAGCACCAACAGCTTCGGCGACGGCACCGCCGGGAACCGCGAATCCGCCGCCGTGGACGCCCAGTTCGGCGCCGCCACCACGTGGGACTTCTACAAGAACACCTTCAGCCGCAACGGCATCCGCAACGACGGCGTCGGCGCCGCGAGCCGCGTGCACTACGGCTCCAACTACGTCAACGCGTTCTGGAGCGACGACTGCTTCTGCATGACCTACGGCGACGGCCAGGGCGACACCCACCCGCTGACCGAGATCGACGTGGCCGGCCACGAGATGACGCACGGCGTCACCGCCGCGACCGCCAACCTCAACTACTCCGGTGAGTCCGGCGGCCTCAACGAGGCCACCTCGGACATCATGGGCACGATGGTCGAGTGGTACGCCAAGCTGCCCGCGAACCCGCCGAACTACTGGATCGGCGAGCTCATCAACCTGAACGGCAACGGCAGCCCGCTGCGCTACATGGACCAGCCGAGCAAGGACGGTTCCTCGGCCGACTACTGGTCCGCCGACGTCGGCAACCTCGACGTGCACTACTCGTCGGGCGTGGCGAACCACTTCTTCTACCTGCTGGCCGAGGGCAGCGGCGCGAAGTCGATCAACGGGTTCGACTACAACAGCCCGACGTCCGACGGCTCGACGCTCGCGGGCATCGGGCGCGACAAGGCGGCCCAGATCTGGTACCGGGCGCTGACCACCTACTTCACCTCCACGACCGACTACGCGGGTGCCCGCGCGGCCACCCTCAGTGCGGCGAGCGACCTGTACGGGGCGAACAGCGCCGAGTACAACGCGGTCGCGGCCACCTGGACCGCGGTGAACGTCAACTGACGTCACATCAGTTCGCGTTCGGCCGTGGCGCGGTGACAGTGGCGCGGCGACCGCGGTGCAGTGACGCGGGACCGGTGGATCCGGTGCTGTGATGCACCTGCGGTGATGCAGGAGCGGTGATGCAGGTGCGGTGATACAAGAGGGGACGCGATGTTCCCGGTGGGGGCGGCGGTGGGGTGACCACCGGCGCCCCCGCTGCCGTTTCACGCGGTGGGCGACGCGGCCTCCGCGGGAACGGGTGTGGGCCGCGCCGTGTGCCGGCGCCGGAAGCGGTGCTCGGTCGCGGTGCAGGCGGTGAGGACCAGGGCGGTCGCCGCGGCTGCGGCCGTGACCGCGAAGGGCGCGCCCGGGGCGAAGTGGTCGGCCGCCCAGCCGCTGACGAAGGTGCCCGCCGACTGCGCCAGGATGAGGGCGCTGACCAGCGCCGCCATCGCCTCGCCGAGACGGGCGGCCGGCACCGTGCGCTCGACCAGGCCGAACATCGTGATCATCTGCGGCGCGACGGCGACCCCGAGGAGCCCGACCGCCGCGGTGAGCGCCGCGAGGCTCCCGTCGGCGAAGAGCAGGACGCAGGAGGCGGAGAACAGCAGTGCGGTGCCCGCCCGCAGACGTGGCGGCAGACCCCAGCGGGCGGGGAGCGAGGCGGTGGCGATGCCCGCGACCGAACTGGTGCAGCCCAGGAACCCGTACAGCAGCCCGGCGGCGCCCGGACGGCCCAGCGCCTCGGTGGTGGCGGTGATGCCGACCTGGACCGAGCCGAAGCAGGCGCCCAGCAGGGCCATCCCGGCCATGAGGAGGACGTACGGGGTGTTGAACAGGCGCTCGGCGGAACGGGATTGGGCGCGGACCGGGGCGGGAACGCCGGGCGCGGCGGTCGGGTGCAGCGCGAACAGGGTGGCACAGACGCCGGACAGCACCGCCGCGGTGAGCATCCCGGCGGACGGGGAGACGGTGGTGGCGAGCAGGCCGACGAGCGCCGGGCCGGCGGTGAAGCTCACCTCGTCGACGATCCCGTCCAGCGCCAGCACGGCCGAGGTCAACTCCGGTTCGCCGGCCGACAGTCGGACCCAGCGGCTGCGTGACAGCGGGCCGACCAGCGGGACGGACAGGCCGGTGAGTGCGGCGGGAGCGATCTGCCAGCCGAGCGCGAGGCCGTGCTCGGAGGCGGCGACCAGGGCGACCAGGGCGGCGGCGTTGACCAGGGCGGCGGCCAGCCCGACCGTGCGCTGCCCGCGCCGGTCCGCCAGCCGGCCGACGACCGGACCGCCGATCGCCTGACCGCCCGCCAGGGCGCCGGCCACCAGCGAACCGGACCACACGCTGCCGGTGTTGTGGCTGACCAGCAACAGGGTGCCGATCGGGCTCATCGCGTTCGGCAGCCGGCCGAGCAGCGACCACAGCAGCACCCGGCTGCCCGTCAGCTGCGTCGCCATGCGGAAGTTCACGGCCACGGACACGGGTGCAGGCCTCCTCTGCGGAACCGGTACGGGCGCCCGCCTCCCGTCTCCGGCCCGACCGGGTGACAGCGACCTGCGGGTGAGCCTAGACGGTAGAGGTGATGGCGGTGGTGCGGTAATCGTCCGATCACCCGGTGGATCGGGGGGTGGGGGATCGGTGGTTGGAGGAGTGGCCAAGGGGGCGGCGGGCGAGGGCGGATAACAGATGACAGATTTCATCATCTGTTACCTGTCGCCTGTCATCTGTTATCTGTTACCGGTTACCCGTCCGCCGTCAGCCGTCAGCCGCCCGCGAGGTCCTTCCGGATCTGGTCGAGGACCAGCCCGGCGCCCGTGTACCCGATGCCGAGCATCCACAGCCCGTCGTCCACCTGGAACACCCGGCCGTTGCGGACGGCGTCGAGGTTCTTCCACAACGCGCCGTCGAGGATCTTCGGCTGGTCGGACTTCGCCGCGTCCCCGTAGACCGAGTAGAAGATGACGTCGGCCGCGGCCCGGTCGACCTGCTCGGGGCTGATCTCCAGCGAGAACCCCGGCTTGTCCTGGTCGGCGGGCCGACCGACCCCGAGGTCCTTGAACAGCGAGCCGACGAACGTGTCGTTCAGGTAGAGCCTGGTCGGCGCGCCCGCGAGGAAGCGTGCCATCTCGACCTTGGTGGCTGCGGCCCTGGCGGGTCCACCGAGCGCGGTGACCACGTCGCGCACCTTCGCCTGGTACGCCGCCTCGGCCGTCGCCGCCTCCGCCTGTCGGCCCAGCGCCTCGGCGTGCAGCCGCGCGTTCTCCTTCCAGGTCGGTCCGGTGGTCTTGGACAGCACCGTCGGCGCGATCTTGGACAGCTGGTCGTACCGTTTGTCGTCGCGCACCTGGTTGCTCAGGATGAGGTCCGGCCGCAGCGCGGCGATCGCCTCCAGGTTGGGCTGGCCGATGGTGCCGACGGCCTTGGTGCCCGCGAGCCGGTCGCCGGGGAGGTAGTCGGGGAAGCCCGCGCCCTCGCTGACGGTGGTCGCGCCGACCGGCGCGATGCCGAGGGTGACGGCCGAGTCGAGCGCGTCCGTGTCCAGCACGACCACGCGGGACGCCCGGGCCGGTACGGTGCTCTCGCCGCGGACGTGCCGCACGGTCCGCGTTCCGGCCGAACTCGCGTAAGGCGAAGGACTGTTGGCTCCACATGCGGCGAGTGCGAGGCCCGGGGTCAGTCCGGCGGCGAGACCGAGGGCGGCGCGGCGGGTCAGGTGTCCGGGCATGGGCGGTTCCTCCGGTGGCGGGCCAACGGGCGGGCAGGGCGCGGGAATCCCTGCCCGTCACGCGTGCGCGCTACGCGTCGGAGCCGCCACCCTCGCCGCCGTTCTCTCCACTGTCCCCGCGGTCGTCCCCGCGGTCGTCCTGGTCACCCTTTGTTCCCTCTGTGTCCTCTGTGCCGTTCTCCCGCCGCTGGCGCAGCAGTTCGTCGTACTCGGCGTGCACGCGGCGGTCCATCGCGAGGGCGAACTGGGCGTCCACGACCGTCCGGGCCAGCGGGCGGACACGCAGGATGCGCTCGGTAAGCCGGGCGGCCTCGCCGGGCGGCAGCGGGGAGTCGGCTGACAGCGCGCCGAGGATGTGGTCGGTGACGACGTCGATGAAGATCTCGGCGATGGCGTCGACGTGCGCCTGGGTGCGCCGGCTGGCGTCCAGGACGGCCGACAGCGGGACGCCCTCCGCGACCAGCGCCGTCGTGGCGTCCATCAGGCGGCGGCTGATGTGGGTGATGCCGTCGTCGGTGACGGTGATGTAGCCCTGGGCGAGGGATTCGGCGGTGTTCTCCTCGGTGAGCTGGTCGCCGAAGCTGTCCTTGAGTTCGTCCCAGGTCAGGCGCACCGGCGTCTCGTCCGACCAGGGCGCGATGATGGCCGCCTCCAGGCCGATCAGCTCGGCGACGTCCCGCCCGCTCTCGCCGGCGCCGATGAGCTCGGTGATGCCGCCGAGGGTGTGGCCGCGTTCGAGCAGTTCGCCGATCATGCGCAGGCGGGCGAGGTGCTCCTCGCCGTACCAGGCGATCCGGCCCTCCCTGCGCGGCGGTTGGAGCAGTTTGCGCTCGCGGTAGAAGCGCAGTGTGCGGGTGGTGATTCCGGCCGCTTCGGCCAGTTCCTCCACCCGGTACTCGCGTTTTCTGTCGTCCGCAGCAGCTCTGGCCTTGTCCACGGCGATCAGCATAGGACGGTCCGCTGTGGCCGCCGCCCGAATCGGGGTGGCCGGCCGTCTTCCCAGTGCTGTCGGCAGGGGCTACTCTGCCAATCATGCCAGTGATTGCTGGCGTGGTTATCGGGATTCCGGGCAGAACACCCGGGAGAAGTTCCTCTTGGCGGAGAGCACGCGACCGCCCCCACCCTCAGGAGGACGCCGCATGGCATCCAGCACCAAGCGCCCCCGACCCGGCGGGTCCGCCGCCCCCGGGGCCGTCGCGCCCGCCGAGGCCGAAGCGGCCGAGGCGGCCGAGATCGTCCCGCACGTCCGGGTGGCGGTCGTCGGCGCCGGATTCGGGGGCCTGGGCGCCGCCGTCCGGCTGCGCCGGGCCGGGATCACGGACTTCGTCGTCCTGGAGCGCGCCGACTCGGTCGGTGGCACGTGGCGCGACAACAGCTATCCCGGGTGCGCCTGCGACGTGCCCTCGCACCTCTACTCCTTCTCCTTCGCACCCAACCCCGAGTGGCCGCGCAGCTTCTCCGGTCAGCCCGACATCCGCGCCTACCTGGAGAAGGTCGCCACCGTCTTCCGGCTCCGCCCCCACCTGCGCTACAACGCCGAGGTGCTGGAAGCCCGTTGGGAGAGCGAGCACACGCGCTGGCGGATCACCACCACGGCCGGCACGTGGACCGCCGACGCCATCGTCTCGGCCTCCGGCCCGCTCGCGGACCCGCAGATACCCGACCTGCCCGGCCTCGGCGGATTCACCGGCAAGGTGTTCCACTCCTCCCGCTGGGACCACGACTACGACCTCTCCGGCAAGCGCGTCGCGGTGGTCGGCACCGGCGCCTCCGCCGCCCAGATCATCCCGTCGATCCAGCCGAGCGTCGGCAAACTGACGGTCTTTCAGCGCACGCCCGCCTGGGTCCTGCCGCGCCGCGACCGCGAGATCACCCAGCTGGAGAAGTGGCTGCACGGCCGCTTCCCGGTGACCGGCAAGATCCGTAGGGGGACGCTCTTCGCGCTCCGCGAGCTCCAGGTCGACGCCTTCGTCCGCCGCCCCGCCCTGCTGCGCGCCGTCCAGCGGCTCGCCGAACACCACATAGCCCAGGGCGTCGGCGACCCCACGCTGCGCGCCAAGCTCACGCCGGACTACCGGATCGGCTGCAAGCGCATCCTGCTCAGCAACACGTACTACCCGGCGCTCGCCGCTGCCAACACCGAGGTCGTCGCCTCCGGCCTGCGCGAAGTCCGCGGCTCCACCCTGGTCGCGGCCGACGGCAGCGAGCACGAGGCGGACGCCATCGTCTTCGGCACCGGCTTCCACGTCACCGACATGCCCATCGGCGCACGGGTGTTCGGCGCCAACGGCACCAGCCTGGCCGAGGAATGGAAGGACGGCATGGAGGCGCTGCGCGGCTCGACCGTGCACGGCTTCCCGAACCTCTTCTTCGTGATCGGTCCCAACACCGGCCTCGGCAACAGCTCGATGATCCTCATGATCGAGTCGCAGCTGAACTACGTCGTCGACGCCCTCACCACGCTCGGCTCGATCGGCGCCGCCGCCATGCAGCCGACCGTCCGCGCCCAGCGCCAGTGGAACCTCGAACTCCAGCACCGGATGGACCGCACCGTCTGGTCCACCGGCGGCTGCCGCAGCTGGTACCAGGACCACAACGGCAAGAACACCGTGCTGTGGCCCGGTTCCACCACCGCCTTCCGCCGCGCCACCCGCAAGGTCGACCTCGGCGAGTACGAGCTCATCATGCGCAAGACGCCGGCCACTGCATCCGGCCCGGCACAGGCCCCGAGTGCCCAGGGGGTGTCGGCATGAGTCCGCAGCTCTCTCCTGACTGCGTACCGCCCGCACCCGTCGAGGAGTTGGCCGTCCGCTCCGCCGACGGGCTGCGCCTGCACGTCGAGATCCACGGCCAGCCCGGGGCGCCGACCATCGTGCTCGCCCACGGCTGGACCTGCTCCACCGCCTTCTGGGCGCCGGTGATCCGCCAACTCTCCGACCGGTACCGGCTCGTGGCCTACGACCAGCGCGGTCACGGGCACAGCGAGATCCCGCCGAGCGCCGCCCGCTACTCCACCCGGGCGCTCGCCGACGACCTGGCCGCCGTGCTCGCCCGGACCGTACCGGCGGGGGAACGGGCCGTCCTCGCCGGCCACAGCATGGGCGGGATGACCATCATGGCCGCCGGTGGACGGGCCGAGGTCGCCGACCGCACCGCCGCCGCCGTGCTCGTCTCCACCGGCCCGGGGCGACTGCTCGACGAACTCGCCGTCCTGCCCGAGTCGTTCCGCCCGGCCGGGCTGCGTCGCTTCCTGCACGGCCGTTTGCTCCACTCCCGGATGCCGCTCGGGCCGGTTTCGCCGGTGAGCCGCGCCGCGCTCAAGTTCGCGACGATGGGCCCGGATTCGCCCGCGGGCCGGGTCGAGGCGACGGCCCGGATCGTGCACGCCTGCCCGACCACCGTCCGTGCGCGCTGGGCGGGTGTCCTCGGACGGCTGGACGTCCTCGCCGGTCTCGGCCGCCTCGCCGCGCCGACGTCGGTCATCGCCGGCACCGCGGACCGGTTGACGCCACCGGTCCACGCCCACCGCATGGTCGCCGAACTCAGCGACCCGCAGGGGCTGTTGCTGTTGCCCGGGGTCGGCCACATGTCGCCGCTGGAGCGGCCGGTCGAGGTCGCGGCCGAGATCCATCGCATGGCCGCGGCCCACCTGACCGCGGACGGCGGCCCCGTCGGCGGTTCCGCGCCCGTTTTTTCTGTCTCCGATCCCGATGATTCCGACTCCGACTCCGAGAGGAGTGTCGTCGCATGAACGCCATCCCACCGCTGTCCGCCCAGGTCGTCGTCGTCACGGGGGCTGCCCGGGGCGTCGGCGCGTCGCTCGCGCGCAAGCTCGCGCGCCGCGGAGCGAAGGTCGCGCTGCTCGGGCTGGAGCCCGCCGAACTCAAGGACGTCGCCGCCCAGTGCGGGCCGACCGCGACGACGTGGGAGGTCGACGTCACCGACCTGGACGCTCTGAACGACGCCGCCCGGCGGATCAAGGAGCACTACGGCCGGATCGACACCGTCGTCGCCAACGCCGGGATCGCCATCGGCGGACCGCTGCTGGACAGCGACCACCGGGCGTTCAGCCGGGTGATCGAGGTGAACCTGCTGGGCAGCGTGGCCACCGCGCGGGCGTTCCTCCCGGCGCTCATCGAGAGCGGCGGTTACCTGCTCCAGATCGCCTCGCTGGCCGCCCTGACGCCGTCGCCGCTGATGAGCGCGTACTGCGCGAGCAAGTCGGGGGTGGAGGCCTTCGCCCACTCGATCCGCGGGGAGGTCGCCCACCAAGGGGTCAAGGTGGGTGTGGGGTACCTGAGCTGGACCGACACGGACATGGTGCGCGGCGCTGACGAGGACGCCGTCCTCAAGCAGATGCGCGGCCGCCTGCCGTGGCCCGCCAACAAGACCTACCCGCTGGAACCGGCCGTGGACCGGATCGTGGCCGGCATCGCCCGGCGCTCCGCGCACGTCTACGCCCAGGCCTGGCTGCGAGGCATGCAGCCGGTCCGCTGGTTGCTGCCGAGCCTCATCGCGGTCGTAGGTTCCCGCGACGTGGCCAGGCTGGCCCCGCAGCTGGCCGCGACCGCCGCCTCCCGCCTGCGCGCGGTCGGCGCGGGCGGCGCGGCCGACACGGTGGCGCGCAGCTCGGACAGCGGTGCGCGGGCGGACGGGTAACAGATGACAGCTGACAGATAACAGATTTCGAAATCTGTTATCTGTCAGCTGTTCGCCGTCGTCCGTCGACCCTCACTCCAGCAGTTCCTCCGGCGTGCTCCGGGCGATCCTGGCCAGCGTCTCCAGGGCGCGAGTCAGGACCGGGACCGGCGGCGAGGCGAGGCCGACCCGGACGGCGGACGGTGAGAGCCTGGGGTCGACGGCGAAGGCCGCGGCCGGCGTGATCGCGATGCTCTCGCGCGCCGCAGCGGCCACGAACGTCTCCGCGCGCCACGCTGCCGGCAGTTCCCACCACACGTAGTACGAGCACGGGTCCGCGCGCAGGTGCTGCCCTGCCAGCACCTCCCGCGCGAGCAGCTGACGCGCGGTCGCATCCGAGCGCTTCGCCGCCTCGATCGCCGCGACGGCGCCGTTCCCGACCCAGCGGACGGCCGCCTCCAGCGCGAATCCGCTGGTCGTCCAGCCGCCGGACCGCAACGCGGCGGCCATCCGGTCGCGGAACGCGGCGGGGACGACGGCGAACCCGGTGGTCAGGCCCGGGGCCAGGCGCTTGGAGACGCTGTCCACCAGGATCGTGCGTTCGGGCAGCAGGGCCGCGAAGGGCGTGAGTTCGGGCCGCAGGAACGACCAGATCGCGTCCTCGACGACGGGCAGGTCGAGACGGCGCAGCTCGTCCGCGAGGGCCGTGCGGCGCTCGGGTGGGAGGCTCCCGCCGAGCGGGTTCTGCAGGCGGGGCTGGAGGTACACGGCGCTGAGCGGAGCCGTCCGGTGGGCAGCGGTGACGGCGCCGGTCCGGAGGCCCTGCTCGTCGACGGCCAACGGCATGAGGGTGATTCCCAGCCGCTGCGCGACGGCCTTGACCACGGGGTACGTCAGCGCTTCGACGCCGAGCCGGCCGCCGGGCGGCACGAGTGCGGAGAGCGCGCCGGCGACCGCCTGCCGGCCGCTGCCGGCGAACAGCACGTCCTCGGGCGATGCCTGCCACGACGGCGAACCGTGGACCCCGGATGCCATCTGGGCGAACGCGTGGCGGGCCGCGACCGTCCCGACGGCTCCCACCGGCCGCAGTGCGGCGTCGAGCGCGTCCGCCCGAAGCATCGGCGCAAGGGCGGCGCCGAGTAGGGCCTGTTCGGGGACGACGGGATAGTTGAGTTCCAGGTCGATCGGGGCGCCGGCCGGTTCGGCGAGCGGGATGTGCGGGCCGGGCGCCCGCTGGTCGGCGCGGACGAAGGTGCCGCGGCCGACCTCGCCGGTGGTCAGCCCCCGCAGGGCCAGTTCCTTGTAGGCGCGACCGGCCGTCGAGGCGGCGATGCCGCGGCGGCGGGCGAAGGCGCGTTGGGTGGGGAGCTGTTCCCCGGGGCGCAGCCGTCCGTCGGTGATGGCGGTGGCGATCTCGTCGGCGATGAGCCGGTAGTCGTCCATCGGCGGCCTTCCGGGTCGGTCGGGTCGGGTCGGTCGGGGTTGGTCGGGTTGGTCTCGGTGGGATTGCTTCGATTGCACCGAGGGCAAAGTCATCATTGCATCGAGCTGGGAGTGCGGCCTAGCCTCCTCGCATGGACCTGGTCATCTCTGCCGCCGACCCGCACGCCTTGCTCGGAATCGCCGCCGTCGCGCTGGGCATGGTGCTCACCCCTGGGCCCAACATGATCTACCTGGTCTCGCGCTCGATCGGCCAGGGCCGCCGGGCCGGTCTGGTGTCGCTGGTGGGGGTCGCGGTCGGCTTCCTGGTCTACCTCGGGGCCGTGACGGTGGGCGTGGCCGCGGTGTTCACGGTGGTGCCGGCGCTCTACACGGCGATCAAGCTCGCCGGGGCCGGGTACCTGCTGTGGCTCGCGTGGAGGGCCGTCAAGCCGGGCGGCGCGCCGGTCTTCTCGCCGCAGCAGTTGCCGCACGATTCGCCGCGCAAGCTGTTCGGGATGGGTTTCCTGACCTGCCTGCTCAATCCCAAGATCGCCATCATGTACCTGTCGCTGCTGCCCCAGTTCGTGGATCCGGGGCGCGGCCACGTCGCGGCCCAGAGCCTGGTGCTCGGTCTCACGCAGATCGTCGTGGCGGTCACCGTCAACGGGCTCATAGCGGCGAGCGCGGGCAGCATCGCGTCGTTCCTCAATCGCCGCCCGGCGTGGCTGCGCATCCAGCGCTACGCGATGGGCACGGTCCTCGGCGGGCTCGCCCTGCACATCGCGGCGGACAGAGCGAAGGCGGTAGCGGCCTGAGCGGAGCGGGCGGGGGAGCGGCGTGGAAGTCGCCTGCTGACAGCTGACAGATGACAGATTTCGAAATCTGTTATCTGTCAGCTGTCAGTTGTTCCCCGCCACCTCCGTCAACACCTCGTACCCCGCCCGCAGGAACCGCCCGTCCATCGTCGGTCCGGTGTTGGCAAGGGTGGCGACGGCTGTCTCCGTCTGGGGAGAGAAGCCGACGAACGCGGTGAAGCCGCGCGTGGCGCCGGAGTGGAAGAACAGGTCCCGGTCGCCCGCTCGGCGGTGGTTCCACACCAGGCACACCTCGTCGCCGGACCTCGGCAGACGCAGCCGGGGGAGCTGCACCTCCCGCAGGGCGGCGCCCAGTTCCTCGCCCGCCTCGCCCCGCCATGTGCCGACGTGCGCCCGCAGGAAGCGCAGCAGGTCCGCGCCGCTCGCCCGGACCGCGCCCGCGCCCGGAAGTCCGGGCATCCGCCAGGGTGGCAGCGCCCGGCCGCGCCGGTGTCCGATGGCACGGTCCGGGGCGTCCGGCGCACAGGTCAGCGACCGCAGACCCAGGGGTCGCCCGATCCGTTCGGAGAGGAGTTCGGCGTACGGAGCCCCGCCCGTCTCGGCGAGGAGACGGCCGAGCAGCGCCACCCCGTAGTTGGAGTACCCGTACCGGGTACCAGGCCTTCCCCGAACGGTGGTTCGGGCTATCGCCTCCCTCAACTCCGACTCCCCGAAAGCACCGTAGGGATTGCTGTACCAGGCCCGGACGGCCCCCGTGAGCAGGCCGGGCGGCAGGCGGTTGAGGCCCGAGGTGTGAGTGGCCAGGTGGAGGAGTCGGATCGGCCCGCCCGAGCGTACGGTCAACGGCGCCCAGGAGCCCGGGAGATGGAGCTCCAGCGGGTCGTCCAGCGACAGTTCTCCGCGCGCGGCCATCGTGGCCAGCAGCAGCGCGGTGAACGTCTTCGTGACAGAGCCGATCTCAAAGACGGTGTCGGGTGTGCAGTCCGGCGCGCTCGGGGACCGCCCGATCCGCCCATGGCACCTCACATCCGTCGAATTCCCTTGTGCCATGGCCAGTGTGACGGCGGTGGCCGACGGGGCGGCCGCCTCGACCAGGGTAGGGAGCTTCCCGTCCGCCCCGCTCACGTCGCCACCGGCGTGCCGCCGAGGGCCCGGGACAGCGTGACGGTGGCGGCCACCACCCCCACCACGGCGGTGTGTTGGTGGTCCCGGAAGGCTTGCTCCGGGTCCTCGTCGACCGGTTCGGAGTCGCGCGGCAGCAGCCCGTCCGCGTGCTGCGCGGTGGCCAGGGCCTCCCAGCCCTGCCGTCCGGTGGCCGGCTCGCCGATGCACGCGTCGACGGCGAGCAGTTCGGCCGCGAGGTCCCACTGCCCGATCTCCAGCCAGACGTCGAGCCAGACGGGCAGCCAGTCGCGCACGTAGGCGTGCACCGGTTCCGCCAGGCCGTCCGGGCGGGCGCCCCAGTCGGTCAGGTGGAAGACGGTGTGGGTGATCCGGTAGGCGGTCATCCAGTCGACGGCCCACGGCTCCGGTGTGGCGCCGAGCCAGGTGGCGGCGGCGAGCGCCGGCCAGTCCGGCCGGTCGGCGAGTCCGACGATCCGGCGGGCGTTGGCGACGGCCAGCCGCCGGTTGGGTTCGACTTCGACGGCGTGGACCGCGCGCAACCGGCCGAGTGAGTCGAGGAGTTCCTCCATCGCGCCGTGCCGGAAGCCGGCGCGCGCGAAGTGGGCGTACGTCTCCAGGGGGTCGGTCATCGTGAGGTGACGCAGCTGCCGTTCGTACAGGAGGTCGCCCTCGCGCACTTGCTCCCAGGCGAAGTCGAGGAGGTCGCGCGCGGTGCGGGTGTCGCCGGGGCCGGTGACGCCGTCGCGCAGCACGAGTGAGGCGGCGAGGGCGAGTTCGCCGAGTGGTTTGTAGGTGTCGTTGGGGTTGGCGAGGTCGACGACGGTGTTGTCGGGGAGCCTGTTGAACCCGTTGCGGCGGCCGGCGTCCAACCAGTCCAGTGCGCGCGAACCGAGGCGCTGCGCGGTGGCGAGCACGCGCGTGTCGGCCGTCATGGTGCCGTCCTCATGGTGCCGTCCTCTGGCTGCCCGGCTCCGCCGGTCCTTTCAACAGGCGCTCGGCGATGGCGAGTTCGAGGAGCGTACGGGCGCTTCCGTCGCCGGTCAGGCGGATCCGGTCAAGCACGGGCCCGACCTCCAGCCGCAGCGGACGGCCCTCGGCCCGCGCCCACGCGAGCCAGCGGGCGAGCCGGGTGGCCGTGCGGAGGTCCCGGCGCAGCATCGAGCGGGCGGTGCCGCGCGCGAGGCCGAGGGTGTGGGTGCGGGCGACTTCGTGAACGGGCCCGTCGAGGCCGGGCAGGGCGAGCACGGACAACTGCGCCATGCGGACGGACCACCCCTGCCAGTCGCCCGGGTCCGGGGGCGAGCCCGGTCGGGGGCCCGGTCGCGGCACGGCGGCAGGAGGCGGGGCGGCCTCGCCGCCGTACGGCGTGCGCGCGAGCAGTGCGGAGGCCGCCCAGTCCTGCCAGGCGATCACGAGGTGGTTCGCGTCATCGGCGGCGGGGCGAGAGTCGTCGGCGACCGAGGGCGAGTCGCCGGCCGGGGGTGAGTCGCCGGCCGGGAAGACCCGTCGGGCCTCCGCCAGCAGCCGAGCCGCCGCGTCGTCCAAGCGAGCGCGGGAGTCGAGGAGTTGAGGGGCGAACAAGTCCGGTCCGAGCACGCGCGCCGCCGCGAGTACGGGCCGGGGCACGGAGCCGTCCGGGTCGGTCAGCAAGGAGGCGAGCAGCCCGTCCGGCTCCGTGAGCGAGGCCGCACCCCCGGCGCCTTGGATGGCGTCGAGGGTCCGGCGGGCCATCCGCTCGACGGCCGCGGCGTACTCGTCGCGCAGTGGTGTCCCGGCGAATGGCATGGTGTGCTGGTCCTCCTTCCGGAGCCCGGGACGCTCGACGGTCCACACGGGAACGTGCGGACTCACAAGAGGTCACAGAAGGTGCGGGAGTTGCGGGAGTGAGGTGAGTTACGGAAGGTCGTGGGTGCCGTGGTGGTGGATCCACCGGTCGGCGGACCTACCGGCTCGGCCGCTCCGCGGGCCGCTTCGGGCTCGGCTCCTTGGGCGAGAGCAGGAGCAGCACCGCGCCCAGGGCCTCGGGGCGGTACGTGGGCGCGTCGGTCACGACGGCCTCGTCCTCCACCATCAGGCTCGCGAGTGTCACGGCCTCGGTCGGCGTCGCGCTGGGTGACACCGGGGCCGTTTCGGTCCGGAACTGAGTAAGCATCAGGCATGCCTCCTCGCGCGGATGTCATCACCCGGTTGGGTGATGCCCCTGTCCGACCCTACGAGCCGGGCCGGGCCCGTGCATCCGCAGTCCGCTGAGCAGGGACGTTGCGCTGGGTGTGGGCCCGGTCGCGGCGAGTCGGTACGGTCGGGGCATGACCACAGCCTTGATCACCGGCGCGACCGCCGGCATCGGAGCCGCGTTCGCGCGCCGGCTCGCCCGCGGCGGCTACCGGCTCGTCCTGGTGGCCCGCGACACCGAGCGCCTGGAGCGCACCGCCGCCGACCTGCAGGGGACGTACGGCGTCGAGACGGAGGTGCTGACCGCCGACCTCGCGACCGACGAGGGCATCGGCGCCGTCGAGGCGCGGCTGTCCGACGCCGCCCGCCCGGTGGACCTCCTCGTCAACAACGCGGGCTTCGGCAATCGCGGAGCCTTCCTGACCGTCCCGCTCCAGGACGAGCTGGACATGCTGAAGGTGCACGTGGAGGCGGTGCTGCGGCTGACGGCGGCGGCGCTGCCCGGGATGCGCGACCGCGGCCGGGGGGCGATCATCAACGTCGCCTCCGTGGCGGCCTTCCTGCCCCGCGGCACGTACGGCGCGAGCAAGGCGTGGGTGGTGAGCTTCACCCAGGGGGTGCTGCGCGACCTCGGCGGCAGCGGGGTGCGGATGATGGCGCTGTGTCCGGGCTTCACGCGGACCGAGTTCCACGAGCGGGCCGGCATGGGCACCGGCAACATCCCGTCCTGGTCCTGGCTCTCGGCCGAGCGGGTCGTGGAGGAGGCGCTGCGGGACCTCGGGCGCGGCCGGTCGGTGTCGGTGCCGGGTAAGCGGTACAAGGCCGCGGTGGCGCTGGCCCGGGTGCTGCCGTCCGGGAAGCTCGGCGGGCTCTCCACCAAGGCGGCGCGCACCTACCGGACGGACTGAGGGCCCGGGCGGTGGTCGGCCGGGCGGGGCCGGGGGTGGCCGGCTCCCGTCCGGCCGCAGCACACTGGCGGCGTGGGCGGACGGGACGCGGGGCGGGCAGCGGGAATAGAGCTACCCTCACTATTAGCTTGTCTAACTATGAGCCATTCTCGCTATGCTGTCGGCTGCCCGACCGCCAAACCCCCGGAGGTCCGCCCTTGAGGCCCGACAGAATCGACTGGACCCCGCCCCCGCGCGACGAGGGCGAGCCCCGCCCGCCCGCGCAGTGGCGGCGCATCCTCGCCCTCTTCCGCCCCTACGCGGGTCGCCTCGCCGCCGTCGGACTGCTGGTCGGCGCCTCCGCCGTCGTCTCGGTCGTCTCGCCGTTCCTGCTGCGCGCCGTCCTCGACACCGCGATCCCGCACGGCCGCACCGGCCTGCTGAGCCTGCTCGTGCTCGGCATGATCGCCGCCGCCGTCGTGAACAGCGTGTTCAACGTCCTCCAGACGCTGATCTCCACCACCGTCGGCCAGCGCGTCATGCACGACCTGCGCACCGCCGTCTACGGCCACCTCCAGCGCCAGTCCCTCGCCTTCTTCACCCGCACCCGTACCGGCGAGGTGCAGTCCCGGATCGCGAACGACATCGGCGGCATGCAGTCCACGGTGACGTCCACCGCCACCAGCCTGGTCTCCAACTTCACCGCCGTCGTCGCCTCCGTCGTCGCGATGGTCGCGCTCGACTGGCGGCTGACCGTCGTCTCGCTGCTCCTGCTCCCGCTGTTCGTCTGGATCAGCCGCCGGGTCGGCAACGAACGCAAGAAGATCACCACCGAGCGGCAGAAGCAGCTGGCCGCGATGAGCTCGGCGGTCCAGGAGTCGCTGTCGGTGAGCGGCATCCTGCTCGGACGCACGATGGGCCGCTCCGGCTCCCTCGCGCGGGAGTTCACCGAGCAGTCCGACCGCCTCGCCGACCTGGAGGTGCGGGCCAGCATGGCCGGGCGCTGGCGGATGAACACCATCCAGATCGTGATGGCCGCCATGCCCGCCGTCATCTACTGGGCGGCCGGACTGACCGCCGCCGGCGGCGCGCCGATCGTCTCGGTCGGCACCCTGGTCGCCTTCACCACGCTCCAGCAGGGCCTGTTCCGCCCGACCGTCGGCCTGCTCTCCACCGGCGTCGACGTCCAGACCTCACTCGCGCTGTTCCAGCGCATCTTCGAGTACCTCGACCTGCCGGTCGAGATCGCCGAACGGCCGCGGCCCGTGACCCTGGACCGCATCCGCGGCGAGGTCCGCTTCGAGGGCGTCGACTTCCGCTACGACGGCGGTCAGGAGCGCCCCACGCTCACCGGGATCGACCTCACCGTCCCGGCCGGGAGCTCGCTCGCCGTGGTCGGCGAGACCGGCTCCGGCAAGACCACCCTCAGCTACCTCGTCCCCCGGCTCTACGACGTCACCGGCGGGCGCGTGACCATCGACGGCGAGGACGTGCGTGACCTCTCCTTCGACACCCTCGCCCGCGCCGTCGGCGTCGTCTCCCAGGAGACGTACCTCTTCCACGCCTCCGTCGCCGAGAACCTGCGCTTCGCCAAGCCGGACGCCACCGACGACGAACTCGTCGAGGCCGCCCGCGCGGCCCAGGTCCACGACACCATCGCCGGCCTGCCCGAGGGCTACGACACCCTGGTCGGCGAACGCGGCTACCGCTTCTCCGGCGGCGAGAAGCAGCGCCTCGCCCTCGCCCGCACGATCCTGCGCAACCCGCCCGTCCTGATCCTCGACGAGGCCACCAGCGCGCTCGACAACCGCACCGAGCGCGCCGTCCAGGAGGCCGTCGACACCCTCGCCGCCGGCCGCACCACGATCACCATCGCCCACCGGCTCTCCACCGTGCGCGGCGCCGACCAGATCGCCGTCCTCGACCACGGCGCGGTCGTCGAACTCGGCACCCACGACGAACTGGTGGCGCTGGACGGTCGGTACGCGGCCCTGCTGCGCCGCGAGGCGCCCCAGGCGCCGGACGCCCCGGAACCGGCGGTCCTGGGGCGCGTCTGACCGGCCGTTGCGCGGCCTTCGAGATCCGGGGCCGCGGCTAGGCCGCCTTCGGCGCCTCGTTGTAGCCCTCCGCGACCTCCTGGCCGGACAGTCGCTGGATCGCCGCCATCACCTCGTCGGTGACGTGGCGGCGGGCCTTGGCCGAGCGGGCCTGCCCGTGCAGGTCGTCGAAGTGCAGCGGCTCGCCGAAGCGGACGGTCACCTTCTCGAGGCGCGGCACCCGCTTGCCCACCGGCAGGATCTGCTCCGGGCCCTCCAGCGCCACCGGTACGACGGGCACGCCCGCCGTCAGCGCGAGCCACGCGACGCCGGTCTTGCCGCGATAGAGGCGGCCGTCGAGCGAACGGGTGCCCTCGGGGTAGATGCCGAAGGCCTTGCCGTCCTCCAGGATCTCCAGCGCCGACTCCAGGGAGGCCTGGGCGGAGCGGTAGGTGCCGCGCTCGACCGGCACGGCGCCGATCGCCTCGAAGAAGCCCTTGGAGAGGCGGCCCTTGAGGCCCGGGGCGGTGAAGTACTCGGCCTTGGCGAGGAAGTGGACCCGGCGCGGGGCGGTCAGGGGGATCACCACGCTGTCGATGAACGACAGGTGGTTGCTGGCGAGGATGACCCCGCCCTTGCGCGGCACGTTCTCGACACCCTCGATGACCGGCCGCCAGATGCCGCGCGAGACGGGTTTCAGCACCAGCCTGGTGACGAGATCGAGCATGGTCCCTCCCTGGACGAACGAGCGCCCGGGAGGTGCCCGGGCCGGTATCGGTTCCGCAGACTACGCCACCGGCCCCGCCGCCCGTCCACTCCCCGAGTGCGTGGCCCGCGCCACGGACGGTGCGTCCGGGACGGGTAGGGTACGCCCGTCCGAACACCGCACAACCCGCAGTTCCCAGGAGGGCAACCATGCAGAGCACCGAGGAGATCAAGGCGCTCTTCGACCGTTTCGACAAGAACGGCGACGGCAAGATCACTCCGGCCGAGTACGCGCTGGTCGCGAACGAGATGGGCGACCACGACGTGACGCTGTCGATGGCCGAGGCGCTCGTCCACGCCATGGACACCCACCACCAGGGCTTCCTGACCTTCGACGAGTTCCTGGCCGCCCGCCGGGGCTGAGCCCGCCACGACGGGGCCGGTCGCCGTATCGGCGGCACCGGCCCGGTCGGACGCCGGGCCTGCGGGCGGGCGGCTGACGGCCGACGACTGACAGCTGACAGATAACAGATAACAGATTTCGAAATCTGTTATCTGTTATTCGTTATCCGTCGGCTGTCAGTCGTTCTCCCACTCCTCCGCCACCCGTCCGTCAGCCGGAGACCGGGAACACCCGCCGCACCACCCGCTCCGCCGCCCCGCCGTCGTCCCACGGGCAGAACTTCTCCCGGAACCGCGCCCGTGCCGCCGGGTCCGCGTCGCCCGCGAGCAGCGCCTCGGCCAGTCCGTCCGCGTCCACCGTGACCGCGCCCGGCGGCTCCGCGAACAGGTCGAAGTACACGCCGCGCACCCGCCGGTACTCGTCCCAGTCCGGCGCGAACACGACGATCGGCCGGTCCAGGACGGCGTAGTCGAACATCATCGACGAGTAGTCCGTCACCAGCACGTCCGCCGCCAGGTAGAGGTCCTCGACGGCCGGGTGCGCCGAGACGTCGACGATCTCCGCCGCGTCCTCGCCCGCGTCCAGGTCCCCCGGACCGGTGGTGTGGAAGTAGTGCGTGCGCACCAGCAGCGTGTACGACGGGCCGAGCCTCCGGGCCAGGTCCTTCACGTCCAGCAGCGGCACGTAGCCGCCCTGGCCCTCGCGGTGCGTCGGCGCGTACAGCACGGCCGTGCGACCCGGGCGCAGACCGATCCGCTCGCGCATCGCCCGCACCTCGTCCGGGGTGGCGTTGGCCAGGCGGTCGTTGCGCGGGTAGCCGGTGTCGAGCATCTCGTAGCGGCCGGGGAAGGCACGGGCGAAGTGCTCGCTGGTGTGCGGGTTGGAGGAGACCAGGAAGTCCCAGCGGTCGACGGCTTCCTGGAGCCGGTCGAAGTCCATCCCGCCGGCGGCCTCCGGACGGTCCCGCAGGTCCATCCCCATCGCCTTCAGCGGCGTGCCGTGCTGGGTCTGGACGTGCACCGTGCCCGGCCGCTTGGCCATCGTGTGCGGGAAGTTGACGTTGTTGACGAAGTACCGGGCGGTCGCCATCACCTTGAGGTAGGCGGGGGTGTTGACGATCACGTACGGCACCCCGGCCGGCATGGCCGCGCCCTGCGCGCGGTTCTCCACTACCCACACCCCCCGGATCTCCGGGACGAGTTCCTTCGCCTTCTCGTAGATCGCGGCCGGGCTGCACGCGTAACCCCGGTGCCAGTACGCCGCGTAGACCGCGAGGTTGTCGTCCAGCGGCAGCCGGCGGAACGCGTTGTACGCGGTGAACCGGGCGCCGCTGCGCACCCCCTGGCGCACCGCCGGCGCCACCGCCCGTGCGCTGCGCTTGAGTTCGCGCGGCAGGCGCCCGGTGCGGCGCAGCTCCGCGTACGCGATCCGCGCGCCGCGCGCCGCCAGCCGGTACTGCACGCCGCGCACGCCGCCGGGGAACTGGTAGCCGTCCGGGCGGTGGTGGGCGAAGTGCCGGGAGATGCCGTGGAAGAAGTCCTTGCGCCGCTCGACCGGTACGAGCCCCGGGGTGTCGTAGACGTTGAGCGCCTGACGGACGGTCCGGTCGAAGACCAGTGTGCGCAGCGACGTCGGGACGGGCCGGCCGGGGCGGTCCGGGCGGTCGAGGAACGCGAAGATCGCGTCGTACTGGGCGAACACGTCGGCGTGCTTGGGGGAGGCGGTCGCGGTGATCGCGCCGTCCCGGTTGCGGCGGTAGACGTAGCAGGGGCGGTCGACGTAGCGCAGCCGCTCGGCGGCGAGCAGTGCCGGGTAGGTGACCGAGATGTCCTCGTAGTAGCCGCGCCCGAACGCGACGCCGAGGTCCTCCAGGTACGCGCGGCGGAACACCTTGTTCCACACGGACATCACGGTCTGGAACAGCGCCGGGTGCTCGGCGAGCGTGCAGCCCTCGACGAGCGGGGAGCCGAGCAGGACGTGGCGCCACGGGTTGGGCTCGGTCGCGCCGTCCGGGTAGACGTGGGTGAAGTCGGTGATCAGCACGTCGGCGGGGACGGCCTGGCGGCCCTCGTGGCGCACCTCGTCCAGGATCACGCTGACGGTCCGCTCCGGCAGCCAGTCGTCGCTGTCGACGAACCAGACGTACTCGCCGCGCACGTGCGGCAGGGCGGCCGCGCGGGCGCCGCCGAGGCCCTGGTTCTCGGTGAGGTGCAGGACCCGCAGGCGCGGGTCGCGGGCGGCGTACTCGTCCAGGATCGCGCCGCAGCCGTCGGGGGAGAGGTCGTCGACCGCGATCACCTCGAAGCGCGACTCCGCGGCGGGGGTGTCGCCGAGGATCGAGTCGAGGCAGCGCGGGAGGAACCGCTCCACGCCGTGGACCGGGAGCACGATGCTGAGGAGGAGTGACACGCTGGCCGAGTCTACCGACCGCCCGGACGTGACCTCTGAGCTGGGCTTCAGTCGGGGGTGGAGGGGCTCCGGCGCGGTTGCGGACGGGGTGGGCGGGGCTCGGCCCTGGGGCCGGAGCCTGAGCCGGAGCCGCCGGTGCCGGGCCCTGATGGGGGCGGCACCGGCAGCCTGGTGGCGGCCCGGCCGACCCTCTACGGCCGGCCGCCGGTCCGGGCACCCGTCCGAGCCTGGCCACCGCAGCGTCGAGGCGGCCGGGCAGTGGCTCGGGGGAGCCGGAGTCCTTCATCATTCGAACACGCAGTTGGGCAACGTGCGAGCCCTGTGCGTAGAAGGAGATATTGCTTGGAGGTTTCCCCGGAGTCAATCCCTCGAATGTGTTCACTTCATGAATGATCCAATTCGGTGATCGCCCCGGTGGGGTGATAACCATGGTGCCGGTGGTCCGCTCTCCGAGGCGACCCCTGTCCGGCCCCCTCCCGCCCCTGTCCGGCCCTAGTTGTTCGGCCCCGGTCCCGTGGCCTCTCCGCCGTCCCCTCGCGACCCCTATATACCGTCCGCGCCGCCGGGTGCCCCCGATGATCCCGTGCGCGGGCGCGTGCCTCGCGACCGGGCGCCGGGTCCGTACCTCCGGAAACCGCTGACGCGCGGCCGGTCGTGCACCCATCATTGATGCCTAGTCGTGACCGGTCCGGGTGGCCCCTGGTGCATCGTCAGTTGACGCCGCACGATACGGTGGCACAACACCATGGACGGTTGCGCGAAGGCCGTCCGTCACGGATAGTCTTCGCCTCACGGCCCTGGCGCCTCGTAGGGGTGGGAAAACTGATGGAACACATGCAAGTGCGGACTCGGCCCCGTGTGCCGGCGATCCAGTGCGGTGTCGGCGCGACCGGCCGACGGATCGAACGACACCTGGCCGTGCTCGGCGCGCCCGCCGTCCCGGCGGTGGACACCGCCGAGGCGCTCGGGCTGATAAGGGAGCTGACGCCGCGCGGCGCCAGTGCCCCGGCGTCGCCGCGCCGTCACGTACGGGTGTCGCTGCTGGCGCCCCTGCGCCGGCTGCGGCGGAGCCTGTTCGGCAGTCGCGGCTAGGACCCGGGGCCTCACGGCCTCCGGACCGACCCGCGCCCCGGCACCCGGCCCGGCGGACCACGAGGACCGTCGGGTCTTCGTCGTACCTGGGGGCCTGCGGGGAGGTCCGGGGGGCTGATGAGCTTCGGATGGCCGGGGAGTGTCCCTCGGCCGGGAACTCCTTGGGCGCGGGGTGTCCGTTCCGGTGGCGCTTGCGCCAACCAGCTGACAGCTTCCGGCAGGATGGCGCCCATGGCGGACAACATCCACTCCCACCCCACCAGCCCCTTCCAGACCACCACCTTCGAGATCACCACCGGCAGCCGCGAGGTCGCGCTCGACATCACCGACCGCTGCGCCTCGTTCCTGACCGAGCGGGCCGCCGGCCGCGACGGCCTGCTCAACGTCTTCGTCCCGCACGCCACCGCCGGCATCGCCGTCCTCGAGACCGGCTCCGGCAGCGACGACGACCTCCTCGCCACCCTGCGCGACCTGCTTCCCGCCGACGACCGCTGGCGCCACCGCCACGGCAGCGCGGGCCACGGGCGGGACCACGTGGTGCCCGGACTGGTCGCCCCGCACGCGACCCTGCCGGTGATCGGCGGGCAACTCGCGCTCGGAGTCTGGCAGTCGGTCGTCCTGGTCGACACGAACGGGGACAATCCGCGCCGGACCGTGCGGCTGTCCTTCCTGGGCGGTTGAGCGGGCGTCAGACGCTGGATGCGACGGCGGCGAGGTAGCGCTCGATGGCCAGGTACTGGCACAGCGCCGCGACCGGACGGCCCAGGCGGGCGTACCAGGCGGCGAGCCGGGAGAAGGCGGCCACCTCGAACCACACCTCGCCGTCGGCGTCCATCGACACCAGGAACGACTCCTCGCCGCACTCGGGGTGGCCGGGCAGCGTGCCGTAGGCGAAGCCGATCCGGTCCGGCTCGGCCACCGTCCACACGACGCGGCACGGGATGACGAGACGCGGCCACCGGCTGGCGGGCAGGGCGATCCGCAGTAGGACCGTGGCCCCTTCGGCGGCGGGTGCGTGCGGATGGACGGCGAAGCCGGTGCCCAGCTGACTTCCCCAGCCGAGGACGTACCGGCCGGCCCGCTCCAGCACGTCGGGACCGTGGCCCAGGTGCACTCGGCGGCGCAGGTGCGCGTACCCGGCGGGGAGCGGCCCGCCCCGGGTGGCCCCGACCTCGGGATACGTCGGTGCGGCAGCACGGGCGGCGGTGAGGCGCTGGTGGAGATCTCGGCCCATGGGGTCACCGTAGCGGGGGTACTCGGGGGTGGATGGCGGCGGGGGAGGGGCGGCTGAGGGGCGGCTGAGGAGTACGGGTGGCGCTCGGCGGGAGACGGGGGGCGACAGATGACAGCGAACAGATAACAGATATTGAAATCTGTCATCTGTTCGCCGTCGTCTGTCGCCCGCCCGCCTGCCAGCCGTCACCTGCCGTCTCCCCGCCTTGCCGCACACCAGGCACGAGGAGTAGGAAGGCGACATGAGCGATACGGAGACGCATGAGGACACGGCCGTCTGCGCGCTGCCCCCTGCTGATGGTGCCGGGGCCGCCCTGGTGCACGACCCGGCGGTGACCGGTCCGCGTGCCGACTGCGTCCTGTGCGGCGAGCCGACAGAGTTGCCCGCCGACCACCCGGGTACGACGCTCTGCCCGGTCTGCGCCTGGCAGCAGGCCCAGCGGATCGCCTGCTCGGGCTGAGGCCGCCCCGAGGACGGGCCTCAGGCGTCCTCCCGCCCGGCCAGGGCGAGCGTCGATCCGTGCCGCCCCTTGCGGACCAGCAACTGGGCCGGGATGCGCGTGCGCAGGTCGGCGACGTGGCTGACGATGCCGACGGCCCGGTCGCGTTCGCGCAGCCCGTCGAGGACGTCCATGACCTCCTCCAACGTCTGCTCGTCGAGCGTGCCGAAGCCCTCGTCGATGAAGAGCGTGTCCAGCGGCATGCCGCCCGCCTCGTCGGTGACGACGTCGGCGAGGCCGAGGGCGAGGGCGAGCGAGGCGAAGAAGCTCTCGCCGCCGGAGAGGGTCGCGGTGTCGCGCTCGGTGCCGGTCCACGCGTCGACGACGCGCAGGGCGAGCCCCGAGCGCTTGTTGCCGGTGCCGCGGTCGTCGCTGTGGACGAGGGTGTAGCGGCCTCCGGACATCCGGACCAGCCGGTCGCTCGCCGCCGCCGCCACCTGCTCCAGCCGGGCTGCCAGGACGTAGGACTCCAGGCGCATCCGCAGCCGGTTCTCGGTGGAGGTGCCGGCGGCGAGCGCGGCGAGCCGGTTGATCCGCTCGAAGCGGACCAGCGCCGGTGCCAGTTCCTCGGCCAGGGCGGCGAGTTGTGCACCGATGGCGGTCAGTGCCGTACGGCGCTCGCCGGCCGCGGCCTGGGCGGCGTGGGCGTGGCGCAGCCGTGTGGTGGCGGTGTCGAGCGCGGCCTGGGCGGCGGGCAGGTCGACGTCCGCTCGCTCCGCGGCCGCGGCGAGCTCGGGCAGCGCGAGTTCGCGCTCGACGGAGGCGAGTTCGGCGCGGTGCCGGTCCAGTCGGGCCTCCAGCTGCTCGCGTAGTTCGCGGGGGAGCAGGACGGCGAGGGCGTCGTCGGCGCTCGGGAACCCGGCCGCGGCGGCGGCCTTGGCGAGTTCGGCCTCGGCGTCGTCCAGCCTGGCCGCCGCCTCCGCGCGGGCGCGGACCGCCGTGACCGCCGCCGCGACGCCGTCGGCGAGCCGGGTGAGGACCGCGGCCCGTTCGGCGACGGAGGAGGCCTCGCCACGGGCGGCGGCCACCCGGGCCGCGAACTCCCGCTGTTCGGTGCCGAGGGCCTGGAGGCGGTCGGTGAGGACGGCGCCGCGTTCGCGGGCCTCGCGCAGTTCGTCGTGGCGGCGGGCGCGGTCGTCGGTGAGCCGGGCGATCTCCCGCTCGACCCGGCCGAGCGCCTCGGCGGCCCGCAGGGCCTCGTGGTGTTCGAGGTCCAGCGCGGCGAGGGCGTCGGCGACGGTGCGGGCGTCGTCCGGTCCGGCCGCTCCGGTGGCCGTCGCCTCGCGGACCCGCAGCGCGGTGAGGGCCTGGTCGGCGGCCTCCGCGGCCTGCTCGGCGGCGCTCTGGGCGGCGCGGGCCCGGTCCTCGTCGGCCGCGCTGACGCGCTCGCCGGGGGCGGACAGGGCGGGTGCCGGGTGCTCGGGCGAGCCGCAGACCCGGCAGGCCTCGCCGGTCCGCAGCTGCTCGGCCAGCTCGGCGGCCATGCCGACCAGCCGGCGCTCGCGGAGGTCCTGGCTGTGCTCGCGGGCGTCGAGGGCGGCTGCACGCAGGTCGTGCACGTGGGGTTCGGCAGCGGTGATCTCGGCCCGCAGACCGTCTCGTTCCCGGGCCGCCTTCAGCCGGGCGGCCAGCTCGACGCGCCGTGCGTCCAGTTGCTCGACGCGGGCTCCGGCCTCGCGTGCCGCGGTCTGCTCCTCCTGGAGGCGGACCAGCCGGCCGTCGAACTCGGCGAGCCAGTCCTCGGCCTCCTCGGCGAGGTCCTCGGCGCGCAGCCGCTCCTCGTCGGTGGCCCGCTGCTCCCGGGCGAGTTCGACGCAACGCCGCTCGTCGGCCTGGGCGGCCTCGAGACGGACCACCTCGGCCCGCAACCGCTGTTCGGCATCGACCAGTCCGGCGGTGTCGGCCTCGCCGAGCCCCGCGGTCGCGGGTTCGCGGGCGTCCCCGGCCAGCGCGGCCCGGTGCCTGCGCTCGGCCTCCTGCGCACGGCCGTGCGCCTCGGCGGCGTGCTCCCGCAGGCGCAGCGCCGACTCCACGCCGACGGCCGCCTGCGCCGCCGCCAGCCGCTGCCGGTCGCGCGCCACCTCCGGTTCGAACTCGGCGAGCCGCTCGGCCCGTTGGCGGGCCTGGCGGTGGCGCTGCTGGCGCCCGGACAGTTCCTCGGCGGCCTCGCGCTCGCGCTGGGCCTCCAGGTGGGCCGCCTCGGCGCCCGCGAGGGCGGCGTCCGCGACGGCCTGCTGCTCGGCCGCGCCGGCGCGCAGGATCGCCGCCCATCCGAGCACGCCTTCCGTGAGCTCGGCGCGGTCGTCGTCGGCGGGCACCCAGCCGTCGGCCTGCTCGGCGCCGGGCCCGGCCGCCTGCTCGGCCTTGCTCGCGAGGTCGCGCAGCCTGCGCCGACCGGCTTGGACGGCCACCTCCTGGGCGCGCCGTTGCTCGGCCAGCCACGCCTCGACGTGCTGGAACCGCTCGGTGTCGAACAGCCGCCGCAGCAGCTTGCCGCGTTCCTCCGAGTCCGCCTTCAGGAAGCGCGCGAAGTCGCCCTGTGGCAGCAGGACGACCTGGCAGAACTGGTCGCGGTTCATGCCGACGAGCCGGTGGATCTCCTCGCCGGCCTCCTGGTGCGACTTGCTGAGCGCCCGCCAGCCCGGGGTGCCGTCGCCGGTGTCCGCGGCCCATTCGCGAAGCAGGGTCTGCGCCCGCTCGACGGTCGTGCCGGAGCCGATCTTCTTCGGCCGCCGCTGCTCCGGGAGCCGGGTGATCTGCAGCCGCCGGCCGCCGATCGTCAGTTCAAGCCGGACCTCGGTGAGGCGGTGCGGGTCGGCGTGGTCGCTGCGCAGGCGGTTGGCCCGGCGGCTGCCGGGCACGTCGCCGTAGAGGGCGAAGCAGACCGCGTCCAGCACGCTGCTCTTTCCCGCGCCGGTCGAGCCGCGCAGGAGGAACAGCCCGCCGGCGGCGAGCGCGTCGAAGTCGACCGTCTCGGCACCCGCGAAGGGGCCGAAGGCGGTGACGGTGAGCCGGTGCAGCCTCATCGGGGCAGGTCCGCCTTCCGCTCGGAGCTCTGCCGCACGCTCTCGAACCCGGCCTGCAGCCAGTCGAGTTCGTCCTCGTCCGGATCGGTGCCCGGGCGCACGTGCCGCAGGAAGCCCTCCGCGATCTCCAGATCGGCCCGCCCGCTGACCCGGGCCGCGTACGACTGCGATGGCTGCGCCGGCGTCTCCTCGGGGTCGAACAGCAGCTGCAGCGTGTGGGGGAAACGGCGGCGCAGGCGTTCCATCGGCTCGCTCGGGCGGGCCGCGTCGGTCAGGGTGGCCTGCACCCACGACTGCTCGTCCTTCGTGTACGTGTCGGAGGTGAGCAGGGCTTCGAGCGTGTCGCGCAGCGGGGCGAGGGGTCGAGGTTCCGGGCAGTAGACGCGCTCGGCGGTGACGGAGCCGTCGGCGGCGAGGTCCACCAGCCACGTGCTCTTGCGTTGCTTGGCCTCGGAGAAGGAGTAGGCGAGCGGGGAACCGCTGTAGCGCAGGTGCGGGGCGAGCGTCTGGCAGCCGTGCAGGTGGCCGAGCGCGGCGTAGTGCACGCCGTCGAACACCGAGGCCGGCACGGCCGCGACCCCACCGACCGCGATGTCGCGCTCGCTGTCGCTGGGCGTGCCGCCGGTGACGAAGGCGTGCGCCAGGACCACCGCGCGCGTGCCCTCCGGCCGGGTGGCGAGGTCCGCCCGGACCCGGTCCATCGCGGCGCCGAGCACGGCCGCGTGCCCGCCGCGCTCCAGCCCGAAGCCCTCGCGCACGAGCGTCGGCTCCAGGTACGGCAGCCCGTAGACCGCCACCGGGCCGTGCTCGTCCGCCAGCAGCACCGGGTCGGCGCACCCTCCCGGATCGGTGCGCAGGTGGATCCCGGCGCGACCGATCAGCCGGGCGCCGACGCCGAGCCGCCGGGCGGAGTCGTGGTTGCCGCTGATGAACACCGTCGGCACGTCGAGTGCGGCCAGCCGGTTCAGCACGTCGTCGAACAGCGCGACCGCCTCCAGCCCCGGCAGCGCCCGGTCGTACACGTCCCCGGCGACCAGGACGGCGTCGACGCGCTGCTCCTCGACGACCGCCACCAGGTGGTCGAGGAACGCGCGCTGGGCGTCGTGGAGGCTCTCCCGGTGGAACGAGCGCCCCAGGTGCCAGTCGGAGGTATGCAGCAGTCGCATGGTCCCCGACCCTAACCGCCGGCACCGACAATCCCGGCCGGAACTGTGGACCCGGCTGTCCCGGGGCGGTCCGACCGGTCGCGCACGGCCGATTGTCAGTGACGGTGTGTATGTTCCTCGTCGCGGACGGTCCCGTCCGTGGTCGGTCGGTGTGGCCGGCCGGAAGGACTCCGAGCGGGTCGGGGAGAGTCGGGGAGAGGAGTACGGCATGTCGGTGCGGGTTTTGGTGTCGGGATTGCTCCACGGGCGGTGCTCGCGGTCGCTCGCGGAGACGCTCACGGGAGCGTGTGGTGCGTGGAGGGCGCGCGGGCGGTCGCGAGCGCGCCCGTCGGCGGCGCGGTCGAACCGCCCCGGCGGGGACGGGCCGCGCGCGGGCGGACCTCGCCGGAGCGCGCCCCGGGCGAACGCGCCCGGGCGTGGTGGCGCCGGGCCCGGCGGGTCCGGCGGCGGGCGCCCGCCGGGCGGCGGGGACGGCGGTGGCGGGGCCGGAGCCCGGGGGAGGCGGCACCGCGGCCGGGCGCGCGGGGCTCCGCCACCGGTGCCGGTGGCCCTGGCGGTCCCGGCGAGGGCCGCGGACTTCGCCGGGCTGGCCGCGCACGGCTTGTTCGGCGGCCTCACGCACCGGGAGTACCTGCGGCTGACGGAGGACCTGCTGCGGGGGCTGCGCCGGCAGGGCGTGGAGGTGCACCTGCGGGTCATGGAGGCCGAGGACTACGCGGACTACTGCGACGCCTTCGGCCTCGACCCGGGCACGGCCGCCGCCCGGGTCGCGTACGCGGGCGACCCCGAGCTCGCCGGCGAACCCTTCGTCTATGCGGGGGAGCCGCTGGCCGAGCTGGTCCCGTTGCTGCTGGAGGACCACCGGGCCAGGGTGCGGATGTCCTTCGCCTGCGCCGTCCTCCTGGAGGCGGTCGGTGACGACGACGCGGGGCAGCGCCGGCTGGTGGCCGTCATGCGGTACGCCACGACGGTGTTCGTGGCGCTGGCCGAGGGCGCGGGCGAGGGGTTCCACCTCCTGACGCTGCGCTGCCACGGCCCGGAGGACGGCGAGCAGCTCACCGCGGCGGCCGAGCTGTGCGTCGAGGCGGGCATGCTCTTTCCGGGCGGCCGGGACACGGAGGCGTTCTGCGTGACGCTGGCGGCGGGCGTGGCCGTCGCGGGCGACGGCGCGCTGCTGCTGCACGGCGACGGCGGACCCGAGGGGCCGCCGGTGCGGGGCTGGGCGCTGGTGCGCGGCCGGCTGCGGCCGATGAGCGCGCACGAGGTGTTCGACGAGCTGGCCGACACGGTCGGGCGGGGCGTGCCGTTCCCGCGTGGGGTGCTCCCGAGGCCCGGATTCCCCTTGCCGCCGTTCCCCCTTCCGCCCTTCCCGGGCCGCTCCGCGCCGTGGGAGGGACCCGCCGGTGGCGGCTCGGGCGGCCCTCCGCTCGGCGACGGCCCGGTGGGCGGCACTCCGCCCGGCGAGGGCCCGGTGGGCGACGGTTCGCCCGGCGATGGTTCGGCCGGGGGCGGCCGGGCCGGGGAGCGCCCTGACGACGGCGCCGAGGGCGGAGGTGAGCCGCTGGGCTGACCAGGGCATTTCGGCTTCCGCGTCCACCAAGCGGCGCTGGGGACTGTTCATCGACCGCCTGTTCGGGGAAGATTTCGGGAAAGATCAACAGCAGGAGTGCGCGGCACCCCACGCCGCCGCTCCTGCCGCTCCGCCCAGCACCGCGCTCCGCAGGTCCGCCCCGCGCCCCGTCGGTCCCGGCCGAGCCCGACACCGAAGGGGGGACGCATGAGCCGGATCGAGTACAGCGCGGAGATCGCCGAGCTGCTCGGCAGGGTGCGCCGGCGTCCCTCCGCGGGGTGGCCGTGGCGACCGGGCGAGCAGGTGCCCGAGGGGCTGCCGGTCAAGCAGTCGTGGGGGTGGCTGTTCGCCCCCGACGGCCGGGTGCTGACCCTGGTCAACCCCCGGGACGGCATCTGCTCGCTGCCCGGCGGCTCCCTCGAACCGGAGGACGCCGGCGACCCGGCCTCCGCCCTGGCCAGGGAGGCCGCCGAGGAGGCCCAGGCCGTGATCGGCCGGCCGTACTACCTCGGCTATCTCTACGACCGGGTCGGCTCCGCGAACGGCGGGAACGAGTGCGCCCGGGTACGGATGGCCGCGGCGCTGCGGGCGGTCGGCCCGAGCGCGGCCGACCCGGCGTCCGGCCGGCACTACCGGCGCCTGCTCGTCGCGCCCGGGCTCGCGGTCGAGCTCCTGGGCTGGGGCGAGCCGGGACTGCGTCAGGCGCGCGCGGCCGTCACGTGCGCCGTCCGGTGGTTCGGCGTGCCCGCGGCCGCGAACGAGACGATCGAGGAACTGCCGATGGAGGGCTGCGAGGTCTTCCCAGGCACCGTCTATTCGGGGCACTGAGGCTCGTCGTCGGCCACCCGCGCACCCCTGCGTGCTTCTCTGAGCACCTTTCGAGGCTCTGCTCTACGCGTCGCTCATGCCTCGACGCACGCCTGGACCCAGTCCGGACCCAAGTCTGGACTCAAGACCGGGCTCAAGCCCGCGCTTAAGGCCGGCCAAAGCGCGTTCGTCGGCGTCCGCCTGGTGCGTGCACGCGTGCACCGGCGCTGAGCAGCGCCGATACGCGCTATGTGAAGAGGAGTTCACTTCAGCGTAGTCAGACTGACCGTCAATATCCTTGGCATGACCGCTTCCCGAGCTTGCTACCGCCTGGTATCAAATCTGTGACCCACATCACGCCAGGAGGTTTCATGCTGCGCCCCACCCGTGCCATGGCCGCCACCGCGATAGCGGCGCTGCTCACGCTCACCACGCTCTTCGCGGCCACATCCGCGAGCGCGGACGCCGTCAACTACGTCGCCCTCGGGGACTCGTACTCCGCAGGTGTCGGCTCAGGCAGCTACCTCAGCGACAGCGGCAGCTGCAAGCGGAGCACCAACGCCTATCCGTACCTCTGGCAGAGTGCCAACTCGCCGTCTTCCTTCAGCTTCGTCGCCTGCTCGGGGGCGAGAACCGGAGACGTCCTCAGCAGCCAGGTCTCCGCCCTGAGTTCCTCGACCACGCTGGTCAGCATCACCATCGGCGGCAATGACGCCGGCTTCGCCAGTACCATGCAGACCTGCGTGCTCGGCTCCGAGAGCTCATGCCTCAGCTCGGTCGCGGCCGGTGAGGCCTACGCCCAGAACACCCTGCCCGCCCAGCTCGACCGGGTCTACTCGACGATCCACGCCAAGGCGCCCAATGCGCACGTCGTGGTCCTCGGGTACCCGCACCTGTACCAGATCGGCGGCAGCTGCATCTTCGGCATCGGCGACACCAAGCGGTCCGCCATCAACGAGGCCGCCGACGTGCTCGACGGCGTCATCGCCAAGCGCGCCGCGAACGCCGGCTTCACCTTCGCCGACGTGCGGGACGTCTTCAGCGGGCACGAGATCTGCGGCTCGCTGGACACCTGGCTCCACAGCACCACGTGGCCCGTCGACGAGAGCTACCACCCGAACTCCTCGGGCCAGGCATACGGGTACCTGCCGGTCTTCTCCCAGTCCTGACGGTCGCCACCGGCCGGGCGACGGGCTTCGTCCGGCCGGTGACGCCTGACGGGTTAGAAGTGACAGATGACAGATGACAGATTTCGAAATCTGTTATCTGTCATCTGTTTGCGCACCCCGGGGGCTCAGCCCACCGGCGGGAATGGAATCCCGGCGAGCGCCGGCAGTAGCTCGGCCTCCTCGTACGCGAGGTGGGCCTCCAGCTCCGCCGCCATCCGTTCCACGTCGGCCCGCAGTCGCTCCGGCTGCTCGGCCTCGACCGCGGCCAACAGTGCGACCAGCTCGTCCTTGATCCTCCCGATGGCGCGGTGCTGCTCGCCCAAGGCGTCCAGTGTCCCGGCCAGTTCGGGATGGCTGCGCGCCAGCGCCGGGAAGATCGCCGCGTCCTCGCCCCGGTGGTGGTGCGTCAGCCCCTCGCAGAACGCCAGGCAATGCTGCCGCATTTGGAGCCCGAGGCTCGCCCGCCGCCCCGCGACGTGCGCCTGCGCCTCCTCGCGGACGTACCGGAGCTGTGCCCGCAGCCAAGTGTGCGCCTCCAGCAGCTTGTCGGCGAGGCTGAGCACCTCCCGTGTGGGCGTTTCGGGTCGCTCCAGGACGACGACCGGCAACTCGCGCTCCGTACGGGCTTGGTAGTCGCCGTACCCCGGCGCGATCCGCACGACGGCGGCGAACAGCCGCTCCCGCCGCGCTCCCTCCGTCGGCACCGCGATCGAGTCGAAGGTCTCCGTGCCGAGCTCGACCCGGACGACGGGATTGGCGAGCAGATTGCGGTACCAGTGTGGATCGTCCGGCGCGCCGCCGGCCGACGCGATGACGACGAGCTCACCCTCCTCCCGGACGTACCCCAGCGGGACGGTGTGCGGCTGGCCCGACCGGGCCCCGGTGGTGGTGAGGAGCAGCAGGTCGCCGCCCTCGAACGGCCCGCCGACCTTCCCGCCGTTGGCGCGGAACTCGTCAATGACATTCTGGTTGAAGGAAATAGGCATACGTGTGTGGTGAAGTCTCCGAATGAGTAGAGGAGTCAAGGCCACACGCGAGCGCCGCGAAGCACACGCGTACGCGGACACCACGGGTGGCCGCGTACGTCAGATCAGGGCAGCGGAGAAAGTGCTCATCGCGCATCGTCCCTCGGAGTGAGGTGCTGGCTCGGCTGCCGGCCGGCCCACTGCTCTGTGGCCGACGCCGCGCTGCACGCCCCCATTAGAGCCACGCGGCAGGTGCCCTGTCAACGAGCAAGATCAGCAGCCGAGTCGAGTGACGCGGCCGCCCCTTCCCCGGGCGGAGAAAGCTCGGGCGGAGAAAGCTCGGGTCGAGAAAGCTCGGGTCGAGAGAGGGGGCGGCCGCGCACGGCGAGCGGGTCAGTGCAGGTAGTCGATCAGTCCGGCGGGCTTGAGGCCGGCGGCCCGGGCGGCGGCGAGGGCGCGGGGGAGGTCGGTGGCGAGGGTGTCGGTCCAGTGCATCAGGACGACGTCGCCGGGCTGGAGGGCGCCCGGGTGCCAGATGTTGGAGGTGCCCCAGCTGAAGTCGGCGTCGGCGGTGAGGACGGTGCGCATGCCGCAGTTGGCGGCGGCCTGCAGGGTGTCGGCGTTCCAGGCGAAATAGGGCGGGCGGAAGACGGTCGGCGCTGTGCCGAAGGCGCGGGTCATGGCGTCGCGGGCGTCGCAGATCTCGACCTGTTGTTGGGCGAGGGTGAGCGTGGTGGGGTCGGTGTGGGAGACGCTGTGGTCCTGGATGGAGGAGCCGGGCGCGGCGGTGACGCGCTGGAAGAAACCGGGGTCGGTGCCGGCGGGCATCGGCAGCGGGAAGGCCGTGATCGGCAGCTGGTTGTCGGCGATGAACTTCTCCGCCTCGGGGGTGCGGGTCCAGCCGTCGTCGACGGTGAAGAAGACCACCTTGTCGGTGGTGGGCACGGACCCGAGGGGCGTGGCCGGGGCGGGTGCCGGTCCGTCGACGTGCACGTCGTCGACGGAGAACGGGCCCTCCTGGTACCAGCCGTGGACGTAGAGACGGACGCTGCGCGCGTTCGGGCCGGTCGTGAACTGGGTGGTGAGCTGCTGCCAGCCGCCGCCCGTGCTCTCCGTCCAGGCGGGGGCGACGTCGTGGCCGGTGCCGGTCGCCCCCAGGTACACGAAGCTGCCGCGCACCCAGGCGGAGGCCGTGTACGTGGTGTTCGGCTGGACGGAGACGGTCTGCGCGCACTCGCCGGTGGAGTCCGCGTTCGCCGGGGCGACGGTGAGCGCGGAGGTGCCTCCGTGTGGGGCGGCGGTGGTGGTGACGGCCGCCTCGGCCGGGCCACCCGTGCAGTTCCAGCCGGCGATGGCGCCCCAGTCGGACAGGTTGGGCGCAGGCAGCTCGAACCCGGGGTTGGTGACCAGGTTGACGACCGGGGCGGCGGGTGTGGAGGCGGGAGCGGCGGCGGTCGCCACCGGAGCAGCGGCGGCGACGAGCGCCACGGATGCCGCCAGTGCGGACAGGCGCGCCGTCAGGCGCGTGGACAAGTGCGCGGACAGGGACACGGGAAGACTCCTGCGTGTGGGGGAAGCACGCCCGTGGGGAGGGCGTGACGGGAGCGGTGACGGTCGAGCCGTCGAGCCGTCGAGCCGTCGAGCCGTCGAGCCGTCGAGCCGTCGGAACGTCGAAACGGTGAACCGTCGAATGTTGGAACCGTCGAACCGGGGCGCTCCCCGAGGGGCGGGAGCGGTAGGTGGCGCGCCGCACTCGGGCCGAGGAGAAACAATGGACTGGACCAATCGGTCCGTCAAGGGAATCCCGCCGAACGGAACGGTCAACCGCCCGTATCAACTACGCGGCGGCAAAACGGACAAGACGAGACGTCAGGGGACGTACAGTTCCTCGATGTCCGCCGCGTAGTGCTCGGCGATCGCCGCCCGCCGCAGCTTCAACGACGGCGTCAGCAACCCCTGGTCGAGTCCGAACTCCCGCGGCAGCAGCCGGAATGCGCGGATCGACTCGGCCCGAGACACCGCCGTGTTCGCCGCCGCCACCGCGCGCTGGATCTCGGCGTGCAGGCGCTCGTCCGCGAGCGCCGCCCACGGGTCCAGCTGCTGGCGTCCGTTCGTGCGCAGCCAGTGCGCCAGGGCGGCCGGGTCGAGCGTGATCAGCGCGGCGATGTACGGGCGGTCGTCGCCGACCACCAGGCACTGGGAGACGAGCGGGTGCGCCGAGACCCGTTCCTCCAGCGCGGCCGGGGCGAGGTTCTTGCCGCTGCTGGTGACGATCAGGTCCTTCTTGCGGCCGGTGATGGTGAGGTACCCGTCCTCGTCGAGGTGGCCGAGGTCCCCGGTGGCGAACCAGCCGTCGTGCAGCGACTCCGCTGTGCAGCGCGGGTGGTTGAGGTAGCCGGCGAACACGGACCCGCCGCGCACCCACACCTCTCCGTCGTCCGCGATCGCCACCGAGGCGCCGGGGATCGGCCGGCCGACCGTGCCGAGCTTCTGGCGCCCGGTCGGGTTGGCGGTGATCGCGGCGGAGGTCTCGGTCAGCCCGTAGCCCTCGTACAGCTGGAAGCCGGCGCCGGTGAAGAACAGTGCGAGTTCGCGGCGCAGCGACGAGCCGCCGCACACGATGCTGCGCGCCCGGCCGCCGAGGACGGCGCGCAGCCGCGGGTAGAGGGTCTGCTCGTAGGCGAGGTGGCGCAGCCGCAGGCGGGGGCTCGGTCCGGGGCCGCGGCCGAACACCTTCTGCTCCCTGGCCGCCGCCCAGTCGACGGCCACCTGCCGGGCCTGCTCGAAGAGTTCGCCGCGTCCGGCGTCCTCGGCGGTGCGCCGGGCCTGCTGGAAGATCTTCTCGAAGACGTACGGGACGGCGTGCAGGAAGGTGGGCCGGAAGGAGGACAGGGCGGGCAGCAGGGCGTCGGTGGAGACCTCGGGGACGTGGCCGATCCGGAAGCCGCCGCGCATCGCCGCGACCTGCACGGCGCGCCCGTAGACGTGCGCGAGGGGGAGGAAGAGCAGGGTGGAGGGCTGGCCGCCGGAGGGGTCGCGGAAGACGTCGCTCCAGCCGCCGAGCAGGGCGTCGGCCTCGGCGGCCAGGTTGGCGTGGGTGATGAGGCAGCCCTTGGGGCGTCCGGTGGTGCCGGAGGTGTAGACGACGGTGGCGATGTTCGAGGCGGCGACGCCGAGGCGCTGGCGGTGCACGAGGGCGTCGGGCACGCCGCGCCCGTCCTCGGTGATCGCGCCGACGCAGTCGCGGTCGAGCTGCCAGATGCCGCTGAGGTCGGGCAGGGCGTCGCAGACCGCGCCGACGGTCATCGCGGCGTCCTCGTCCTCGACCAGGCAGGCGACCGCCTGGGTCTCGGCGAGGATCCAGCGCACCTGCTCGGGCGCGGCCGTGGGGTAGACGGGGACGGTGATCGCGCCGATCGACCAGAGCGCGTAGTCGAAGAGCGTCCACTCGTAGCGGGTGCGGGACATCAGGGCGACCCGGTCGCCGTAGCGCACGCCCCGGGTGAGCAGGCCCTTGGCGAGGGCGAGGACCTCGTCGCGGAACTCGCGGGCGGTGACGTCCTGCCACTGGCCGTCGGCGGTGCGCAGGGCGAGTTGGGGGAGGGCGGGGGTGCGTTCGGCGGTGTCGTAGAGCGAGTCGGCGAGTCCTCCGGCGGCCTCGGGCACGGCCAGGGCCGGGGTGGTGAACTCGCGCACGTTCCTCCCCGGTTCGTGTTTCCCGTGCCGGCCTGCGTATCCGCTCGCGTTCTGCTCGCGTCCTGCTGGTGATCCGCGCGCGACCCCTTCGCGTCCGGTTCGGTCTCCGGTTCGCATCTCACTTGCGGCCGGCGTGGAGCCGAAACTATCGGATCGTCCGGCGACTGCCCAGGGTTGTGTCGGAGACACGACGAGATCGGCACAAGGGCGTACGGAAAGTGCCGTACGTCCGTACGGAGAGCGTCGTACGCGGGTGCGGCCGGGGGCGGAGCGATGGCGGTGCCGGGGCGGTGGCGGGGCGATGGCGGCCCTCGCGGTTCTGACGTGTGCGGGGCAAGTGGGGGCGAGGAGTAATTCGACCCTCGAACGAGTGGTCAGGGCGTAGTAGGCTCTCGCAGACCTGCGGCCGGGCCCCCGGCCAGGCCCGATCCGTACCCGACCCCCGACCCGGGCTCCCCACCGCCCGCGTGCTCGCCCCGCTCCGCCCACCCTCCCCGTTCCGCGCCTGGCACTTCCCGACCGAGGACTCCATGCGTCTGCGTAGCAGCTCGATCCGCGCGAAGATCATCGCGCTGCTCCTGGTGCCCATCGTCGCGCTCACCGCCCTGTGGGTGTACGCGACCATCGCCACCACCGGAGACGTCTGGAGCCAGCTGGAGCTCAGCCGTACGTACAAGGAGTTCGGCACCCCCGCCGACCAGTACGCCACCGACCTGCAGAACGAGCGCCGCGCCGCCGTCCAGCGCCTCGCCGACCCGGGTTCGCGCGCCGCCCGCGACGCCTACGACCGCGCCAAGGCCGACACCGACCGGGACCTCGGCGTCCTGCGCGACAAGAAGGACAGCATCGGCGGCAGGCTCTCCGCCGCCCAGCGCGGGCGCCTCCTGCAGATCCTCGCCGCCGCCGACCAGATGGGCCCGCTGCGCGCCCAGGTCGGCCGCTCGGCGCTCAACTGGGAGTTCGCGCTCGACCAGTACAGCGACCTGATCAAACCGGTGTTCGGCTTCCGCTCCGCCTTCGTCGCCCGACAGAGCGGCCAACTCCCGCGCCAGGGAACGATCCTGATCGAGCTGGTGCGCGCCCGCGAGTACCTCGCCCAGGAGGACGCCGCGATGGAGGGCCTGCGCACCGGCACCGCCCGGCCCACCGCCGAGCAGTACCAGACCGCGCTGGACGCCCTGCACAACCAGCAGGCGCTGTACACCGTCTACATCGCCGAGCTCGAACCCGCCGACCAGGCCGACTACATCGCCCTGCGCGGCGGCGACGCCTGGGCCGCACTGGTGCGCGCCGAGGCGGACTTCGTCGGCGCCGGCGGCCCCGCCAACGTCGCGCAGGCCATCAACGGCGACTCCTGGCGGGAGACCGCCGACCGCGCCCTCGGCGACCTCGCCGCCGTCAACTCCCGCATCGCCGACGGCATCGCCGAGCGCGAACGGTCGTACGCGACCGGCCTGTTGTGGCGCGGCGGGATCGCCGGCGCGGTCGGCCTGGTCGCGATCGTGCTGACGGTGCTCATCTCCTTCCGGATCGGCCGCGGCCTCGCCCGCGAACTGATCGGCCTGCGCAACGCCGCCAACGAGCTCGCCACCACCCGCCTGCCGGCCGTCATGCGGAGGCTGCGCCGCGGCGAGGCCGTGGACGTCGCCGCCGAAGCGCCGGAACTGCGGTTCGGGCAGGCCGAGATCGGCCAGGTCGGCCAGGCGTTCAACGCCGTGCAGCGGGCCGCCGTCGAGGCCGCCGTCGAACAGGCCGAGCTGCGCCGCGGCGTCTCGGCCGTCTTCGTCAACCTCGCCCGGCGCAGCCAGGTGCTGCTGCACCGCCAACTGACCCTGCTGGACACCATGGAGCGCCGCACCGAGGACCCGGCGGAGCTGGAGGACCTGTTCAAGGTCGACCACCTCACCACGCGCATGCGCCGCCACGCCGAGGGCCTGATCATCCTCGCGGGCGGCTCGCCGGGGCGCGCCTGGCGCAAGCCGGTGCGGATGGTGGACGTCGTGCGCGCGGCGGTCGGTGAGGTCGAGGACTACGCGCGCGTGACCGTCCGGCCGCTCCCCGGCACCGGGTTGCTCGGCAGCGCCGTCGCCGACGTGACCCACCTGGTCGCCGAACTCGTCGAGAACGCCGCGGTGTTCTCCCCGCCGAACACCCAGGTCACCGTCCAGGGCGAGGTCGTGGCGCACGGCTTCGCGCTGGAGATCGACGACCGCGGGCTCGGGCTGAGCGGGCCGGCGCTCGCCGAGATCAACGAACGCCTGGCCGTGGAGCAGGAGTTCGACCTCGCCGATACCGACCGGCTGGGCCTGTTCGTGGTCAGCCGGCTGGCCCGGCGGCACGGCATCCGGGTGCACCTGCGGCCCTCGCCGTACGGCGGGACGACGGCCGTCGTGCTCGTGCCGCGCGAGCTGCTGGCCGAGGCGACGGACGGGCCGGCCGAGCCGTCGCAGGCCGGGCGGCGTCCGGCGGCGACGGTCCGGCGCGGCCAGCGGGACCTCGTGGCGGTGCCGGGCGGCGCGGGCCCGTCGGGCCCGGCCCCGGAGGTGTCTGTTCCGGGTCCCGAGGGCGGTACGTCGGGCGCGGCTGTGAGCGCCGCACGGGGCTCCGGGGGCGGGAGGCACCGCGGCACCGGCGGGCCGCGGCCCTCCGCGGCCGAGCCGGCCAGGACGCCGGGCGGGTTGCCGCGACGGGTGTCGCGGACGAAGGGCGGGCCGGTGCTCGTCCCTCCGCCGGGTGGGGAGGAAGGCGGCTCCGACGGCACCGGGCGCCACCGCCGGGCGGAGATCCTGCCGGCCGCGGGCGCCGCAGGTGCCGGGCCCGCGGACCTGGTGCTCGTGGAGAGCCCGGCGGCCGCGCAGACCCCGGTGGCGCCGGCGGCCCCGCCGGTCCTGGGGGAGCAGGCGGCTTCCGGTGCGCGGACCCCGGGCGGACTGCCCAGGCGCGTTCGTCAGGCCAACCTCGCGCCACAGCTCAAGGAACAGATGAAGGAACGTCTCCGCAGCGGGCGCGCCGATGACGCGCGATCGTCGGGTGACCCGGTCGTCCGGGCGGCGCAGGAGGCCGAGCGGGCCGCCAGGGAGACCGAGCGCGCACGGGAGCGGTCGCCGGAGGAGGCGCGGGCCACGTTCGCGTCCTTCCAGCGCGGGTTCACCCGGGGCCGCGGCGCCACCGGCTCGTCGTCGTCGGCCGCGCCGCCGTCGGTCGGGCCGACGTCGGTTGGCCCCTCGGGCCCGACGGGCCAACCGACGGCGACGCCCGTGGCCCGGCCGTCCGTCGCGTCCGTCCCGGTCTGGCAGCCGCCCGACACGTCCCGCCGGGCGATCAGCCCGGCGCCCGCCCCGGCGGCCCTGCCGGCCCCGTCCGACGGTAGCCCGGCGCCGCTGGCCCGGCGCCTGCCGGCGGGCCCGCCGGTCCGTCTGGTGCCGCCGCCCGGTTCGGCTGATCACTCCGGTCCGGCTGATCATCCGGGTCCGGCCGGTGCCTCCGGGGTGTCCGGTTCATCCGGTTCGTCCGGCGGACCCGGGGCGGACGCCCAGGGATCACCAGCACGACCGGTACGACACGTCCGACCGATCAGACCGGCGCCATCGGCACCACCAGCACCACCCGTAACACCCGCTCCAGCGGAAGGAACTGATTCATGACCATCTCGACGCAGCCGTCCGGGGACCTCAACTGGCTCCTGGACGACCTGGTGGGACGCGTCGCGGCCCTGCGGCACGCGGTGATCCTCTCCAGCGACGGCCTGGCCACCGGGGCCTCCCGCGGCCTGGAGCGCGAGGACGCCGAGCACCTCGCCGCCGTCGCGGCCGGCTTCCACAGCCTCGCCAAGGGCGCCGGCGGGCACTTCAAGGTAGGCGGTGTCCGCCAGACCATGGTCGAGCTCGACGAGGCGTTCCTGTTCATCACGGCGGCCGGCGACGGCAGTTGCCTGGCCGTGCTGAGCGAGGCCGAGGCGGACATCGGCCAGATCGCCTACGAGATGGCCCTGCTGGTCAAGCGGGTCGGCGAGCACATGGCCGCCGAACCGCGCACCGAGACCGCGCTGCCGCCGGGGAGATGATCGGTTCGATGGCGGATCCGAACGCGGAGGCGGTGGCGGAGCGCGACGGGTCCGTGGCCGCGACGGACGGAGCGAGCCCCAGGGCCGTGGACGCGGGGGTCACGGACGTCGGGGTCACGGACGTCGGGGTCACGGACACCGTGGCCGTCGCGGGCGCGGACGGCACGGCCGGGGACGAGTTCGTGGACGAGCCAGGGGACGAGGCCGGGGACGAGTCCGAGGTCGACCTGTTCCGGCCGCGCACCCCGGTCGACGACCGCTGGTTCGACGACGACGCCGGCCCGGTGGTGCGGCTGTACTCGATGACCCGCGGCCGCACCCGCCCGGTCGAGGACGGCCTGTTCGACCTCATCTCGCTGATCACCGCCGCCGAACCCGGGCCGGACGCGGGGGCCGTGCCCGCGCACGTGCTCGACCCGGAGCACCAGACCATCCTGGCCTGGTGCCGCCGCGAGCCGCTGTCCGTCGCCGAACTCGGCTCCTTCACCGACCTGCCGGTCAGCGTCGTCCGCGTGCTGCTCGGCGACCTCTACGACGCCGAACTGATCAGCGTCACCCGACCCGTTCCGCTCGCCGAGCTGCCGGACGAGCGCCTGCTGCGAGACGTGATCAATGGACTCCGTGCGCTCTGAGCACCCCGCCGCAAACGAGGCCGGCCCCGACGCCGCCCCGCGCCGGCCCGACGCCACCGACCCGCGCTGGCGCGGCGGTCCGGCCGTCGCGGTCAAGATCCTCGTCGCGGGCGGCTTCGGGGCGGGCAAGACGACCCTGGTCGGCGCGGTCAGCGAGATCCGCCCGCTGCGCACCGAGGAGGAACTGAGCGAGCTCGGCCGCCCGGTGGACGACACCTCGGGCGTGGAGGCCAAGCGCACCACCACGGTGGCGATGGACTTCGGCCGGATCGACCTGCGGCCCGGGCTCGCGCTCTACCTCTTCGGCACGCCGGGGCAGGACCGCTTCTGGTTCGTGTGGAACGAGTTGGCGCGCGGAGCACTGGGCGCCGTGGTGCTCGCGGACACCCGGCGCCTCGCCGACTGCTTCCCCTCGGTGGACTTCTTCGAGCAGCGCGGCATCCCGTTCGTCGTCGCGGTGAACTGCTTCGACGGGACGGAACGGTTCTCGCCCGAAGAGGTGCGGGACGCGCTCGACCTCGACCCGGACATCCCGGTGCTGCTGTGCGACGCGCGGCTTCGCGAGGACGGGAAAGACCTGCTGGTCGCCCTCGTCGAGCACGCGGCCTCCCGGCCGCGCCGTGCGGCCGCCCGGGCCTGACCCTTCGTCCGCCGCTTCCCGCCACTTTCCCGCCGTTTTCCGCTCCGGCAGTCGTCTCTTCGGACCGTTGTCTCATTTCGGCGTCCATATAACGGACGTCCGGCAAGGTGAAGGTTGCCTAGACCGGGTCGGCGTGGAAGGCTCTGTGGACGAAGGCCGCCCGGCCGTGCCGTCGGGGAGCCCGGACGCGCGTCGGTGTCGGCGCATGTCCGGCGGCAGGCCATTCGATCACGCACCGTCGGCCCGCAGCCCGCGTCGCCGAACACGGATCCAGGGGAGGGCAGCAGGATGACCGTCGGTCGGCACACCGCCGCGGCCACGCCCGCGTCCATCCGCACCCCGGCCCGGCCGGTGCTCACCGTTCGCCGCTACATCGACCACGCGCTGATCTGCAGCGCGTGTTGTCGCTGACCGGCCGGCCCCTTCCGGTACGCCCGACCCCGCTTGCGGCCCCCCCGGCCGCTCCGGCCGGCGCACCGTCACCCCGTCGACCAGGCCGGAGCGGCACCCCGGAACCCGGCGTGCCCGCGACCGGCGATCAGGCCCGCCCCGCGGAGAGACCACCTGTGAACCTCGCCTTCCCCACCCCCGCCCCCGGAGCCGCCGGGCGCCCACGCTCCGCGGGGACCACTCCCGCCGCGCGCTGCGGCGCACCGTCCGGGCGCTCGAGCGGGCGGACGGGCGGACAGCCGAACGGGCGCCCGCCCACGGCCGGTTGCGCAAGCGCGGACGGCCGTGACGACCGCTCGCGCCGATCCGGCCGCGGTGACCTGGAGCCCTTCTGGCCCTCGAGGCAGCCGCACCTGTTCGACCAGACGTGTCCCGGCTCGCCCCGTGCGTCCCGGTCCTCCGCCCGCTGATTCCGGACTCCGGATCCCGGACCCTCCGTCCGGATCAGCCCAGGCAGTAGCCCGGTCGACGCGCAGACGACTCCACCCCGTCCGTCACGCGCGAAATGAGCGACACACCATGTCTTCTTCTTCCACGGCCACCCTGCCCCTGCCCACCGCGACCCCGCACCTGCGCGCGGTCCGCCCGGTCCAGCCCGTTCCGTCCGGTCCCTCTCCTTCGTCCGCTCCATCCGCCCCGTCCGCGCGGTCCGTTCCGTCCATTCCGGCCGGGGTCATCAACTCCCAGGGCCGGGTGGCGCGTTCGGTGCCGCCGCACGTGCTGCCGCCCCGGCCGGCCCCGGTGGTCGCTGCGGCCGCGGCGCCTCCGGCACCGCCGCAGTCGCTGCTGGCGGCGCTGCCGGAGGGTGCGAGCGTCGTCGCGGCGCTGCCGCAGGGCACGCTGCCGCAGACCCTCCTCGCCCAGTACGGCGCGCAGTTCGGCGACCAGGCCGGGCAGCCGATGGTCGGCTACCTGGTGCTGGTGCCGGCGGAGACCCCGGCCGGCGCGGCTGCGGCCGTCGGCCCGGCCGGCTCGCCGTCGGCCCGACCGATCCGTCCGGCGGGCCGGGGCATCACCATCGACAACGAGCGGCGCAACGCTTATGTGGACGGGCGGCTGCTCGACCTCACGTACCTGGAGTTCGAGCTGCTCGCACACCTCACCGAGCACCCGCAGCGGGTGCACACCCGCGACCACCTGGTCTCCGCGGTGTGGGGCTACGGCCACGTCGGCGACGGCCGGACGGTGGACGTGCACGTGGCCCGTCTGCGGCGCAAGCTCGGAGCGGCCTACCGCGACACGATCGTGACGGTGCGCCGGGTCGGCTACAAGTACACGCCGGTGGCCTGATGGGGCGTCGGCTCCGGAGCCTGACGGAGAACAGCTGACGGGGACAGCTGACGGAGAACAGATAACAGATAACAGACGACAGATAACAGATTTTGAAATCTGTTATCTGTCGTCTGTCACCGGCCTTCTGTCACCCGCTCAGTCCGTCGATCTCCGCGAGCTCCTCCGCCGTCAGCGGGCCGCCGTTCAGCGCGTCGATGTTCTGGTCCAGCTGTGCGACGCTGCTCGCGCCGATGATCACCGACACCACCCGCGGGTCGCGCAGCACCCAGCAGAGCGCGAGCTGGGCGAGCGTCTGCCCGCGTCTCTCGGCGACCTTGGCCAGCGCCCGCAGCTGCTCCAGCCGCGCCCCGTCGAGGGCCGCCTCGCTGAGGAACTTCCCGACCGACATCCGCGATCCGGCCGGCACGTCGCCGGACAGGTAGCGGCCCGTCAGGAGGCCCTGCGCGAGCGGGGAGTACGCGATCAGGCTGGTCTGGGTGTCGCCGACGGCATCGAGCACGCCCTCCTCGACGGACCGGTTGAGGATCGAGTACGCCGACTGGTTCATCAGCACCGGCGTCCCCAGCTCGCGCAGGATCGCCACCGCCTCCCGGTGCTGCTCGGCCGGGTAGTTGGAGATGCCCGCGTACAGCGCCTTCCCCGAACGGACCGCGCTGTCCAGCGCGCCCATCGTCTCCTCGATCGGGGTCTGCGGGTCGTACCGGTGCGAGTAGAAGACGTCGACGTAGTCGAGTCCCATCCGCTCGAGCGACTGGTCCAGGCTGGCCAGCAGGTACTTGCGGCTGCCGCCGTTGCCGTACGGGCCGGGCCACATGTCCCAGCCGGCCTTGGTGGCGATGAACAGCTCGTCCCGGTACGGGCGGAAGTCCTGCGCGAAGAGGTACCCGAAGTTGCGCTCCGCACTGCCGTACGGCGGGCCGTAGTTGTTCGCCAGGTCGAAGTGGGTGATCCCGCGGTCGAAGGCGCGGCGCAGCACCGCCCGCTGGACGTCGAGGGGTTGGGCGTCGCCGAAGTTGTGCCAGAGGCCGAGCGAGACGGCGGGCAGCTGCACGCCGCTGCGCCCGGCCTTGCGGTAGGTCATCGAGCCGTAGCGGTCATCCGAGGCGAGGTAGCTCATGGCGGACATCTTGCCAGCCGGTGCGCGTGGAACAAGGCCTCGCCCGCCCCGGTGCCGCCTGTCCTGGTGCTGCCCGCCGCTACGGCACCTGCCCCTGCATCGTCCGCCTCCGCTCTCGCCCGCGCATGACGCGGTGTGACGTGACGTGTGCCACCGGCAAGGGCGGTATGCCGTCGGGTGGTGCGGGGGATGACGAACGGGCGAGGGAATGCGGGCGAGGGGCCGTGGCCGCCGGGGGGCGGCGCACGGCCCTCGGTCGTCCCGCGGACGGGTTCGGTCCCGCTCCGCAGGAATCGCCGGGGGGAATCGCTGGCGTTCTGTACCTACTGGTATGTACAGTGATCCCCATGGCAACCCAGGACCGTCTCATCGAGAGCACCCAGGAACTCCTCTGGGAGCGCGGCTACGTCGGCACCAGCCCCAAAGCCATCCAGCAGCGCGCCGGCGTCGGCCAGGGCAGCATGTACCACCACTTCACCGGCAAGCCCGACCTCGCCGCGACCGCCCTGCGCCGCAGCGCCGAGCAGATGCGCGCCGTCGCGGAGGCCGACCTCGTCTCCCCGGGCAGCGCCTACGACCGCATCGCCGCCTACCTCCACCGAGACCGCGACGTGCTGCGTGGCTGCCGGATCGGACGGATGGCGCAGGACCCGGACGTCATCGCCGACCCGCAGTTGCGGGCGCCGGTCGAGGAGACGTTCGACTGGCTGCGCGGACGGATCGCCGGGCTCGTGGCCGAGGGGCAGGCGGCGGGTGAGCTCGTCCCCGGCATCGACCCGGCCGACACGGCGGCCGCGCTGGTCGCCGTCGTCCAGGGCGGCTACGTGCTCGCCCGCGCGGCCGACCGCGCCGAGCCCTTCGAACAGGCCGTCCGCGGAGCCCTCGCCCTGCTCGCGGCTCACCGGACGGACCGGGCCGCTCGGACCGCTCGGACGGACCAGACGAACCGGCCGGCCTGAGCCCGGAGCCGGACCGCGGGCGAGGCCCGGAGCGCCCGCCCCGACCAAGCCGCCCGTGGAACTAACCCGCCCATGGAGGAGAGCAGCCCGTGCACGCCATGCAGTACGAGATCACCCTCCCCGCCGACTACGACATGGGGATCATCCGCAAGCGTGTCGCCGAGCGCGGTCACCTCCTCGACGGCTACCGCGGACTGGGCCTCAAGGCCTACCTGGTCCGGGAACGCGGGCGCGACGGCTCGCCGGTCAACCAGTACGCGCCGTTCTACCTGTGGCGGACCGCCGAGGGCATGAACGGTTTCCTCTGGGGCCCCGGGTTCCGCGGTCTCTGCGCCGACTTCGGCCGTCCCGTCGTCAGGCACTGGCTCGGCGCCGGGCTCGCACGCGGGCCCGTGCCTGCCGGTCCGGCCGGACCGGCCACCGCCACCCGCCGGACCGTCCGCCTTCCCGAGACCGCCGACCCCGCCGAGGCCGTCGAGCAGGCCCTCGCCGACCTGCCCGACCACCCCGCACTGCACACCGCCGCCGTCGCGGTCGACCCGAGCCGGTGGGAGCTGCTCCACCTCGCCCTCTGGCACGGCGAAGTCCCCGACGACGCGCCCGGCACCCGCTACCGGGTGCTGCACCTGTCCCGGCCCGAACTCGACCGGCTGCCCGCCGGCCGCCACTGGTGAAAAGGATTCGCCACCCCATGACGACCGCGCCCGAATCCCTCGCGCCCGAATCCCTCGCGCCCGAATCCCTCGCACCCACCGACCTCGCGCCCGCCCCGCTCGACCGCGAGGCCGGCTACGCCATGCTCGCCGACCTCGCGGGGCCGGCCGCCGCTTCGACTCTCGGCGGCCTCGACGCTCTGGCGCCGGGTTTCGCCGACTGGATCGTCACCGCCCTGTTCGGCGGCACCTACCAGCGCCCCGGCCTCGCCCTGCGCGACCGTCAGGTGGCTAACCTGGCCGCGCTCACCGCCCTCGGCGGCGTCGAGCCGCAGCTTGGCGACCACGTCCGCAACAGCCTGCGGATCGGGATGACGCGCGAGGAGATCACCGAGGTGATCGTCCATCTGGCGCCCTATGTCGGGGTCCCCAAGGCCCTGGCCGGCCTGCGCGTCGCCACCGCGACCTTCGCCGAGGCGCAAGCGGCGCAGACCGCGCAGACGGCACCGCCCGCGCAGGACAAGGGCACGGACGCGTGACCGCCGCCGTCCGCACGGTCCTCGGCGACCTCGACCCCGCCGAGCTCGGCGTCACCGACTCCCACGACCACCTCTTCATCCGCAGCCCGCTGCTCCCCGGCGAGGAGCTCGACGACCCGGCCGCCGCCGAGGACGTGTTGCGCGCCTTCGCCGCCGCCGGCGGCCGGGCGTTCGTCCAGTGGACCCCGCACGGCATGGGACGCGGCGCCGACGCGCTCGCCCGCCACTCGCGCACGACCGGCGTTCACGTGGTCGCCGCCACCGGAATGCACCAGGCGGTCCACTACGCCGAGGACGCCCGTGACCTGTCCGCCCGGTACGACGGACTCGCCGAGCGCTTCGTCACCGAGCTGACCACCGGACTCCCGGGCGCCCCCGAGGGCGTCCGCGCCGGGCTGATCAAGGTCGCGTGCGACGTGGGCGTCAGCAGCGCGCACACCCGCCTGGTCATGACGGCCGCCGCCGAGGCCCACCACGCCACCGGGGCCCCGATCGCCGTCCACCTCGAACCCGGCGGCGACCCGTACTTCGTGCTGCTCTGGCTCCACGATCGCCACGGGGTCCCGCTCGAGCGGATCGTCCTCGGCCACCTCACCCGCCTGCCCGACGTCCGCCTGCACCGCGAACTCGCCGACGAAGGCGTGTACTTGGCCCTGGACAGCCCCTCACGGGTCGACCACCCGGAGGACCACCGGGCCTTCGACCTCATCGCGGACCTCGTCGACGCGGGCCACGCCGAGCGGCTGCTCCTCGGCGCCGACACCACCACCCGCACCGCCCGCCGGGCCGGCGGTCCGACCAGGCTGCTCACCGACCTCGTTCCGCGTCTCGGCCGCACGTTCGGCCCCGAGCTGCCCGAACTGCTCCTCACCACCAACCCGGCGGCCGCCTTCGCCGCCGACTGGCGCACTCCCTGAGGCCGGTGCCTCCGTTCCTCCGGCTGCCGCCCTCGCCATCTCTCCTGTGGCCGACTCCGCCCACCCGGGTTTCAATCCGAGTACCGCGGCGGACCACGCCACCTCCAGAGAGGCGGACCGACGATGCACTTCTGGCTCGCCCCCGCCAGGCTCGCCGTCGCCGCGCTCGCGGCCGTCGCCCTCGGCTTCTCCGGCTATCACGCGGCGACCGGAACCACCGGGGTGGTGAACTACTTCGGATACTTCACCATCCTCAGCAACGCGGCCGCGGTCGTCGTCCTGACGCTCGGCGGGCTGGGGGGCCTGACCGGACCGGCCGGCCTGATCAGCCGCCGCCCCGTGCCCGACCCGGTGCGCGGGGCGGTCGTGCTCTACCTGGTGATCACCGGGCTGGTGTACGGCACGGTGCTCGCGAAGTACCCGGACCAGCTGACGATCCCGTGGGTGAACGACGTGCTGCACCGCGTCGTGCCGCTCGCCGTGCTCGCCGACTGGCTGATCGACCCGCCGACCCGCCGTCTGCGCCCGAGGACGGCGCTGTGGTGGCTGGGGTTCCCGCTGCTCTACCTGCTCTACACGCTGCTCCGGGGCTGGGCCGCCGCCTGGTATCCGTACCCGTTCCTCGACCCCGGCGTGCACGGCGGGTACCGGCGGGTGGCCGGTGCGTGCGCCCTGGTGGCGGCGGCGTTCGTCGTGGTCGGGGCGGCGGTCCTGGCGGCGGGCAACGCCCTGGCCGCCCGCCGTGACGGCCGTCGCGGCACCGCACCGCGAGGCCGCCGCGCCCACGCCAGGACGACCTGACGCCGACGAACGGGAGAACGACGAACGGAAAACGACGAACAGCTGACAGATAACAGATTTCGAAATCTGTTATCTGTCAGCTGTTATCTGTCGGTCGTCACCCCGCCTCCCTGTCCGTCCGCTCACATGTGGGTGCCGCCGTCGATGCGGATCTCGGTGCCCGTGACGAACGCGCCATCGTCCGACGCCAGCATCGCGATGACGCCCGCCACGGTCTCCGGTCCCGCGAAGCCCTGGCCGATGGCGGGGGAGAGCTTGGCCAGCAGGCTGAAGTCGGCGTCGGCCGGCAGGCCCGGGTTGTTGGTCATGCCACTGTCGATGCTGCCCGGCGCGACACACACCGCGCGCAGGCCCTGCTTCGCGTACTCCGACGCGATGGCGTGCGTGAAGGACTGGATGCCGCCCTTGGTCGCGGCGTAGGCGGCCATGTACGGGTGGGCGAAACTCGCCGACGTGGAACTGAAGTTGACCACCACGCCCGTGCCGCCCGCGAGCAGTGCCGGAAGCGCCTCGCGGGTCATCAGGAAGGTGCCGGTGAGGTTCACCGCGAGGAGCTTGTTCCAGAACTCCAGGCTGGTCTCATGGGTGTGCGAGGACCGCAGGATCCCGGCCGCGTTGACCAGGACGTCCAGTCCACCGAGGCCAGCGACGGCCTCCGCGACGCCCGCGACGACGGCCGGCTCGTCCGAGATGTCCAGTACTGCGGTGGTGAGCCGGTCGGCGGTGCCGTCGGAGGCTGCGCGGTCCGCGGTCCTCTGCAGGCCGTCCGCGCTGACGTCGACCGCGACGACTCTGCCGCCCTCGGCGAGGAGCCGGTGCACGGTGGCCTGGCCGATGCCCGAGCCGCCGCCGGTGATCAGGACGTTCCGTCCACTGAAGCGATCCATGGGGGTACTCCGTTCGTTCCCGGGGTCTCTCGACCTCGAGAGGCACGGTACGCCTTTCTGGCATGACATGCCAATAAGTCTCGACATGCCACCATGACGTGATCGGTCTCCCTGGCATGAAGGCGCGTACGCTGAGCCCGTGACCGGACGCCCCTCCCTGACCCAGCGCCGCCGCGACGCCACCCGGCTGGACATCGCCCGCACCGCCGCCGCGCTCTTCGCCGAACGAGGCGCCGAGGCGACCACCGCCGAGGAGATCGCCAACGCTGCGGGCATCTCCCTGCGCACCTTCTACCGGTACTTCTCGCTCAAGGAGGACGCCGTCGCGCCGCTGCTCGCGGCCGGCGGGCAGCGGTGGGTGGAACTGTTCGCGGAGAGCTCGGCCGACCTGCCGGTGCGCGAGGCGCTGGAGCGCTCGGCGGTCGCCTCGTTGACGCCTGCCGACGAGTCCGCGGCCGAGGCCATGCACTGGACCCGCAGCCTGCTGCGCGACCCCCGCCTCGCGAGTACCTGGCAGCGCGTCCACGCCGACTCCGAAGAGCGGCTGCGCGGCGTCCTCGCCGACCGCTGCCCAGCGGGCGCGGACGCGCTGGAGCTCCGCCTCGCCGCAGCTGCGGCGACCGCGGCGATCCGGGTCGCCCTGGAGGAGTGGGCCCTCTCCGACGCCCCTGTGACTGGCCCCGGCTCACCTCAGGAGCTGGGCGCCCGCTGCATGCGCGAACTCACGGGAGGACTACGGCTGTGGAGCCGGGTGACCTGAGCGGCTACGTGTCAGCGCTCCTCGAGGGCCACGGCCGGCAGGGGCCCGACACCGACGACGACGGGCACAGGTGGGCCCGACGCCGACGACGACGGGCACAGGTGGGCCCGACGGGGATGCTGACGTGCCGCTCCAGCCCGCTAGGGTGGAAGATCGCGCCCCGACGGGGAACCGGGGAGGTGCCCCGGATGTCCTAGCCGCGGGGACGTGAGTTCGAGGCGTGGGAGCAAGTAGGACATGGGTCTGACGAGCCACAAGGTGTTGGCGCTGACCGTATTGATCGCCGTCCTGATGACGGCCGGCACGGTCTGGCTGTGGCCCAGGCTCGCGAGGAAGACCTGGCAGGCGGTGCTCGGCCGGATCGGCGCGCTGCTCGCCACCCAGCTCACCGTGCTCGCCGCCCTCGGCCTCGTCGCCAACAGCTACTTCTCCTTCTACAGCAGCTGGGACGACCTCCTCGGCACCGGCGGCGACAACGGCCCGGTGGTGATCCACAACAAGGCGGACGCCTCCGGCCGGCTGCTCGTCGAGACGATCGGCCACGCCTCCGTCCAGGGCGGCGGCGCGATGGGCCGCGAGCCCGCCAAGTCCGGCGAGATCCGCAAGGTCCGGATCGACGGCAAAGTCACCCGGCTCTCCACGGAGGGCTACGTCTACCTGCCGCCGCAGTACTTCCAGCCCGAGTACGCGCAGCGCCAGTTCCCGGCCGTGATCGTCAGCACCGGCTTCCCGGGGCTGGCGGAGAACCTGATCACGCGGTTCAACTACCCGGGCGCGGCGCTCAAGCTGCTCCAGGAGGGGAGGATGCAGCCGACCGTCATGGTCCTGATGCGTCCCTCGCCCGCGCTCCCGCAGGACACCGAGTGCGAGGACGTCCCCGGCGGCGCACAGTCCGACACGTACTTCACCAAGGACGTCCCCTCGGCGATCCAGGCGAGCTTCCGGGTCTCCGCCGACCCGCAGGCCTGGGCGTTCATGGGCAACTCCACCGGCGGCTACTGCGCGCTGAAGCTCGCCATGCGCCACCCGGAGGTCTTTCCGACCGCCGTCTCCCTCTCCGGCTACTACCGCGCCGCCGAGGACCCGACCACCGGCGACCTCTTCGGCGGCAGCCGGCAGCGCCGCGACGAGGCCGACCTGATGTGGCGGCTCGAGAACCTGCCGCAGCCGAAGACGTCCGTCCTGCTGGCCGGCACCAAGCAGGGCGACGGCGACTACAAGCGCGACACCGAGGCGTTCATCGACGCGGTGCGGAGCCCGGGCCCGATGAAGGTCTCGTACAGCATGCTGGAGACCGGCGGCCACAACTTCGAGACGTGGAGCAAGCTGCTGCCGTCCTCGCTGGAGTGGCTGTCCGGGCACCTCAAGGTCCCGAACCAGCCGAACCCGCCGGCCCCCGCGGCCTGACGGCCCCCACGCCCTGACGGCCCCCACAGCCTGACGGCCCCACGCCCTGACCGGGCGGGCGGGCTCAGGCCAGCCGCTCCAGCGTCCCCGTGTGGAGCTCGCCGACCCGGCCGCCCTCGCCCTCGAAGGTCCAGAACGCGCGCACCGTCAGCCGGACCAGGTCCATCACGTGGCTGACGGTGATTCCGCTCTGCTCGGTCCAGCTGACGAAGTACACCTCGGGCGCGACCTCGGCGACGTGGAGCGCCACGTCCTCCCACTGGCCCGCCGACTCGCCGAGGCCCTCCCAGCGCAGCCGCTTGCCGTCGGCCGAGTAGGCGTTGCGGAAGGCCGCGCCGTTGTCGGCCCGGAAGAGGTAGGTGCGGCCGGCGAAGGCGGGCAGGGGCGCGGTCATGGCGGGGCGGTTCCTCGTCTCTGCGGGAGGGGCGCGGTGCTCTTGTGCACGGCGGTGGATGTCGGACCTCCAATTTATCCGATCGGGCGCGCTCGCACGGCCACTGCCAGTGAAGGCGCACCCCCGTCACCGTCACCCCGCAGGGCCCGCCACACGCGCTGCCGCCCGCCCCGCAGGCGCCGCCCGCCTGGCGGCCGTCCCTGCTCACCCGCGCCTGGCCGGCCCGATCGTCCGCGGCCCGGACCTGCGTCAGCGCGTCCCGGCGATCCGTGATCATCCGGGGGCCCCGGAAGGCCGGCCAACTGATCCACTGCGCACCGTAGTTGATCGACACGACTGTGAGCTGCGCGACAACCGGCCGCGACGAGTTGTCCGTTCACGGACCGACTGCCTAGCCTGCAACGGTCGTCCGCCCCGCGGACCCCGCCGCCGGGACGCCGAGTCCCGTCCACCCGACGGCGGGCAACCGAGCACCACAGCGGACGGGAGCGGGGGAACCAAGGTCAGCGCCACGACCCGGCACGCCTCCGTGCGTCCGGGCCGCGGCTTGGGGTGAAGCCGCTCCCACAGGCGGCCGGGCGACCTCTCAGCCCGAACCCGACAGCTCACCTCGCAGGCGTCGCAGAGGACACCCCATGCACCAGCCTGCCCGGCGCCGCGCGCCGCGTCACGCCCGCCCGTCCCACCGCGGCCGCACCGCCGCCCTCGCCGCCACCGGCGCGCTCGCCATCACCGGCGCCGGCCTGTTCGGCCTCCAGGCCGCGCCCGGCGCCCAGGCGGCCACCGGCCCCACCGTCACCCAGGACTGGCTCGCCCCGGCCACGATGGTCGCCGGCCGGGCCGCCACGGCGACCCTCACCCTCCACTCGTCGTCCTGCTTCGTCGCCAAGACCGTCGGCGTCGGCGTGCGTGACGCGGCCGGTCACAACCTCGACTTCCCCGGGAACGCCGGCAACGTGTCGATCTGCCCCTCGGGCCACACCTTCACCAGCGCCGCGCGTACGCTCGCGGCCGGCACGTACACCGAGTTCGGCTTCTGGCAGGACCTCGGCGGCACGTGGCACAACCTGCCTTCGAAGCAGTTGGTCGTCGCCAAGGCCGCGGCCCCGACCGCCGCGCCGTCGGCCACCCCGACCGCCACCCCGTCGGCCACGCCCGCGCAGACCCCCACGGCGACGGCCACGGCCACGCCGAGCGCCACCCCCACGCCGAGTGCCACCCCCGGCGCGACCGCGAGCCCGAGCGCCCAGGCGCCGTCCTCCCCGATCGCCGGCAAGTCGCTGACCTGGTCCGACGAGTTCAACGGCCCGATCAACTGGGGCCAGCGCTGGGTCGGCGACAAGAGCAGCTCGTACAAGTACGGCAACCACAATCCGGACGACAACAAGCTCGACTGGCTGGACCGGAACAACGTGGGCGTGGCCAACGGCGTCGCCACCTTCACCGCCGCCCCCGGCAGCAACACGCTGGAGAACGGCAAGCGGTCCTGGAACACCGGCTTCCTCACCACCGAGGGCTCCAGCGAGGGCTTCCAGGTCAAGACCGGCGACTACGCCGAGACCCGGGTCAAGCTGCCGGCCGGCACCGGCGCCTGGCCGGCCCTGTGGACCTGGAAGAACGGCAACGGGGAGGTCGACTCCTTCGAGTACCACCCCGACAACCCGAACCTCCTGGAGCTGACCAACCACGTCAACCCGGGCAACGGCGACTACTACACCAACGCGAGCGCCGTCGCGAAGGACCAGTGGGTGACCATCGGCACCCACTACGGCGCCAACTCGGTGGACTGGTACGTCAACGGCGTCAAGGTGTTCTCGGACGGCAAGGGCGTCGGCGCGAACTTCTCGGCGTACCTCATCCTCAACCTGTCGGTGAGCGCGGGGGAGTACCACCCCGCGCCGCAGGGGACCACCCCGATCACCATGGCCGCCGACTACGTCCGCGTGTACCGGTAACCACCGGTCCGAGTCCTCAGCCGGCAGCCGTCTCGACGACCTCGATCGTGAACGGCTGCCGGTTGTCGCGCGGGTCCCGGTCGTTCGGGCTCAGCACCTCGACCCGCCCGCCGTGCAGCGGGCCCGGCTTCACGGTCGGGGAGATCCGCACCTTGACGAGCGCCGTCGCGGTGCGCCCCTGCGGCAGGCCGGCCCGGAAGGCGCAGCGCACCCGGCGGCCGCCCGGGAGCACCTGGCAGTCCTCGGGGAAGTACGGGCCCTGCGCCGTGACCCCCGGCGGCAGGTCGACGATGACGGTGAACGGCGAGGCGGTGGTGTCCGGGCCGCGGTTGGCGACGAAGCCGTGCACGGTGGTCGTGCCGCCCGGTGGGGCGGCGTCGGGGTCGAGCCGGATCACCTCGAGGTCGGAGTCGGACGGTACGGCGGCCCGGCTCGCCGGTGCGAGCTGCACCGCCGCTCGGGGGTCGGGCCCCGGCCCGGCCCAGGACGGGTCGGCGGTCGCCGTCGCCACCGCGCAGCCCGCTGCCACGGCCACCGTCAGCCACGTCCAGCCCCCCGCCCCGCCGCGTGCACCCGTGTGCGTGCGCCCCATCGCCGTCCACCGTTCCCCTCGTGCCCCGGCCGCCCGCGCCGTCGCGGGCCGCGTCCGCACCAGGGTGGCCGAGCGACGGACGGCCGGCTCCTCGCCCCGCCCTTCGTCCGCCCGAACGGAGGAACACGTGCACGGGAAGTCGGCCACGCCGACCTCCCGTGCACGGCACGCCACCTGACCGTCCCTCAGGGTGCGAGGACCTGCCCCAGCCGGGCCGCGATCTTGTGCATCACCGATACGAGCGACGCCGCGCCGTCCTGCTGCTCCAGCGCCCGGATGCGGGCCTCGGGGCCGGAGACCGACAGCGCCGTCGGCGTCGGCGCGCCCGGGACGGCGAGCGCGATGCAGCGCACTCCGATCTCCTGCTCCTGATCGTCGACGACGTACCCGCGCTCGCGCGCCCCTGCGAGCTGGCGCAGGAGTTCCTGCGGGTCGGTGACGGTGTACTCGGTGTGCGCGGGCAGCGTGTTGGGGCCGAGGACGGCGCGCGCCTCCTCCTCGGGCAGCTGGGCGAGGAGCGCCTTGCCGACGCCGGTGCAGTGCGGTTGCACCCGCCGGCCGACCTCGGTGAACATGCGCATCGAGCGGCGCGACTGCACCTGCCCCACGTAGACCACCTCGCCGCCCTCCAGGACCGCCAGGTTCGCGGTCTCGCCGGTGGCCTCCATCAGCTCGGCCAGGTAGGGGCGGGCCCAGCTGCCGAGCAGGCGTCCGGCCGTCTCGCCGAGCCGGATCAGCCGAGGGCCGAGGGTGTAGCGGCGGGCGGTGTCCTGGCGGACGTAACCCTGCTGCACGAGCGTGCGGACCAGGCGGTGGATGGTCGGCATCGGCAGGCCGGAGGTGGTGGAGAGCTCGCTGAGCGTGGCCACGCCGCCGGAGTCGGCCAGCGCCTCCAGGAGCTGGAAGGCGCGTTCGACGGACTGCACGCCGCCGCTCGCGCGGTCGGCGCCCGTCGTCGATGCTGTGTCGGGGGTCGCAACCACCGGCGTTCCCTTCGCTGTCGGGGAGGAGTAGAGTCCCGGCGATCACATCAACAAACCGTTGAAATTCTGTATCGCGGAAACTAGTCTCCACTTTACAGAATCGAATGCGCCGACAGGTGGGTTCGGATCAAGGAAGTTCCCCGAGGAGGCTCCCACCGGAGCTCCCTTCGCCAGGCTCAACCGTCTTAGGAGTGTCCTGCTCATGGCCACAGATCAGGGACCCGGCGTCTCCCCCGCCGCTCCGGTCGTCACTGTCGCCGGTCCGCGCGTCCACCGGGCGGAGGAGGTGCTCACTCCGGAGGCGGTCGCCTTCGTCGTCGGCCTCCACCGCGCGTTCGAGGGCCGACGGCAGGAACTCCTCGCCCGGCGCAAGACCCGGCGCGCCGAGATCGCGACGGCGGGCACCCTCGACTTCCTGCCCGAGACGGCCGGCGTCCGCGCCGGCGACTGGAAGGTCGCCGAGGCGCCGCGCGCCCTCCAGGACCGCCGCGTCGAGATCACCGGCCCCACGGACCGCAAGATGGTCATCAACGCCCTCAACTCCGGCGCACGGATCTGGCTCGCCGACTTCGAGGACGCCACCTCCCCGACCTGGGAGAACGTCGTCAGCGGCCAGATCAACCTGATCGACGCCTACGAGGGCCGGATCGACTTCACCAGCGAGGCCGGCAAGGCCTACACCCTCAAGCCCGCCGCCGAACTCGCCACCGTCGTGGTCCGCCCGCGCGGCTGGCACCTCGACGAGAACCACCTGCTCGTCGACGGCGTCCCGGTGGCCGGCGCGTTCTTCGACTTCGGCCTGTACTTCTTCCACAACGCGGCCAGGCTGCTCGCCAAGGGGCCGCAGGACCCCAACTCGGGCCCGTACTTCTACCTCCCGAAGACCGAGAGCCACCTCGAGGCCCGGCTCTGGAACGACGTGTTCACGCACGCCCAGGCCCAGCTCGGCATCCCGCACGGCACCGTCCGCGCCACCGTCCTGATCGAGACGATCACCGCCGCGTTCGAGATGGACGAGATCCTCTACGAGCTGCGTGACCACGCCGCCGGCCTCAACGCCGGGCGCTGGGACTACCTGTTCTCGATCGTCAAGAACTTCCGCGACGCCGGCGAGCACTACATCCTGCCGGACCGCAACAGCGTCACCATGGCCTCGCCGTTCATGGCCGCCTACACCCGCCTGCTGGTGCAGACCTGCCACAAGCGCGGCGCGCACGCGATCGGCGGCATGGCCGCGTTCATCCCCAGCCGCAAGGACCCCGAGGTCAACGCGGCCGCCCTGGAGAAGGTCAGGGCCGACAAGGACCGTGAGGCGGGCAGCGGCTTCGACGGCTCCTGGGTCGCCCACCCGGACCTCGTCCCGGTCGCCCGCGCCTCCTTCGACGCCGTGCTCGGCGAGCGGCCCCACCAGAAGGACAACCCCGGGCCCGCCGAGCCGGTCACCGCGGCCCAGCTGCTCGACATCGCCGGCGCCGGCGGCACCTGCACCCACGCGGGGCTGCACAACGCCGTCCAGGTCGGTGTCCGCTACATCGAGGCGTGGCTGCGGGGCCTCGGCGCCGTCGGCATCTTCAACATGATGGAGGACGCCGCCACCGCCGAGATCTCCCGCTCGCAGATCTGGCAGTGGATCCACAACGGCGTCGTGCTCTCCGACACCGGTGAGAAGGCCACCGCCGACCTGGTGCGCGCCCTGGTCGCCACGGAGCTGGCCGAGCTCCGCGCCGAGCTGGGCGAGGCCGGGTACGCCGGTGGCCGCTGGCGCGAGGCCGCTCAGCTCTTCGAACAGGTCGCCCTGGCCGAGGAGTTCGCGGACTTCCTGACCCTCCCCGCGCTTCCCCTGCTCGACTGACCCCACGCTATCCGCCGGCGCCACGGTCGCACGTCTGCCGAGGTGGCGCATACCGGCGGGCCACTACTCCGTTCCGTACGGCGACGAATCCACCTGTCCTCTCGTCGCCGTACGGAACGGCTTTTTTCGTCACGCTCTTTGTCGGGCTCTTTGTCGGGCCCTTTGTCACGCTCTTTGTCCTCGTGAGGAGTTCACCCATGGCACGCATCTTCTTCAACGGGCAGGCGATGGTCGGCGGACCGTTCCACGCCAAGGTCGCCGACGCCCTGATCGGCCCGGCCCGGACCGCCCCCGGCTACCGCTTCTTCTCCATCGACCACAGCGGCGGGACGGACGTCTGCCCGGGGCTGCTGGCCGACCCGGGCGTGGACACCGCGATCGACGGCGAGCTTTACGACATCAGCCTGGAGCGCCTGCGGGACGTGATCCTGCCCGGCGAGCCGCTCGAACTCGAGCTCGGCGTGATCGAGCTGGAGGACGGCTCCGCGTGCCTGTCGATGCTGCTCGCCCGCGGGGAGCTGGAGCGTGGCGTGCACCGCGAGATCACCCACCACGGAGGCTGGCGGGCCTACCTGGCGACGCTGGGGCGCACCGCCTGACGCGGCGGCCCCCGAACGGATAACAGGTGACAGATAACAGATGACGAAAGTTGTCATCTGTTATCTGTCACCTGTTTGTCGTTCCCGGCCCCCCACCCCCGGACGCACCGCAGCCCCGGACCCTCGCCGTGGGTCCGGGGCTGCGTTCCGTGCGCCGGGTGTGGCGCGCGGAGTCCGGGTCACGCACCGTCCCTGGGCGGCCCGGAGTACGGGGAACCGAGGAGGAGCGGGCTACCGGTCCGTCAGACCGGGCGGGCCGCCAGCTCCTTCGCGGCGCGGGCGCAGTCGCGGGCGATGCGGTCCTCGTTGACGGTCGTCAGCCGGCCCTTCTCGACGACGGCGTTGCCGTTGACGAAGAGGACGGACAGCGGCGGCAGCGCGCCGAACGTCAGGGCGGCGACCGGGTCGGCGATGGACGAGTGCATGATCCCGTCGATCTTCCACAGCGCCAGGTCGGCGAGCTTGCCCACCTCGATGGAGCCGATCTCGTTCTGCCGGCCGAGCACCCGCGCCCCGCCCATGGTGCCCAGGCGCAGCGCCTGGCGCCCGGTGAGGGCCGTCGGGTAGCCGTGCAGGCGGTTGATGAGCAGGGCGTTGCGCAGCTCGGTGCCCAGCTCGCCGGACTCGTTGGAGGCGGTGCCGTCGACGCCGAGGCCGACCGGTACGCCGGCCTTGATCATGTCGGGCACGCGCGCGATGCCGGCGGCCAGGCGGGCGTTGGAGGACGGGCAGTGGGCGACGCCGGTGCCGGTCTCGGCGAACTTGGCGATGTCGGAGTCGTTCATGTGGACGCAGTGCGCCATCCACACGTCCTCGCCGAGCCAGCCGACGGACTCGAAGTAGTCGGTGGGACCCATGCCGAACAGTTCCTTGCAGAACTGCTCCTCCTCGGCGGTCTCCGAGCCGTGGGTGTGCAGCCGCACGCCCTTGCGGCGGGCGAGTTCGGCGGACTGCCGGAGCAGGTCGGTGGAGACGGAGAACGGGGAGCAGGGCGCGATGGCGACGTGCAGCATCGAGCCGAAGGAGGAGTCGTGGTACGTGTCGACGGCGGCCTCGGAGGCGGCGAGGATGTCGTCGAGCTCCTCGACGGCGTGGTCCGGGGGCAGGCCGCCGTCCTTCTTGCTGCGGTCCATGGAGCCGCGCAGCGCGGTGAAGCGCAGGCCGAGTTCCCGGACGGCCTCGATGGACGCGCCGAGGACGTCACCGCCGTCCTTCGGGAAGACGTAGTGGTGGTCGGAGGCGGTGGTGCAGCCGGACTTGAGGAGCGCGGCGGCGGAGCCCTGGCTGGCGGCGTGGACGAGCTTCTCGTCGATGCGGGCCCAGGTGGGGTAGAGGGCGACGAGCCAGTCGAAGAGGATGTTGTCCTGGGCGAGGCCGCGGGTGATCCACTGGTAGAAGTGGTGGTGGGTGTTGACCAGGCCGGGGGTGACGAGGTGGCCCTCGGCGTTGATCCGGCGCACGACGTTGTCCAGCCAGGCGGGGGCGGGGCCGCTGCCGACCGATTCGATCGTGTTGCCGAGGATGACCACGTGGCCGCGGGCGTACTCGGTGTCGTTGGCGTCGACCGTCGCGATGGCGGCGTTCTCGATGACGATCCGCTGGTCGGCGGGTGGGGGCTGGACTGCCATGGTGTTGCTCCTATGGGGGAGGGCGGGGGAGGGGGCGCGCCGAGCGGGGGCGCGCTCCCTCCCGCCGGTCAGGACGGTGTCACCGTCGGCACCGTCGTGCCGGGCGGTTCGCCGGCCGCGGTGCGGCGGGCGGACCCGACGTGGTGGAAGAGGAGGTTGAGCAGGACGGCCGTCACGGTGCCGGCCGAGATCCCGGAGTGCATCAGGGTGCGGACGGCCTCCGGGAAGGAGTCGTAGAACGCGGGTACGGCGATGGGCACGATGCCGACGCCGAGCGAGACCGACACCAGGATGGTGTTCGAACCGGATTCCATGCCGGCCTCCGCGAGGGTGCGGATGCCGCTGGCCGCGACCGTGCCGAAGAGCACGATCCCGGCGCCGCCGAGGACGGGCTGCGGCACGAGGGAGACGAGTGACCCGAGCACGGGGAAGAGCCCGAGCAGGACCAGGATGCCTCCGCCGGTCGCGACGACGTAGCGGCTGCGGATCTTCGTCAGTGCCACGAGCCCGATGTTCTGGGCGAAGGCGCTGGCGGCGAAGCCGTTGAAGACCGGGCTGAGCGCGGTGGCCAGGCCGTCGGCGCGCAGGCCGGCGGCGAGGGTGGGTTCGTCGGCCTCGCGGTCGACTATTCGGCCGAGCGCGAGCATGTCGGCGGTGGACTCGGTCATCGAGACCACCATGACGATGCACAGCGAGACGATGGCGGCGGCGTCGAACTCGGGGGCGCCGAAGTGGAACGGGGAGGGGAGCGCGAAGACCTTCGCGTCCTTGACCGGGCCGAAGTCGGCGAGGCCCAGCGGGAAGGCGATCAGGGTGCCGAACGCCAGGCCGACGAGCAGGGAGAGCTGTTGCCAGAAGCCGCGCAGCAGCCGGTTGCAGAGCACCACCGCGACGAGGGTGATCGCGGCGAGGCCGATGGCCCGCATGGAGCCGAATCCGGGGGCGCCCGGCGAGCCGCCGCGCGCCCAGTTCACCGCCACCGGCAGCAGGGACACCCCGATGAGGGTGATCACGGTGCCCTGGATGACCGGGGGGAAGAACCGGATGAGCTTGCAGAAGTACGGCGCCGCGAGGAAGCACAGGGTCCCCGCGACGATCACCGCGCCGAAGATCACCGGGAGGGCGTGCTTCGGTCCTCCCGTACTGTCGATGGAGCCCTTGGCGATGGCGATCATGGGCGCGACGCCAGCGAACGACACGCCGTTCACGAACGGCAGCCGCGCGCCGATCTTCCAGACGCCGAGGGTCTGGAGCAGGGTGGCCAGTCCGGCGGTGAACAGGCTGGCCGAGATGAGCAGGGCGAGTTCGGCGGGGGAGAGCCCCACGCCGGCGCCGACGATGAGCGGGGGTGCGACGACTCCCGCGTACATCGCGGCGACGTGCTGGAGTCCGGTGGAGACGAGCTTCACCGGGGACAGCAACTCGTCCACGGGGTGGGTCCCGGGCCCGGACGGTTCGCCGGGGAGGCGTGCTGACGCGCCGCCCGGGCCGGGTGTTCTCGCTGGGGTGGAACCGCCGTCGGTGGTGCTGGTGTTGCTGGGTGCCATGTCGAGCCCCTCTTGTGCCCGTGGCTCCCGGCGCGCCCGTGGCGCTGGAGACTGCCGGATACTTCCCTGGCCGAGGGCGGGACGGCGGTGCAAGGGTCCCTCGGCCGGCCTCTCCAGTGCCCCGGGCCGGCCGCCGCGAGGCAGACACGAACTCCGGTGGGTGGGGGTGGAGAAACACGTGGAACAGGTAGTGACAAGGGTGGCGCAAGGGGTGGTGCTGGGGGTGGTGCGGACCGCCCGGACTCGGCCGGCCGTTGAGGGCCGGAGGGTGCGGCGACGCCGGGCGGTGTCCATGGTGGGGGAGGTCAGACGACCGGGATGACCGGGACGACGCCCTCGCGGTGCACGGTGCCCTCGATGAGGCCGTACATGCGGTCCGCGGCGTAGTAGACCTCGTTGTCGTTCTTGAGGCCGAAGGGCTCCAGGTCGACGAGGAAGTGGTGCTTGTTGGGCAGTTCCAGGCGGACCTCGTCCACCTCGGAACGGTTGTTGAGGACCCGGGTGCCCATCGAGTGCAGGGTCTGCTGCAGCGAGTAGGAGTAGGTCTCGGCGAAGGCCTCCAGCAGGTGCCGCTTCACGTGGGTGTAGGAGCGGTTCCAGTTGGGCTGGGCCTCGCCGTCGCGGCCGCTGTAGCCGTACTTCCAGCGGGCCGTCACCTGGGTGGCGAGGATCCGGTCGTAGGCTTCCTGCAGGGTGGTGTACTTGTCCTTGATGTAGCCCCAGAACTCCGAGTTGGTGGAGTTCATGACGATGAGGTCCTTGAGGCCGGAGATGACCTGGACGCTCGCGCCGTCGTAGACGACCTCGGTGGTGCGGGTCTCCTGGCCGGTGCGGACGAAGGAGTGGCCGACCTCCTCGGAGCCGATGAAGCGGGCCGAGTTGTCCGGGGTCTTGATCCGGTCCCAGGCGTACTCCTCGATCCGGATGCGGGCGCTGTGGACGACGCCGCGCTCGGTGTCGTCGACGAAGTGCCGCGCGAGGATGATGCCGAAGGCCTCGGCCGACTCGATCCCGTACTCCTTGGCGAAGGCGTAGACGGTGTTCTTGGTGGTGTCGGTGGGCAGGCAGTTGGCGTTGGAGCCGGTGAGGTGGACGTCCTCGAACTCGCCCTGGAGGGAGACCGAGACGTTCAGGTCCTTGATCTCGTGCCGGGTGGAGTCGCGGTAGACGCGTACGATGCGGTTCTCCGCCTTGCCGTACTGGTTCTGACCGAGCACGTGGGCCATGACTTTGGCTCCTTGAGCTTCCAGGTCGGTCTACTAGCTTCCGCGGTAGACCGAGTATCCGAACGGGTTCAGCAGCAGCGGCACGTGGTAGTGGTGCTGCGCGGGCGCGACCGTGAAGACGATCGAGACCTCGGGGAAGAACGGCTGCTCGGCGGACCGCTGCGCGTGGTACGCGGCGGTGTCGAAGAGCAGCCGGACGACCGAGCCCGCCTCCACGGCCGGCAGGTCCTTGGCCCGGCCGTCGGAGTCCGTGGCGGAGGTGCCGAGCACCTTCCAGCCACCCTCGGTGTGCAGTGCGAGCTCGACGGGAACGCCCTCGGCCGGGCGGCCGAGGCTGGTGTCGAGCACGTGGGTGGAGATGCCAGTCATGGGTGAAGTGACCTTACTGATGGCAGATGTGAGGATGCTTCGCCGAGCGCGGCGCGGCCTCGCGATGATGATCTGACGAATCGTCAGGACAGAGGATTCGCTGAGTCGGTCGCGGGTCGTGCCGGGAAACGGAACTGACGATACGTCAGAACCGGCTCAGGACTCGTCGAGCAGCCGGTTGATGCGGATGTCGTTGATCTTGCGCAGCTCGCCCCGGACGATCTCCGCCTCGGTGGCGGGGTCGTTGGGGTGGCGCTCGCGCAGGGCGGCGAGCATGGTGGCCGCGGTACGGCCGGTCGCGCAGATCAGGAACACGTGGCCGAACTTCGCCTCGTAGGCGGCGTTGGCCTCGTGCAGTTCGTCGAGGAGCGCTTGGTCCACGCCCTGGATGCCGGCCTGCTCGCGTTCGGAGGTGGCGTCGCCCGCCTTGGGCTTGCCGATCCGGGCGTGGCCGGCCATCGCGTCGTGCAGGTCCGCGACCGTCAGTGACTGCATCGCCGCCGCGTTGGCGGCGAGCAGGGCGCTGCGGTCCGACCAGGGCTTGGCCTGCGCGACGGCGGCGGCCCAGCTGGGGCTGGAGCAGATCTCCAGCAGGATCGCCTCAAGCTCGGCGGCGTCGGCCGCCGCGAGGGCGTCGAGGGCGTGGGGGTGGTTGGTCACGGGTGGACCTCCTGAAGAGTGGTGCCACCCGCACAAGCTAGATCGGCCCCACCCGGCCGTCAACACTTTGTTTAACGGTTGGTGGTTACGTTTTGGGTGGGCCCGTGTTGCCGGGCCGTTTCGTGTGCGATTCGCCAAGTGTGCCCCGCCGGGGGGTGATCCACACTGGACCGCACCGGCGGGGCCGCCCGTCTTTCCGGGGCCCGGGAGGCCTCAGGAGGACTTCGAGCCGTCCTGGCGGTTGAGGTAGTTGTACACGGTGAAGCGGCTGACGCCGAGCGCCGTGGCGACGGTCTCGACGCCGTGGCGGACGGTGAAGGCGCCGCGCTCCTCCAGGAGGGCGACGACCCGCTGCTTCTCCCAGCGGTCGAGCTCGGCCAGCGGTCGGCCGTCGAACTGGCGGGTCATCTCGGCCAGCAGCCGGTCCAGCGCGCTGCTCAGGTGTGGCAGTCGGACGGCGAGCGCCGGGGCGCCCTCCCACTCCAGGACGACGTCCTCGGCCCTCGCCTCCTCCAGCGGGACGGGCGTGGCGCCGATCGCGTCCAGCAGCGGCTTGACGGCCGCGACGAGCGGGTGTTCCGCGTGCTCGGTCACGGCGTGCCGCCCTCCTCCCGGGTCGCGTCGGCCGCCGCGCCGCCGTTGCCACCGCCGTCGCCCAGCACGCTGACCTGGACCGAGATCCGGGTCGCCCCGGCGTCCAGGGTCTCGCGCAGCAGTCTGGTCACCGCGGTGAGGACCTGGTCGGCCTCGCCCTCGGCGCCGGTCCCGAAGGGGCCGACCGAGACGGCGAGGCCGGCCTCGTCGACGACCTTGCGGGCCGCCGCGGCGTGCTCGGGGAACGTGTCCAGTTCGAACGGTTCTGTCGTGAACTCCACCATCAATCGCACCCGCTCACTGTAGCGAGCGGGGGTGGGGCGGGGCAGGGCCTGGGTGATCGGACAGTGGCCGGCCCTTCCGGGAGGGGTTTCCGGGCCACTTCAACAAATTGTTGCGCCACCCTTGACAGTCGATCGGCGGGGCGGAGATGCTTCCACCACGCAGAATCCCTCTTCCGGATCGTGGAAGTTGAGGATGTCGGAAGAGAGTGAGAGGTGAGTGACGTGACGGCAGCTTCCCGGCACAGCTTCACGGTCAACCTGTCGATCCTGTTCGGTGAACTCCCGCTGCTGGAGCGCCCGGCCGCGGCCGCCGCCGCCGGCTTCACGGCCGCCGAGCTCTGGTGGCCCTTCGGCGAGGAGCACGACCCCTCGCCGGCCGAGCTGGACGCGCTCCGCAAGGCCTTCACCGACGCGGGCGTACGGCTCACCGGCCTCAACTTCCTGGACGACCTCTCCAAGGGCGCCCGCGGTACGGTCTCTGTGCCGGCCGACAAGGAGCGGTTCCGGGCCAACGTCCCGGTCGCCGCCGAGTTCGCCGCCTCCCTCGGTGCCACCGCGCTCAACGCGCTGTACGGCAACCGGGTGGAGGGCGTCGACCCGGCCGAGCAGGACGCGCTCGCGCTGGAGAACCTGGTGCTGGCCGCGAAGGCCGCGCACGAGGTCGGCGCGATCCTGCTGATCGAGGCCCTCAACGTGGTCGAGTCCCCCGACTACCCGCTGGTGTCGGCCCCCGCCGCGGTCGCGATCGTCGACGAGGTCAACGCGGCCACCGGGCTCGGCAACGCCAAGTTCCTGTGCGACCTCTACCACCTGGCCAAGAACGGCGAGGACCTGGCGGCCGTCATCGACGCCTACGCCGACCGCATCGGCCACGTGCAGATAGCCGACGACCCTGGCCGCAACGAGCCCGGCACCGGCGGCCTGGACTTCGAGGACCTCTTCGGCCGCCTCACCGCCGCCGGCTACACCGGCTCGATCGGCCTGGAGTACCGCCCCTCCACCGGCGTCAGCGCCGACAGCTTCGGGTGGCTGCCGCGCGAGCTGCGCGCCGCGAAGTAACGCCGCGCCGCCGAGCGGCACCGGCCGCCGGCGCGACCGGGCCCGCCCCGGCGGGCGGCCACCACCCAGCCCTCCCCACCTACGTACAAAGGAACGACGCGATGAGCCGCAAGATCGCCTTCGTCGGCCTCGGCATCATGGGCAAGCCCATGGCCATCAACCTGGTCAAGGCCGGGCACGACGTCACCGGTTTCGACCTCTCCCAGGCCTCGATCGACGCCGTCATCGCGGCCGGCGGCCGGGGTGCCGCCAGCATCGCCGAGGCCGTCAAGGACGCCGAGGTCGTCATCACGATGGTCCCGGCGGACCCGCACGTCGAGGCGGTCATCCTCGGCGAGGGCGGCGTGCTGGAGAACGTGAAGGCCGGCACCCTCGTGATCGACATGTCCTCGATCACCCCGCAGACCTCCATCAAGGTCGGCAAGGCCGCCGTCGAGAAGGGCGTGCGCGCCCTGGACGCCCCGGTGTCCGGCGGCGAGGCCGGTGCCGTCGAGGCCGTCCTGTCGATCATGGTCGGCGGCGAGGCCGCGGACTTCGCCGAGGCCAAGCCGCTGTTCGACGCCCTCGGCACCACGGTGATCCACGTCGGCCCGTCCGGCGCCGGGCAGACCGTCAAGGCCGCCAACCAGCTGATCGTGGCCGTCAACATCCAGGTCCTGGCCGAGGCCGTGGTCTTCCTGGAGAACGCGGGCGTCGACCTCGCCGCCGCGCTGGACGTGCTCGGCGGCGGCCTGGCCGGCTCGACCGTGCTCAACCGCAAGAAGGCGAACATGCTCAACCGCGAGTTCGCCCCGGGCTTCCGGATCGACCTGCACCACAAGGACATGGGCATCGTCACCGACGCCGCCCGCGCCGTCGGCGCCGCGCTGCCGGTCGGCGCCGTGGTGGCCCAGCTCGTCGCCTCCGCCCGCGCCAACGGCGACGGCTCGCTCGACCACTCGGCGCTGCTGCGCGGCGTCGAGCGCCTCTCGGGCCGCGAGGTCAAGTAACACCCCACCGGGCCCGGCCGGGCCCGGACAGACTCCTCCTGGTGGCGTGTACCTATCCGGTCGTGCCCGCGCCACCAGGAGGCCAGGCCCGACCGGCAGCCGGGCCGGGGCTCATCCGCCCGCCTGCCGGTCGACCCAGCCGGTGACGCGTCCTCCCTGTCGGGGGCACTTCGGTCGTGCCAGTGACGCGTCGCCCGGCCCCCTCCCTGCCGAGGGGAGCCCCTCGTACGTCGGAAGCGGGACGAGGGGAACGGCGGGAGGGGGCCGCCCTCCGGGGCCGTCCCGGCGCCCTTGAGACCCGGCGCCTCCCGGCACAGCCCGGCATCGTCCGGGAAGGGGATGGCACCCCCGGGCCCTCCGGCCCCAAGCTTGAAGAACCAGCCGCACCCGTACGGAAGTGAGGACCGCGCCATGCCCGCCACCCCCCACCTGGGCCATGTGGTCGTAGCTCCCGACAAGTTCAAGGGCACCCTGGAGGGCGCCGAGGTCGCCGCCAGGATCGCCGCCGGCATCCGCCGCGCCGCGCCCGGCACCGAGGTGCGCGAACTGCCCGTCGCCGACGGCGGCGAGGGCACCCTGGCCGCCGCGCTCGCGGCCGGCTTCGCCCGCGTCCCGGCCAAAGTGGCCGGCCCCACCGGCCTGCCGGTGGCCGCCGCGCTCGCCGTGCGGGACGACACCGCCGTGGTCGAGCTGGCCCAGGCCTCCGGCCTCGCCCGGCTTCCGGGCGGACGCACCGCCCCGCTCGCGGCCGGCTCCTTCGGCGTCGGCCAGCTGATCGGCCGGGCGGTCGCGCTCGGTGCCAAGAGGATCGTGCTCGGCCTCGGCGGCAGCGCCTGCACCGACGGCGGCGCGGGCATGGTCCAGGCGCTGGGCGTCAGCCTGCGCGACGCGGACGGCAACGAGCTCGCGCCCGGCGGCGCGGCGCTGCGCAGGCTCGCGACGATCGACCTCGGCCCGCTGGCCGACGCCCTGGCCGGTGTCGAGGTCGTCGTGGCCTGCGACGTCGACAACCCGCTGCTCGGCCCGCGCGGCGCCACCGCCGTCTACGGCCCGCAGAAGGGCGCGGACGGCGACGACCTGGTGATCCTGGAGGAGGGCCTGACCCGCTTCGCGGACAAGGTCGCCGAGGCGACCGGGCGGGACGTGCGGGAGGCCCCCGGCGCCGGGGCCGCGGGCGGGGTGGGCTTCGCCGCCCTCGCCCTGCTCGGCGCCACCATGCGACCCGGTATCGAGCTGCTGCTCGAACTGCTGGGTTTCGACGAGGCCGTGCGTGGGGCACGCCTCGTCGTCACCGGTGAGGGCTGCCTGGACGCGCAGACGCTCCACGGCAAGGCCCCCGCCGGCGTCGCCGCGGCGGCCACCCGGGCGGGGGTTCGGGTGGCCGCTGTGGCGGGGCGGCTGGAGCTGTCGGAGAGCGAGTGGCGCTCGGCCGGCTTCACCGCCGCGATCGCCCTCACCGACCTGGCCGAACAGCCCGGCGACAGCATGACCAGGGCCGCCGAACTGGCCGAGACCGCGGGGGAGCGGCTGGCCGGGGCGCTGCTGGGCGGCTGAGCCGTGCACCCGCGCACGCGTGGCGGCCACGGCGCGCGAACACTCGTACGTTCCTCCATTGACGTTTTGTTGAAGGCGGGCCTAGGCTCCCGGCAATCCTTCGGTTCCCGCCTTCCCGGACCGCCCCGGACGACCGCCCGCCCAGTCCGCTCCGGCGTTCCCGCCCCCCCCAGTTCCCAGGTTTCGGAGGCCCCCATGCCTGTCAGCCAGCCCACGGTGATCCGCTCCCGGCGGGTGGTCCTGCCCGACGGCGAGCGCCCCGCGGACGTGCTGATCCGGGACGGGAAGATCGCGCAGATCGCCGGACACGGCTCGCTCCTCGCCGGTGACCGCCGGCTCGTCGACCTCGGCGACACCGCGCTCCTGCCCGGCCTGGTCGACACCCACGTGCACGTCAACGAGCCCGGCCGCACCGAGTGGGAGGGCTTCGCCACCGCCACCCGGGCCGCCGCGGCCGGCGGCGTCACCACGATCATCGACATGCCGCTCAACTCCGTCCCGCCCACCACCACGGTGGACGGCCTGGAGGTCAAGCGGAAGGCCGCCGAGGGCCAGGCCTGGGTCGACCTCGGCTTCTGGGGCGGGGCGATCCCCGGCAACGCCGCCGACCTCGAACCCCTGCACCGCGAGGGCGTGTTCGGCTTCAAGAGCTTCCTCGCCCCCTCCGGCGTCGACGAGTTCCCGCACGTCGAGGCGGCCGACCTGGAGACCGCTTTGGCCGAGCAGGCCCGGATCGGCGCCCTCGCGATCATCCACGCCGAGGACCCCGCCGTCCTCGCCGCCGCCCCGCAGCAACCCGGCGTCCACTACCGGGACTTCCTCGCCTCGCGCCCCGCCGACGCGGAGACCGCCGCCGTCGCCCACCTGCTCGACACCGCCCGGCGCACCGGCGCCCGCGTCCACATCCTGCACGTCTCCACCGCCGCCGTCCTGCCGCTGCTGCGCCGGGCCCGCGAGGACGGGGTGCGGGTGACCGCGGAGACCTGCCCGCACTACCTGACCCTCGCGGCCGAGCAGGTGCCGGACGGCGACACGGCGTTCAAGTGCTGCCCGCCGATCCGCGACGAGTCCAACCGGGACGCGCTCTGGGCGGCCCTGGCGGCGGGCGAGTTCATCGCCGTCGTCTCCGACCACTCGCCGTCCACCCCCGACCTCAAACTGCTGCCCGCGCACGGCGGCAGCGGCGACTTCGCCGCGGCCTGGGGCGGCATCGCCTCCCTCCAGCTCGGTCTGCCGGCCATCTGGACCGAGGCCCGTCGCCGCGGCCACACCCTCGGCGACGTCGTGCGCTGGATGGCCTGCGGACCGGCCGAGCTGGCCGGGCTGAGTGCCACCAAGGGCGCCATCGAGGTGGGCCGCGACGCGGACCTGGTCGCCTTCGACCCGGACGGCGAATTCGCGGTCCACGCCAGCGGGTTGCACCACCGCAACCCCGTGACCCCGTACGCCGGGCGGACCCTGGCCGGTGTCGTGCGCACCACCTGGCTGCGCGGCCGGGTCGTGGACACCGCCGCCGAGCCCTTCGGCCGGCAGCTGGCCCGCCCGGACGCCGCCGCGGCCGCCGGCGAGGCCGGGTCCGGGTCCGGCGCGAACTGACCCGCGCCGCCCGCCCCGCCCGCACTCCCGAGTCGCACCGACTCGCACCGACTCGCACCGACTCGAACAGAGGAGACGACGTGACCACCGCCGACATCCCGAGCGCTCCCTTCACAGAGCTGGTCAACCTGGCCTCGCGGCTGCTGGGTGCCGGCGTCGTCGCCACCAACGAGGACACCTTCGCCGACGCCGAGAACCTGCTGGTCGCCAAGCCCGCCGAGTTCCGCCCGCACACCTTCGGCCACAAGGGCCAGATCATGGACGGCTGGGAGTCCAAGCGCCGCCGCGGCGTCTCGGCCGACCAGCCGCACCCCACCGACCAGGACCACGACTGGACGATCGTGCGGCTGGGCACCGGCGGCGTGATCCGCGGCGTGATCGTCGACACCGCCCACTTCACCGGCAACTACCCGGAGAGCGCCTCCGTCGAGGCCGCGTCCGTACCGGGCCACCCCTCGCCCGAGGAGGTCGCCGCCGCCCAGTGGACGACGCTGGTGCCGCGCACGGCGCTCAAGGGCGACACCGCCCACGAGTTCGCCGTCGAGGACGACACCCGTTACACCCACGTGCGGCTGAGCATATTCCCGGACGGCGGCGTCGCCCGTCTGCGCGTGCACGGCGAGGTGCTGCCCGACCCGCGCGAGCTCGACGGCCTGACCTTCGACCTCGCCGCCCAGGAGTACGGCGGCGTGGCCGAGGCGGCGTCCGACCGCTACTTCTCCTCCCCGCACAACCTGAACGCTCCCGGTCGCGCCTCCGTCATGGGCGAGGGCTGGGAGACCCGGCGTCGGCGCGACAAGGCCAACGACTGGGTGCAGATCGCCCTGGCCGGGGGCGGTGAGGTCCTGGCCGCCGAGGTGGACACCACCCACTTCGTCGCCAATGCCCCCGGCTGGGCCGACCTCGTCGGCTTCGACGCCTCCACGGGCGGGAACCCCTCCGAGGGCGCCGACGGCGAGTGGTTCGAGATCCTGCCCCGCACCCGCCTGCAGCCCGACACCCGCCACCGCTTCCGGCTCGACGTCGGCCGCCCGGTGACCCACGTGCGCATCAACGTCTACCCGGACGGCGGCCTCGCCCGCCTGCGGCTCACCGGCCGGCTCACCGAGGCGGGCCGTGCGGCCCTCGCGCTGCGCTGGTTCAACGCCGTCCCGGCCGCCGAGGCCGCCGCCGCGCTGACCGAGGCAGGCCTGAGCGCCGACGAGGCCGCCGCGCTGACCGCCGCCCGCCCGCTGGCCGGCCCGGCCGCGGCCACCGCCGCCGTCGCCGTGCTCCAGCCGGCCGACGGCCCCGACGGCGAGCACTCCTCCCGGCGCCGTTCGGCGCTCTGGCGCCTGCTCGGCGTCTGAGTCCCGCTGGCCCCGCACCTCCCGTCGGCGCCCGCACCTCCCGCCGGCGCCCGCACCTCCCCACGGCGTCCGAGTCCAGCTCCGCGTCCGGGGCCCCTCGCCCTCCCTCTCCACGCCCTCTCCACGCACCGCCTGTATCGACACCTGAAGGACCCCTCCATGTCCAAGATCCTGACCACGGAGTCCGGCGCCCCGGTCGCCGACAACCAGAACTCGGCCTCGGCCGGCGAGTACGGCCCGCTGCTGATCCAGGACCAGCAGCTGCTGGAGAAGCTCGCCCGCTTCAACCGCGAGCGCATCCCGGAGCGCGTCGTGCACGCCCGCGGCTCCGGCGCCTACGGCTACTTCGAGGTCACCGACGAGGTCTCGCAGTACACCCGGGCGGACTTCCTCTCCGAGGTCGGCAAGCGCACCGAGGTCTTCCTGCGCTTCTCCACCGTGGCCGGTGCCCTCGGCTCCAGCGACGCGGTGCGCGATCCGCGCGGCTTCGCGCTGAAGTTCTACACGGCCGAGGGCAACTACGACCTCGTCGGCAACAACACCCCGGTCTTCTTCATCAAGGACCCGGTGAAGTTCCCCGACTTCATCCACTCGCAGAAGCGCGACCCCTACACGGGCGTGCAGGAGGCGGACAACGTCTGGGACTTCTGGGCCCACTCGCCGGCCTCGACCCACCAGATCACCTGGCTGTTCGGCGACCGCGGCATCCCGGCCTCCTACCGCCACATGAACGGCTACGGCTCCCACACCTACCAGTGGGTCAACGCCGACGGCGACGCGTACTGGGTGAAGTACCACTTCAAGACCAACCAGGGCATCCGCTCCCTGGACGGCGACCAGTCCGCCGAGGTGCTCGGCGCCGACGCCGACTCCCACCAGCGCGACCTCCACCAGGCCATCGAGCGCGGCGTGTTCCCGTCCTGGACCCTCTACGTCCAGCTGATGCCGGTCGCCGAGGCCGCGGACTACCGCTTCAACCCCTTCGACCTCACCAAGGTCTGGCCGCACGCCGACTACCCGCTGGTCAAGGTCGGCCGCCTGGTGCTCAACAAGAACCCGGAGAACGTCTTCGCCGAGGTCGAGCAGTCCGCGTTCTCGCCGAACAACTTCGTGCCCGGCATCGGCCCGTCCCCGGACAAGATGCTCCAGGGCCGCCTGTTCGCCTACGCCGACGCCCAGCGCTACCGACTCGGCGTCAACCACACGCTGCTGCCGGTGAACGCGCCGCGCGCCACCGAGGTCAACAACTACGGCCGCGACGGCTTCATGGCCGCCAACAGCGCCGGCCGCGCCAAGAACTACGAGCCCAACTCGTACGACGGCCCGGCCCAGACCGACAACGCGCTCGCCGCGTCGGTCAAGCTGGACGGTCACACCGGTACCTACACCACGCCGGCCCACACCAAGGACGACGACTTCTTCCAGGCCGGCGAGCTCTACCGCCTCATGTCGGCCGGCGAGAAGACCCGCCTGATCAACAACATCGCGGGCTTCCTGGCCCAGGTGACGCGCGACGACATCGTCGAGAAGAACCTGGCCCACTTCCACGCCGCGGACGAGGAGTACGGTGCCCGCCTGGAGGCGGCCGTAGCCAAGCTCCGTGCGGGCGACGAGGGCTGACGAAGGCTCCTCCTCCCTCCGCTCCTCCTCCCTCCGCTCCTCCTCCACCCTCACCGGCCGCCGGGGCCCGCACCCCGGCGGCCGCACGACGGGCCTTCCCCCTGGGCAGTGGGGGAGGGCCCGTCGCGGTGTTTCCCGCCCCTGCGCGCCTCCGTGCGCCGCTGGGCGTTCCGTGAATACGGAGCTGCACGGAATATTCACGGAGAGCAGTTGCCGGAGCCCTCGGGTCGATAGGCTGGAGGACGCCCGCGGTCGCTCCGTGGGGGACATCGGAAGGGGACGACATGTCGACACCAGCCCCGGGTCGTCACGCCGCGCTGGACCAGGGACTGCCCGGTCCGTTCACCTCCCTGCAGCACGCCCTCAGACTGCTGGAAGCCGTCGACCGGCACCCCGACGGCGCGACCCTGGTCGCCCTCGCCCGGGAGACCTCGCTCGGGCTGCCCACCGTGCGCCGGCTCGCGGAGATCCTGGAGATCGAGGGCTACCTCCAGTGCCAGGACGGCGGCTGGGTGCTCGGCGGCACCTTCGCGCTGCTCGGCCAGCACAACCGGGAGCAGCTCGTCCGGGCCCGGCTCAACCGCAAGCTCGCCGAGATCCGCGACGAGCTGGGCGCCGCCGTGTACTTCGGCCGCTACCACGACGGGGAACTGACGGTCGAGGCCGTCTCCTCCTCCGAGTACGCCCCGCCGGTGCACGAGTGGGTGGACTTCCGGGCCACCGCGCACGCGAGCGCGATCGGCAAGTGCCTGCTCAGCCAGCTCGACTCGGACGGCCGGCGCGACCACCTCTCCCGCCACCCGGTCGCCCGGCTCACCTCCCGTACCGTCACCGACGCCGACCAGCTGATGCACCGTCTGGAGCGGCAGCCGGCCACCGTCCCGGTGCTGGACATCCAGGAGTACGCACTCGGCACGGTGTGCGCGGCCGTGCCGGTGACGGCGGGCAACACGGTCGGCTGCCTGGCGATGTCGATGCCGGTGGACAACGTGCACCGGCTGCGGGCGGCGGCCGAACTGCTCGCGGCCCGGGCGGCGCCGGTGATGCTGGCGATGGCGGTCTGAGCGCGGCCGCCCGTCAAACGGGGCCCCACCGGAGAGCCGGTGGGGCCCCGAGCGTTTCCCGGGGCGTCCGGCGGTGCACATCACTTATTAGACTCGATGTCGATAAGAGTCGCCGAAACCCTTGTCCGAGTCGCTACCCGCGAGTACGTTTCCCTGAGCCGAGCAGAGCCGAGCCGCCGCCCAGAGCCGTCGCCCCAGGTCAGGAGGGCCCGCCATGCCCCGATCCACCCCCGTCCCCGCCCTCGCCGCCCCCGCGGCCCGCGTGCACGAAAGCCTCGTCCTCGAACCCCGGGACGTCCGCTTCGACTGGGCGGCCCTCCCGCTCCACTGGATCCCCGACGAGCCGATGGCCACCCACGTCATCAACGTGCTGCACCTGCTGCTGCCGGAGGGGGAGCGCTGGTTCGTCAAGGTCTTCAAGGAGGCGCTGCCGCTGATCCGGGACGAGCAACTCCGCGAGGAGGTGCTCGGGTTCATCGGGCAGGAAGCCATCCACGCGGAGGCCCACCAGGAGGTCCTCGACCACCTCCTGGGGCAGGGGCTCGACCCGCGGCCGTACGTGCGGCAGATCGCCTGGCTGTTCCAGCGCGTGCTCGGCGACAAGCCCGGCCTCTCGCCCGCCCGGCGGCGCGAGAACATCATCGAGCGGGTCGCGTTCATCGCGGCCATCGAGCACTTCACCGCCTTCCTCGGCAACTGGGTGCTCAACTCGCCCGGCCTGGACCGCGCCAAGGCCGATCCGACGATGCTCGACCTGCTGCGCTGGCACGGCGCCGAGGAGGTCGAGCACCGCAGCGTCGCCTACGACCTGATGGTCCACCTCGACCCGGGCTACCTGCGCCGGATCCGCGGGATGGCCGTCTCCGGCCCGCTGCTGGTGCACCTGTGGGTGCGCGGAGCCCGGTTCATGCTCGCCGCCGACCCGACGCTGGACGGGCGGATCAAGCCCACCTGGCGCGAGGCCGGCCGGATCGCCAAGCGTGGCCTGCTGCCCGACCCGGTCAAGTCGATCCGCTCGGGCCTGCGCTACCTCAAGCCCGGTTACCACCCGACCCAGGAGGGCTCCTCCAGTCAGGCCCTCGGCTACCTCGCGACCTCTCCGGCCGCCCGCGCCGCGGCGGCGGGTGGGGAACGGGCGACGGTGGGCGGCTGACAGATGACAGATGACAGGTTTCAGATAACAGCTTTCAGATAACAGATAACGTTTTCTGTCATCTGAAAGCTGTCGGCTGTCGCTCGTCTCCCGCCGCCCCACCCGCCACCCCACCCGCACCGACGCCAAGGACCCCGCCGCATGGACCTGCTGAACCCGCCCCCCGACCTCTACGGCCGCCCCCGCGCCGACGGCTTCATGCGGCGGCTCACCGCCTTCGGCGACCGCTACTCCCCGGCCCTCGGTGGCCCGCTGCTGCGCCGCAACCCCCGCCGCCCGTTCAGCAGGCCCACCCCGCCGCTGCAGCTTGTCGTCGCCGACCGGCGCGAACTCGCCACCGACGTAGTGGAGGTGACGCTCGCCGACCCCTCCGGTGGCCCGCTGCCCGGCTGGCAGCCCGGCGCCCACCTGCGGCTCACCCTGCCCTCCGGCCGCGAACGCCACTACTCCCTCAGCGGTGACCCCGCCGACCCCACCACCTACCGGATCGCCGTCCGCCGGCTGCCCGGAGGCGGCGGCGGGTCCGTGGAGATCCACGACACCCTCCACCGCGGCGCCCGCCTCAGCGCCCGCCGCCCCCGCAACGGCTTCGCCTTCTGCGCCGAGCCCACCGTCCTGCTCCTCGCCGGCGGCATCGGCATCACCCCCCTCCTCCCCATGGCCCGCGAGGCGCAGCGCCACGGCCTCGACTGGCGCCTGGTCCACGTCGGCCGCAGCGCCGACACCCTCCCGTACGCGGACGAGCTGCACGCCCTCGACCCGCGCCGGGTCGTGCTGCGCACCGACGAGGAGCACGGCGGCGTGCCGACGGGCGCGGAGCTGCTGGCGCACGCCCCGCGCGGCGCCGCCGTCTACTGCTGCGGGCCGGCCCCGATGCTGGCCGCCGTCCAGCGGGCGCTGGACGCGTCCCCGGCCGGGGCCCTGCACTTCGAGCGCTTCGGGGCCGGCCCGATCACCGGTGGCGAGCCGTTCACGGTGCGGCTCGGCGCGGACGGTCCGGCGCTCGCCGTGCCGGCCGACCGGTCCGCCCTGGATGTGCTGCGTGAGGCCCGGCCGGACCTCCCGTACTCCTGCCACCAGGGCTTCTGCGGCACCTGTGAGGTCCGCGTGCTGGCCGGTGAGCCCGAGCACCGGGACCGCCGCCTCACCCCCGAGCGGCGCGCCGCCGGCGCCCTGCTGCCTTGCGTCTCCCGGGCCGCCGAGGGCGAGACCCTCGTCCTGGACCTGTAGCCGGACCCCTGACATCCAGGCGTTCCCCACGAGCGCGCTCGACCTGCAGAAGGAGCCCCCGATGCCCCCGACCGCGAAACCGGCCCCGACGGCGGACCCGACCGCGAAACCGGCCCCGACGGCGGGCCCGACGGTGAAACCGACCCCGTCCTTCCCGTACGACGAGCGTGACCTCGCCCGGTTCCGCGAGACTCAGCAACTCGCCTACGACTGCGCCGAGGAGGTCGCCGCCTGGATCGAGCCCGGCGTCACCGAGCGGCAGGCCACCGCCGAGCTGCGCCGGCGCCTGGTGGCGGCCGGGGTGCAGGACTTCTTCCACGTCCCGTTCGCGTGGTTCGGCGACCGGACGGCGTTCCGCCACTTCCACACCCCGCTGCAGTTCTTCGCCGGCAACCGCCGCCTGGAGGAGGGCATGCCGTACGTCCTCGACTGCGCGCCGATCGTCGACGGCTACACGGCGGACATCGGCTACGGCGGCAAGGTCGGGGAGAATCCGGTGTGGGACCGCCTCGCGGCCGACCTGCGGGTCTACCGGGAGCTGATCCTGGCCGAGGTGCGCGCCCGCCGCCCGCTGAACGAGGTGTACGCGGCCGTGGACGCGCAGCTCGCCGAGCACGGCTACGACAACCGCCACCGGGTCTACCCGGGCCGGGTGATCGGCCACCAGGTGACCAGGACGACCGTGCGCGGCCCGGCCGGGGTCACCCTCTTCGGCTTCGGCGTGCGCACCCTGCAGACCCTCGGCCGCGAGCTGGTCTCCGAGCGCCTGCACGGCCGTTCGCCGCTGTGGGCGGACGGACGCTCGTCGCGGCACGCGCCCACCCCGGGGCTGTGGGCGGTGGAGCCGCACATCGCGTTCCGGGGCGTGGGTATCAAGTTCGAGGAGCTGCTGGTCGTCACCGAGGACGACGCCTACTGGCTCGACGACGACCTGCCGCACGTCCGCCGCTGGGCGTCGGCGCCCACGTCCGAGCCGGCGTCCAAGCCCGGGCCCGCGCCCGAGTCCAAGCCCGAGTCCAAGCCCGGGCCCGCGCCCGCCGACCTGGAGGCCGCCCGATGAGCCAGCGCCCGAAGACCCGCAGGACCGTCCACTCCGGCGGCCTCCCGCTCGCCGTCTACGAGCAGGGAGACCCGGACGCCCCCACCGTCCTCCTCGTGCACGGCTACCCCGACACCCACGCCGTCTGGGACGACGTCGCCGAGGACCTCGCCCGCGACCACCACGTGGTGCGCTACGACGTCCGCGGCGCCGGCCGCTCCGGCGTCCCCGCCACCCGCGACGGCTACCGCCTGGAGCAGCTCGCCGACGACCTGTTCGCCGTCGCCGACGCCGTCAGCGCCGGCCGCCCGGTGCACGTCGTCGCCCACGACTGGGGCTCGGTCCAGTCGTGGGAGGCCGTCACCTCGCCCGGCGCCGAGACCCGGATCGCGTCCTACACCACGATCTCCGGGCCCTGCCTGGACCACATGGGGTACTGGCTGCGCCACCGGCTGCGCCGCCCCACCCCGCGCCACCTCGGGCAGCTGCTCCACCAGGGCCTGCACTCCTGGTACATCACCGCGTTCCACCTGCCGTTCCTCGCCCCGGGCGTGTGGCGCCTCGGCCTCGCCCGCGCGTGGCCGCGGGTGCTGCGCGACCTGGAGCACGTCACCCCGCGGCCGGACCACCCGCAGCCGGGCCTGCGCCGGGACGCGGTGCGCGGCATCGAGCTGTACCGGGCCAACTTCCGCCCCGCCCTGGGAAATCCGCGCGAGCGGCCGACGAAGGTGCCGGTCCAGCTGGTGACCCTCACCAAGGACCGCTACGTCGGCACCTACCTCTCCGAGGGCCTGGAGCGCTGGGCCCCCGACCTCACCCGACGGACGCTGCGGGCCGGCCACTGGTCGGCGCTGCTGGAGAAGGGAGCGCACGTGGCCGGGATGGTCCGCGAGTTCACGGCGAAGACGCAGGCGGGCGAGGGGCGGCCCGCGAAGGGCGACGGCCCGCTGGTCGTCGTCACCGGCGGCGGCAGCGGCATCGGGCGGGCCACCGCGCTCGCCTTCGCCGAGGACGGCGCCCGGGTGGTGGTGTGCGACCTCGACCTCGCAGCCGCCGAGCGCACCGCCGAACTGGCCGCCCTCATCGGCCCGCAGGCCCACGCCTACCGGGTGGACGTCGCCGACGGCGCCGCGGTGGACGCGTTCGCGAAGGCCGTCGCCGCCGAGCACGGCGTGCCCGACGTCGTGGTCAACAACGCGGGCATCGGACACTCCGGGACGTTCCTGCAGACCACCGAGCAGGAGTGGCGGCGCGTCCTGGACGTCAACCTGTGGGGCGTCATCCACGGCTGCCGCGCCTTCGCGGCCCTGATGGCCGAGCGCGGCGAGGGCGGCCACATCGTCAACGTCTCCTCGGCCGCCGCCTACCTGCCGTCCAAGGCGCTCACCGCCTACGCGACCAGCAAGGCCGCGGTGTTCATGCTCTCCGACTGCCTGCGCGCCGACCTGGCCTCCCACGACATCGGGGTCTCCACGATCTGCCCCGGCATCGTGAACACCAACATCACCCGCACGTCGACCTTCTCCGCGACCACCGCCGACGAGCAGGCCGCCAAGCAGGCCCGCGCCGCCAGGCTCTACGCCCGCCGCGGCTTCCCGCCGGAGAAGGTGGCCGCCGCGATCCTCCAGGCCGTCCGCACGAAGAAGCCCGTCGTCCCCGTCACCCCCGAGGCCAAGTTCGCCCGCCTCCTCAGCCGTCTCAGCCCCGCCCTCCTGCGCCTGGCCGCCCGCCTGAACGTGACGTGAGCGGCCGCCACGGGCCGGTGACATCGACCGTGCTCGCGCTGTCCGACTGACGCGCCCGGAGCGGTTGGTCACCCGCCGAGGCGGGACAGGCCCTCGCGCAGTGCGTCGCCGTCCATGCACGGGTAGGCGTCGACCTCGGCGTTGAACTCGACCCAGAACGGCTCGCAGACGGACGGCAGCGCGGCCTCGTCGGGGAGGTCGACCACGATCGTCATGGCCCGGCGGCCGCCGCTGGCGTAGAAGTAGGCCGCCTCGGGCTTGAGCGCGGCCATGATCCGTTCGAACTTCTGCCCCATCGTGCCGTCGGCGATGGGCCCGTTGGACGCTTCGGTGCCGAGTCTGATCTGCAGCAGGGTGCGCATGGTCGCCACCCCTTCCCGCTCGGTGGTTGTTCCCAACACCAGCTTCCCGCCGCCCCGGTGGCCACGCAACGTCACCCGGGCGGCCACCGGCGGGCCGCCGCCGGACCGGCGACCCCGCCCGTCAGGCGGCGTGCGGGGCCTGGGCGCCGTCGCGTTCGGCCGTCGCCAGGTCGTGGTGGATCGGTCCGTCGCCGGCGCTGAGCGGCAGGCAGCTGCCGCCGCGGCGGTGGGCGATGATCTCGGCGGCGACCGAGACGGCGGTCTCCTCGGGGGTGCGGGCGCCGAGGTCGAGGCCGATGGGGGAGCGCAGCCGGGCGATCTCGGCGTCGGTGAGGCCGACCTCGCGCAGCCGGGCGTTGCGTTCGCGGTGGGTGCGGCGGGAGCCCATGGCGCCGACGTAGCCGACGGGCAGCCGCAGGGCGCGCTCCAGCAGGGGGATGTCGAACTTGGCGTCGTGGGTGAGGACGCACAGCACGGTGCGTCCGTCGATCCGCTCGAGCTGGGAGTCGAGGTAGCGGTGGGGCCAGTCGACGACGACCTCGTCGGCGTCGGGGAAGCGGCGGGCGGTGGCGAAGACGGGCCGGGCGTCGCAGACGGTGACGTGGTAGCCGAGGAAGCGGCCGATCCGCACGACGGCGGCGGCGAAGTCGATGGCGCCGAAGACGATCATGCGTGGCGCGGGTACGTAGGACTCGACGAAGCAGGTGACGGTGCCCTGGTCGTGCTCGTCGCAGGGGCGGCCGTCGAGGCCGAGGACGATCGTGCCGGTGCGTCCGGCGTCGAGCATGGCGCGGGCCTCGGCGACGATGGCCCGCTGGAGGGCGCCCACGGTCGACGGGCCGACCGACAGGGCCCCGCATTCGCCGTCCGCGGTGACGGCGAGGGTCGCGCCGACGAGGCCGCCTGGTCCGGCGATGACCCGGGCGAGCGCGACGGGCGTGCCGGCGGCGATGTGGGCGATGCCGGCGTCGAGGCCGGGGTCGGCCCCGGGCACGACCGGCTGGACGAACACGTCGAGGATCCCGCCGCAGGTCAGGCCGACGGCGAAGGCGTCCTCGTCGCTGTAGCCGAAGCGTTCGAGGACGCCTTCGCCGCTCGCGATGGCGCGCTGGCACAGCTCGTAGACCGCGCCCTCGACGCAGCCGCCGGAGACGCTGCCGATCGCCTCGCCGTCCGCGTCGACGGCGAGGGCGGCGCCGGGGTCGCGGGGGGCGCTGCCCGAGACGCCGACGACGGTGGCCACGGCGAAGGAGCGCCCGGACGCGTGCCAGGCCTGCAACTGCTCGGCGATGTCCTGCATGTCGGGAGGCTCCTTACACGGTTTCGACAGTAGCGGGGGCGCCGCCGTACGGGAAACGATCCCGTACGGCGGCGTCGCCGCGAAAGCGTGTCCCCGGGTGCCCCGGGACGCCGCCGCGGCTAGTGCACGCCCAGCCAGGACTTGATCGGCGAGAGCGCGAAGTACACGACGAACACGCCGGTGAGGATCCACATCAGGACGCCGGGCTCGCGCCACTTGCCCTGGCCGGCCTTGATGACGGTGTACGAGATGACGCCGGCGGCCACGCCCGCGGTGATGCTGTAGGTGAACGGCATCAGGACGCAGGTGAGGAAGGCCGGGATGGCGACCTCGCGGTCGGACCAGTCGATGTGCCGGGCCTGGCTGAGCATCATCGAGCCGATGACGACGAGCGCGGCGGAGGCGACCTCGACCGGGACGATGCCGGCCAGCGGGGAGAAGAACAGCATCAGGGCGAACAGGCCGCCGGTGACGGTGGAGGCGAGGCCGGTGCGGGCGCCGTCGCCGACGCCGGTGGCGGACTCGACGAAGACCGTCTGCCCGGAGGCGCCGGCCAGGCCGCCGACCGCGCCGCCGGCGCCGTCGATGAACAGGGCCTTGGACAGGCCCGGCATGCGGCCCTGCTTGTCGGCCAGGCCCGCCTCGGTGCCGACGCCGATGATGGTGGCCATCGCGTCGAAGAAGCCGGCGAGGACGAGGGTGAAGACGGCGACGGAGGCGCTGATCGCGCCCATGCCCTTGCTGCCGAAGGCGCCGAACAGGTCGACGTGGCCGAAGAGTCCGAAGTCGGGCGCGGCGACCGGGCTGCCGGGCCACACCGGGACGGAGTTCGCCCACGCCTTGGCCGGCACGTGGGCCAGCTTGTTGACGACGATGGCGACCACGGTGCCGCCGGCGATGCCGATCAGGATCGCGCCGCGCACGTTCCGCGCCATCAGCACGAAGATCGTCAGCAGGGTGAGGCAGAAGATCAGGACGGGCCAGCCGGAGAGCTCGCCGAAGGGGCCCAGCGACAGCGGGGTGGGGCCGCCGGTGTGCACGAAGCCGGCCTTGTACAGGCCGATGACGGTGACGAACAGGCCGATGCCGATGGTGATCGCGTGCTTGAGCGGCAGGGGTATGCCGTTCATGATCTTCTCGCGCAGGCCGGAGACGACCAGCAGGACGATCAGCAGGCCGTAGATCACGCACAGGCCCATGGCCTGCGGCCACGTGGTGTGCGGGACGACCAGGGCGGAGACCGCGCCGGAGACGGAGAGGCCGGCGGCGAGGGCCAGCGGCACGTTGCCGACCACGCCCATGAGGATCGTGGTGACGGCGGCCGCGAGGGCCGTCGCGGTGGTCAGCGCGGCGTGGTCGAGCTTCACGCCGTTGACGTCCGCGCCGCTCAGGATGAGCGGGTTGAGCAGGATGATGTACGCCATCGCCATGAAGGTGGTGAGACCACCGCGTAGTTCGTTGGCGAGCGTCGATCCCCGGGCCGAGATCTTGAAGTACGCGTCGAGTGCGCTGTTCGGCCGTGCTGCCGGGACCGACGTGGGGGTGTCGTCCTCGGCGGGTGTGTCTGCGGGTCTGTCTTCGGTGGTGCCGGGCTCCGTGGGGATCCGGGTCATGTCCACTCCCAAGGTTCAAAGGGGGTTGGGGTGGGCGAGCCGACCTGACTGCCAGGCAACGAATCCGGCGCAGGGGGACTAATCGACTCACTGGGCGCACTCTGTGGCTGTGCCGGCGGTGCGTAGGTGGTGCGCACCGCTGCAGAACCCCGGCGTGGGAGAGGCAGCGGGATGGTGCGCTCGCGTATCGGCTCGTGGTGCATGGCGGTCGCCTCTACTGCGAGGTGGGGGTGGTGCTGCCCCGGGGCGGCGGGGAAGACGGTCGCCGCCCCGGGGAGGTCCGTGAAGTGCCGGGTTCAGCCGGGCTGTTCGGTGGTCAGGTGCTCGGGGCGGACCGGGATCCGCTTGAGCGCGAGGCCGGTGGCGTTGCGGATGGCCGCCACGATCGACGGGGTGGCCGAGACGGTCGGGGCCTCGCCGACGCCGCGCAGCCCGTAGGGGGCGTGGGGGTCGGGCAGTTCGAGGATCTCGACGGGGATCGGCGGGGTGTCGAGGATGGTGGGGATCAGGTAGTCGGTGAAGGAGGCGTTGCGCACCTTCCCGTCCCGGACGATGATCTCCTCCATCACGGCGAGGCCGAGCGCCTGGGTGCAGCCGCCCTGGATCTGGCCGACGACGGAGAGCGGGTTGAGCGCCTTGCCGACGTCCTGGACGGCGGTCAGCTCGACCACCTTGACCAGGCCGAGCTCGACGTCGACGTCGACGACCGCGCGGTTGGCGCAGAAGGTGTACTGGACGTGGCCGAAACCCTGTCCGGTCTCCTTGTCGAACGCCTGGGTCGGGCGGTGGTGGTGCTCGCGGGTGAGGTCGATGGCCTCGTCGCCGAGCAGGTCGACCATGGACACCAGCGGGCCCGCGGCCTCGGAGACGACCTTGCCGCCGACGAGGGTGATGTCGTCGTGCAGCCAGCCGTAGCGGCGGCGGCCCTTGTCGATCAGCGCGCGCTTGACCGCCTCGGCGGCGAGCTTGACGGCGCCGCCGGTCATGTAGGTCTGGCGCGAGGCGGAGGTCGAACCGGCCGACCCGACCTCGGTGTTGGCCGGGTGGATGGTGACGAGTTCGACGCCGAGCTCGGTGCGGGCGATCTGGGCGTGCACGGTGACGCCGCCCTGGCCGACCTCCGCCATCGCGGTGTGCACCATGGCGACCGGCTCGCCGCCGATCACCTCCAGGCGCACCCGGGCGGTGGAGTAGTCGTCGAAGCCCTCGGAGAAGCCCACGTTCTTGATGCCGACCGAGTAGCCGACGCCGCGCACGATGCCCTCGCCGTGCGAGGTGTTGGACAGCGCGCCGGGCAGCTGGCGCACGTCCAGGTGGGCGGTGTCCAGCGGCGGGGGCAGCGGCATGTCCTTGACCCGCTGGAGCAGGTCGGCGACCGGGGCCGGCGAGTCGATCCGCTGGCCGGTGGGCATGAAGTCGCCCTCGGCCATGGCGTTGAGCTGGCGGAACTCGACCGGGTCCATGCCCAGTTCGGCGGCGAGGCGGTCCATCTGCGTCTCGTAGCCGAACGCGGCCTGCACCGCGCCGAAGCCGCGCATCGCCCCGCAGGACGGGTTGTTGCTGTAGAGCGCGATGGCGTGCATCTTCACGTTCGGGATCACGTACGGGCCGTGGCCGAGCGAGGCCGCGTTGCCGACGACGGCCGGGGAGGCGGAGGCGTAGGCGCCGCCGTCCAGCACGATCCGGCAGTCGGCGAAGACGAGCTTGCCGTCGCGGGTGACGCCGTGCTCGTAGTGCATCTTCGCCGGGTGGCGGTGCACGTGGCCGTAGAAGGACTCGTCGCGCGAGTAGACGATCTTGACGGGCTTGCCGGTGTGCTGCGCCAGCAGGCACGCGTGGATCTGCATCGAGATGTCCTCGCGGCCGCCGAAGGCGCCGCCGACACCGGCGAGGGTGAGGCGGACCTTCTCCTCGGGCAGGTTCAGCACCGGGGCCATCTGCTCGCGGTCGACGTGCAGCCACTGGGTGGCGATGTACAGGTCGATGCCGCCGTCCTCGGCGGGCACGGCGAGGCCGGACTCGGGGCCGAGGAAGGCCTGGTCCTGCATGCCGACCTCGTAGTCGCCGCTGACGATGATGTCGGCGAGCGCGCGGACCTCGTCGGTGACGCCGAGGCCGGAGACCAGCTTCTGCTCGTGGCAGATGTTGCCGTAACCGTGCGACTTGAACTCGTGCGGCTCGTGCACGTAGCCGTGGGTCTCGGGGTCCAGGCACTGCTCCTCGGTGACGATCGGGGTGAGCACCTCGTACTCGACCTTGATCTTCTTCACCGCGCGGCGGGCCGTCTCCGGGTGGTCGGCCGCCACGAGCGCGATCGCCTCGCCGTGGTAGCGGACCTTGTCGATCGCGAGGGCCGGCTGGTCCTGGATCTCCAGGCCGTAGAACTTCGAGCCCGGGATGTCCTGGTGGGTGAGGACGGCGTACACACCGGGCACCTTGAGCGCCTCGGAGATGTCGACGCTCAGGATGTTGGCGCGGGGGTGCGGCGAGCGCAGCGCCATACCCCAGAGCATGTCCTCGTGCCACAGGTCGGAGGAGTACGCGAACTCGCCCTTGACCTTCAGGTTGCCGTCCGGGCGCAGCGGGGAGCCGCCGATGCCGTCCTTGGACGCCTGGTCGATGTTCTGGAGGTTCTTCTGCCCCTGGATCGTGCGCGTGCTCATGCGGACTCCGCCTTCCCGGCGCACTTGCGGGCGGAGGCGAGCCGCACCGCGTCCATGATCTTCTCGTAGCCGGTGCAGCGGCACAGGTTGCCCGACAGCGCCTCGCGGATGTCGTTGTCGCTGGGCTGCTCGTCGCGCTCCAGCAGGGCGTCGGTCTGCACCAGCAGGCCGGGGGTGCAGAAGCCGCACTGGACCGCGCCGGCGTCGACGAACGCCTGCTGGACGAGGCCGAGCTCGCCGTTCTCGTCGGCCAGGCCCTCGACGGTGCGCACCTCGCGGTCCTGCACCTGGCCGGCCGCGACCAGGCAGGAGCAGACCGGCACGCCGTCCAGGTAGACGGTGCAGGAGCCGCACTCGCCCTGCTCGCAGGCGTTCTTGGAGCCGGGCAGGCCGACCCGCTCGCGCAGCACGTACAGGAGGCTCTCGCCCTCCCACACGTCGTCGGCCTCGACCGGCTTGCCGTTGGCGGTGAAAGTGACCCTCATGCCGCGCTCCTGATCTGCTTGCTGTAGTCGTTCCAACACCAGGTGAGGGTGCGGCGGGCCATGACGGCCAGGGAGTGGCGCCGGTACTCGGCGGTGCCCCGGACGTCGTCGATGGGGGAGGCCGCGGCCTTCACCAGCTCGCCGAAGCGCTGGATGACCTCGGTGCCCAGCAGGTCGCCGGATTCCCACAGGCCGCGCTCGGCCAGCACGCCCTGCAGGTACTCCTCGGCCTCGACGGCGCGGCGCGGAGTGGGGGCGGCCGAGCCGATGCCGGTGCCGACGGTGCCGTTCCTGGGGTGCAGGGCGAAGCCGAAGGCGCACACGGCGATGACCATCGCGTTGCGGGTGCCGATCTTCGAGAACTGCTGGGGGCCGTCGGCGACGGGGATGTGCACGGCCCGGATCAGCTCGTCGGCCGCCAGGCTGTTGCGTTTCACGCCGACGTAGAACTCGTCGATCGGGATCATCCGGGTGCCGCGCACGGAGGCCGCCTCGACGAACACGTCGCGCCCGGCCGCCAGCAGCGCGGGGTGCGCGTCACCGGCCGGGGAGGCGCCGCCGAGATTGCCCCCGACGCCGCCGCGGTTGCGGATCTGCGGGGAGCCGACGGTGTGGGACGCCAGTGCGAGGCCGGGCAGCGGCCCGGACAGCTCGTCGATGATCCGGGCGTAGGGGACCGAGGCGCCGAGCCGCACGACGCTGCCGTCGTTGGACCATTCGGTGAGCTCGGTGATGCGGTTCAGGTCGAGAATCGCGGATGGCCGGTGCACGTCGAAGTTCATCTCGACCATGACGTCCGTGCCGCCCGAGATGGGCAGCGCGGTCGGGTACTCAGCCTTCGCCGCGAGTGCCTCGTCCCAGGTAGCGGGCCGAAGGAACTCCATGCGGGTGTCTCCTCAAGTCGTCGCCGGCCGGACGGGTGGGCTCTTTGCCCGGAACCCGGTGTTCGGGACCTGCCCACCGTTTCGTCGCCTCGGCGTCGGATCCCGGTCACCGGGCTGTGTCCGGCGGCGTGTGGCCAGTGAACCGCTGTGACGGGGCCCACTGGCAGTCACCGATGGCATGAAGCCCCGGCTGTGGTCCCGCCCGGCATCCTGTACGTTCCTCTAAGGAGGACAACGTCGCAGTCCAGCTATTCACCAGGCGCTACTTACGACCGTAATCCGGCCGTGATTCGGGAGCCACGGGCCCGTGACCCGCGGCCCCGGACGGACGTAACGCCAAGCACGGATGTTCGGGCACACTGTCACCCCAGGCAGCGCGCCCGGGCCCCTCACCCCCACCGATCCAGCCCGTTAGGAGTCCGCGGATGCGTGTCCGTGACCTGCTCGCCCCCGGCGCCCCGCGACTGCGCCTGCTCGCGGCCGAGGACGAGCTGGACCGGCAGGTCAGCGGCGTCATGACCACGGACCTGCACGACCCCGGGCGCTACCTGCACGGTGGCGAGCTGGTGCTCACCGGCATGCTCTGGCGCACCGGCCCGGCCGACTCGGAGCGCTTCGTGCGCACCATCGCGGCCGGCGGCGCCGTCGCCCTCGCGGCCGGCGAGGCGGAGGTCGGCCCGGTGCCCGAGGACCTCGTCGAGGCCTGCCGCCGCCACCGGATGCCCCTGCTGGCCGTCCCCGACGACATCGCCTTCGGCACCGTCACCGAGTTCGTCGGCCGGCAGGTCTCCGCCGACCGCGCCGCCGACCTCGCCGCCCTCGTCGACCGCCACCGCCTGCTCGTCTCGGCGGCCGGCGGCGGCGGACTGGACGCCGTCCTGGACCTGCTCGGCGGCGACCTCGACCTCGACTGCTGGGTGCTCACCCCGACCGGCGCCGTGATCGCCGGACCCGCCGACCACCTGTCGGCCGAGGACCGCGACCAGCTGGTGCGCGCCCACCTCGCCGCCCAGCGCCAGCGCCGCCGCCCCCCGCACCGCGCCCGCCTCGCCACCGGCGCCTACTCGCTGCTGCCAGCCCCGGCCACCGCCGACGCCGAGCACGAGGCGCCGCTCGCCGACTGGGTGCTCGCCGTCGCCGGCGACGTCACCGAATGGACCACCAAGCGCCAGCAGCTCGCCGAGAACCTCGCCCGCCTCGTCGCCGCCGAGCGCCAGCGCCGCGACGAGGGCCGCCGGCTGCGCCGCCGCCTGGCCGACGAACTGCTCGACCGGCTGCGCCGCGACGCCGACCCGGCGGAGATCAGCCGCACCCTCTACGCCTCCTCGGCGATGGCCGCGCGCTACGAGAACGTCGAGCCCAAGCCGCAGGCCCCGGAGGGCTCCTGGCTGGTGCTCAGCGCCGACGGCACCGGCCTGCCCGAGGGCATGGTGCGGGCCGTCCTGGAGGAGGCGCTCGGCGGCACCACCGACCGGGCGCTGGTCGCCGGGGCCGGCACCGGCGCGGTCGTCGTGATGCCCGTGCTGGAGGCCGCCGTGCCCGCCGACACGCTGCGCGAACTGCTCGCCCCGCTGGAGGCCGGCCTGGGCTCCGAGGGCCGCATCACCCTCGGCGTCTCCGCCCCCGCCTCCGAGGCCGGCGGCCTGCGCGGCGCCCTGGAGGAGGCCCGGCACGCCCGCCGGATCGCCGCCGCCCGGGTCGGGCGGGTGTGCGTGGCCGGCCCCGAGGAGCTCGCCTCGCACGTGCTCCTGCTGGCCGCCGTCCCCGACGAGGTGCGCCGCGCGTTCCGCAGTCGCCTGCTGGACAAGGTGATCGGCTACGACATCGAGCACCAGGCCGACCTCGTGCGCACCCTGGAGGCGTTCCTTCGCTCGGACGGCTCCTGGACGCGCTGCGCCGGGCAGTTGCACGTCCACGTCAACACGCTGCGCTACCGGATCGGCCGCATCGAGGAGCTGACGGGCCGGGACCTCTCGCGCCTGGAGGACCGGGTGGACTTCTACCTGGCGCTCGAACTGGCCTGACGGCACGACGAGTACGGCGAGCACGGCGAGCACGGCGAGTGCGACGAGTGCGACGAGTGCGACGAGCATGATGAGCACGACGAGCATGACGAGCACGACGAAGGGGCCCGCCGCGAACGCTCGCGGCGGGCCCCTTCGTCGTCGGGGTGTCGCTACTGCGCCGGGATGATCCCGGTCAGCCACTCGAAGACGCCCGGCACCATCTTCTTCCACAGGTCGGTGGTGTGCGGGCCGGTGCTCTCCTGCACCTGGACGATGGTCGGGGCCTTGGCCGCGGCGGCCAGCGACTGGGCGTCCTCCCAGCCGTCGCCCTTGGCGCCGCTGATGAACAGCGAGACCTTCGGCGGGGTCTGGGCGGTCTTCAGGATGTTGACCGGGTTGTTGGCCTCGCGCAGCTTCACGTCCTTGCCGACCAGCGAGTCCGGCTCCTGGCCCGGGTCGTTGTAGCCGGAGAGGCTGATGCCGGCCCGGTAGCGGTTCGGGTGGGCCAGGGAGAGCTTGGCGGCGCAGTGCGCGCCGGCCGAGTAGCCGGCGATCGCCCAGCGCTCGGGGGAGGGGTCGGCGCGGAAGTTGTCCATGATCATCTGCGGCACGTCCCGGGTGACCCACGCGTCGGCGTTGACCTTGCCGGGGATGTCGGTGCAGCCGGCGTCCTGGTGGTTGCCGAGGATCAGGGTGCGCGGCGAGACCAGGATGAACGGGGCGACCTTGCCCTGCTGCATCAGCGGCTTGAGCTGCTCGGACACCTTGAGGGTGCCGTACCAGGTGGAGGAGGAGCCGGGGTAGCCCGGGATCAGCTCGACGACCGGGAACTTCTTGTCCTTGTAGGCCGGGTCGTCGTACTGCGGCGGGGTCCAGACCAGCACCTCGCCGTCCACGCCGGACACCTGGCCCTTGAGCTCGGTCTTCTTGACGTCGCCGGGCACCGCCGGGTCGTTCACGCCGCCGAACTGCTGGAGCACCTTCGCCGGCGACTTGACGTCCCCGCCGGACTTGGCCTGGCCCGCCGGGTCGTCCTTGGGCACGGCGGGCACCGCGCGGACGTGGTCGCCGGTGCCGAGCAGGTCGTCCCAGCTGCCGTAGATCAGGTTCGCGTTGTTCACCATCACGAAGACCATCAGCACGGCGGTGATCTGGCAGAACACGATCATGACCAGCCGGGACAGCACCTTGACCGGTTCGGGTCCGCGCACCTTGCCCCAGAAGAACAGTGCGACCGCGATCGACACCGGCACGAGGATGACCGTGAGGATGAAGAAGGGCGTACCTGTCAGTTGCATGAGTTCTCGTTATCCGGATCGCAAGCCGCCCGGGCCCCACTCGCCCGCGCGCACTCCAATGGCAAGGGACGGCGTTGAACCGGAGATCGGTTGCCATCCAAATCTGTGCGGAACCTGAGAGGAACATCACGTTTCTGTGACGTTCCTCTTTCGGGTCGGCGCCTAGTCTGCCACCCGGACGGTCGTCCTCCGGACGAGGTGTCCAGCCAACGCTCAGGAAGGCCCCCAGGGGCACCTTACCGTCCGCGCCGCCCCGGCCGCCGGGCGAGGCGGTGCGAGCCCGCGCGGCGGCTACGGAGAGAATCGTGGGATGAGCACAACCCGCTTTCGCCCGTCCCGCCGGTTTCGGCCCGCCCTCGCCGCCCTCGCGGTCGCGGTCGCCGTGGCCGGCTGCAGCAGTACCGGAGGCAGACGCGCCGAGGAGGCCCGCGCCAAGGCCGCGGCCGCCGGCGGCAGCGCCGTCACGACCCCGCGCTGGAAGGTCGCCATGGTGACCCACGCCGGGCCCGGCGACGCCTTCTGGGACAGCGTGCGCAAGGGCGCCGAGCAGGCCGCCGCCAAGGACAACATCACCTTCCTGTACTCCAACGACGCCCAGACCCAGAACCAGGTCCAGCTCGTCCAGGCCGCCATCGACCAGAAGGTCGACGGCCTGCTCGTCACCCTCGCCAAGGGCGACGCCATGGCCGCCGTTCTCGCCAAGGCCAAGGCCGCCGGCATCCCCGTGATCACGATCAACTCCGGTCAGGAGTACTCCTCCAAGTTCGGCGCGCTCACCCACATCGGCCAGGACGAGACCACCGCCGGCCAGGCCGCCGGCGCCGAGCTCGCCTCCCGCGGCCGCAAGGACGTCCTGTGCGTCATCCACGAACAGGGCAACGTCGGCCAGGAGCAGCGCTGCTCCGGCGCCCAGTCCGGCTCCGGACTGTCCGGCGCCTCCTTCCAGGTCCTCTACGTCGACGGGGTCAACATGCCCGACGCCCGGGCCGCGATCTCCGCCAAGCTCCAGGCCGACCCGGCCATCGACACCGTGCTGACCCTCTCCGGCCCGATGGCCGCCACCGGCCTCCAGGCCGTCCAGGACGCCCGCCGCCAGGTCGAGCTCGACACCTTCGACCTCGGCACCCAGGTCGTCGCCGGACTGAAGTCGGGCAGCGTCGGCTTCGCCGTCGACCAGCAGCCCTACCTCCAGGGCTACGAGGGCGTCGACCTGCTGTGGCTGTACAAGTCCAACCTGGACATGCTCGGCGGTGGCAAGCCGGTCGCGACCGGCCCGCAGATCCTCACGAAGAACGACGCGGACGCGCTCGCCGAGTACGTCGCGAGGGGGACCCGTTGAGCACCCCGTCGAGCAGTCCGTCGGGCGCCCCGTCGGGTGCTGCGGACCTCCTCGCCCAGGACCGTCCGGCGGCCCTGCGGCGCCTCCTGGCACGCCCCGAGCTCGGGGCGCTGATCGCCGCCGCTGCCGTCTTCCTGGTCTTCGCGGCCGCCGCCGAACCCTTTCTGCGGGTCTCGTCGCTGGGCACCGTGCTCTACGCCGCGTCCACCATCGGGATCATGGCGGTGCCGGTCTCGCTGCTGATGATCGGCGGCGAGTTCGACCTGTCGGCCGGCGTGCTGGTCACCACCGCCGCGCTGACCTCGTCGATGGTCTCCTACCAGTTCACCGCCGTCACCTGGGTCGGCGTCGTCGTCTCGCTCGCTGTCGCGCTCTCGGTCGGCTGGTTCAACGGCTGGATGCTCGGCCGCACCAGGCTGCCGAGCTTCATCGTCACGCTCGGCACCTTCCTGATGCTGACCGGCGCCAACCTCGGCGTCACCAAGCTCGTCTCCGGCACCGTGTCGACCAAGCCGATCTCCGACATGCAGGGCTTCGCCTCCTGCCGCTGGCTCTTCGCCTCCGAGGTCACCGTCGGCGGGCTGACGATCAGGGCCACCGTGTGGTGGTGGCTCGGCATGCTCGCCGTCGGCAGCTGGGTGCTGCTGCGCACCCGCTTCGGCAACTGGATCTTCGCCGTCGGCGGCGACGCGGCCGCGGCCCGCGCGGTCGGCGTGCCCGTCGCCCGGACGAAGACCGTCCTCTACCTGGGCGTCGGCTTCGGCGCCTGGGTGCTCGGACAGCACCTGCTGTTCTCCTTCGACACCGTCCAGTCGGGCGAGGGCGTCGGCAACGAGCTGATCTACATCGTCGCGGCCGTCATCGGCGGCTGCCTGATCACCGGCGGTTACGGCTCGGTGGCCGGCTCGGCGCTCGGCGCGCTGATCTTCGGCATGGCCAGCAAGGGCATCGTGTACGCGCAGTGGAACCCGGACTGGTTCAAGTTCTTCCTGGGCGCGATGCTGCTGCTCGCCGCCCTGCTGAACGCCTTCGTCAAGCGCCGGGCCGAGCGGGGGCCGCGATGAGCGGGCGGAGCGAGCGAACCATCAAGAGGCGCGCACGGGCGAACGCCCCTGCCGAGCGGAGCGAGGTGGGCGCGTGAGTACGGAACTCCTCTCCCTCGAGGGTGTGGGCAAGAGCTACGGCACCGTCCGGGCGCTGCAGGACGTCTCGCTGACCCTGCGGGCCGGCGAGATCAGCTGCGTGCTCGGCGACAACGGCGCGGGCAAGTCCACCCTGATCAAGATCATCGCGGGGCTGCACCGGCACGACGAGGGCGTCTACGCCGTCGGCGGCGAGGAGGTCCGCTTCGACTCCCCGCGCCAGGCCCTCGACCGCGGCATCGCGACCGTCTACCAGGACCTCGCCGTCGTCCCCCTGATGCCCGTGTGGCGCAACTTCTTCCTCGGCTCCGAGCGCGGCCTGCGCCGCTGGGGCGGGCTGCGCCTCGACGCTGACGGCATGCGCGCGACCACCCGCGAGGCGCTCGCCCGGATGGGCATCGACCTGCACGACGTCGACCGGCCGATCGGCACCCTGTCCGGCGGACAGCGCCAGTGCGTGGCCATCGCCCGCGCCGTCCACTTCGGTGCCAAGGTGCTCATCCTGGACGAGCCGACGGCCGCCCTCGGCGTCAAGCAGTCGGGTGTCGTGCTCAAGTACGTCACCGCGGCGCGCGACGCCGGGCTCGGGGTCGTCCTGATCACGCACAACCCGCACCACGCGTACCTGGTCGGCGACCACTTCACCCTGCTCAAGCGGGGCCGGATGGCGGGCAGCCACCCGCGCGACGCGATCGGGCTCGAAGAGCTCACCACCGAGATGGCGGGCGGCTCCGACCTCGCCGAGCTCTCCCACGAGCTGGCGCGGCCGAGCGTCGGCGGTGGCCCTCGCGGCGGGTCCGGCGCCGACGAGACTCCTACCGGCACGAGTTCCGAGAGCAGTTCCGACACCAGTTCTGAGACCGATTCCGAGACCAGTTCCGACACCCGTGAGGAGCGTCCGCAGCCGTGAACAGCCCCCAAGGCAGCACCCGGCCGGCCGTCCTGCCGAGCCTGCTCGGCCTCGGCCCGCGCGCCGAACGCCGCCGCCGCGCCCTGCCCGCCGGGATACTGCGGCTGCCCACCATCGGCGTCGACATCGGCGGCACCAAGGTCGTCGCGGGCGTCGTGGACGGCGAGGGCAAGGTGCTGGAGAAGCTGCGCACCGACACCCCGCACAAGAGCAAGAGCCCCAAGGTCGTCGAGGACGTCATCGTCGAACTGGTGCTGGAGCTCGCCGATCGGCACGACGTCCACGCGGTCGGCGTCGGCGCCGCCGGCTGGGTGGACGCCGGCCGCTCCAAGGTGCTCTTCGCCCCCCACCTCAACTGGCGCAACGAGCCGCTCCAGCAGGCGCTCAGCGAACGGCTGCGCTTCCCGGTGATCGTCGAGAACGACGCCAACGCGGCGGCCTGGGCCGAGTGGCGCTTCGGCGCCGGGCGCGGCGAGGACCACATGGTGATGCTCACGCTGGGCACCGGCATCGGCGGGGCCGTCGTGCGCGACGGCTACGTCGACCGCGGCAAGTACGGGCTCGCGGGCGAGTTCGGGCACATGCAGGTGGTGCCCGGCGGCCACCGGTGCCCGTGCGGCAACCGGGGGTGCTGGGAGCAGTACTCCTCCGGCAACGCGCTGGTGCGCGACGCGCGCGAGCTCGTCGCGGAGGAGTCGCCGGTCGTGCAGCCGCTGCTGGCCCTGGCCGGTGGGACCGTCGACGGCATCACCGGCCCGCTGGTCACCGAGGCCGCGCAGGCCGGCGACCCGACGGCGACCGAGCTGCTCTACGAGGTCGGCACCTGGCTGGGCGTGGGCATCGCCAACCTGGCCGCGGCCCTCGACCCGGGCCGGTTCGTCATCGGCGGCGGCGTCTCCGAGGCCGGCGACCTCCTGCTCGGCCCCGCCCGGGACACCTTCCGCCGCACCCTCACCGGCCGCGGCTTCCGCCCCGAGGCCGCCATCGTCCACGCGGCCCTCGGCAACGAGGCCGGCCTGGTCGGCGCCGCCGACCTCGCCCGCCAGGTCGCGCGCCGCTTCCGCACGATCAAGCGCCGCCGGGTCGAGCGCAGCGCGTCGTAGGAGGCGGAACGAGGGAGCGAGGGAGCGAGGGAACGAGGGAACGAGGGGGCGGGCAGGGCGGGAGAGCGAGGAAGCGGGCGAGGCGGTAGCCGGGCGGGGGCGGCGAACAACTTTCAGCGAACAGATAACAGACGACAGATTTCGTTTTCTGTCATCTGTTCGCCGTCGGTTGTCCGCCGTCCCCCGCCCGCGGGCTTCCGGCGCCCAGCCGCGCCGGGTGGTTGTCGGGATCACGCCTCCTGTGAAACAACGGAGTTGACGTCGACTCAGGAGGAATGGGATGAGGGCTCTGACCCGTCTCGCGCCACCGTTGTTGCTCGCGAGTGCTCTGGTGTGGTCCGCCGCCGGACCGGCCGGGGCGGTGGCGCCGCCGGCCCACGTGCCGGAGGCGGTCGGGTGGGGCGGGGCCGTGTCCACGGTGTCCGCGGAGGCCACCGCCGCCGGGATCGAGGTGCTGCGCAAGGGCGGGAACGCGGTGGACGCGGCCGTCGCCGCCGCCGCGGCCCTCGGCGTCACCGAGCCCTACTCGTCGGGCATCGGCGGCGGCGGGTACTTCGTCTACTACGACCACGCCACCGGCCGCGTGCACACCATCGACGGCCGCGAGAGCGCCGGCCGCACCGCCGACACCGCGCTCTTCCTGGAGGGCGGCAAGCCGCTCGCCTTCCCCGACGCCGTCACCAGCGGCCTGTCGGTCGGCGTCCCCGGCACCGCGGCCACCTGGGACGACGCGCTGAAGCAGTGGGGCACCCGCTCGCTCGCCGAGAACCTGCGGCCCGCCGAGCGGATCGCCGACGACGGCTTCGTCGTCAACGCCACCTTCCGCGGCATGACGCAGGACAACTACAGCCGATTCAAGGACTTCCCGGCGACGGCGAAGCTGTACCTGCCCGGCGGCAAGCTCCCCGAGGTCGGTTCCGTCCTGCGCAATCCCGATCTCGCCGCCACCTACCGGCAGTTGGGCAAGGAGGGCACCAAGGCGTTCTACCAGGGCGACATCGGCCGGGACGTCGTCGACACCCTCCGGCACCCGCCCGTCGACCCCGCCTCCGGCCGCAACGCCCGCCCCGGCAAGGTCGACACGGCCGACCTCGCCTCCTACGCGGTCCGCCGCCAGGCCCCGACGCACGTCGCCTACCGGGACTACGACGTCTACTCGATCGCCCCGTCCAGCTCCGGCGGCACCACCGTCGGCGAGGCCCTCGGCATTCTCGAGAACGGCGACGTCTCCGGCTACAGCAGCACGCAGTACTACCACCACTTCCTGGAGGCCTCCCGGATCGCCTTCGCCGATCGCAACCGCTGGGTCGGCGACCCGCGCTTCGCGGACGTGCCGACGAAGGAACTGCTCTCGCCCGACTACGCCGCCTCCCGGGCCTGCCTGATCAGTCCGGACAAGGCCCTGACCAGCCCGCTCGCCCCCGGCGACCCGTACGACCCGGCGGACCCGGCCGAGTGCGCGGCCGGCGGCCAGGCCGCCCCCGAGCCGTACGAGGGCCAGAACACCACGCACCTCACCGTGGCCGACCGCTGGGGCAACGTCGTCGCGTACACCCTGTCCATCGAGCAGACCGGCGGCAGCGGCATCACCGTCCCCGGCCGCGGCTTCCTGCTCAACAACGAGCTGACCGACTTCGACTTCGCCCCGCTCGCGGCCGGCGTGCCCGACCCCAACCTGCCCGGGCCCGGCAAGCGGCCGCGTTCCTCGATGTCGCCCACCATCGTGCTGCGCGACGGCGAGCCGCTGCTCGCCACCGGCAGCCCCGGTGGCGCGACCATCATCACCACCACCCTCCAGGTGCTCCTCGGCCGGCTCGACCGCGGCCTGAGCCTGGAGCAGGCCATCGCCGCGCCGCGCGCCAGCCAGCGAAACGCCGCCACCACCCAGGCCGAGCCGGGCTTCCTCGCGCTGCCCGAGCGGGCCGGGCTGGAGGCGCTCGGTCAGAGCTTCGGCCCGGTCGACGAGATCGGCGCCGCGACCGGCGTCGAACGGCTGCCGGACGGCCGCTGGGTGGCCGCGGCCGAACCCGTGCGGCGCGGCGGCGGCGCGGCAGCCGTGGTCCGGCCCGCGGGCTGACCCGCGGTCCGGGCCAGGGTCCGGGCAGTGGTCCGGGCTGCGCACCGGAGCCTGCCGGGATTGTCGGTAGCGGGCGGTATGTTCGGGGTGGGCGCTCCCAGCGGGTGCCCGCCCCGTCCGCCGTCCGTACGACCCGGGAAGGCCGCCCGCCGTGACCGTCCGCATCGCCACCTGGAACATCAACTCCGTCACCGCGCGGCTGCCCAAGCTCCTGGAGTGGCTGGAGAGCGCCAAGCCCGACGTGCTCTGCCTCCAGGAGCTCAAGTGCGCGGCCGACTCCTTCCCCTACGAGGAGGTCCGCGCGCTCGGCTACGAGACGGCCGCCCACGGCACCGGCCGGTGGAACGGCGTGGCGATCGTCTCCCGGCTCGGCCTCGACGACGTCGTGCGCGGCCTGCCCGGCCAGCCCGGCTACCTCGCCGATGACGCCCTGCTGCCCGATGTCGAGCCCCGCGCCATCGCCGCCACCTGCGGCCCGGTCCGGGTCTGGTCCGTCTACGTGCCCAACGGCCGCGAGGTCGACCACGCCCACTACCGCTACAAGCTGGAGTGGCTGGAGGCCCTGCGCAAGGCCTCCGCCGACGACGCCGCCGGGCCGCGCCCCTTCGCCGTCCTCGGGGACTTCAACATCGCCCCGACCGACGAGGACGTGTTCGACGTCGCCGCCTTCGAGGGCCTCACCCACGTCACCCCGCCGGAGCGGGCCGCGCTGACGGCCCTCCACGAGGCCGGCCTGCAGGACGTCGTGCCGCGCCCGCTCAAGTACGACCGCCCCTACACCTACTGGGACTACCGCCAGCTGGCGTTCCCGAAGAACCGGGGCATGCGCATCGACCTCACCCTCGCCAACAAGGCCTTCGCCGACGCCGTCACCGACAGCTACGTCGACCGCGAGGCGCGCAAGGGCAAGGGCACCTCGGACCACGCGCCGGTGGTCGTCGACCTGGACCTGTGATCCGGGCCCGGCGACGTCCGGCGACGACGCACAGCTACCGCCCGTAACCCGAACGGTCCTGCGCGGTGGCCGGCCGCCGAGGAGCTGCCTACTGTCGGTGAGTGACCGGGTGCGGTTGTTCGACCACGTGGACATGGGAGTCCCCGGCCGCGCCCGAGAATCCCGGAGGTTCCGGCATGCGCCCCACGCGTACGGCCGCCGCCGCCCTGATCGGCGCGACGGTACTGACCGGTCTGACGGCCCCCCTCGCGATCGCCAGGGACGGCGCGGCCTCGGTCAGCCCGTCCCAGGCCGCACCGGGCCAGACCGTGACGGTCACGGTCTCCTGCGAGAAGTCGGACAAGCCCGACGCCAAGACCATCACCGCCCACTCGGCGGCCTTCGAGGGCGGCCCGGCCACCCTCACCCTGGGCCCCGACGGCAAGCACAGCGGCTCCGCCCGCCTGGCCGGCCAGCACAGCGGGGACAGCAAGGTCGACGGCACCTGTCCCGACGGCGGCGCCTTCTCCACGTCGGTCACCGTCGCCACCGTCGCGGGCCCGGACAAGGGCCCCGACAAGGGCACCGACAAAGGCCTGGGCGACTGGGGCAAGGAGGCCGGGGAGTGGGCCGGTTCGCTAGGCCAGTCCGGCGCGGGGAACCAGCAGGTCGCCCCGCACGGTTCCGTCCACACCGGCCTCGGCGGCTCGGTCGCGAGCGACCCGGCCGAGCTGGCGGGCGGTCTGGCGCTCGTCGCCGGCGGCCTCGGCGGCTTCTGGCTGCTGCGCAGGCGCGGTGCCTGACGGCCCCTTTGCGTGCTTCCCGCTCGCATCCGCCGCGCCGCCGGACCGTGTCATCGGACCGGCGGCGCGGTGGTGTCCCGTAGCGCCGGGGGAGCGGAGGCCGGCCCGCTCCGGGCAGTTCCATCGGCCACGCGGCCGCGGCCGCGTGGCCGATGGAACTGCCTGAGCCCCCCCCGGGCGGGCTCAGGCCGCCCGCTCCTCGGCCTTCAGGGCGCCACTGGCCAGCAGGTACTGGGCGAGGACGTACGTCGCCATGATCCAGAACTGATGCCCCGGCAGCTCCCGCCACTTCGCCAGCTGGGTGGCGATCAGGGTGTCCGAGAGCAGGAACAGCGCCCCGCCCAGGCCGGTGCGCCAGCCCAGCCCCGCCGAGGTGACGGCGGTCGAGGCGAGCAGCAGGCTGTAGCCCGCCACCGGCACCCGGAGGTCCCCGAGGTCCGGCCAGAGCTGCCCGATCATGGCGGCCCACGCCCCCGCGTACGCGGCCGCCACCAGGAGGGCGCGCCTGCGGTCGGTGAGCGCGCCCTGGCGCACGAACATCGTGACGTAGCAGACGTGCGCCGCCGCGAAGGAGCCCATTCCGGCCAGGAACGCCGTGTCGTCCTTGAGCTGGAGCAGCACGTCCCCGCCCGCGCTCAGCAGCAGCGCCGGCGTCAGCAGCTTCGGTGCCTCCCGCTCCGCCGCGGTCGCCGCCGAGGCGCTGTGCGCGGCCAGCAGGGGCATCAGGGCGGGCTTGGTGGCGTTGCGCAGCACCGAGGAGCCGGAGAGGATCGCGCCCAGGTGTGCCGCCGAGGTGGCCGCGAAGCCGCCCAGCAGGCCGGTGGTCGAGCGCAGGCGCCCGCCGAGGACGGCTCGGGTGGTCGTACGGATGCTCATGCGGCTGCTGACCTCCGGGGACGGGGTGGGGAACGGGTGTCGCGCTCGAACCCTAGGCGACCGCCCGGAGCGGCGGTAGATCGGGTTACCGGTGCGTAACCCCGCCGGGGAGCGGCGGATGACGCCCCGGTGGGGGCGTGCGGGGACCACGGCTGCGGGGCGCGGGGGCCGTCGGCGGCGTAGCGGAGGGCTGGCGGCCACTTGGCCGGGATGTCCGCCCGGGGCCCGGTTGCTGCCTGCGGGTGACCCGGCCACCGTCTAGTCTGGTTCCCGACATGGAGCAGCAGGAGTACGCGGCCTCCGCCACCCGGGTGGCGGACGGCAGGCCGGACGGACGCACGGGCGGAACGGGGCGGGGGACCACCGACGCCGTCCTCGCCGTACCCGCCCCCGCCGCTGCGCCCGCCGCCTCCTGTGCATCCGTCACGCCGTCCGTCCCGGCGCCGGGCAGCAGGTCTGACGGTGCGGCGGGGCGGTTCCCGGCGGAGCGGGAGCTGTCGCCGGATCCGGGGCTGCTGCGGCTCGCGCACTGGTTCGCCGCCGCGAGCCCCGGCACCGCCGACGACCTGTGCACCGCGTCCTTCGGTCTCTACCCGGCCCGTCACTTCGGCGTTCCGGCCGACGCGTCCGCCGACGCCGACACCAGCTGGTGGCACGGCCCCACGGCGCACGCCGCCGCCGTGCGCCGGGTCCGCGAGGCCCGGCCGGTGCGCGGCCTGCGCCGTGCCCGCCGGGACGCCGCCGCGCTGCCGGTCGTGCGCTCGGACGCCAAGGCGGGTAAGCCCGGCAGGCACCGCAAGCCCGAGCGGACGCGGCCGCTGCCCGGAGGGCAGGATCGTTCCGTCCAGGAGCGTTCGGCTCAGGAGCAGGCGGGCCAGGAGTGTTCGGCCCAGGAACGTGCGGTCCAGGAGCATGCGGCCCAGGAGTGTTCGGCTCTGGGGCGGGAGGCCGAGGAGCGTGAACGCCGCATCGCCGCCCGGCTGCTGCTCGCCCACCCCCTCGTCACCGCCTCCGGTCCGCACGCCGACGGCTTCCCGCTGATCCGCCGTCACCGCGACTGGCTCACCGAGCGCTTCGACACCCTGCTCGGCTACCGCCTCGTCGTCGGCCCCTGGCACGCCCGCCTCTACAAGGCCGGCCTCGGCCCCGCCGCCGCCCGCCGTCTCCACCACCCCGGCACCGGCGCCCCGTTCACCCCCGCCGGCTACGCCCAGCTCGCCCTGGCGCTCGCGCTGCTCGTCGACGCCCCCGAGCAACTCCCGCACGGGCGGCTGCTCGAGGCCATGCGCGCCGCCGCGCCCGAGCTGCCCGCCGCGCCCGACGACCGCGCCATGGCCCTCGCCGTCCTCGCCGACTGGCAGGTGCTCGACGGCCTCCCGGACGATCCGGCCGCCGTCGACCGCTCCCACGTGCTCACCGTCGACCGCGAACTGGCCCGCGCCGTCCCCGCCGGCCCGCCCGTCCTCGCTGACGGCGCCGCCGACCTCGTCCGCCGCGCCGCCGACGCCGAACCCGCCACCGCCGTGCGCCGCCTGCTCGCCGAGACCCCCGCCGTCCTCGCCGCCGACCTCCCCGGCGAGCAGCGCGCCTGGCTGCGCGACCACCGGCTCAGCGGACCCGCCGCGCTCGGCGAATTCCTCGGCCTGGAGGCCGAGTTGAGGGCCGAAGGGGTCGCCCTGCTGGATCCGGCCGACGAGCTCACCGACCTCGCCCTGCCCGGCGCCGGCACCCTGCCGCAGGCCGCCCTGCTGCTCGTCGAGCGCCTCGTCGAGGAGGTCCGCCCGCTGCCCGGCGACCCGACCGACGGCGACGTGCCGATCCCCGACGCGCTGATAGACGGCGTCCTCGGCGACATCGCCGACGAGTACGGCCTTCCGGCCGGCTGGCGCCGCGACTACCTCGCCGACCGCACCGCGCTGCGCCGCGACGCCCTCGACCTCCTGCACCGCCTGGGCCTGATCACCCCCGCCCCGCACGCGACCCGGCCCCCGGCCTGGCTCCTGCGCCCCCCGGCCGCCCGCTACGCCCCCGCCCTGGACCTCCGCCCCTCCCCGGGCACGGGCCGCCACTCCCGCCGGGACGAGGGCGATTAGAGCTTTCCCTCCTGCAGCCCCTCCCGTCTGGAGGACCCCGCGCCACGGACATGCGAAAGCACCGCGCCTGTGGGGGGCGGTGCTGGTGGGGCGGTCGGGCTACTTGCCGGCGGTGGCGGTGGCGGTCATCGTCACGGTGTCGTGCCGGACGGTCTCCACGGTCGCGCCGACGCCGAAGGTGCCGAGGGCGATGGAGGCGAGGACGGCGGCGCAGGCGAGCAGGCGGCGGTGGCGCTGGGGGAGCGGGAAGCGCGGTTCCTGGTAGGTCGCCGAAGGGAAGGCGTTCATGTCACGGAGGGTGGCAGGACGGAATGAACGGTCGGTACGCACGGGTTAAGTCCGGACGGGGGTTGGACGACGGCCTGGGCGAATGCACCCCACCCTGCCTCGGGTGCGGTGTCGTAGCTGGTCAGGCGGGTGGTGTGCGGCCACGGTGGCCCGCGTCGGCGAGCGCCTCGCCGACCGCGACGCGCACCGCGTCCCGCAGTCCGTGGGCCGGGTGGAAGCGGGACGGACCGGCGGCCGGGTCCTCCCGCAGCTCCTGCACCAGGGACACACGGAGCAGCAGCATCACGACGACGAACGGCAGCGCCACGAGGATCGTGGCGTTCTGCAGGGCGGTGAGCCCGCCCGCGAGCAGCAGCGCGGCGGCGACGCCGCCCATGAGCACGCCCCACACCACGACCGGCCACGTGCGCGGGTGCAGCGAGCCCCGGCTGGACAGCGAGCCGAGGACCAGGGCGGCGCCGACCCCGAACACCGCCCGGTCGACGGGGGCGCGGCGGGTTCGTCCGGGCCCTTGCGGCGGGCCTCGGACTGCGGCGGCTGGCTGCTCATCGGGCGTACCTCCCGTACCTCGCGGGGCGGACCGGTGCGGCGGCATGGCGGGGATTCGGCCGCATGTCGCACTATGTCCAGTTCGCGCCGCGAGGGCGGGGAGGGCGCGCCGGGCAGGCGGCGCGAGGGGACTCGCGTCCCGTCACGCCGCCCCCGTGGCAGGTCAGGCCGCGTACTCGCGCGTCGGGGTGTGCGCGGTGGCGAGGTACCGGGCGAGGGCCTGGCGGCTGCGGGTCAGCTCGTCGATGCGCGAGTCGATGTCGGCGAGTTCGCCGCGCAGCGTGGTGAGGAGGTCCGGGCAGGCCTCCAGGGCCGGGATCGGGCCGGTGGCGCAGGGGAGGATCTCGGCGATGACGCGCGTGGACAGGCCGGCCGCGAGCAGGCTGCGGATCTGCCGGACCCGGACGGTGTCGGCCTCGGCGTACTCGCGGTAGCCGGCGGCCGAGCGGGCCGGTTCGAGCAGGCCCTGCTCCTCGTAGTAGCGGAGCAGGCGGGTGGACACCCCGGTCAGGCGGGACACTTCTCCGATGCGCATGACCGGGCGAACGTCCCGTCAGCGGGCGGTGTTCCCCGGCGCGGCTCACGCGCCGACGGCGTCCAGTTCCTCGAGGAAGTCGAGCACCACGGAACGCAGTTCGGGCAGGCGCTCGATCACGGGGAGGTGGCCGGAGGGGATCTCGGCGAGGCGGGCGCCGGGGATGCCGTCGGCGAGGAGACGGTGCTGGCCGGGCGGCACGAGCTGGTCCTCGGTGGTGCTGACGACCAGGGCCGGCACGGCTATCGCGGCGAGCTCGGCGCGGACGTCGGCCCGGCCCGCCAGCCGGAACTGCTGCCGGAAGCCCTGCGGGACGGGCGAGTCGAGCGACTCCCGCAGGAACGCGAGGTCGTCGGGGGAGAGCGCGTCGATCCACGTCCCGCCGAGCACGACGGTGAGCATCAGGCGGGTCAGGTCCGCCGGGCGGTCGGCGAGGTCGACGGCGAGGTCGGCCAGCAGCCGCAGCCGCGCCGAGCCGCCGGCCACGCCCGCGAGGAGCAGCAGCGAGCGGACCCGCCCGGGATGGCGGGTGGCGGCCCGGACGGCGACGGCGGCGCCGAGCGAGTAGCCGGCCAGGTCGAAGGTGCCGAGGCCCTCCTCGTCGGCGGTCGCCACGAGCCGGTCGGCGAGGTCGTCGAGGGTGGGCTCGCCGGCCTCGTACGGGGTGTCGCCGGAGCCGGGATAGTCGGGGGCGACGACGGTGCGGCGGTCGGCGAGGTCGGCCAGCAGCGGGCCCCAGTTGTCCCGGGCGCTGCCGCCGGCGCCGTGGGCGAGCAGCAGGCCGGGGCCGGTGCCGCGGACGATCCGGGCGAGCGGGGGGAAGGTGGTGGACGCCATCGTGGGTGCTCCTGTCGGTGGGTGGGGCCGCGGCTCGTCCGTACGGTAGGTGTTCACACCGGTGAGAAGGTCAAGCCCTCCGGCCGTCTTACGGGCGGCCGGGCGTGCCCGTACCATCCGGAGCGTGACGGAACGGTGGCACACGGTGCCTTCCGTCCGGAGGGAAGGAGCCCGCCCATGGCCGACGACGTCCATGCGCCCGCCCGCGCGGCGGTCACGCCGCCCGTTGACGAGTTCGTCCACGTGCCAGGGATCGTCAAGCCGCTGCCCGCGGCCTGGTTCGTGCCGCACGACACCAATGCCGAGATGCGCTGGGACGCGCTGCGCGACGCGGACGGCGGGGCGGCGATCGGCCGGCACGTCCCGGTGGAACGGTTCTTCGTCCGCAACCACACCCGCACCCCGCTGATCGACCCCGGCGCGTGGCGGCTGCGGCTGTTCGGCACCGGCCTGCGCGGCTCCCCGTCCGCCGACCGGCCGGTCGAGTTCTCCCTCGACGACCTGCGCGCCCTGCCCCGCACCCGGATCAGCGCCCTGATCGAGTGCGCCGGCAACGGCCGCGGCTACTACGCGAGCCGCCAGCACCAGCGCGTCCCGGGCACGCCCTGGGCGCTCGGCGGCGTCGGCTCCGCGAGCTGGTACGGCGTCCGGCTCGCGGACGTGCTGCGCGAGGCCGGGCTCGGCCCCGGCGCGGTCGACCTGCTGCCGGCCGGGCTCGACCCGCACTACGTCCTCGACGGCGTCGACCACGGCCCGGTGCGCCGACCGCTGCCGCTCGCCAAGGCCCTGGACGACGTGCTGCTCGCCTACGGGATGAACGGCGAACCGCTGACCCCCGACCACGGCGCACCGGCCCGCCTGGTCGTGCCCGGCTGGGTGGGCATCGCCTCGATCAAGTGGCTCGGCTCGATCGAGGTCGCCGACCGACCGCTGTCCTCGCCGTGGAACACCGACTTCTACCGGATGTTCGGCCCCGGCCACCCGCCCGGCGGCAGCGCCCCGCTGACCCGGCAGGTGCCGAAGTGCGCCTTCGAGCTCGCCGAGGGCGCCGTGCTGGCGGCCGGGCGCACCCACCGGCTGCACGGTCGCTCGTGGTCCGGCGGGGCCGCGGTGCTCCGGGTGGAGGTGAGCGACGACGGCGGGCGGACGTGGCGGCGCGCCGACCTGCACGACGAGCCGCGCGCCCGCGACTGGACGCGCTGGAGCATCGCCTGGCGCCCCGCGCGGCCCGGCCGCCACGAGCTGCTCGCGCGCGCCACGGACCGCCGGGGCGGCACCCAGCCGCGCTCGGCGGAGTTCAACCGGGAGGGCTACCTGTTCGGCGCGGTGGTGGCCCACCCGGTGACGGTGGTCGCGGCAGGGGCGTCCGGGGGAGGCCCGGTCTAGGCGGCGGCCCGCCTAGGCCGTGGTCGGGACCGCCGCGGTCTGGACCGCCGTGCCCGGTGCGGCACCGGTCTGGACCGCGGTCTGGAGCGCGGCCTGGACCTCGTAGGGCGCCGGGTAGGGCGTCTCGTACGGGGCCAGGACCAGCCGCACCACGTCCTCCAGGCGCCGCCTGGCGTCCCCGAGCGTCGTGCGGCCGGTCACCCACGCGGTCAGCTCGCCCTGCCAGGCGTGGCCCACGATGTGCCGCACGAGGTCGCTCGCGGCCCCCGGCACCTCGCCCATCAGCGCCTGGAGGGCGGCGCTGTCGGCCCGGGCCATGCCCTGCAGCGCCTCGCTGGCGAAGGGGTCGGTGGACGCGGCGACGGCCACCCGCAGCCGCGCCAGCTCCGGCTGCCGCTGGTAGGCGCGCATCCCGCCGCGGACGAACCGCACCGCCCGGTCCGTGGCCCCCAGGCCGGCGCGTGGTCCGCGCAGCTCGGCCACCAGGTCCGCCAGCAGCAGGCGGTGCCACTCGGCGATCGCCGCCGCCAGGAGGTGGTCCTTGGAGGAGAAGTAGCGGTACGCCGTCCCCAGGGCGACTCCGGACCGCTCGCAGACCTGCTTCATCTGCAGCCGCTCGACGCCGATCTCGTTCACCAGGGCGAGCGCCGCCGCGATCAGGCTTTCGCGGCGTTCGAGCTGACGCGGAGACATCGCCTCCACCGGCCGTGGTGACAGGTCAACCTTGGTCACCCGCACCATGATACGGGCCGGGGCCGCTCAGGAGTATGACGCCGACCGGCCCCCTTCCGTCCGTCGGGCGGTCGCCGGGGTGCCGGGGAGGCACCGAGCGGGGCGGTGCCGGGCGTCGGACCGGGCCCGGATCAGCGCCGTTCGCGGATCAGCGCCTCCTGCACGGCCGAGGCGACGAGCCGCCCGTCCCGGTCGTAGAACTCGCCGAGCGACAGGCCCCGGCCGTCCGAGGAGGACGGGCTGCGCTGGGCGAACAGCAGCCACTCGTCGGCCCGGAACGGGCGGTGGAACCACATCGCGTGGTCGAGCGAGGCCATCAGCAGCCGGGGCGGCTCGATGCGCCGGAAGAAGTTCGGCTGCACCTGCAGTCCGGCCGTGGACGCGAGGGTGAGGTCGGACAGGTAGGTGAGCGCGCAGGTGTGCAGGAGCGGATCGCCGTCCGGCAGCGGGGAGCCGGTGCGCAGCCAGACGAACTGCTGCGGCATCCCCGGGACGGCCTCCGGCAGGCCGGGCGCGTCGTCCGGGACGAAGCGCAGTTCGAGCTCGCGGAAGCCCTCGGTGCGGGCGAGGGCCTCGCGGGCGGCCGGCTCCCAGAGCGAGAACGCGTCCGGCAGGCCGTCGGGGCCGGGCACGGGGGGCATCGGGCGGTGGCGGTCGGCGGCCGGCTCGGGGCGCTTGAAGGACGCGGAGAGCGTGAAGATCGCGTTCTCGTTCTGCACCGCCGTGACGCGCCTGGTGGTGTAGGACATGCCGTCGCGGACCCGGTCGACCTCGTAGCGGATCGGCTCGGTCGGGTCGCCGGGCAGCAGGAAGTAGCTGTGCAGCGAGTGCACCGCGCGTTCGCCGTCGCAGGTGCGTCCGGCGGCGGTCAGCGCCTGCGCGGCGACCTGTCCGCCGAACGCGCGCATCGGTGCCCCGGCGTGGCAGCGGCCCCGGAACGTGTTCTCGTCCAGCCGCTCGATCTCCAGCAGCGCGGCGAAGGAACCGGCCGGGGCTCCGGCTCGTCTCGCCTGTTCGGTCAGGTCGGTCACGGGCCCATAGTGGCAGATGCCAACCGGTGGTGGTGTGACGTGGGTAACCATCCGGGGGGCGAAACGTATGTAGAACCTGTTCCAGTAGCCCAGCGGGCCGGTAATTGTCAGTGCCCTCACCTAGCGTGCTCGGCATGACGCAATCCGCACACGCGTACGCCTATCTGCGGCCCTCCGCCGTCCTCGGCCCGGACGCCGCGGGTGCCGCCCGGCGGCTCGACCTGGCCACCTCGGGCGGGGCCACGCCGCTCGGCGAGGCGGCCAACCCGCGGTTCTTCGCGGGCTTCCTCGCCGACCCGGTGCCGGCCGCCGCCGCGCTGCTCGCCGTCGCGGACGTCGCCGCCGCCCGCTACTACCAGCCGCGGCTGCGCGCCTCGCTCGACCCGGTGGTCACCGCCAACGGGGACCGGCTGCGCTTCGAGTCCTTCTCCGGCTGCTGCGGCGTCTACGCCCGGCTCGACGTGCTGGAGGCCGGGCTCGACGGCGACGACATCGGCCACGGCACCACCAACGTGGACGTCAACAACCCGCTGCGCGAGGCCCTCACCCGGATCGGCCCGGCCGAGCCGCTGCACCTCGCGGTCGGGCCGGACGCGCTGGAGGTCACCACCTTCGACGGTCCGGTCGTGGAGAAGAAGGTGCCGCTGCCCGAGCGCTGGCTGCGTGGCTTCGCCGAGACGCAGGTCACCGCGGCCGGCTTCGACCTGCGGGCCGAGCTGCCCGCCGCCGAGGCGGTGCGATTCCTGCGCTCGCTGCCGCGCGGCGGGCGCAGCAGCGTCGGATGGGTCGTCCCGGCCGGGCGCACCCTGCGGCCGACCACCCGGCCGGCGCCGGGAGCGGTCTGCCTGCCCGGCCCGGAGCGGCTGGTCGCGCTGGGGCGGGTGCTGCGGCACGCGCTCGCGCTGCGGGTGTACGGGCCGGTGGCCGGCGCGGCCCCGGCCGCTCCGGCGGCCTCCGCGTGGGAGGTCGTGCTGCCGGGCATGCGACTGACGCTGACGCTCTCCCCGGACGCCTCGCGCGGCTTCTCCGGCGAGGGCGGCGTGCTCGGGGCCCTGGCCACCGGCACCGTGGAGCGGGACGCCGAGCTCGTGTCCGTCCTGCTCGCGTGGGAGCCGCGGATCGAGGTCGCCGACCTCGCCGAGCAGTCCGGGCTCACCCCGGAGCGGGTGCGGGCCGCGCTGACCAGGCTCGGCACCGCCGGGCAGATCGGCTACGACACCGCCGAGGCCGCCCACTTCCACCGGCAGCTGCCCTACGACGCCGGGCGGGCCGAGGCGGCGAACCCGCGGCTGCGGGCCGCGCGGGCGCTCGTCGCGGCGGGCGCGGTGCGTTTGGAGGAGCGCGGTGCGACGGCCGTGGTCACGGTGGACGACCACGTCCAGCGGGTGCGGACGGACGAAGCGGGCCGGGTGAGCTGCACCTGTCCGTGGTGGGCGAAGTACCGCGGCGGGCGCGGGCCGTGCAAGCACGCGCTCGCGGTGGGGATCGTCCGGGACGGCAAGGAGGCCGGGGCATGAGCGTGGTGGCATCGGCGTCTTCGGAGGACGCGGTGACGGGGTCCTCGGCGGACGGTGTCGGCGAGTTGCTGGCGGCCGTCCGGAGCGGGGCGGTGGGGGCGGTGCCCGCGCTGGTCGCCGCGCTGGACCCGGCGCAGCGGCGCGCCTGCGTACCCGGGCTGAAGGAGCAGCGCCGGGAGATCCGGGGCGAGTGGTCGAACCTCGCGAACGCGCGGGCCGCCGCCCTGCTGGTCGCCGGGGCCGGCTGCCACGCGGGCCCGGCCGGGGCGGCCACCTGGATCGGCGGGCGGGACTTCGGCGGGCGCAGCGGCACGCTGCCCCGGGAGCTGGCCGTGGTCGTCGCGGCGCAGCCGGTGGAGTGGCAGGTCGAGGTGGCCGCGCGGCTGGCCGAGCGGGCGGTGCCGAGCTGGGGCTGGTCGCTCCACCCGGTGGTCGAGGCCGTGGTGCGGCGCACCGGGTGCGCGGTGCCGCGCAGCGAGCCGTTCGTGCGGGAGTGGCTGAACGGCCGGATCGGTCGCACCGGCGCGCGCCCGACGCTCGCGCAGGAGCTGCGCGTCGATGCCTTCACCCCGGTGCTGATACCGAAGGTCTTCGAACTCGACGACGTCGGGCAGCTGTTGTCCTGGCGGCTCAGCGACCGGCCGGGGGACGTGTTCCCGGAGGCCCTCGCGGAGCTCGCCTCGTCCGGGGTGCTGCAGCGGGCCGAGGTGCTCGACCGCTGCCTGGCCCGGCTGCTGCGCGGCGGGCGGCCCGCCGACCAGCGGCTCTTCGCCGAGGTGCTGCGCGCCCTCGCGCCCGCGCCCGAGGAGTTCGCGGCTCGCGCGCGGGACTTGGTGGCGATGCTGGACGGCCTGGCGGTCATCGCCGGGTACGCGCAGGAGGTGCTGGCCGGGCTGGACGAGGCCGGGCTGATCGAGCCCGAACTGCTGGGCGAGGCCTCGGCGGTGGTGCTGTTCCGGGCCGAGAAGAAGCTGGTGCGCGCCCAGTTGGGGTGGCTGGACGGGGCGGCCCGGCGCTCACCGGAGCGGGCGGGCACGGTGGTGCTCGCCGCGTCCGGGGCGTTCGGGCACCCCGACGCGGGCCTCCAGGAGCGGGCGTTGAACCTGGTGGCCCGTCACCTCAAGGCGGCCGGGAGCGCGGTGCTGCCCGAACTCCTCTTCGCCGCCGAGGGGTTGAACCCCGTCCACCATCCGAAGGCGGGCGAGCTGTTCGGCGCGCCGGTCGGCGGGGACGACCCGGACACCGGGTGGAACGAGCTGCTGCCGCCCGTTCCCGAGCCGGTGGCGCTCGGGGTGCCGATCGCCTCGGCCGCCGAGGTCGCGGAGGAGCTGTCCGCGCTGCTCGCGTCCCCGGCGCCCGAGGTCGTGGTGTTCGAGCGCGTCCTGGACGGGCTCGTGCGGCACGCGTGCGAGGACCGGGCCGCGCTCGTCGGGGCGCTGGAGCCGGTCCTGCGGGTGCACGGGTGGAACGGCGTCGGGCGCTGGCAGGACTGCGGCCCGCAGGACGTCCTCTACGTCGCGACGGCGGCGGCCGGCCGGACGCCGCCGCACCGGCTCCGGGACTTCCTCGGCGGCAAGGGCCGCTCCCCGCTGCGCGGCGAGCACACCACGTCGCACGGCCGGGTGCTCGCCGCCCGGCTGGAGGAGGCGGCGTGGCAGGTGACCGCGAACCGGCCGCCGTACCTGCTGGCCACGCCCACCGACGCGACCGGCGCGCTGGAGGCGGCGGTGCTGGTCGAGCGGCTGGCCGGGTACGCGGCGGCGGGCGTCACGCCGGGCCAGGCGGACCTCTGCTCGGCGCTGCTGCGGGTCGGTCCGGCCGGCGTCGGCGTGCTCCGGGCGGCGGAGGCGGTGCCCACGCCCGCCGGGCGGTGGGTGGCGCAGTGGCTGCGCGGCGGTGGAGTGCCCGCCCAGCCGTCGGAGCGGGTGGTCTTCGCACCGGGGCGGGGCGCGAGGAGCTCGCACCGCTACGGCGAGCGCTGGTGGGAGGACCTGCACCGCGTCGCCGTCGCCCAGCCGGGCCTCGGGGCCGGGCCGCAGGGGCCGGCGGGCGAGCGGCTCGCGGGCGAATTCCGGGCGCTGCTGGAGGGTACGGAGCCGAGCGTGGCGCGGGTCCGGGCGCAGCGGCAGTGGCTGTGGATGCCGACGGCGCACTGGGCGGCGATGCTGCCGTGGCACCGGGAGGAGCTGGCGGCGCGCTGGCTCGACCGGTTCGCCGCGGTGGCCGACCTCGACGAGCGCGGAGCCGGGGCGGTGCTGCCGGTGCTGGCCGAGGGCGGTGGGCGGGCGGGGCTCGCCCTGCACCTGGTCGTCGGGTACGGGCTCGGCGCCCGGCACACCGAGGACCGGACGGCGGCGGTCGACGCGCTGCTCGTGCTGGCGGCCCGCGGCGACCTCGACGGTGCGCTCCTCGGGCGGGAGCTGGGTGCGCTGGTGGAGTGCGGTGCGGTGAAGCCGACCCGGCTCGCCTCGGCGCTCGGCCTCGCGGCCGGGACGGGGGCGTACGGGACGGTGTGGTCGGTGCTCGGCGCCGCGCTGCCCGTCCTGCTGGCAGGGGACCAGGGCGTGCGCGGCCTCGGGGACCTCGTCGCGCTGGCCGCCGACTGCGCCCGCCGGACGGGGGCGCGCGGCCCGATCGCCGAGGTGACGGCCGCGGCGACGAAGGGCGGTTCGGGCCGGGTGGTGAAGGAGGCCCGAGCGCTGCGGGACGTCCTGGGGGAGTAGGGCGGACGGGTGACGGATGACAGCTGACAGGGAACAGCTGACGGATAACAGATAACAGATTTCAGCGAACAGATTTTGAAATCTGTTCGTTGAAACCCGTCTCCCGCACCACCACCGGGTCGACGCTCCCGCGCGCCGCCGCCGCGACGGCCCGCCACCACAGCCGCAGCGCCGGCGGGTTCACCGGTTCGAACGGCTTGCCGGGGCGGGGCACCGCGAGGTGGGCGCCGAGCGCGTGGGCGGCCGTGACCACCCGCTCGGCCGGCTCCTCCCACGGGTGCAGCGCGAGGTTGAACGTGCACCAGTGGATCGGCAGCAGCAGCTCACCGCCCAGGTCCAGGTGCGCCCGCACGCCCTCCTCGGGCGTCATGTGGACCTCGGGCCAGAAGTCGCTGTACGCCCCGACCTGCATCATCGTCGCGTCGAACGGCCCGAGCCGGCGCCCGATCTCGGCGAAGCCGGGGAAGTAGCCGGTGTCCCCGCTGTGGAAGATCCGGTGTCCGCCGCCGGCGATCACCCAGGACGCCCACAGGAACAGCGCGCTCGTGCGCGGCCCCCGGCTGCAGTAGTGCCGGGCGGGCGTGGCCGTCAGCGTCAGCCCCGCCACCTCGGCCGACTCCCACCAGTCCAGCTCGACGATCCGCGCGGCCGGCACCCCCCAGTGCTCCAGGTGCGCGCCCACCCCGAGCGGCACGGCGAACACCGCGCCTGTCCCGTTGAGCGCGCGGACCGTCGCCATGTCGAGGTGGTCGTAGTGGTCGTGCGAGACCACCACCACGTCCACCGGTCCGAGTTCGGCGAGCGGTAGCGGCACCGGGTGCAGCCGCTTGGGGCCCGTCCAGGCGAACGGGGAGCACCGTTCGCCCCAGACCGGGTCGATCAGCACCCGGCGTCCGCCGATCTCGGCGAGGACGGTCGCGTGCCCGAGCCAGGTGAGCCGCAGCCCGGACTCCGGCGGCTCGGCGAGGTCGGAGGGCAGGAGTCGGTGGACCGGCACGGCGGCGGCCGGCGCGCGGCGGGTCTTGTCGCCGGACAGCTGCGCGAGGGTGATCTCCAGCGGACTGCGTTCGTACACCAGCCGGCGGGTGGGCAGCGGGTTGCGGAAGGAGCCGTCGGCGAACTGCGGGGAGCGGAGGATGCGGGCCAGCCGTTCGCCGCGTGGGTCGGCCCCGAAGGCCTCGGCCCGCACGCGGTGCCAGGCCGCGCGGGGCAGTGCGGCGAGGCCGGATCCCGGGCCGGGCGCCGGCCGCGTGGGCGCGGGAGCGAGCTGGGACGTCAGACCGGCGAGGCGGGAGAACCAGGGGGCAGGGCGGGGCACGGCTCCTCCAGGGACGGTCACGGCTACCGGGCATGCCGGGGGCGCGCTGCGGGGCGGGCCGGGTGCGGCCCCCGGCGGTGCGACAACCATCTCGTCGGAGATTACGCCCCGTGAGCCGTCCGGACCTGGTGGAGACGCCCGTGCGGGCCAATCGGAGTACGGGCCCGCCCGCGGCGACAGGCCCGTCCGCGGCGACGGGCCCGTCCCCGGCCGCGGGTCAGGCGTAGAAGCGGGTGATCGTCTCCGCGACGCAGTGCGGCTTGGCGCTCTCCGCGCTGGTGATCGTGAAGCGGACGACCGCCTGGACCCCGCCCGGCACCTCGGTGGCCGACACGAGCTCCGCGGTGGCCCGGATCGCGGTGCCCACCGGTACGGGCGCCGGGAAGCGGACCTTCTCCGACCCGTAGTTGAGCGCCATCCGCACCCCCTCGACGCTGTAGCACTCCTTCGCGAGCACCGGGATCATCGACTGCGTCAGGTACCCGTGCGCGATCGTCGAGCCGAACTGGCTCTCCTTGGCCCGCTGCGGGTCCACGTGGATCCACTGGTGGTCGCCGGTCGCCTCGGCGAACAGGTCGATCCGCCGCTGATCGATCGTGTGCCACTGGCTGGTGCCCAGCTCGGTGCCGACGGCGGCGGTGAGGTCGGCGAGGGAGGCGAAGTTCGTCACGGTCGCTCCTGGAGGGGGACGGGCCGCAGCCCGGTGATCAGGACGTCGGCAGGGTATGCCTACTCCCCGGTACCTGTCAGGAGCGGGTCCCGCACCTCTTCCCGTTTTCCCCGACGACCGCGGAACTCCCCGGCCGGCGCCTCACGACCACAGCACGCCGCGTCCGGCCGGGAGCAGCCGGCGCCCGCTCACCAGCTCCGGCACCAGCGCGAAGTACATCGGCTCCGGGTCCCCCACCCACGGCCGCAGTCCGGAGCGCAGCGCCCGCCGCACCTGCTCGGGGTCGCCGACGGCGTTCGCCCGCCCGTGCACCAGCACGCTCCACCCGGTGCGGGTGACCGGGTCCAGGAGGTCCGCCTGGAACGCCACCACGGTGCCGTCGAGCCCGCGCGCGGTCGCACTCCCCCGGCGCACGGCGAGCAGCAGCCGCCCCTCCACGACCTCGAAGGAAACCGGCAGGACCGCGGGCAGCGCGTGCTCGGTGTACACCACGCGCCCGACGGGCACGGTGCTGAGCAGCCGCAGGCACTCGGTCTCGCTCAGGGTCTCCACACGGTCGTCGGGCTCCATGCGTCCGATCGTCCTCCGGTCGCCGCGCGGGCCGATAGGGCCCATGGTCCCGGAGCGGAGGGGTCGGGAGCCCCGTCGGCGACGGCCGGGGGCGGTAGCCTGCCCGGCGGGCGGCCCCGGGTGCGCCGGGGCCGGCGAGGAGGGGGCGTGCGGATGGTCGGCGGGGTGGATCTGGTGGTGATCGGGGCCGACGGCGGCCCCGACAAGGCCTTCGGCGGGTCGGCGCACGCGCCGGACGGTGCCCGCCTGCTCGCCGGGGACCTGCCCGGGATGTGCTTCGACGCCGGCGCGGGGGGCTGCCGGGTCACGGCCGTCGCGCCGGACGCGGACGCCAACGCGATGCTCACCGCCGTCCGTTCGGCCGCGCAGCACCCCGGTCGCTGGCTGGTGGTCTGCCTGCTCGGCCAGCTGGTCGCCGACCCGCGCGGGCGCCGGCTCGCGCTGGTCACGGCCGGCAGCACCGCCGACAACGCCTACCGCCGCGGCCTCGCCTGGGACTGGGTGGTCAGCGCGATGGTGCACGGCGCCCACGAGGAGGCGCTGCTGCTCGTCGATGCCGTCGCCGACCGGGACACCTGGGCGGCGCTCGAACGCGGGGCCGACGCCCGTTCCGGCCAGGAGGGCGCGGGCGAGCTGCTGAGCTACTCCCGCGTCCCGCTCTGGGGCCGGATCGGCCGCTACGTCCCCGGTAGACGCGGCCGGGACGCCGTCCTGCCCGGGGGTGAGGGATCGTTCAGCCACGCCCTCACCACCGTGCTACGCCAGGGCCTGCCGGGGGCGCCGGCCGCCGTCGGGCCGCTGGACCTCCAGCCCGCCGTCGCCGCGCTCGCGGACGCCGCGCAACCGGCCGGAAGTTCGGGTGCGCCGGGCGCGCGCCTGCTCGTTCCGCCGCAGGGCGGGCGCCTCTTGATGCGCAATCGGGCGGCCGTGCGGGGCGCATTGGCCGGATTGTCGCTTTCCGAAGAACTGTTGGCCGTCCTGTGGCGCGAAAGTGCCCCGACGGATCCGCCTTCCGCGTAAGGTCAGGGGGCCCGAGGTGTTGCCGTGATGGGGTGGGTTGGCGAAGAATCGATGCCCCGCGGAAACATCGGTGGGACGGCGGAATTCTTCCGGCGGCCACGGACTTCGGTCGGGTTCGGTCGCGATGAGGTGGGGCGATGCGGCAGCGCGGAAATGTGTTGCGCCCTGGGGCGGTTGGGGTCGGTGGGGTGGTTCTGGCGATGCTGCTCGGCGCGTGCGCGAGCGGTGGGTCGGGCGGTTCCGTGGATCGTCTCGGGACGGGTGCGCCGAGCGTCGCGCAAGTGAACCCGCTAACTCCTTCGGGTGGTTCTCCAAACGCCACGATCGCGCCGACCACCGGTCCGGAAGGATCCGCCGGGCGACTGGCCATGAACACCTATCAGGACTGGTGGCGGGCCCAGGCCGAGGCATTCGGCCGAACGGATTCGGACGGAATCGCTTTGGAGACGTACTCCTCCGGCCGGGCGCTCGCCGATACGCTCGTCGGACTGCGCCAACTCCACGACGCCAAGCTGGTCATGACCGGAGCACCGCGCAATTCCGCCGTCGTGACGTCGGTCGACCTGAAAGCCGATCCGCACACCGCCGTGATCGAGGACTGCCTCGACCTGTCCGACTGGCACCGGGTCGACGCCGCCACGAAGGCCGAACGCGAACCGGTGGGCCGGGTCGAGCGGTACGTGGCGACGGCGTCCCTGCGCTGGTTCCAAGCACGCTGGCTGATCTACGACTTCAAGCGGGAGGCGGACCGGACATGCTGAGCACCAGGAACACCGCTCGGCGCCGCGCGGCGCTCGTCCCGGTGTCGGCGGCCCTGCTGCTGATGTCGGCGGCCGTTCCGGCGATCGCGGACGAAACACCGGGCGGCGGCGCGCAGCAATGCGCCCCGAACGTGATCTGCGGCGACATCCACGGTGGGGGAGGAACGTCCACCGGCGGTGGGGGCACCGGCGGGGGCGGCGGGGGCGGGAGCAGTGGCGACGGCCCGCTGCTCTGCGGCTACCACGGGCAGGAATGGCCCTGCCACGACCCCGAGATGGGCTGGTTCAGCAACAGCGACGGCTGCTACTACACCACCGTCGACAAACCGGCCGACGACCCCGCGTGGGAGGGGCACAAACCGTCGGAGGGGTCGCTGTACCTGCCGTCGTGCCCGCAGGCCGGGGGCGGGTTCTCCCCGGGCGCGATCCGGTTCAGCGCCTCCGCGCCCGCCGCGCCGCCGCCGGACCCGCGGGCGCTCGCCCTGGAGATCCTCAAGGACAAGATGGCCTTCCCCGCCCCCGCGCCCACCGCCAGGCCGCTCGGCACGGCCGTGGTGAAGTCGCCGGTCTGGCTCTGGGTGAACGGCCACCAGGCGCCGCAGCCCGTCTCCCTGACCCTCCGGGGCGTCACCGTCACGGTCACGCCCCGGCTGAAGAACGTGGTCTGGAACTTCGGCGACAAGCTCTCGCTGACCTGCGACAAGCCCGGCACGCCGTACGAGGACGGCTACGGCGGCGCCAAGTCCCCCGACTGCGGCTACGAGTTCGCGACCGGCTCGGCCGGCGAGCCCGGCGGAGCGTTCACCGTGTCCGCCACGGCGAACTGGGTGGGCGCGGTCACCGTCACCGGTCTGAACACAAGGAACTTCGAGATCCCCATGCCGCAGACCGCCACCTTCCAGCTCAAGGTCGCCGAGGTGCAGGTCCTCAACTGACCGGCCCCGCCGACCCCGCACGCACGACCGACGAGCACGACGACACGCGAAAGGCCGGAACCCGGTGGAGAACCGTACGTACGCGACGCCGGGACCCGGCGCACCCGCAGGCGCCGGGGTGTCCGTGGCCGTTCCCGAACAGCCGCAGGGCCAGGGCGGGGGAAAGGGCAAGGGCGGCAAGGGCCGCGCCGCGCCGCACGCTCCCGCCCGCACCCTCCGGGCCCGGCGCCGCCGTCCGGCCGTGCTCGCCATGTCGATCGCGCTGATCGCCGCCGGCGGGCTCGGCGGCGCCGTCCTCTACAACAGCACCGGGCAGCGGGTCGCCGTGCTGGCGCTCGCCCGGGACGTGCCGTACGGGCAGGTGATCACCGACGACGACCTCGTGGTCGCGCGGATCGCCTCCGACCCGGCGCTGCGCCCGGTGTCCGCGCAGGACCGGTCGGGTGCGATCGGCCTGCGGGCCGCCACCGACCTCAAGCGCGGCGCGATGCTGACCAAGGGCGACCTCGCCCAGTCGCTGGCCGTGCAGCCGGGGCAGATCATCGTCGGCGTGGCGGCCCACCGCAGCCAGCTGCCCGCCTCCCGGCTCCAGCCGGGCATGCAGGTCGTGATCGTCTACACCCCCGACAACGGCCGGGCGGACTCGCTGACCGCGACGGTCATCACGGTCGGGCGCCCGGACACCGACGGCAGCGTCGTGACGGACGTCGCGGTCGGCACGGCGGACGGCTCCCGGCTGGCCCAGTGGGTCGCGAGCGGACGGATCCAGGTGCTGCTCGCGCCGCGCGCCGCCGCCGGGGACGCGCCGCCGGCCGCCGGGGCGTCCACCCCCGCCCCCGCGGCGCCCGCCTCCCCGGCCGCCGGCACACCGGCACCGGGCACTCCCGCGCCCGGGACCTCCGCCGCCGGGGCGCCGCCTGCCGCCAGCCCGTCGGCCGGCGCGAGCCGCAGCGCAGGGGCGGGTGGGGCCTGATGGCGGTGATCGCGGTGGCCGGCGGCCCCGGCGCACCCGGTGCGACCACGTCCGCGCTGGCCCTGCTGCTCGCCTGGCCGCTGGAGCCCGGCCGCCGGATCCTCCTCGTCGAGGCCGACCCGGACGGCGGCGCCGTGCTCGCGGGCGCCCTGGAGGGGCGCGTCGAAGCGGTGTACGGGCTGCGCAACCTGGCCATCGCCGACCGGCGCGGCCTGCTCGCCCAGACGCTCTGGGAACAGCTCGTCGACCTCTCCCCGGACGGCACCGCCGACCGCCTCCTGCTGCCCGGCCTCACCGACCCGAGCCAGGCGCCCGGCCTCGCCTACACCTGGGAGCCGCTCGCCGAGGTGCTGCACGGGCTCGAACAGCAGGGCTACGACGTCATCGTGGACCTCGGCCGCTCCGGCGCCACCGGCGCGAGCGCCGTCCTCGCCCGCCGGGCGGACGTCGTCGTGGCCACCGTGCGCACGACCCTGCGCGGGCTGAGCGCGGCCCGGCCCCGGCTGGCCGCGCTCGCCGAGGACCTCGCGACGGCCGGCACCGGGGCGGACGCGCTCGGGCTGCTGCTCGTCGCGGAGGGGCCGTACTCGGGGGCGGAGGTGTCGCGCGAGTTCGGCCTGCCGGTGCTCGGGCTGCTGCCGCACGCGGTGCGCACCGCGCGGGTGCTCTCCGACGGCGGGGACATCACCGACCGGCGGTTCATCCGGTCGGAACTGATGCGCACGGCCCGGTCGGCGGCGGACGAGGCGCAGCTCGCGGTGCGCCGACGGCGGCAGCGGCTGTCGCCCGCGCAGGCGGGTCCGGTCGCGACGCCGGCCCCTGCCGCCGTGGCTGCGCCATCGGGCGTCGGGAGTGAGCAACGTCCGTACGCTCAGGCGCGGTTGCAGTCGGCCGTGGAGTCGTCCGAGCGGTCCCAGGCCCAGCCGCAGTTCCATTCGCATTCGCATTCGCAGCCGCAGCCGCAGCCGCAGCCGCAGCCGCCGCCGCCGCCGTTCCCGTCCCCGCCGCAGCCGGTCGCGCCGGTGATCGTCACCGGCCCGGTGGCGCCGCTCGCCGGGCTCGCGCCGCAGCCGGCTGCGCCCGCGCCGTTCCCCGGGCAGGTTCCGGCGGCGTACGGCCACCAGGCCTACGAGCAGCAGGGCCACGGGCAGCAGGCGCAACAGCCTTACGCCCAACAGCCGTACGCCCAACAGCCTCACGCCCCACAGCAGCAGGTCCCAGAACAGCACGTCCAGGAGCCGGACCCGCACCAGGAGCAGCAGCCCCCGGTGAACGGCCGGCCCCACGGCCCCGGGGAGGTGCTCCGTGCGCGGTAGCCCCCTGCACCAGCGTCCGTCCGCCGATCCGGCCGCGCTCCCGTGGTCGGGTCCGCTGCCCGCGACCGGGCCGGTCCGTCCGCAGCCGGCGCCCGGTCAGTCGGTCCAGCCGCCCCAGCCGCCCCAGCCGTCCCAGCCGCCCGCCCAGCAGCACGCCCAACAGCCGCCGTACGCCCAGCAGTCCGCGTACGAGGCCGCGCCGGCCGGGCCCACCGCCGTCCCGTCCCAGCTGCCCTCGCTCGACCTGCGTGGCGCCGCGACCCGGCCGGCCGTCGACCCGCAGGTCGCGCGCGAGCTGAAGCGCCAGGTCGCGGCCGAACTGCACCAGCAGATCGCCCGGTTGACCTCAGGCACCGGCGCCGAGCCGGACCGCGCCACCCGCCGCCAGCGCGGCCGGGCGCTGATCGAGGAGGCCGTCGCGCGCTGGTCGGACGCCTACGCGCAGACCCACGGCATCCCGCCCACCCGCGAACAGGACCGCGCGCTCGCCGAGGCCGTCTTCGACCTGCTGTTCCGCGCGGGCCGGCTCCAGCCCTACCTGGACGACCCGGAGATCGAGAACATCCTGATCAACGGCTGCGACGACGTCTGGGTCTCGCGTGTCCACCAGCCGCTGCGCCAGGTGCCGCCGGTGGCCGACACCGACGCCGAACTCGTCGAACTGCTCCAGGACCTGGCCCGCCAGCACGGCGGCGGCGAGCGCAGCCTCTCGACGGCCAGTCCGACCCTCGCCCTGCGCCTGGAGGGCGGCATGCGCCTCCAGGCGCTCACCGAGGTCACGCCCCGCCCGTACGTCGCGATCCGCCGCCACCGGGTGGCCTCCGCGACGTTGCAGGAGATGGTCCGACTCGGCACCCTGGACAGCACGTTGGCCGCCTTCCTGGCCGCCGCCATCCGGGCCCGGAAGAACGTGATGATCACCGGCACCCAGGGCGTCGGCAAGACCAGCCTGCTGCGCGCCATGGCCGCCGAGATCCCGCCGGACGAGCGGATCGGCACCCTGGAGTCGGAGTTCGAGCTCTGGCTGCACACCCTCGGCCACCTGCGCCAGGTCGTCCCGATGGAGGCCCGCGAGGGCAACGGCGAGCGCGTGGAGGGCCGCCTGGCCGGTGAGTTGACCATCGGCGACCTCATCCCGGCGGCGCTGCGGATGACGCTCTCGCGCATCATCGTCGGGGAGGTCCGCTCCGGCGAGGTCGTGCCGATGCTGCGCGTCATGACCAACGGCGAGGGCGGCTCGATGTGCACGCTGCACGCCCGCGGCCCGCACATGGTCGTCGACCGCATCGCCGAACTCTGCCTGGAGTACGGCTCGCACATGACCGACGGCCTCGCCTACCGCCTCACCGCCAACGCGCTCGACCTGATCGTGCACGTCGCCATGGTCGACGAGACGGCCGTCGGCGGACGCCGGCACCGCTTCGTCTCACACGTCCTGGAGGTCACCGGCCTCGGCGAGAGCGGTCGGCCCGCGCTGAACACCGTGTTCGGCCCGCGCCCCGAGCTCGGCGAGCCGCGCGCCGTCCCGCACACCCCGCCGCAGTGCCTGGACGACCTGCGCCGCGCCGGCTTCGACGCCTCGCTCCTCGGAGCCCGGTACGGGAGCTGGACCTCCCAGCTCCAGCTGCGGATCGGCGGTGGTGTTCGGTGATGCTGCTCTTCGTGCTGTGCGGGCTGCTCGTCACCGGCGGCCTCGTCGCCCTGGTGGCGTGGGCCCGCGGCGGCGAACCGGCCCCGGAGACGGACGGCGACGGAGCGCACAACCCGCTCGCCACCCGGGCCCACGTGCTCTGGTACGGCGCCTCCGGCACCGCCTCCGCCCGGATGGTGCGCCTGCGCCGGATCCAGCTGCCGCTCGCGCTGATCGGCGCCGCGCTCGGCTGGCTGTTCACCGGCATCCCGCTGAGCGCCCTGCTGGTGCCGCTCGCCGTGTTCGGCCTGCCCTGGCTGTTCGACACCACCCGCTCCGACACCCACCGGATCGAACGCCTCGAGGCCCTCTCCGAGTGGACCCAGCGCATCGCCGACGTGCTGCTGCTCGGCGTCGGCCTCAACCAGGCCATCGTCACCAGCCGCCGTACCGCCCCCGCCGCCCTGGAGGAGGAGATCGGCGAGCTCGCCGCCCGCCTCCAGGCCCGCTGGCGCCCCGAGGAGGCGCTGCGCGCCTTCGCCGACAGCCTCGCCGACGCCACCGCCGACAAGGTGCTCGCCGCGCTCCTCCTGCGGGCCGGCGACAGTGGACCCGGCCTCGCCCGCGCGCTCGCCGACATGGCCGACTCGGTGCGCGAGGAGGTGCGCCAGCGCCGCGCCATCGAGGCCGACCGCTCCAAGCACCGCACCACCATCCGCTGGCTGGTCGGCATCATCACGCTGGTGATAGTGGTCGGCGCGTTCAACTCCGACTACACCCGCCCCTACACCACCGTCGTCGGGCAGGTCGTGCTCGCCGTCGTCGCCGCGCTGTTCGTCGCCATCATCGCGTGGATGCGCGCGCTCGCCTCCCACCCGCCGGTGCCCCGGCTGCTGGTCGCCGACCGGCGCAGCCGCACCGGCCGCCGCGGCGCCGCCCCCGCCCAGGACGCCCACGAGGCCCCGGAGTTGCTCGGGGAGGCCCGATGATCTCGCCGTGGTCGATCCTGGCCGGCGCCGTCGCGGCCGGCGGCGTCGCGCTGCTGATCGCCGAACTGCGCCCGGCGCCACCGGACCTGCGCCAGGCCCTGGACCGGCTGCACCGCGCCCCCGCCGACCGCCCCGAGGACCCGGACGAGCGCCCGCGCTGGTACGACCGGATCGGCGAGCGCTCCGTCGCCGTGCGCGGGGTGCGCCTGCCGCACCGCGAACTCGCCCTGATCGGCCGCACCCCGGCCCGCTTCATGGTGCACAAGCTGCTGTTCGCCGTGATCGGCCTGATGCTGCCCGCCTACCTGGCGGCGGTGTTCGCCGTCGTGGACGTCCAACTGCCCTTCGCCCTGCCGCTGGTGGCCGGACCGCTGCTGGCCGCGCTGCTCTGGTTCGTCCCGGACGCCATCGTCGCCGGCGAGGCCAAGGAGGCGCGCATCGAGTACCTGCACGGCATCGCCGCCTACCTCGAACTCGTCGCGCTCGAACGGGCCGCCGACTGCGGGCCCGCCGAGGCGCTGCGCCGGGCCGCCTCGGTCGGGCGCGGCACGGTGTTCCTGCGCATCCGCGACGCCCTCGACCGCGCCGCCACCGACCGCCTGCCGCCGTGGGCCGGCCTGGACGCGCTGGCCGGCGAACTCGGCCTCACCCCGCTCCAGGACGTCGCCGACATCATGCGGCTGTCCGGCACCGACGGCGCCGCCGTGTACGACACCCTGCGGGCCCGCGCCAAGGGCCTGCGGGGCGAACTGCTCGCCGAGGACCTGGCCCGGGCCAACGCCGACAGCGAGCGGATGGTCGCCCCGGGGTCCGCGCTGACCCTGCTGATGACCGTCCTGATCGTCTTCCCCGCGCTCCACCAGATGCTCGCCTGACGCCCGCCCGGCACCCGCCGGGCGGGTGAGCCCGCACCGCACCTCACCACACCACCGGGAGAACCCGATGACACACCTGGCCGTCCGGCTCAAGTACCTGGCCGGGCTGTTCCTGCGGCCCGTGCTCCTGCCCGTCCAGTTCGCGCTGCTGCTGTTCACCTTCCGGCTCGGCCGGCTGCGCGCCGCCAGGGCCCGCGGCGACCGCGGCGCCATCAGCATCGAGCTCGCCCTCGCCATCATCGCGCTGGTGGTCGTCGCGGGCGCCGTCGCGGCCTCGCTGGTGATCCTCCAGAAGAAGGTGTCCACCAAGGTCGAGCAGGACCCGAAGTACCCGGGCGGCGCGTCAACCTGATGACGGGCGACATGCGCCGCTCGCGCGGTGGCGGCAGGGGTGGCACTGGTGGCAGCGGCGGGAGCCGTGCCGGCGGCGACCGGGGAGCGATGAGCCTGAGCCTGGCCATCGTCTTCCCGGTGGTCCTGCTGCTCCTGCTGCTGGTCGTCCAGGCCTCGCTGTGGTGGTACGCGCGGCAGGTCGCGCTGACCGCCGCCCGCGAGGGCGTCGAGGCCGGCCGCACGCAGGGCGCCGCGGACGACAAGAGCAAGGACGCGGCGGCGCGCGCGCAGGCCGAGGACTTCCTGCACCGGCAGGGCGGCGGCTCGTACGAGGTGAGCACCGAGGGCAGCACCGCGCAACAGGTCCGGGTCACCGTCCGGTTGACCCCGACGCTGCTGATCCCCGGCCTGACCGCGCCGCACATCACCCAGTTCGCGCAGGCGCCGCGCGAGCGCTTCGTCCCGCCGGCGGCCGCGCCGTGAGCGGGCCCTGCGCGCGCTCGCGGTGGCGTCCGCGAGCGGTGCGGCGACGGCCGGACCGCGGCGGCGTGGCCATCGAGGCGGCGATCATCGCGCCGTACGTGGTCGGGCTGGTCCTGATCGCGATCGCGGCGGGGCGCCTGCAGACCACCTCCGGCACGATCGAGGCGGCGGCGCGCTCGGCCGCCCGCACGGCCTCGCTCGTCCGCAGCTTCGACGGGATGGCGGAGCCGGCCACGGAGGCGGCCCGCGACCAGCTGAAGCAGCAGGGCGTCTCCTGCGCCAACCTCTCGGTGACCGTCACCCAGGGGGAACTGGACCTGCCGGGCGGTGCCGTCGCCACCGTCAAGGTCCGGGTGGTGTGCGACGTCGGGCTGGGCGACCTGCTCGGTGGGCTCTCCGGGGTGCCCGGGACGAAGACCCTGGCCGGGGAGTTCACCTCCGTGGTGGACCGCTACCGGGGCGCGTGACAACAGGTGGGCCGGATCCGGGGATTGGGGACGGCCCGGGCGGGGGAGACGCAAGCGGAGAGCGCTCGGGCGATGACGGAACGGGGCCGGGCGGCGCCCGGTGGGGGGTCGGGGGCCGCCGGGGCCGTCGGGGGTTGTCGGGGCTCGTCGGGGCTCGGGGGTCGTTGGGCCGCCGGGGGTCGTCGAGGGCGGTCGGGGCGGGGTCGGACGGCTTGGGGGCGAACGGCTTGGGGACGAACGGGGACGAACTGCCACGAAGGGCCGGGGGGCGAGCAGCGGTGCGGAAGTCCGAGGGGGTGTGAAGGTGCGTGCACGTGAGGGAGCCGGGCTGCGCGGCCGGTCGGCCGGCCGGCTGCGGCGCCGGTCCGACCGCGGCGCGGTCTCGCTCTTCGTGGCGATCTGCGCCGTCTACCTGGTGTTCGTGATCGCCATCGTCGTCGACGTCGGTGGCCGGCTGCGGGTCGCCGAACGCACCGACGCCTACGCACAGGAGGCGGCCCGGGTCGGCGGACAGCAGCTCGACCAGGCCCTCGTCCTCCAGGGCAAGGGCATCCAGGTCAAACACGACTACGCCCAGGAGGCCGCCGACGCCTACCTGGGGCTGTACGGACTCAAGGCCGCCAAGGTCGAGTTCTCGCAGGACGGCAAGGTCGTCACCGTCACCGTGGTGAGCGACTTCCGGCCCGTCCTGCTGGGCTCCCTCGGCGAGCGGAAGGTAACGGGCAAGGGCAGTGCCACCCTCGTCCACGGAGTCGAGAAAGCGGAGACCGACTGATGGCCGCGCCACGTGCCAAGGACCAGGCCCGACCCGCCCCGGACCAGGCCCGGACCGCCCGGAGTCACAAACGGGTCCCGAAGGCCCCCGCCCGGCGCCCGCGGGGCGGGCGCGGCCGCGCCGGGGCCGTGATCACCGCGCTCGCCGCGCTGGTCACCCTGGCCGCCCTGCTGCTGGGCCTGCCCGCCCTCCTGCTCTACGGGACGCAGGCCGTCGCCGCGATGGGCGACGTCGCCCCGGACGGCATCGGCCAGGCCCTCACCGGCCCGGACGACGGGCGGCTGTTCCTGTGGCTGCTGGTCGTCGTCGGCTGGTTGGCCTGGGCCTGCTTCGCCCTCTCCGTGCTCCTGGAGGTCCCGGCGCAGCTGCGCGGGCGGATCGCCCGCCGGATCCCGGCGTTCGGCTGGAGCCAGCGGATGGCCGCCGGGCTGGTCGGCGCGGTGCTCGCGCTGCTGCCGGTGGCCGGTTCGTCCTTCGCGGCCGTGTCCGAGCGCCCCCAGGCGGCCACCACTCCGGCCCAGTTGACGCCCGGTGTGCAGCGCGCCGCCCTGCCGGCGGCGCACGCCGCGCCGGCCCTCGCGGCCGCCGCCGAGCAGCACCCCACCTACACGGTGCGCGACAGCCGGCCCGCCGACAGCCTGTGGTCCATCGCCGAGCGGCAACTGGGCTCGGGGGAGCGGTGGGTGGAGATCGCCAGACTCAACGACGGCCGGGCGATGGACGGTTCGGGCGCGCGCTTCGACGCCGAGCGGCCGATCCAGCCCGGCTGGGAGCTCCTCATGCCCGCCGACGCGAAGCCGGACGAGGCCAAGTCGCCGGCCCCGGCGCCCGGCTCGGCGCCGGCTTCGGCCTCCGCTTCGGCCTCCGCTTCGGCCCCCACGCAGACCCAGCAGGCCCCGCAGACCCCCCAGGCGGGGACGGAGCCCGCGGGCGTGGCGGGTGCCCAGGCGGCCGGCGGCCACGGGACGGTGACCGTCGAGGAAGGGGACTCCCTCTCCGCCATCGCGCAGCGCGAGTTGGGGGACGGTGACGCCTGGCCGAAGATCTTCGACGCCAACAAGGGCGTCCAGGCCCCGGACGGCGAGCGCCTGACGGACCCGGACCAGCTGGTGCCGGGCATGGTGCTCACCGTCCCCGGCGCGGCTGCCGCCCCTGCCCCCGCGCCGGCTCCTGTGCCTGCTCCGGCTCCGGCGCCCGCACCGACGCCCGACCCGGCCCCGGCCCCCGCGCAGCAGGCGCCCGCGCCGTCGGCCCCGGCCACCCAGCCGCCCGCTGCCCAGCCGCCCGCCACGCAGGCTCCCGCCGCCCAGGCCCCGGTGCCCGCGCCCACGCCCAAACAGGCCGCGCCCGCGCCCGCCGCCCACGCCGACCCGGCGCCCAGCGACGACTACTCCGTCGCCCTCGCCGCCTCCACCGTCGGCGTCCTGCTCGCCGCCATCATGATCGGCACCGTCGCCCACAAGCGCGGCGGCCAGCTGCGCGCGCGCCGCCCCAGGCACCGCATCACCATGCCCGAGGCCGAGGCCGCCTCCTTCGAGAACGAGCTCAGGGCCCGGCAGGACGACGCCGGCCTCGACCTGCTCGACCGCGCCCTGCGCACCATGGCCCGCAACACCGTCCGCGGCGGCAAGCGGCTGCCCGCGATCATCGCGGCCCGGATCACCCCCGGCCACACCGTCGAGCTCCACCTCTCCGGCCCGGCCGCGCCCATCGCGCCGTTCCGCGCCGCGCACGCCCCGAACGTGTGGTGGTGCAGCCCCGACGCCGGCGACCTCCTCAGCGCCGCCCAGGCCCGCAAGACCGCCGCCCCCTACCCGGCCCTGGTCACCCTCGGCACCGCGCCGGACGGCTCGGTCGTCCTCGCCGACCTGGAGACCGTCCGCCTCCTCCACCTCTCCGGGCACCCCGACGACGCCCGTGACGTCCTGCGCACCCTCGCCATCGAGCTCGCCCACAGCCCGCTCGCCGACCGGCTCCACCTCCACCTCGTCGACCTCGCCGAGGAGGTGCCGATCAGCGGCCCGGCCGCCGAACGCGTCCACCGCCACCCCACCCTCGAGGCCGCGCTCGCCGCCCTCGGCCCGCGCACCGCCAAGGCCCGCGCCACCCTCGTCGCCGCCGAGGCCACGAGCCCGCGCGAAGCCCGCAGCCGCGGCCAGGCCGACGAGTCCTGGACCCCGGAGATCGTGCTCTGCGCCCAGCAGCCCGGCGGCGGCATCCCCGCCGAACTCGGCCGCCTGCTCGACGCCCGGCCGCGCACCTGCGTCGCCGTGGTCACCCGCGCCCCCGAGCGCGGCACCGGCCCGGTCGCCCGCTGGACCCTCCCGACCACCGGCCAGGCCACCATCCCCGGCCTGCACCTGACCGTGGAGCTCCAGCGGCTCACCGGCGCCCAGTACGACCAGGTCACCGAACTGCTCCGGGCCGCCGACGACGCCACCCAGCACCCGGCGCCCGCGTGGACCCTGGACGGGCCCGGCAACAACGACGCCGACGACGGCTTCGATGACGACTCCGAGACGGCCGAACTGCCCGCCGCCGTGCCGGTGCTGGCCACGGTCGGCGGCCCGGCCGTGGAGGGCGCGGGCCTCGTGGGCGCGGACGCCGCCGGGGCCGGGACCGGGGCTGGGACGGGGGCCGGGGCCCGGGCGCTCACCCGGGTCATCGGCACGGGCGCGAGCCCGTTCGCGAGCACCGATCCGGCGGCGCCGACGACGGGCACCGGGCGGCACGCCGTCAACGGGCTCGGGCGCAAGGCGGTGACGGGGCAGGTGTCGCCGGTCCTGCCGCCAGTCCTGCCGCCGGTTCTTCCGGTGGGGCCGGTCGCCCCGCTCGGGCCGGTCGGGCCGGTCGGGCCGGTCGAGCAGCCGGTCGACAAGGGCCTCGGGGAGGGCGGCGGCGCGGACAGCACCCGGGACCTGCGGGTGCCGGGTCCGGCCGCCGTCGTGCTGCCGGTCCAGCCGGTCGCGCCGGAGGCCGTGGTTGCGGGGCAGGGGGTTCCGGAGCAGGTGGCTCCGGCGCCCGCCGCCGAGCCCGCTGTCCAGCCGGTCGCCGAGCCGGCCGTCGAGCCGGCCGTCGAGCCGGCCGTCGAGCCCGCGCCGACGCACGACCCGGCGCCGGCGCCCACCGGCGCGGCTCCGCGGGTGCCGGCCCGTCCGGAGGCCGGTACCGGCCCCGCCGCCACCGCCCCCGCCGCGGTCACGACCGCAGGTGCCACGGCGACCGTCGCCACGACGGCCGGACGCACCGACAGCGACGACCTCCTCGCCATCCTCCGTTCCCCGGAGGCCCACAGCGCCCGCAACGCGCCCCGGATCCGCCTGCTCGGCCCGGTCGACGTGGTCGGGGCCCTCGGCACCGTCGAGCCCGGCCACCTGCCCCGGCTCACCGAGCTCGCCGCCTACCTCGCGCTGCGCCCCGGCGCCGACCACACGGCCCTCGACCACGACCTCCACCCGGGCGCGGCCCACCTGGACCCGCACCCCACCACGGCCGCCGCCGAGAGCCCGCTGACCGGCAAGATCGCGGGCCTCGCGGCCTGGCTCGGCGCAACCCCCGAGGGCCGCGCGTTCCTGCCCACTGACACCGCCGACGGCTACTCCTACGCCCCGACCGTCACGTGCGACTGGGACGAGTTCCGCAGCCTCTACCGGCGCGGCATGCGCAGCACCAGCGCCACGGCGGACGCCGCGCTGGCCCACGCCCTGGCCCTGGTCCGGGGCGCCCCGTTCGCCGAGGCCCCGCCCGCGTCCTACGGGTGGGCCGAGGCGGAGCGCCAGGACATGATCGCCGCCATCGTCGACACCGCGCACGAGCTCGCCGCTCGCCGCCTGCAGTACGGCGACCACCGCAGCGCCGAGGCCGCCGTCTTCCGCGGCCTCGCGGTCGCCCCCGACGTCGAGCTGCTGCACCGCGACCTCTTCTACGCGTACGCCTCCGCCGGCGCCCGGGACCAGCTCCTGCGCGCCGTCAACCGGCTCGACGCCCTGAGCCGCCGCACCGGCCGCGACCTTGACGCCGACACGGTCGCTCTCCTCCGCGACCTCCTGGCCGGCTCCTGACCCCCGTTCTCCGGCGGTGGGTCCGCCCGCCGCCGGAGGGGGAGTCACGCGGTGCCCGCGCGGGCACAGTTCGATCACCGCGCCGCCGGAATCCGCACACGACGGGAGAGCGCCGCGCCGGTCCCTCGCGCGCTCCGCCAATGCGTCTGCTCGGAGCGGGAGTTGACGGACGGCGCTCGGGCCCCCGGCCCTCCGGGTCGCCGATCGGCGACCCGGCCTGGCTCGGGCCCGCCGCGATCTCGTAGGGTGGCCGAAACGGGAGTGGTGCCGAGCACCACGCAGCAAGGGCATCAGACGCCGCACGAGCGGCGGGGTGGGGCGGTGACCAGAAGATGGCGGAAACGACAGGTGTCCCGGGAGGCCCCGAACCGGCAGCGGACGCGGGGCCCCTGGACGCCGTGCCGCCGTCCCCGCGCACCCCGGGCGACGAGCACCCGCCGGGCCCGGCCGCCCTGTACGAGCCGCTGGACGTCTCGGTGCCCTCGCCTGCGCCTGCGTCCACGCCAGCGCCTGCGTCCACGCCTGCGCCTGCGTCCACGCCAGCGCCTGCGTCCACGCCAGCGCCTGCGTCCACGCCAGCGCCTGCGCCCGTGCAGGCACCGGCGATGCCGCCGACCGCACCGACCGGATGGACCCTCACCGGCATGCCCGCCGTGGGCGCCCCGGGCCCCGCGCCCGTGTCGGCCCCGGCCGTGGTGCCCACCGCGGCACCTGCCTTCGCGACGCCGCAGCCGTTCGCGGTGCCCGGCGTCGGTGGCGGCGGGCTGGGGACGGCTCCGCGCGGGCGGATCCTGGTCGTCGAGGGCGGCTACGGCAACGCCGGCCGCCGCACCTGGGGCCGTGGCGTCCCCACCCAGGCGACCGTGCTGTCCGCGATGCTCGCCGCCGTCTCGCCCCAGGTGCTGCTCGCCGCGGACGCGGTCGACGCCGTCCACCTGCCCGGCGCCAGCGACCCGCACACCGTCCTCGCCCACCTGCGCGCCGCCGCCCGCCACCCCGGGCCGCTGCTCGTCCACCTGGGCGGCCACCTGATCGCCGACAGGCGCGGCGGGCAGCTCCACCTGACCCTGCGCGACTCCAAGGCCGCGAGCATCCGCCAGGACGGCCTGCCCTGGCAGGCGATCGCCGCCGAGCTGAGCCACCGCCCGGCCGACTGGCAGACACTCGTCATCGCCGACCTCAGCGCCGACCAGAACGCCTGGCCCCTCCTTCAGCCCGGCGGTCCCGGCGCCGCCGCTCCGCTGAGCGACGGCGTCCCGCTGTGGGCCGTCGTCAGCCCGGACCCGGAGCAGGTCGGCACCTTCACCCGTGCGCTCATCGAGGCCCTGCACGGCGGCCGCCCGGGGGCGGGCGAGGTCCTCGCGCCCGAACAGCTGCGCCAGCAGGTGTATTCGGTGCTGCGCCCGGACGTGGTGATCGTCGCGACGCACGCTCCGGAGCGCCCGGTCTTCCGCAACACCGCCCGCCGCGCCGACGGGCCGGTGGCGGCGGACGCCGCGCCGGTCGAGGCCGTGCCGGCCCAGTCGCTGGCTCCGGTCCCTGCTGCGGCGCCGGATCCCGAACCCGAACCCGAGGCCATTGAGCCCGAGCCCGAGGCCATTGAGCCCGAGGCCGACGAGCCCGAAGCTTTCGTGTCCGACGCCGGCGTCACGGAGGACACCGAGGAGGACCAGGCTCCCGAGGGCACCGTCGAGGGTTTGGTGAGCCTCCGCAAGGCCGGTGTGCCGCCCACCCCGCCGCCGCCGGCCCGCCCGGTCAGCCTGCAGAAGCAACTGCCGGACGTACCGAAGACCATGACGCTCCGCGCGCTCATGCTGGCCGATGCCGATGCCGATGCCGAGGTCGAGCCTGAGGTCGAGCCCGAGGTCGAGCCCGAGGTCGAGGACATCGCCGTCGAGAACGTCACCCCGACGCCGGCGTCGGGCGTGAGGCTCGCGAAGGTCGTGCCGCCCGTCCCGTTCGCGCCCCCGGCCGTGGACGAGCCGCAGGACGCCGTCGTCGAGCCGGAGCCCGACGATGTGGCGGCTCCCGGCTTGGAGCACGAGCTCCAGCCCGAGGCCGAAGTCCTGGTGGAGGAGCCCCAGTTCGAGGGGGAGGCCCCGGTGGAGGAACCCGCTCCGCTCGACGAGCCCGCTCCGCTCGAAGAGGCACCCGAGGTTGAGCCCGAGCCCGAGGCCCAGGTCGAGCCCGAGCCCGAGCCTGAGGCCCAGGTCGAGGCCGAGGTCGAGCCCGAGGCCGAGCCGGAGGCATCGGACGAGCCCGCGGCGGAGGACCCGGCGCCCGCCCGCCCCGAGCCCCGCGCCGATTACCGCGAGACGCTCGGCCGGATCGTCCGGAGCGCGGACGCCGGGGACCACGCAGCCGCCACGGACCTCGCGTTCGCCCTCGAACTGGAGGCGATCGCCGAGCACGGCGCGGTCTCCGAGCCGGTCCTCCAGGTCCGGCAGGTCCGGGCGCACGTGTGCCGGCTGGCGGGCAAGCCGGCCGAGGCCGCGGACATCTACCGCGAGGTGGCGCTGACCCTGCTCCGCTCGCAGGGCGCCGATCACCCGGAGACCCAGCAGGCGGCCACGAACGCCGAGGCCTGCTGGCGGGCGATCAAGGACCGGACGGAGGCCATCCGGATAGCGCCGGAGATCATCGAGCTGCGCGCCTACCTCCCCGGGCCCGAGGGCCGCAAGCTCCGCGCCGCCGAGCGCTACCTCGCCCAGCTGGCGGCGCCGGGTAGCTGACCGGCGACAACCATCGGCTGACAGATAACAGCGAACAGATAACAGATTTCGAAATCTGTTATCTGTTCGCTGTTATCTGTTCGCGCCCCCCCTGTACCACGCCCCCGAACGCCACTGGGCGGGAAGCCGGCCGCCGCCGGCTTCCCGCCCAGTGCATGTGCTGTCGCTGCCGCGCAGGTCCCTGCCGGAGCTCTCTACCGGTGATCCCTACCGCGCGCAGCTACCGTGCTGCGTCCCTGCTGTGACCGCTGAAGGTCCGTCACCGGCCCGCGAGGGCGTGGACGAACTTCGTGCCGTCGATCGTGCCGAGGCCGCTGGCGAGGTCGTAGCCCTCGGTCGCGTTGTAGCCGGTGACGCCGTTCCAGCCGTTGTCACCCTCCTTGACGTCCGTGATGCCGCTCCAGTTGCTCGGGAGCAGGCTCAGGCCGTACATGCGCCAGTTGATCTGGCCGAGGCGGTAGCCGGCGGCCTGGTCGGCCATGGCGACGATGCCCGAGAACAGCGGGGTGGCCTCGCTGGTGCCACCGGTGAGGTGCCAGCCGACCGCGGTCGGGTCGTACGACTCGTACGTCCAGGCGGCGCCGTCGACGGCGGCGCTCATGCTGATGTCCGGGGTGCCGCGGTGGTTGCCGGTGACGTTGGCGACGCCGGCCTGGTACCACGGACGGTCGAAGATGCCCGAGACGCCACCGCCGCCGGCGCCCGACTTGTCGTGCCACACCTTGTCGGCCGCGGTGCGGTTGCCGTTGTCGTCCAGGGTCAGCTGGGTGCCGCCGACCGAGGTGACCAGCGGGTCCGAGGACGGCCACGAGTTGACCTTGTACGGGTACAGGTCGGTGCCGTTGGTCTGCGCGTCGGTGGCGCCGTTGTCGCCGGAGGCGGCGAGCACGGTCACGTTGTGGGCCGCGGCGGACTTGAACGCGTAGCGCAGGTCGGTCAGGGACTTGAAGTCGCCCTTGTCGTAACCCGGGAACGTGTTCTCGGTGGCGCCGAAGCTCTGCGAGATGACGTCGCCGACGCCCTTCTTGATGAGGTCCTTCTCGGCGTCCATCATCTCGGGCAGGCCGGTGGTGCCCTCGGTCTCGGCGACACCGGTCTCGACCAGGACGATGTGGGCGTCGGGGGCCATCGCGTGGGCGTACTCGACGTCCAGCGTGGTCTCGCCGGCCCAGCCGGTGTGGTCGGGGTTCTTCGGGTCGAAGACGGGGACGTTGCCCCACTTGACCACCTCGACGTTGGTGTCCTGGATGCCCCACTGCTTGTCGAAGACCTCCAGGTCGTGCTGGATGGTCGGCGAGCCGAAGGAGTCGACGATGACGATCGTGCGGCCCTTGCCGGTGATGCCCTCCTGGTACAGCGGGTTCAGGTTGTAGGCGGTCCGGTACTGCAGCGGGGAGTAGCAGTGGATGCCGATCTGGCTGACGCACTGGGTGGTGCTCAGCGGGGCCGGGCGCGTCGTCGCGAGGCGGTGTCCGGTCGAGGCGGGCTGGACGTGGACGCCGGCCAGGTCGTGCGCGGGCGCGGCGGCAGCGGCGGCGCCGACCGCCGGTACGGAGATGGTGCCGGCCGTGAGGGCGGTGGCCCCGACGGCGAGCAGAGCCAGGGCGCGGCGGAGGGAAGCGGGGCTGCCCATGGAACTCCTTGGTGGACGCAGGGCCCGACCTTGGTCCGGTCGGGTCGGTCCGGCCATCCCATCGATTGCCACATGATCATGCCATAGTCATTTCGTGTGGTGGTCGTACCAACGGCATGGTCATCTTCGGCCACGCGAAAAGGTAAAGGCCGTCCCAGGGGAAAGTAACTCCGCTGCTGGGACGGCCCGTTGACTACGCGTCGGGAAGTCGTGCCGATTTCACAGTTTTCACCGTGTTGGCCAACTTTACCAAGTTCATCGGCGCAGGGTAAGCCTTCGTCGGGTCAGCGCGCCCCGCCGTTGACGTACAGAGTCTGCCCGCTGACGTACGAGGCGTCCTCGCTCGCCAGGAACGCGACCACGGCGGCGATCTCCTCCGGCTGGCCGACCCGCCGCAGCGGGGTGCGCGCGGAGACCTCGGCCTGGTGTTCCTCGGCCGAGCTGCCGACCCGCTCGGCGGTGGCGGCGGTCATCGCGGTGGCGATGTAGCCGGGCGCGACGGCGTTGACGTTGATGTTGTACGGGCCCAGCTCGATGGCCAGGGTCGCGGTCAGCCCCTGGATGCCGGCCTTGGCGGCGGCGTAGTTGGCCTGGCCCCGGTTGCCGAGCGCCGAGCGCGAGCTGAGCGAGACGATCTTGCCGAACTTCTGCGCCACCATGTACTTCTGCGCGACGTGGCTGCAGTTGTAGGCGCTGGTCAGGTTGACCGTCAGCACCGCGTCCCAGTCGGCCTTCGGCATCTTGAAGAACAGGTTGTCCCGGGTGATCCCGGCGTTGTTGACCAGGATGTGCACGCCGCCGAGGTCGGCGGCGACCTGGGCGAACACCGCCTCGACGGCGTCGTAGTCGGCCACGTCGCAGCCGTACGCCCGCGCCGTGCCGCCCTTGGCGGTGATCTCGGCGACCGTCTGGGCCGCGCGCTCGGCCGTGAGGTCGACGACGGCGACCGTCGCGCCCTCCTCGGCCAGCCGGCGGGCCGTCGCCGCGCCGATGCCCTGCGCCGCACCGGTGACCACGGCGACCTTTCCTGCGAAACGCGACACTTCGTACTCCCTGGGGGTGAGTGCTGAGGGTGGATATGTAGACAAAGGGATGTCCGGATAAAACAAGTTCCGGACAAGACGACGTGGGAAACAGCTCGACGTCGGAAACAGCGCGACGTCAGAAGCAGCGCCACGTCCGAAACAGCGCGACGTCGGAATCAGCGCGGCTTCGGAAACGGCGCCACGTCGGAAACAGCGCGCGCCGGAACCGGCGTGGCGTCAGGCGTTCTCGACCAGCACGGCGGTGCCCTGGCCGACCCCCACGCACATCGTGGCGAGCCCGCGCCGCGCGCCGGTGCGGTGCATCCGGTGCAGCAGGGTCGTCAGGATGCGGGCGCCGGAACCGCCCAGCGGGTGGCCGAGGGCGATCGCGCCGCCGCTCGGGTTGACCCGCTCGGGGTCGATGCCCAGCCCGTCCATCGAAGCCAGCGCCTGGGCCGCGAACGCCTCGTTCAGCTCGGCCGTGTCGACGTCGGCGATCGTCCAGCCGCTGCGCCCGAGCGCCTTCCGCGTGGCGGGCACCGGGCCGATGCCCATGACGTCCGGGTGCACCCCGGCGGAGGCCCCGGCGACGTAGCGGCCGAGGGGCTCCAGGCCGAGGTCGCGCAGCGCCTCCTCGCTGACCAGGACGAGCCCGGCGGCGCCGTCGTTCATGGGCGAGGCGTTCCCGGCGGTGACGGTGCCGTCCGGGCGGAACGCGGGCTTGAGCCGGGCGAGCTTCTCCAGGCTGGTGTCCTCGCGGATGCCCTCGTCCTGGCTCACCGTCACGCCGTCCGGCCGCTCGACCGGGACCAGCTCGGCGTCGAAGTGCCCGTCCTTGCGCGCGGCGGCGGCCCGCTGGTGGCTGCGCAGCGCGAAGGCGTCCTGGCGTTCGCGGCCGATGCCGTGCCGGCCGGCGACCTCCTCGGCGGTCTCGCCCATGCTGAGCACGCCGTGCAGTTCGGCCATCCGGGGGTTGGTGAGCCGCCAGCCGAGCCGGGTGTCGAAGGTCTCGATCCGGTGCGGGAGCGCCTCGTCGGGGCGGGGGAGGACGAAGGGGGCGCGGGTCATCGACTCGCAGCCGCCGGCGAGCACGACGTCGGCCTCGCCGGAGCCGATCGCCCGCGCGGCGAGCGTGACCGCCTCCAGGCCGGAGGCGCAGAGCCGGTTGACGGTGGCGCCGGGGACGGTGTCGGGCAGGCCGGCGAGCAGGACGGCCATCCGGGCGGCGTTGCGGTTGTCCTCGCCGGCCTGGTTGGCGGCGCCCCAGTAGACGTCGTCGATGCGGGCGGGGTCGAGGGCGGGAACGTCGGCGAGCAGGGCGCGCAGCACGGTGGCCGAGAGGTCGTCCGGCCGGACCGTGGCGAGCGCTCCGCGCAGCCGGCCGATGGGTGTGCGGCGGGCGGCGGCGAAGTAGACGGGACGCACGTCGTCGGGCTCCTTGTCCAGTGGAGGGGGAGGGATGGAGGGGTGGGGGGTGCCCCGGGAAAGGGTGTCCTGGCCGGGGGGCTGGTCAGAAGGCGTTGACGCCGGTGAGCGCGCGGCCGATGAGCAGTTGGTGGATCTGGCTGGTGCCCTCGTAGAGGGTCATGACCCGCGCGTCGCGCAGGTACTTGCCGACCGGGTACTCGTCGATGAAGCCGTAGCCGCCGAACACCTGGAGCGCGTTGTTGGCGGCCCGGACGGCGGCCTCGCTCGCGTAGAGCTTGGCCACGGAGGACTCGGTGGCGAACGGCAGGCCGCGTTCGATGTGGTCGGCGACCTTCCAGGTGAGCAGCCGGGCGGCCTCGACGTCGACGGCGATGCCGGCCAGCAGTTCCTGGACGAGCTGGTGCGAGGCGATGGGCTTGCCGAACTGCTCGCGCTCCCCGGCGTAGCGCACGGCGGCCTCCAGGCAGGCGCGGGCGATGCCGACGCATCCGGCGGCGACCGACATCCGGCCCTTGGCGAGGGCGCCCATCGCGACGCCGAAGCCCTTGCCGACGGCGCCGAGCCGCGCGCCGTCGGGCACCCGGACCGCGTCGAAGGAGAGTTCGGCGGTGGCCTGGCCGCGCAGGCCGAGCTTGCCGTGGATCTCGGTGCGGGTGAAGCCGGGCAGGCCGGTGGGGACGAGGAAGGCGGTGATGCCCTTGTGGCCGCGCTGCTGGGGGTCCTCGCCGCCGGTGCGGGCGAAGACGAGGGCGACGTCGGCCCAGGTGCCGTTGGTGATGAAGGTCTTGGCGCCGCTGATCAGCCAGTCGTCGCCGTCCCGGACGGCCCGGGTGGTGAGGTTGGCCGCGTCCGAGCCGGTGCCGGGTTCGGTGAGGGCGAAGCAGGCGAGGGCCTCGCCGGAGGTGAGCCGGGGCAGCCAGTGGCGCTTCTGTTCCTCGGTGCCGTGGCTGTTGATCGACTTGGCGACGAGCCCGAGGGAGACGGAGACGATGCCGCGCACGGCCGAGTCACCGCGGCCGAGCTCCTCCAGGACGAGGCAGTAGGCGAGGTGGTCGCCGCCGCTGCCGCCGTACTCCTCGGGCAGGGTGAGGCCGAGGAAGCCCAGCTTGGCGAGTTCGCCGATGATCGCGCGGTCCACGGACTCGGCGCGGTCCCACGCGGCGGCGTACGGGGTGATCTCGCGGTCGGTGAACTCGGCGGCGAGTTCCCGGACGGCGGTCTGCTCCTCGGACAGCTCCAGATTCACGGCGGCTCCCGGTTCCGGGCCCGGCGTCGGGCGTTCGCGCCCACCGACCTTCCGTGCCCATTAAACTAGCGCTGCAAGTTTTACGAGGGGACTGTAGCTCCGACCGGCCCGTGCTGGGAAGAGGCGCCTGTCAGAATCGGTCCCCACCCACCCGGCCGGAGGATCCGGTCGGAGGAACCGGAGGAAGCCGCTCGATGGCCCGCCCGCGCACCCCGCTGCTCAGCCGCGAGCGCATCGTCGCCGCCGCTCTGCGGCTGATCGACGCCGAGGGCCTGGAGGCCCTTTCCACCCGCCGACTCGCCACCGAGCTGTCGGTCAGCGGGCCGTCGCTCTACAACCACTTCGCGACCAAGGACGAGCTGCTGGACGCGGTCGTCGACACCGTGATCGGTGAAGTCGACTTGTCGATGTTCGGCGGCTCGCCCGAGGCGGCGTCCGACCTGGAGACCGACCCGGCGTCCGACCCGGAGACCGGCACGCCGTCCGGCCCGGCGCCCTCGGCAGGGGCGGCGAAGGCGCCGACCCCCTGGCCGGACGCGCTGCGCGACTGGGCCCGCTCCTACCGCGCCGCGCTCGCCGCCCACCCCAACATCGTCCCGGTGCTCGCCCAGGGCCCCGGCCGTCGGCCGCACGCGCTGCGCCTGGCCGACGCCGTGTTCGGGCACCTGGTGGACGCCGGGTGGCCGCGCGGCCAGGCCACCAGGATCGGCGCGCTGATGCGCTACTTCGTCACCGGCTCGGCGCTGGCCTCCTTCGCGGCCGGGTTCCCGGCGGACGCGGAGCTGTACGACGCGGCCGACTACCCGCACCTCGGCGAGGCGCACCGGCTGGCCGGCCACGGGGGCAGCGTCGACGAGGCCGCGTTCGAGACGGGTCTGGAGGCGCTCCTCGACGGGCTCGCTCTGCGCTTCGAGCGCATCACCGGCGCGGGCGCGTAGCATGCGCCGGCCGTCCGGCGCCCCTGCGTCACCAGGGCTCGCGCGTGATGAAGGCCGGGCGCAGCGACGGGTCCACCGGGTCGTAGTAGCGGTGGTAGACGGGGGTCAGCCCGCCGGAGACCGGGGGTACGATCCAGCTCCAGTCCGCCGGGGTGGGGCGGCCGAGGCGCTTCTCCTGGGCGACGTGCCTGAGGAAGCGCTCCGACTCGGTGTGGTGGTCGGCCATCGTCACGCCCGCCTCCTGGAAGGAGTGCAGGACCGCGACGTTGAGCTCCACCAGTGCGCGGTCCCGCCAGAGGGTGCGGTCGGTGGAGGTGTCCAGACCGAGCCGCCCGGCGACGGTGGCGAGCATGTCGTAGCGGTCGGCGTCGGCGAGGTTGCGGGCGCCGATCTCGGTGCCCATGTACCAGCCGTTGAAGGGCGCGGCGGGGTAGCGCACGCCGCCGATCTCCAGCGTCATGTCGCTGATCGCCGGTACCGCGTACCAGCGCAGGCCGAGTTCGGCGAACCAGGCGAACTGGGGGTGGGAGAGCGGGACTTCGAGTGTGGTGTCGTCCGGCAGCTGGTACCACTCGGGGCGTTCGCCGGGCCGTTCCTGGATCAGCAGGGGCAGCACCTCGAACCGGTCCTCGGCGCACTTCCAGCCCAGGTCCCGGGCGCGGGCGGCGAGTTGGACGCCGGCCGGGTCACCGGTGACGCCGCCGTCCGGGCCGCCGTCCGCCGTTCGGTGGCCGGCGTAGCGGACGAGCTGCTGGTTGAGGATGCGCGCGGCGGGCCGGCCGGGCCGGTCGGGGGCGAACACCGAGATCACCGGGCGGATCCGGCCGCCGTTGCCGGCCAGCCGCAGGTGTTCGAAGCACTCGGCGGCGATGTCGTCGGCGCAGGCGAGGTGGCGCAGGTCGCGCACCACGAGGCTGCGCCAGTACAGCCGGCCGATGCAGCGGGCGGCGTTGCGCCAGGCGAGCTTGGCGCCGTAGGCGAGTTCGGCGGGGGTGTGCTCGTAGGTGCCGGTGCGGTCGATCTCGTCGAGCACGGCGCGTATCCGCTCGTCCGGGTCGCCGTCGGCCGAGGGCTGCTCGTGGTGGAACTGCCGGATGAACGAGGCGGCCTGGTCGGGGTCGGTGAACGGAGGGTCCGCCGGGAGCAGCGCGTCGCCCGCGCCGGGGGAGGTGCGGGGCCCGGCAGGAAGGTGCCCGGAGCCGTGGGGAGCGCTGCCGTGGGGCCCGCTTCCGTGGAGCACGGAATCGTGAAGCCCGGCGGCTTGGGGCCCGGTGGCTCGGGGGTCGGTCGGGTGTGGCCCGGTGGGGTGGGCGACGGGGTGGGTGTGGGCGTACGGGCAGCCGCCGGCGGGTGCGGCGGCGAGTCTGCGGGCGCGAAGCAGGTTGAAGATCAAGACATCCCTCCTGCCGAACAGGAGTACCGGAGCCGCACCGCCCGCCGCAGGGAGTGAACGATTCGGCCCCCGCACCCGCGCTGATCGCGCTAGGGTGCGGGGGCCGAAGGGCCGGGGCCGGCGGAGCGGCCGGCGCTTTCGCGTGGGGCCGGGCTCCCGTCAGCCCATGTCCTCCAGGCGGATGCCCTTCGTCTCCTTCATGTACTTGGCCACGAAGACGATCGACAGCGCGGCGAAGGCGGCGTAGATGAGGTAGGTCGCCGACAGGTTCCAGCGCGACATCGACGGGAACGACACGGTGATCACCCAGTTGGCGATCCACTGCGCGGAGGCCGCGACGGACAGCGCGGCGGCGCGGACGCGGTTGGGGAACATCTCGCCGAGCATCACCCAGACGACCACGCCCCACGACATCGCGAAGAACAGCACGAAGGCGTTGGCGGCGATCAGCGCGACGGTGCCCTGGAGGTCGGGCAGGGTGACGTTGTCGCCGCTTCCGGTGGCCGAGGAGAACGCCCAGCCGGCGGCGCCGAGGGCGACGGCCATGCCGGCCGAGCCGATCAGGGCGAGCGGCTTGCGGCCGATCCGGTCCACCAGCAGGATCGCGATCACGGTGCCGAGGATGTTGATGACCGAGCCGATGAAGCTGATCAGCAGCGAGTTGCTCTGGTCGATGCCGACCGACTGCCACAGGATCGACGAGTAGTAGAAGATCACGTTGATGCCGACGAGCTGCTGGAAGACCGACAGGCCGATGCCGACCCAGACGATCGGCAGCAGGCCGAAGCGGCCGCCGAGCAGGTCGCGGAAGCGCGGGCGGTGGTCGGAGGCGATCAGGCCCTGGATCTCGGCGATCCGGGCGTCGGTGTCGATGCCCTCGCCCTCGACCTCGGCGAGCACGGTGCGGGCGTCGTCGAGACGGCCGGCCTGGATCAGGTAGCGCGGGGACTCGGGGATGACCGAGGAGAGCACGAAGTAGACGGCGGCCGGGACCACGCACACGCCGAGCATCCACTGCCAGGCCTCCAGGCCGAGCAGCCTGCCGCGCGTGTCGCCGCCGGCGGCGTCCGCCAGCACCCAGTTGACCAGCTGGGAGATCGCGATGCCGAGCACGATCGCGGCCTGCTGGAAGGAGGCCAGGCGGCCGCGGTAGCGGGTCGGCGCGACCTCGGCGATGTAGGTCGGCGCGATCACCGAGGCGATGCCGATGGCGGCGCCGCCCAGCACGCGCCAGAACGCGAGGTCCCACGCGGAGAACGGGAGCATCGAACCGACGGCGCTGACGGCGAACATCAGCGCGCCCGCCTTCATGACCTTGATGCGGCCGTAGCGGTCGGCGAACCGGCCGGCCACCGCGGCGCCGATCGCCGACCCGAGCAGGGCCGAGGAGACGATCAGGCCGGTCACGCCGTCGCCGACGCCGAACTTCGCCTGGATGCCCGAGACGGCGCCGTTGATCACGGAGCTGTCGTAGCCGAACAGGAACCCGCCGAGGGCGGCGGCCGCGGTGATGAAGACGACGAAGCCGAGGCGGCCGGGCACGGGGGCCTCGACCGCCCCGGAGGGCTTCTGGGTGACGCTCACGATCTTGACTCCTGGTACTCAACGCTGAGCTCGGTAGCCGAGATCGTAACCCCTCTTTGTTTAACTCTTGTACACCGGGATCCTCAAGTTTTGCTCTGAGAATTCGTAAGGTGAACAAGCAAATTGGGGTCGCCGGGGCCCGCGAACCGGCTGCAGTCCGGCCGCGGACCGGCCGCGCGCCCTGGCGGCCCGACGCCGGGCCTCACATCGGCGCGGACAGCGACAGCCCGAAGCGGCCCTCCTCGTCCGTCCACCAGTGGGTCAGCCGCATCCCGGCCGCCGCCAGCTCCTCGGCCACCCGCTCGTGGCGGAACTTGGCCGACACCTCGGTGCGCAGCTCCTCGCCGCGGTCGAAGTGCACCGGCAGGTCCAGGACCGGGATCTTCACGGTCTGGGAGCGCAGCGAGCGCAGCCGCATCTCGATCCACTCCCGCTCCGCGTCCCAGAGGGCGACGTGCTCGAAGGCGTCCGGGTCGAAGTCGGCGGCCAGCTCGCGGTTGAGCACGTTCAGCACGTTGCGGTTGAACTCGGCGGTCACTCCGGCCGCGTCGTCGTAGGCGGCGACCAGCACCGCGGGGTCCTTGACCAGGTCGGTGCCGAGCAGCAGGTGGTCGCCCTGGTCGAGGGTCGCGCGGAGGCCGCGCAGGAAGCCGGCGCGCTCGTCGGGCAGCAGGTTGCCGAGGGTGCCGCCGAGGAACGCGACCAGGCGCGGGGCGCCGTCCGGTGGCAGGCCGAGGCGGGCGGTGAAGTCGGCCAGCACGCCGTGCACCGCGAGCCCCGGGTAGTCGGCGGCGAGGGCCTCACCGGCCGAGGTGAGCGCGCTCTCGCTGACGTCCACCGGGACGTAGGTGCGCAGCGTGCCGAGGTCGTTCAGGGCGTCCAGCAGGAGCCGGGTCTTCTCGGAGGAGCCGGAGCCGAGCTCGACGAGCGTGCGGGCCTTGGTCGCGGCGGCGATCTCACCGGCCCGCGCCGTGAGGATGGCCCGTTCGGCGCGGGTCGGGTAGTACTCGGGCAGCCGGGTGATCTCCTCGAACAGCTCGCTGCCGCGCGCGTCGTAGAACCACTTCGGCGGCAGCCGCTTGGGTTCGGACGTCAGGCCGTGCTGCACGTCATGGCGCAAGGCGGTGCTGAAGTGGTCGACGGGGAGCAGCCGGGTGAGGTCGAAGCTGTTCATGACAGGGTGGTCCTCTGTTCAGAAGATGAAGGAAGGGCGCGGACTCAGCCGCGGTAGGGGAGCGGATGGACGATGACGGCCGGAGCACTGGCCGAGGCTTCCGTGCCGTCCAGGTCTTCCGCGCCGTCCAGGGCTTCCGTGTCGGCCGAGGCTTCCGTGTCGGCCGAGGCTTCCGCCCCTGCCACGAGGAGCGAGCCCTCGGGGACGGCCGTCCAGCCGGGCTCGTCGTCGTAGGGCTCGGAGGCGACCACCAGGCCGCCGCCCGGCAGGGTGCGGTGGTGCAGCGTGTCGCCCCACGTGGTCGCCGCGAGCGAGCGGCCGTCGGTCAACAGGAGGTTGAGGCGCGCGGTGGTGTGCTCGGTGACGTCCGCGACGGTGGCCGTGAGCGCCTCGCCGAGCCCCGCCCCGGCGCGCAGCCGGTGCAGGGTGAGCGCCCACACGAGGGCGGAGTCGGTGCGCGCCTCCAGGTCCAGGAGCTCGGCGGCGGGCAGCAGCCCGGCGAGGGCGTCCAGCTTGTCCGGCCACCCGGCCACCGCGCCGTTGTGGCTGAAGAGCCAGCGCCCGGCGGCGAACGGCGCGGCGGCCTGCTCGCCGGCCGCGCAGCCGTCGGTGGCGGAGCGGGCGGCCGCCAGCAGCGCCCGGGTGCGGATCACCCGGGCGAGGTCGGCGAAGGCGGCGTCCGCCCAGATCGGCCCGGCCCGGCGGTAGCGGGCGGGGATCTCGTCGCCGTCCGCGTACCAGCCGAGGCCGAAGCCGTCGACGTTCATCGTGCCGTACCGCTGTGCACGTGGCGCCCAGGACTGGCGGTGCAGCGCGTACGGCGGCACGACCAGCAGCTCCCTCGGAGCCAGTGGCCGCCCCAGGTAGGCGATGTGGCGGCACATCAGGCTTCTCCGTGGTCGGAGACGTCGGCGGCGGTGCGGAAACCGGAGAAGATCTGCCGCCGGACCGGGTAGTCCCAGTTGCGGAAGGTGCCCCGGCAGGCCACCGGCGCGACCGCGAAGGCGCCGCCGCGCAGCACCTTGTACTCGGGGCCGAAGAACACCTCCGAGTACTCCTCGTACGGCCAGGCCCGGAAGCCCGGATAGGGGCGGAAGTCGCTCGCCGTCCACTCCCACACGTCGCCGATCAACTGCCGGACACCGTAAGGGGACTGGCCCGCCGGGTAGCTGCCGGCCGGGGCCGGGCGCAGGTGGCGCTGGCCGAGGTTGGCGTGCTCGGGCGCCGGGCTCCCGTCGCCCCACGGGTAGCGGCGCGAACGGCCGGTCACCGGGTCGTGCCGGGCGGCCTTCTCCCACTCCGCCTCGGTCGGCAGCCGCCGCCCGGCCCAGCGGGCGTACGCGTCCGCCTCGTACCAGCTGACGTGCAGCACGGGCTCGTCCAGCGGGACGGGCTCCAGCGTGCCGAAGCGGCGGCGCAGCCACTGGCCGTCCTCGTGGCGCCAGAAGAGCGGGGCCGTCAGGCCGGCCTGCTGCCGGTGCGCCCAGCCCTCGGGGGTCCACCAGGTGGGCTCGTCGTAGCCGCCGTCGGCGATGAAGCGCAGGTAGGCGCCGTTGGTGACGGGGGTGGTGTCGAGTCGGAACGCCGGGAGGTCGACGACGTGGGCCGGGCGCTCGTTGTCCAGCGCCCACGGCTCGATGTCCGTGCCCATCGTGAACGGCCCCGCGGGGACGAGGACTTCGGCGGGCAGCGTGGCGGCGTCCGCGGGTGCGGGCGGTGGCGGGGGCGCGGCGAGGGCCGGTTCGCCCTTGCGGAGCTGGTGGGTGATCAGCATCGTCTCGTCGTGCTGCTGTTCGTGCTGCGCGATCATGCCGAACGCGAACCCGGCGTCCAGCAGCGGCGCCCCCTCCAGCGGGCTCGCCGCGAGCAGGTCGAGCACCCGGCCGCGCACCTCGTGCGCGTACGCGCGGGCCTCGCCGGGCGGCAGCAGCGGCAGGCTGGGGCGCTCGGCGCGCGGGTGCTGGAACGCGTCGTAGAGCGGGTCGATCTCCGGGTGCATCGGGTCGTGGCCGCCGACGTTGCGCAGCAGCCAGAGCTCCTCCTGGTTGCCGATGTGGGCCAGGTCCCAGACCAGTGGCGACATCAGCGGCGAGTGCTGGGCGGTGAGGTCGTGGTCCTCGACGCAGTCGGTGAGCGCGGCGGTACGGGCACGGGCGGCGAGCAGTTCGGCGGCGATGGCGTCGCGCAGCGACTCGGTGCCGGCCGGCGCCTCGGCGGGGGGTCGGACGTCGGTCATGGGGCGGCCTCCTCCGGGGGAGTGCGTCGGGTGCCGGCGCGCAGGGCGTCCAGCTGGTCGTCGGCCGGGCAGCGGCCGCGCGCGGGGTAGCGCTCGGCGAACCCGGCCACGGTGGCGCGCAGCCGTCCGGCGCCGGGCAGGCGGCCCAGCGCGGCGTCGGCGGCGGCGAAGCAGGCGAGCGCGGCGCGGCGCAGCTCGGGGTCGGCGACGGCCAGGGTGGCGGCCCGGCGCCAGACGTCGCTGCGCGGCGCGCGCGGGGAGTCCGCGCCCTGCTGCGGCCCGGGTGTCCGCGGCGCCTCCAGCGCCTCCAGCGGCTCCAGAGCGGCGAGCGCGGCGTCGGCGGCCACCGGGTCGTCCAGCAGTGCGGTGACCAGGGCGGCGGGCACCACCCAGCCGTCGCCGGGCTGGGCGTCGATCATCCGCAGCTCCAGGTGGCCGCGTGGGCGCACCGGTGGGAAGAGGGTGGTGCGGTGGTAGTCCAAGTCGGCCAGGGTGGGCGGGCGTTCGCCGGCGCCGCGGAGCCAGTCGCGGAAGGTGAGGCCGCGCGGAGCCGTCCAGGGGATGCCGTCCGGGCGTCGCACGCACAGCACTTCGGCGTCCAGCACGTACTGCGCCCACGCCTCGCGAGGGTCGCCGTGGTCGGGGGCCGGGGCGAGCGTGCGGGTCGGATCCATCCGCGACCACACGATTTGCCGGGTGGAGCGGTGGCCGGTCGGCTTGCCGTCCAGCAGCGGCGAGTTGGCGAAGGCCGCGACCAGCACCGGGCCGAGCCGGTGGGCCAGCAGCCAGCGCCGGTCCGCCGCGTGCGGGCCGTCCGCGTCGCCGGCGTCCAGGCACACCTGGAGGGACGCGGTGCCCGTCATCATGATGCGGCCCCAGGGACCGGCGGAGTCGAAGTGCCGCTCCATCGCGAGGTAGCGGGGGTGGTCCAGGACCATCCGGCGCGGGCGGGCGAGGGGGTCGGTGCCGGTGCCGGTGAGGCGCAGGCCCTGTGCCGCGAACGCGGCCCGCAGGGCGGTCAGATCGCGCCGGGTGTCCTCGACGCAGGCCAGGAGGCCGGTGGCGGGCCGGGAGCTGAGCTCGACCTGTCCGCCGGGTTCGAGCGTGAGGCGCGAACCGGAGGGGAGCGAGGTGCCGTCCTCGCCGCCGAGCGGCAGCGAACGGAGGGCGGCGCGGGTCCGTTCGGGGGGGACGGGCTCGGTGGGACATCGGTCGTCGTGGACGAACCACTCGACCTCGACACCGACCAGCCGGGGCGGACCGATCTTGAAGCACACCCCCGACACGTGGCTGCGCGCCCCCGACTCCGTCAACGGGGTGACCCCGGTCGGGGTCGGCGGGGGGCTCTGCCGGTCGGGCGGAGTGGTCGGGGATACGGGTATCACCGGACTCACCATCCTCGGGATCACGATTGCGGCCCGGTCTACTTTGCCCAGTCTGCTACGGAGCATGCGGGGGCGCCCCGCAAAATTCGCGTGAATGTTCGTCTTCGCAGGTCAAAGGCGGTGCAATCGGGTGAATCGGGCCGTCCTTGACCGTCCTTCGGCGGCAATCCGTGCGCAGTTCGAGGACGCCTTCACGGGGTGCCCCGGGGGTCTTCACGGGCGTGTGCGGATCCTCGCGAGGCGTTCGAGGACGGTCTCCAGCACGGGTTGTGGCAGTGCGTAGTTCAGGCGCAGCGCGCCGTGGCCGGTGGTGCCGGTGGGGGTGCCGGTGGTGCAGCGGCCGCCGGGGCCGCCGGAGTCACCGCCGTCACCGCCGAACTCCGCGCCGTCGGAGGCCTCCAGCGCACAGCGGTCGAGGAGGGCCCGGCGGGCGTCGGCGGGCGGGAGGCCGAGCGCGACGGCGTCGAGCCAGAGCAGGTAGGACGCCTGCGGCGCGGAGCGGACGGCGGGGCCGAGGAGGCCGGTCAGGCGGTCGCGCGCGGCGGCGAGGTGGGCGAGCAGGGCGTCCAGCCAGGGGCCGCCCTCGCTCAGCGCCGCGTGCTGGACGGCCTGTTCGACGAGACCGCCCTCCCAGAAGCCGTAGCCCGCCATGGTGTCGAGCAGTCGGGTGCGCAGAGCGGGATCGGGCACGAGCGCGAAGCTGCTCGGGAGGCCGGAGGCGTTGAACGTCTTGCCGACGGAGTTGAGCGTGACGGTGCGGGCACGGAGCCGCTCATCGACGGTGGTGACGGCGACGGGGTGGGTGTGGCCGGAATGGGTGAGGTCGCCGTGCACCTCGTCGGCGACCAGCAGCGCGCCCGCCTCGGCCGCCTCCTCGGCGAGCGCGCGGATGCCCTCGGCGGGCCAGACGCGACCGGACGGGTTGTGCGGACTGCTGAGCAGCACGACGGAGGTGGGTCGGGGGAGGACGCCGGAGGGCAGGCGGTAGCCGTCGGCCGGGAAGAGGTCGAGGGGCAGCTCGCGGTACGACAGGGCCGCCGCCCGGCAGACCTGGGCGAAGCCGCCCCACTCCGGGGAGGGGAAGGCGACGGGCGCGTGGGGGCGTACGGCCTCCAGCAGCAACCGGACCGCCGTGCGCGGGCCGAACGGCAGGAGCAGCACCCAGTCCGGGTCGACCGCGACCCCGTGCCGCGCCCGGTACCAGCGCGCCACCAGCTCCCGACCGGCCGGGTCGCACACCGTGTACCCGTACGCCCGGTGCCGGGCCCGGCGGGCGAGTGCCTCGGCGACGGCCGGCGGGCCGGGCAGGTCCATGTCGGCGAGGCCCATCGCGATCACGCCCGGCGCCGCCGCCCGCGCCCACTTGCTGCTCCCGGTCCCGGACCGGTCGAAGGGCCGCCCGAAGCCGAAGTCGGGCGAGGAGGCGGGGGTGCTGCCGGGGGTGGGGGCGCCGGCGGTGGGGGTGGGGGTGGTGCCGGGGGTGGGGGTGGCGTGCGGGGTGCTCGGGCTGCGGCTCACGGCGGGCCTCCGGGGCGTCGGGCGTGCGCCGCCACGCTAACCCCGGCGGGGCCGGCCCGTCCCACGCTTCGGGCCGGGCGGGCGTGGTGCGGGCGGCGGGCCGTATGCTCCGGGCGGCCTGCGAACGGCGGGAACACGGGGGAGGGGCGGGCGGTGCGGATGGCGATGACGGCGCAGGAGACGGCCACCGAACAGGGCGACGAGGTCACGCTGTTCGTGGCCCGGCGGGTCGAACCGGGCTACGAGGAGGCGTTCGAGAGGTGGGCGAAGAACATCCTCGCCGCCGCCTCCGCCCACGAGGGCAACCTCGGCACCGGGCTGCTGCGCCCGGCCGGGCCCGGCGAACCCTGGCACCTGCTGCTGCACTTCCGCGACGGCGAGGCGTTCCGCGCCTGGCAGGACTCCCCGGCGCGGGCGGCCTGCTTCGAGAAGGCGGACGGACACCACCACGAGGTTCACCGGCACGAGATCCTCGGTATGGAGGGTTGGTTCGCCACGACGCCTGGCGCGGCGCAGCGCCGCCCGCCGGTGCGCTGGCGGATGGCGGTCGCCTCGACCATCGCGATCGCGCCGCTCGTCGTGGCGTCCGCGATGCTGATCGGCCCGTACCTCGCGGGCCTGCCGGTGCCGGTCCGCCCGCTGGTCACCGCGCCGCTCATCAGCGGGCTGATGACGTACGCGGCGCTGCCGCTGGTGACGCGGTGGCTGCGGCGGTGGCTGTTCCCGGCGGACAAGTGACCGGGGGCGGATGGCAGGGAACAGATGACCGGTGACAGATGACAGATGACAGAAAACAGATAACAGATTTCAGCGAACAGATTTTGAAATCTGTTCGCTGAAACCCGTCCGCTGGCGCCCACCGCCCGTCACCCGCCCGTCACCCGCCCGGCGCCGCCAGGTACCGCGCCAGGCCGCGCCGCCCCCGCCGCATCATCACCGCGTGGTTCGCCCGGAACAACGGGTGCAGCGGCAGGGCGAGCCGGCGCAGCAGGGCCTTGCCCGGGCGGGTGTCCTCCTCGAAGAGCACGCGGCAGCGGCCCGCGCCCTCCGGTGTGACGGTGAACCGGGACCACCCGACGAGGTCGCCCCGCATGGCGACCTCCAGCACTCCCGCCGCCGGGTCGCGACGGCGTGCCTCCAGCTCGATCACCAGCGTGTACGGCAGCAGTGCGCGCACGACCACCTCGCCCTCGTCCTCGCCCGCCTGTCGCACCTCCCGGATCTCCGGCCACCACAGCGGGTAGCTCCGCACGTCCTCCAGCGCCGCGAGCACCTCCGGTGCGGGCGCGGCGAGTTGCCACACGCCCCGGAAGCGGTAGTGGTTGGGGTCCACGCCCCCAGCCTAGTCCGGCCGGGTCAGCGCGAACGCGGTGTTGACGAGCGCGACATGGGTGAACGCCTGTGGGGTGTTGCCGAGTTGGCGTCCGGTGTGCGGGTCCCACTGCTCCGAGAGCAGGCCCAGGTCGTTGGCGAGACCGACCACGCGCCCGAAGAGCTCGCGCGCCTCGTGCGCCCGCCCGGTGGCGGCGAGCGCGTCGGCGAGCCAGAACGAGCAGGCGAGGAAGGCGCCTTCGCCGTCGGCCAGCCCGTCCCCGGAAGCAGCGCTCCCGTTCGGCCCGCCGCCGGTCCGCCCCGTCCGGTAGCGCCGGACCAGTCCGCCGTGGTCGAGCCCGTCGCGGACGGCGTCGACGGTGCGCACGACCCGCGGGTCGTCCGGCGGCAGGAACCCGCTCTTGACGACGAACAGGGTGGCCGCGTCCAGCCCCGGCCCCCCGTAGTGCTGGACGAAGACGCCGCGCCGCCGGTCGTACCCGTGGGCGCACACGTCGGCGTGGACGGCGTCGCGCATCGCCCGCCAGCGCTCCGTCGGCGCGGGCAGCCCGGTGGCGTCGGCGAGCCGGACGGCGCGGTCGGCGGCGACCCAGCACATCACCTTGGAGTGCACGAAGTGCCGCCGCTCGCCGCGCACTTCCCACAGTCCCTCGTCCGGTTCGCGCCAGTGCCGCTCGAGGTAGGCCATGAGCGCCCGCAGCAGCGTCCACACGTGCCGCTCCATCGGCAGGCCGGCCAGCAGCGCGAGGTGCAGGGTGTCCACGACTTCGCCGTAGACGTCGAGTTGGAGCTGGCCGACGGCGGCGTTGCCGAACCGCACCGGCCGCGAGTCCTCGTAGCCGGGCAGCCAGTCGGCGGTGGTCTCGCCGAGGACGCGCTCGCCGGCCACCCCGTAGACGGCCTGGAGGTCGCCCGGGTCCCCGGCGATGGCGCGCAGCAGCCAGCGGCGCCAGGCGACGGCCTCCTCGCGGAAGCCGCTGCGCAGGAGGGCGGAGAGCGTCATGGAGGAGTCGCGCAGCCAGCAGAACCGGTAGTCCCAGTTGCGCGCCCCGCCGATCCGTTCGGGCAACGAGGCCGTGGGAGCCGCGACGATCCCGCCGGTGGGCGCGTACGCGAGCGCCTTGAGCGTGATCAGCGAGCGCAGGACGGCGGCCCGCCATTCGCCCTGGTAGCGGCACCCGGCCGCCCACTGCTGCCACCGGGAGACGGTGTCCAGCAGCGCCGGGTCGGGGTCGGTGCGCGGGGTGGTGGTCAGGTGGGACGGCTGCCAGGTGAGGACGAAGGGCACGCGCTGCCCGGCGGTGACGGTGAACTCGGAGGTGGTGACCCCGCCGAGGCCGTAGGTGTGGACGCCGTCGGGCACCCGCAGCCAGGCGGAGTCGGGCCCGGCGACGGCGACCCGGTGGTGTTCGGTGCGCCGCACCCAGGGGTCGACGCGCCCGTAGTTGAAGCGCAGCCGCAGCGCCCCGTGCATCGGGACGCTGCCCGTGAGGCCCTCGACGACGCGGATCAGCTGCGGGGCGCGCCGCCCGTCCGGGCCGCGCTGCGGCATGAAGTCGGTGACCCTGACCCGCCCGGCCGCGGTGTGCCACTCGCTCTCCAGGACGAGGCTGTCGCCCCGGTAGCGGCGGGTGCGGCAGGCGCCCGCACCCGCGGGGGCGAGCCGCCAGGCGCCGTGACAGGGGCCACCGAGCAGGCCGGCGAAGCAGCTGGGGGAGTCGAAGCGGGGCAGGCACAGCCAGTCGACCGAACCGTCCCGGCCGACCAGGGCGGCGGTCTGCAGGTCGCCGATGAGGGCGTAGTCCTCGATGCGTCCGGCCATCACCCCCCATTCTCGGCCCGGTTCCCATGGTCCGCCCCCGCCCGGCGGCCCGGTTCCCGTCGCCCGCCCTCGCCCGGAGACCCGGTTCCCGTCGCCCGCCCCCCGCCCGGAGACCCGGCCGCGCAGGCAGGGAGGGGGACACTCCGCTTGCACCCGTTCGGGGTGCGGGGGAGGATCTTCTGTGCTTGTAGTCTCATCTGTCACAGCAGTGGCCGGCGATCGCTGCTGCCCCAGAACCGGAGTGAAGGAGTCACAGGCATGCGGCGACCGAGCTGGGTACCGGAGGGCACGGACCTGGACAAACCGAACGCCGCACGGGTCTACGACTACTACCTCGGGGGATCGCACAACTTCGAGGTGGACCGGGAGATGGCCCGCAAGGCGCTCGCCCTGTGGCCGGAGCTGCCCCAGATCATGCGCTCCAACCGGGCCTTCCTGCGCCGCGCCGTGACCCTCCTCGCCGAGCGCGGCATCACCCGCTTCCTGGACATCGGCTCCGGCATCCCGACCTTCGGCGCCGTGCACGAGATCGCCCGCGTGATCCGCCCCGAGGCGCAGGTGGTCTACGTGGACCGCGACCCGGTGGCCGTCGCGCACAGCAGGCTGATGCTGGCGGACGACCCGCGGTGCGCCGTCGTCCAGGCCGACCTGCGCGACGCGGACCTGCTGGCCCGCCCCGAGGTGGCCGGGCTGCTGGCGGCCGGCGAGCCGGTGGGCGTCCTGCTGGTGGCCGTGGCGCACTTCGTCAGTGACGACGAGGACCCGTGGAAGCTGATCGCGACGATCCGCGACGCGCTCCCGTCCGGCAGCGCGCTGGTCCTCTCGCACGCCTCCTCGGAGGGCCGCCCCGACCAGGCGGAGGACCACCAGAACCTGTACCGGATGACGCCGACCCCCTTGACCATGCGGACCCGCGCGCGGGTCACCGACATGTTCGAGGGCTTCGAGCTCGTGGAGCCGGGTGTGGTCTACCTGCCGCAGTGGCGCCCGGACCAGCCGGAGTCGGTCGGCGACCACCCCGAGCGGATGAGCGGGGTGGCGGGCGTGGGGTTCCGTCCTTGAGCGGACGCGGCGGGCTCACCGGACGGACCACCCCGCGGAACACCCCCACCGGGGCGGCGGTCGCATGAGTGCCACCCCGGCTCCCGGCGGCGCGGAGCGGTTCCACGAGGAGTGGGCCCGGCTGCTCTCCGGCGACCACGGCACCGCCGTCCACCCCGGTCTGCTCGGCCGACTGGTGGCCCGCACCGCCGCGCTGCTGCACCGCGCCCAGCAGGACGAGCCGTTCGAGCCGCACCTGGCCGCCCAGGCCGGCGCGGAGCTGGTCGACGCCCACTTCACCGACCCGGTCGTGCTCGCCCGCGCGGTGGAGCTGCTGCACGCCCAGCCGGTCGGCGACGACCGCGGCCCGGCCCTGACCGGCGCCTTCGCCGCGGGCTGGGCGGCCGCCCTGCGCGAGCGCACGCTGCGCGAGCAGGAGGCGATCCGCGCCGCCGCGGACCTCGCCCGCAAGGAGGCCGAACGGGCGCTGCGCGCCTCCGAGGCCCGCTTCCGCGCCCTGTTCGAGAGCGCGGCGATCGGCATCGGCATCGGTGACACGGACGGCAACATCCTGGCCGTGAACAAGGCCCTGCAGGACCTGTTCGGCGCCGGCCCGGAGGACATGATCGGGCGCAGGGTCGGGGACCTCGTCCACCCCGAGGACACCCCCGGCGTGTGGGAGGCGTACGAGGACCTGATCAGCGGCAAGCGGGACTACTTCCAGTTCGACAAGCCGTACTACCGCCAGGACAGCGAGGTCATCTGGACCCACCTCACGGTCTCGCTGATCCGCGACGACGACGGCCGGCCGCAGTACCAGGTCGCGATGCTGGAGGACATCACCGACCGCTACCGCCTCCAGGAGCGGCTGCGCCACCAGGCCACCCACGACCCGCTCACCGGACTGCCCAACCGGGCGGCCTTCTTCGAGCGCCTGGAGAAGCTGTTCGAGGAGCCGGAGCCGGGCGACCGCTTCGGCCTGTGCTACGTCGACCTCGACGGCTTCAAGATCGTCAACGACAGCCTCGGCCACGACACCGGCGACCAGTTGCTCTCCGCCGTCGCCGCCCGCCTGAAGGCCGCGCTCTCCCCGCTCGGCCACCTGGTCGCCCGGCTCGGCGGAGACGAGTTCGTCGTCCTGCTGGAGAAGTGCCGGGGCGAGCAGGAGGCCGTGGCCGCCGCGAAGACCGTCCTCAAGGCGCTGGCCGGGCCCGTGCTGATCGGCGATCACAAGCTCGCCGTCGGCGCGAGCGTCGGCGTGCTGGAGCGGCGGGTGTCCACGACCACCCCGGGCGCCGCCGTCCGGGCCGCCGACCTGACGCTCTACCGGGCCAAGGAGGCCGGCCGGGGCCGCTGGACGCTCTTCGACCCCAAGGAGAACGCCCGCGCGGTCAGCCGGTACGCGGTGTCGGTGCGGATGCCCGCCGCCCTCGACCGCGGCGAGTTCTTCATCGACTACCAGCCGCTCTACGCGCTCGGCGACGGCCGGCTCGCCGCCGTGGAGGCGCTGGTGCGCTGGCGCCACCCGCAACTGGGCGTGCTCGGCCCGGACGAGTTCGTCACCACCGCCGAGGAGACCGGGCTGATCATGCCGCTCGGCCGCTGGGTGCTGGAGCAGGCCTGCGGCCAGGCGGCCGAGTGGATCAAGCAGTTCGGCGACGCCGCACCCCAGCTCAACGTCAACCTGGCGGTCCGTCAGGCGCGCAGTGCGGCGCTGGTCACCGACCTCGGCCGGATCCTGGACAGCAGCGGCCTGGATCCGGCCCGGCTCCAGCTGGAGATCACCGAGTCCACCGTGGTCGGGCCCGAGGACGAGGCGCTGCGCACCCTGCACGGCCTGGTGGACCTCGGGGTCTCGCTGGCGGTGGACGACTTCGGCACCGGCTGGTCCAACCTCGCCTACCTGCGCGACCTGCCGGTCTCCGGCCTGAAGATCGCCGGGTCCTTCGTGGGGGACCTGCACGACCCGGGCAAGGACGAGTCGACCGGTTGGCGCATCGTCAGCGGTCTGGTGTCGATGGCGCACGCGCTCGGGCTGACCGTCACCGCCGAGGGCGTGGAGACCCGCAAGGACGCCGAGAGGTTGCGGACCATCGGCTGCGACTGGGCGCAGGGCTGGCACTTCGGGCGCCCGGTGCGGCCGGCCGAGATCGCCCGCCGGATCGCGGAGGAGCCGTATGGCCGCCCGGTCGGCGAGCTCTGACGTCCGGCGCGGCCCGGAGGTCGAAGAGGAACGGGATTGGTGACTCGGCGTCACGGCGGATCATGGGAAGTTACCTTAAAAATCGGACAAAAACCCCTTGACGTAACCCTGCGTACCGACGGACGATGAGTCATTGGCACAGCCCGCGTCCCCCGGACGCGGCGGGCCGGTTCGACCGACGGCGCCCTCGGCGCCGTGCGAGAACCCGCGGCGGTGCGCACCCCACCTTCGGCCGCCGCAGGCGCTCTCGACAGTTCAGGCGGTCCCCACAGGCCACCTCCCCAGGCTGCGCGTGCGCGTATCCGTCCGCGCCCCGTCCTGTTCGCCCCACCTCCAAGGGCAGCGTCGCGCCGCTCCCGGGCGTCGCCGACCGCCCCCGCCTCCGTTCGTTCGAGAGGCCCTCCATGAGTACCACCCTGCCTCCCACCACCGTCCCGTACCCGTACGCCGGTCGGCCCACCGGCGCCGCGCCGGAGCGGCACCCGCACCGGCGCGCCAGCGACCGGGTCCTCGACCACCGTCCGATGCGCCGGGCCGGTGACCGCCCCGCCACCACCCACACCGTCAGCCTCGTCATCCCCGCCCAGAACGAGGCCCGCAACATCGCCTGGGTGTTCGAGCAGATCCCGCGCTGCGTCGACGAGGTCATCCTGGTCGACGGCGCCTCCAGCGACGCCACCGTGCCGATGGCCCGGCAGTGCCTGCCGACCGTCCGCAGCGTCCAGCAGAGCGCCCCGGGCAAGGGCAACGCGCTGCGCACCGGGTTCGCGGCCGCCACCGGCGAGTACGTCGTCATGATGGACGCCGACGGCTCCATGTGGCCGGGCGAGATCCCGCACTACCTGCACTTCCTCGACCACGGCTACGACTTCGTCAAGGGCTCGCGCTGCATCGCCGGCGGCGGCTCGCTGGACTTCACCCGGGTCCGCTCGCTCGGCAACCGCTTCCTGCTCGCCGTCGTCAACCGCCTCTACGAGGCCGGCCTCACCGACCTGTGCTACGGCTACTGCGCCTTCCGCCGCTCCTTCCTGGACGCCCTCGACCTGCGCTCCACCGGCTTCGAGATCGAGGCCGAGATGATCGCGCACGCGCTGCGTTCCGGGCTGCGGATCGCCGAGGTGCCGAGCCTGGAACTCCCCCGCCGCAGCGGTCACTCGCACCTGCACGCCGTCTCCGACGGCCGCCGGGTGCTCAGGACCCTGATCGCCGAGCGTCCCGGCGCCCGGTCCTCGGCGGCCGCCCCCCTGGGGGAGCGCTGATGGAGGGCACCGACCGGCGCACCGAGGCGGCCTGCCCGCGCCCTGCCGCCCGCTACTCGCTCCACACCCCCGTCCGCGTCGTCGAGCCGGATCCGGACGAGCCGGGGGCCTCGCGCGCACCCGGCGGTCGCGGCCGCGTCGACCCGGCCGGCCGCGTGTCGGCGTCGGTGCGGCTGCACGGACACCTGCCCGGCCTGGTCACGGCCACCGGTACGGCGGGCGGTCCTGCCGCGCCGCACCGGGCGCTGGTCGACGCCTCCCCCCGGGAACCGCGGGTTCCCGCCCCGTCCACCGCGACACCCGCGGCGCGTCCCGGTCGGGCCGGACGCGCCCGGGTGCCCGCGGGCCCGTGCACGGACGGCTCGTGGACGGACCGCACCGGCCGCACCGGCCGCACCGACCACACCGGCCGCAGGCCGATCCGAGGCGCCGCGGGTCCTGCGGCGCCACCGCGGGCGGACGCCCGGAGCGCGGCCCGGTCGGGGTCGCCGCGCCCCGGGTGCCCGTCCGCTCACCGGGCCGGTCCGCGCTGACGCGGACCCCGCCCGAACCGGTCCAGCCCCATCGCCACCGCGAGGAGGGAACGATGCGCGGCACCAAGTGGCCCGATGCCACGACGACGGACGCCACGACGGGCGTCGACGCGGCGGACGGAGGCGCCCGGTCCGGGGCCGTCTCCACGGAGGGGTTCGGCGCGGCGCTGTGCCGGCCCGGGCACGTGCTCGACCTCGAACTCGACCTCGGCCCCGAACCCGGCCCCGAACCCGACGCCGGATCCATGGGCGGCCCCGGCCCCGGCCCCGGCCGCGCGCGGCTGCGCAGGCCCGACGGCACCGACGCCACCGGGGTGAGCGGCCGGGCCCTGGCCCTGGTCCGGCTGCACGGGCACCCGCTCGGCATGGTCGGCGCGAGCGCCGACGACCCCGGCGCGCTGCTCCAGGCCCTCGTCGACGCCGCCCACCGGGACCTCGCCGCCCGGATCGACGCCCACCTCGCGGCCGACCGGACGCCACCCGCGCCCGACCGTCGCCCGCGCCCTCCCCGAGCGTCCGCCCGTGTGCACCATCCATGCCTCGCGGCCCGGGCGGACACCCTCCTCGACGCACCCCTGATCAGCGTGGTCGTGTGCACGCACGACCGCGCCGGGATGCTGCGGGACTGCCTGGACTCCGTCCTGCGCGCGGGCTACCCGCGGCTCGAGGTCGTCGTCGTGGACAACGCGCCGCACAGCGAGGACGCCGCCCGCCTGGTCCGCGAGCGCTACCAGGGCCGGGTCCGCTACCTGCGCGAGCCGATCGCGGGCCTCGCCCGGGCGCGCAACCGCGGACTGGCCGTCGCCGCCGGGCAGTTGATCGCCTACGTCGACGACGACATCGTCGTCGACCCGGCCTGGCCGGCCGCGATCGCCGAGGCCTTCGCCGGGTCCCGCCGGACCGGCTGCGTGACCGGGCTGATCCTGCCCGCCGAACTCGTCACCGAGGCCCAGGCCGCCGTCGTGCGCCACGCGGACTTCGACAAGGGCTTCACCCTGCGCCGGTGGTCCCTCGCCGACCCGCCACCCGACCCCCTCTTCCCGTTCACCGCCGGGCGCTTCGGTTCCGGCGGCAACATGGCCATCCGGGCCGACCTGCTGCGCGCCCTCGGCGGCTTCGACCTGGCCACCGGCCCCGGCACCCCGGCCAGGGGCGGCGAGGACCTGCTCGCCTTCTTCCGGGTGCTGGCCGCCGGCCGCGAACTCGTCTACCAGCCCGACGCGGTGGTCTGGCACCGCCACCGCCGCACCGAGGAGGCGCTCGCCGTCCAGGCCTTCGGGTACGGCAGCGGCCTCGGCGCCTACCTGGCCGCCGCCGTCCTCCACGAGCCGCGGCTCCTGCCCGCGCTGCTGCGCCGCCTCCCGCGCGGCATGGCCCTCGCCCTCGGCCGGGCCCGCGCCCGGCCGAGAGCGGACGAGGCCTGGTCGTGGCGGCTCTCCCGGCTGGAGCTCCAGGGCTTGCTGTACGGGCCGTTCGGCTACCTGGCCGCCGCGCACCGCGCCCACCGCGACAACCGGAGGGGCTGACGGACACCATGACCGACGCCGCCCACCGGACCGTCAGGACCACGCACCCGCGCCCGCAGCCGCATCCGGACCCGTACCCGCGGACGCGCACGGAAGCGGACCCGACCGCCGTGCCGAGCCTGACCGTGGTGGTCTGTGCCTACACGACGGACCGCTGGGACGACCTCTGCGCCTGCCTCGCCTCCGTCGCCCGCCAGCACCGGCCCGCCGACGAGGTCGTCCTCGTCGTCGACCACTGCCCCGAGCTCGTCGCCCGCGCGGCCGAGCGCTTCCCGTCCGTACGGGTCGTCACCAACAGCGAGCGCCGCGGCCTGTCCGGCGCGCGCAACAGCGGGGTGCGCGCGGCACACGGCGACGTCGTGGCGTTCCTGGACGACGACGCCGCCGCCGAACCCGACTGGGCCGGCCGCCTCCTGGCCGGCTACCGCGACCCGCGGGTGCTCGGCGTCGGCGGCCTCGTGCGGCCCTGGTGGGAGGCCGGGCGGCCCGCCTGGTTCCCGCCCGAGTTCGACTGGGTGGTCGGCTGCTCCTACCGGGGTCTGCCCGAACGGCCCGCCCCCGTGCGGAACTTCATCGGCGCCAACATGTCCTTCCGGCGCGCCGAGGTGCTCGCGGCCGGCGGCTTCCGCACCGACCTCGGCCGGGTCGGCAAGCGCCCGCTGGGCTGCGAGGAGACCGAGCTGTGCCTGCGCCTGGCCGCCCGCCGCCCGCGCGGCCTGCTGCTGTACGAGCCGTCGGCGGCCGTGCGCCACCACGTGCCGGACACCAGGACGACTTGGCGGTACTTCCGCTCGCGCTGCTACTGCGAGGGCCTGTCCAAGGCCGCCGTGGCCGGCCGGGCGGGCGCGGGCCCGGCCCTGTCCAGCGAACGCCGCTACCTGCGCTCCACCCTGCCCCGGGCCGCCCTCCGGGAGGCGCGGGCGGGCGGCGGCCGCGGGCTGCGCACGCTCGGGGCCCTCCTCGGGGGCGTCTTCGCCGCGTCGCTCGGGTACGCGGTCGGCTCGCTGCGCCGGCGCGTGCGCCCGCACGGCGAGCGGTCCGCCCGCGGAGCCGGGCCGGGCGGGGGCCCGCCGTGACCGCCGTGCCCGTCTTCCTCTACCATTCGGTCGCCGAGGACCCGCCGTCCTGGATCGCGCCGTTCACCGTCTCCCCGCGGGCCTTCGCCGAGCAGCTCGACCGGATCGCCGACAGCGGACTGACCGTCGTGCCGCTGCACCGGCTCGTCGCGGCCCTGCACGGCGGTCCCCGGCTGCCCCCGCACGCGGCCGTGCTGACCTTCGACGACGGCTTCGAGGACTTCTTCTGGACGGTGGCCCCGCAGCTCGCCGACCGCGGCCTGCCGGCCACCCTGTTCGTCACCACCGGCGCCGTCCACCCGCCCGGCGGTGCGCCGGAGGGCAGCCTGCTGCCGCCCGCGTCGATGCTGACGTGGCGTCAGATCGCCAATCTGGACGTCCTCGGCGGGGTCGAGATCGGCGGGCACGGCCGCACCCACGCCCAGCTGGACACCCTGTCCTGGGGCGCGCTGGACGCCGAGATCGGTTATTGCAAGCGGCAGTTGGAGGAGGTGCTCGGCCACCAGGTGGACTCCTTCGCCTACCCGCACGGCTACTCCAGCGCCGTCGTGCGCCGCCGGCTGCGCGAGTACGGGTGGACCTCCGGCTGCGCGGTGCGCGACGCCTTCAGCTCGGCCGCGGACGATCCGCTGCGCGTGGCCCGGCTGACCGTCCGGGCCGACACGGCGCCGGAGGTGTTCCACGGCTGGACCCTCGGGCAGGGCGCGCGGGTGGCGCCGTACCCCGAGTCCGTGCGCACCAGGGCGTGGCGCGGCTACCGCCGGCTGCGGGCCGGGCTCGGGCACCCGGTGGGCGGTCCGGCCGAGCCCTGATGGGGGCTGATGGGGGCTGATCGGGGAGGCGGGCGGCTCAGTGCTGCCAGACCCGCACCCACTCCACCTGCATCTGCGCCGAGTCGACCGTGGTGGGCGGCTGGTCGGGGACGCCGACGGCGAGGCTCAACAGGACCTCCATGGCCACGTCCGGGATGTCCGCCTTGTCGGTCATCCAGTACCTGGCCTGGCCGTCGACCAGCCAGGTGAGGGAGTCGGCCTCCCAGTCGAGCGCGAACACGTGGTACCCGGCCGGGAAGTCCAGCGGCCCGTAGTGGCCCGCGGAGGACAGGTCGGTGCCGTTCGGGCCCGCCCAGTGCACGGACATCTGGACGTTCCGCGAGGTCCCCAGGAACTCCGCCACGTCGATCTCCGGCGGGGTGACGCGGGTGACCGGCGAGAGCCAGAAGGCGGGGTAGACGCCCTGCTCCGCGGGGATGCGGACGGCCGCCGCGACGTAGCCCCGGGTGAAGGTGAAGTGCGGGGTGGCGTTCCAGCTTTCGCGCCCGGTGGAGACCATGCCCGAAGTCCACGGGTACGTCCGGCCGTCGGAGCCCGGTGTCGCGGAGCGCTCGGCCCGCAGGGTGAGGGCGCCGCCGCCGACGGACACCTGACCGGGCTGGTACCACTGCGACTCGCGGTTGCCCGCGTTGGTGCACCCGTTGTCGTTCCAGTCGTAACAGGTCACCCAGCGCGAGGAGTTGAGCGCGGACCCGCCGAACTCCTCCTTGAACACCAGGTGCCAGGACCCGGGCGCGTCCGGCCGGGGCGCCTGCCCGGCGGAGCAGCCGGCGGTGGCGGCCAGCAGGACGAACAGCCCGGCGCCGGCCGCCCGGCCTACTCGGCCCACCAGGCCCGCCCGGCCGACCCGGCCCGCCCGGCCCGCCCGCGGCGCACGGAGCCTCATGCCGGTGGCCTCCCTCCGGACGGCCGGTCCGCGGTGGGCGCCGCGGCGCGTCCGCGGTGCCGGACGGCGGCCGGCACGAGGACCAGCAGCGAGGTGATCAGGGCGACCGCGCCGACCGCCCGCGCGGTGCTGATGGACCGCGTGAAGAAGAAGACCTCGGCGACGGCCGTGTCGATCGCGATGCTGAACGCGACGGTGAGGACGACGGCTTCGAGCGGGTCCCGGCGGCGCCCGGCGCGCACCGCGTGGGTCACGCGCAGGGCCGCCGCACCCGGGCAGAGCAGCAGGAAGGCGGCCACGACGACGGCGCGCAGCGGCAGCAGGGGCGCGGGCAGGGTGGTGGCGGCGAGGGCCACCCAGCCGGACACCGTGAGGACGGCCTCGGCGGGTGACAGGCCCGCGGGAAGGCGGACCGGGAGGCGGGTCATGGCTGGCCTCCGTGCTGCTGTTGTGGCCGGGACGGCTGCGGCTGTTGCGGATGGGGCTGGATCTCGGGCGCGTTGTGGTCGACCAGCACGTACACGACGGCGTCGGAGTCGCGGAACACGGGGGCGAACAGGTGCGAGCCGTCCACCGCCGCCTCCAGCCGGGGCACGGTGTCGGCGGGCAGCACGCCCGTGATGTAGCACTCGGCCGTCTGGGCGCGGTTGAGGACGAGGTACACCGGGCCCGGCGGGGCGGCCAGCGCCACGGCTTGTTCCAGGCCCGCGAGCGGGTCCTTCACGAGGAGTCGGCGGTTGTCCGGCTGGTTCCAGGCGATGACGACCCGGTCGTGCTGGTCGTAGTCCTTGTCGATGTCCGGGACGTTGTTCGTGACCGTCACGACCAGCGAGCCGGCCGGCGCCGTCCGGTAGAGGAACTCGGTCGCCGCGACCTCGCGGGAGGTGAAGGACTCCATCATCTCCTTGCCGTAGTAGCCGAACACCAGGCCGCCGAGGAAGGCCAGCAGGAGCGCGAACGAGGCGACGGCCCGCAGCCGCACCCGCCACCGCGCCCGCGCCCCGGTGCCCAGCACCAGCGCGGAGACCAGCATCGCGGCGGCGGGCAGGGCGAACAGGTAGGAGCGGAAGATCATCTCGCCGCCGTAGCTGTTGAGCGCCGGCATCGGCATCGGGGCGATCAGCAGGTACGGCAGGGCCGTCCGGCGGGTCCACGGCCGGCGCAGCAGCGCGAGCACGGCCAGCAGGACGACGGCGGCGGACAGCCCGCGGTCCACCCAGGCGAGCAGCACCTGGCCGGGGGCGGGGGAGCCGAGCCCGGTCAGCCACGTGGGGGTGTTCTCGCCGGGTGAGGCGATCGCCGCGATGAAGCCGCGCAGGTTCGCCGAGATGTACGGGCGGGCCGCGGTGGCCAGCCAGAGCGCCTGTAGGACGACGGCGCCGGCGAGGACGGGCAGCACCACGCGGCGGTTGCGGCGCGGGACGGACAGCGCGGCCAGGAAGACGATCAGCATCAGGGGGGTGAGCTGGTGCGAGGTGACGAGGACCGCCACCAGCAGCAGGACCATCAGGAACCGGGCGGGCCGCCAGCCCTCGCGCACCGCCGCGGTGCCGGCTGCTCCGGCGGGCGGTGGGTCGGCGGGCGCGTCGGGTGGTCGCACCGGCGTCAGCTGCTTCAGGACCACGGCCAGCACGGTGACGAAGAGCAGGAACCCGAAGGTCTGCGGCGCGAAGTAGTCCTGCCCGATCCACAGGCACGAGAAGAAGATCCACACGGCCCCCCAGACGAGTCGCCAGTCCCGGGTGATCGTGCGGTAGAGCAGGATCAGCGGGCCGATCAGCAGCACGTCGGCCACCGGCGAGGCCCAGTGGGCGTAGCCCATCGCCGACGGCAGGCCGGTAGCGCGAAGGACCAGGCCGTTGACGGCGAAGAAGCCCGGCCACTGGTTGTAGATGTCCAGCCAGCCCGGCCGCGGCACCGGTCCGCCGTGCCGCAGGAAGGCGTCGACCACCTCGACGTGCTTCCACGCCCACGAGTACCGGAGGTCGGGGTGGAGCAGGCCGGGGGTGGCGTGCACGAGCGCGATGAGCCCGACCACGTACGCGGCCGACCACGCGTGGCTGAGCCGGGGGCCGCGCAACTGGACGGCGAAGCCCAGGGTCAGCAGGCCGAGCGCGACCCAGAACAGCACCGGCAGGACCTCGATCAGCCCGAGGTCGTCCATCCGTTCCAGGTGCACGTGGCGCAGCGACACCAGCCAGAGCGCCAGGGCCACCGGGAGGGCGCCGCGCGTGACGAGCGTGCGCACGGAGAACCGCTGCGGCCCTGCGCCGACTCCCGTCGACGGCCGTCGGTCGGTGCGGACGCCGCGGGGCGCGGGCGCCGCGGGCCTGGTCATCGCGGCCACCGGGCCGGCGCGGCGGTCGCTTCCCGTGCTTCCGGGACGGCTCCGGTCTCCTTCAGCACGGGGACGACGTTGGCGGTGACCCACCAGTGGCTGCGCCCGTAGCGCGTCGACTTCTCCAGGTTCGAGGTCACGTGCCAGAGCCAGGCCAGGAGGGGGATCCCGAGGCCGCCGGGGGGATCGTCGAACCCGGCGGCGTGCAGCAGCCGCAGGTCGGCGGGCGAGAGCGAGCCCGCCCGGACGGCGTCGGTGATCAGGGCGCCCCAGGGGCGGCCGGACAGCCGGGCGCGCAGCGCGATGACGAAGGTGCACGCGTCGACCCCGGCCGGGCCGTCCGGCCGTGCGCCGCCCCAGTCGAGCACGCCGGTGACCCGGGTGCCGTCCTCGTCGAGCAGGACGTTGCCGGGGGCGAAGTCCCCGTGGAACCAGGCGACGGTGGTCGGCCGACCGGTCAGTTCCCGGTGCAGCAGGCCGACGAGGGCGTCCAGGTGCTCGGCGCCGGGGCCGGTGCGGCACCAGCCGATCTGCGCGGCCAGCAGGGCGCGGCGCGGCTCGACCCAGTCGTCGAGCCGGTCCGCGAGGTGTTCGGTGCGTCCGGTCGCCCGGTGCAGTTCGGCCAGGACGCCGAGCGCGGCGGCCGCCACGCGGGGGGCGTGTTCGGGGAAGCGGGCGAGGAGGGCGTCGGCGGTGACGCCCGGCAGCCAGTCCTGGGTGACCAGCGGCAGCGGCCCGTCGAGGCGGCGGTCCACCGGGCGGGGCAGCAGCCGGCGCCACTCGCCCAGCCGGGGGTCGGCGTCCAGCCGGCGCAGCGCCTCCCACTCGCGGGCCAGGGTGGCGACGGCGGGGGCGCTCCGGGGGTGCTTGACGGCCAGCGGCGGCGGGGCCGCGCCGTTCAGGCGGAACACGAGCACGTCCGAGCGGCCCTGGGAGCTGCGGTGGGCGGTGGCGCCGCGGGCGGGCTCGATCCGGCGGGCGAGTCGCCGGGTGGTCAGGCCGTCGACGGGCCGGTAGAGGAGGGCCGGGCGGCGGATCGGCAGCAGCCCGGCCACGGCGAGCCGGGCGGCGGTGGCCGGGCCGGGGGCCGAGGACGGCGTCGTGGCCCGGGCGCGGCCGGGCAGCCACCAGGAGCGGCGCCACAGCAGGGCCCCGGCCACCGCGCTCTGCGCCACCAGCCAGGCCAGCCCGGCGCCCGTGACCCCCAGGAGCGACAGGAGCGGCACCGTCAGCCCGAGGGCCAGGGCGGCCTGGGTGGCGAGGACCGTCAGGACGACCCGCAGCCGGCGCTGCACCCGGCACGCCGCGACGGCGACGGCGACCACCAGGTTGGGCAGGGCCGAGAGCGCGAGGAGCCGCAACGTCGCCGTGCCGGCGCGGGCGTAGTCGGGGCCGAACACGGACAGCACCCCCGGGGCGGCCGCCGTCACCGCCAGCGCCGCGGCCACCAGCACGGCCCCGCTGTGGCGCAGCACCCGCCGGCAGTGGCGCAGCAACTGCTCGGCGGCGTCGCGGGAGTCCGCCGGACTGGTCGCCTCGACGATCAGGGAGGCGCTCATGTTGATCGCGAACTGGTAGAGCGCGTAGGCGACCAGCCAGGCGATCGAGAAGTACGCGCCCGCGGCGGCCCCGAGCCGGCCCAGCACGATGAGCGGCGGCAGGGTGGTGGCGGCGAGCCAGCACAGCGAGCCGGTCCAGTCGGCCGCCAGGTAACCGGGGGTGGGGGCCTGCCGCCGGGCGCCGGCCGGCGGGCCCGGGTCCTCGGCGGCCCGGCGTGCGTGCCGGGGGATGGCGCGGCAGACGATGAAGGTGTTCGTGAACAGCACGGAGAAGGCCAGCCCGGCGCCCCAGGAGCCGAGGATCGCGGCCCGTGCGCCGGCGGCGGCGAACAGCACGAGCAGCAGGAGCTTCACGAGGGCGAACAGGGTGTTCTCCAGGACCACCCAGTCCGCGCGGCGCAGCCCGGTCAGCACCCCGTCCTGGACGACGAACAGCGCGTACGCCGCGGTGGCGGCGGCGAACCCGGCGGCGACCGGCGGGGAGCGCAGGAAGTCCAGCCCGGGGGAGAGCCGGGGGACGAGCAGGACGAACCCGGCGCCGAGCAGGAGCCCGCAGCCCGCCGCCGCGAGGTAGGCCCGGGCCACCAGGCGTCCGGTCCGTCGCCCGGCCGGCGGGACGAAGCGGATCATGGTGTTGACGAGGTTGAGCTGCCCGACCCCGCCGAGGAACATCATCGCGGAGACGGCGGCGAAGCCGGTGCCGACCGCGGCGGGCGTGAACAGGCGGGCGGCCAGCGCCCAGTAGCCGGCGCCGACGCCGGCGGTCACCAGTGAACTGGCGGTGAGCAGGTGCCCGTTGCGCAGCAGCGGGTCGACGTGGCGCGCGGCCGTCCGTCCGCGGGCGTCGGGCGGGCGTCGGGCGGCGGCGGGGGAGTCGGGCCGGGCTGCGGGGTTCTTCATCCGGGGTGCTCCCCGTCGGTGGCGGCGCGGGCTCGCGCGGTGGCCCGGCCGGTGGCCCGGGCGAGGGCGGCGAGCCGGGATGCCGAGCCCGCCCGGCCGGCCTCGGGCACGGCCAACAGGGCCAGCAGCGCGCGGACTTCGGGCGCGTGTGCGGGCGCCCGGCAGGCCGGGCAGCCGCCCGGCCGGTGGCCGATCAGCCGGCCGATGATCTCGGCGAGCCCGGCCTGGTACGGGTGCCGGGCCACCGGGACGCCCGCGGCGGCCACGGCGGGCGCCGCGTTCGCCGGGGCGGCGGCGCGCCGGGCCCACGTGAGGAGGGGAAGGTCGGCGGCGGTGTCCCCGACGGCGAGCGCGGGGACGGCCGTCGCGTCGCCGAGCGCCGCCAGCAGGGCGCGCACCCCTCGGGCCTTGTCGACGCCGCGCGGGACGAAGTCCGACTGGGCGTCGCCGGGCACCACGGTGAACCGGGGCCCGTACGGCGGCTCGCGCAGCAGAGCGGCGGCCGTCCGGGCGGGCAGCGCGGTGCGGTGCGGGCCGTCCCCGGCGCTCGCGCGCAGGGACCACCGGGCGTACGGGTCGACGAACACGCCGGGCAGCGCGGCGAGTCGGCGCCGCAGGCCGGTGGTCTCCGTCCCGCTGAGGGGGAGGGTGGTCCCCGTCAGCGCGTCGAAGGCCGCCGCGCCGTACTCGCCGACGCCGCCGGCCAGCCGGTAGGCCGCGCAGCGGTCCCGCACCTCCGGCAGCGAGCGGCCGGTGGCGAGCAGCACCCGGTAGCCGTGCGCGCGCAGGGCCCGCAGGGCGAGCATGCCCTGCGGCGAGGACGCGGGGAAGCCGAGGACGTCCGACTCCAGCACCCCGTCGATGTCCAGGACGCACCAGGGTCCTCGGGAGCCGGTGTCGAGATCGGCCAGGTACGCGTCGGCGAGGAAACGCCGGACGGCCGCCGCCTGCGCCCGCCGCTCATGGGCGCGGACGAGGTGTGCGCGGGCCGGGTCCGCCGTGCCGGCCAGCCGCGCCGCGTCCCAGTTCTGGACCAACCGCAGCAGGCACCAGCGTGCCGGGTCGATTCGGTGGCCCGTCAACTGATGGTAAGCGGCGAGGAGTTCGGCCTCGTGGGCGGAGGGGTTCGGGGGGCCGCCGGGCGGTTCTGTGGCGGCGCCGGCGAGGTCGAAGGCCGCGTCGTAGGTCGCCAGGTCGAGGTTGCTGAACGCGCCGTCGGCGAAGCCGGTCTTCACCCGGCCGCCGGCGCCGTCGGGGATCCAGCGTCCGTCCCCGGTAGGGCCGTCGACGGTACGGCCGTCGACGACGCACGGCCGGGGAGCGGCCAGCAGGGAGCGGGTCAGCGGGTACAGCAGCGCGGGGCGCAGGACCGGGTCGAGGCGGCCGCCGACGGGGGCCAGGACGCGCGCCGCGACCTCCCACACCGGCTGGCGTCCGATGAGCTCGAGACTCCGGTCGGCGGGCACCGCGAGGAGCCGCTGGCGGGCCGCGACGTACCGGGCGACCTCGGCCGGGCGGGGGCGGGCGGTGTCCGGGGCCGCTCCCGGTCCCGGCGCCGGTTCGCCGTACAGGCGGGTGCGCAGCAGGACGCCGTCCGCGAAGCCGTGGACCTCCGGCACCAGGCCGTCCAGCGCCCGGGCGACGGTCACGGCCTGCCGGCCGAGGTAGCCGACCCCCGCCCACTGGGCGAGCAGGGGCAGGGCGCGCTCACGGCCGTCGGCGTCCCGGACGTGCGCGGTCAGGGGGACGGAGAGGTGCGACCAGCGGGAGAGCGGGCCCGCCGCGCCGATCTCGGGCGCGTGGGCGGCCGGCCCTCCCGCGCCCGGCAGCAGTTCGGGCAGCAGGCTCGTGAGCGATGCTGCCGCCAGGCGGCGGCGGACCTCCCAGTCCCCGCCGGGCAGCACCACGCACGGGTACCTCCGCAGGACGTCGGGCACCGGTCCGTCGTCCTCGAAGGTCGCGAACAGGGGGACGACGGCGTCGGCGGGGAAGCCCGCGCGCTCGGCAGCCGCGGCGACGGCGGCGAGCGACCCGCCGCTGGCCGGCGGATCGTCGAGGACGAGGACGGCGCCCCCGCCCTCGCGGACGGCGCGGACGGCCGCCGCCCGGCCGGGCAGCAGTGCCAGTCCGGGCCGGGTGGTGCCGACCGCCACCGACCGGTGGCCCAGCCGGCGCAGGGTCGCGCCGGCCAGTGGCGCCAGGTAGCTGCCCGAGGTGCGCACCCCGAGGACCAGGAGCGGCCGGTCCCCGGCGCCGTACGACCGGCTGAAGCGGCGGGCCAGCTCGACGGCGTCCGCCGGGTGCTGGTCGAAACTGCGGAAGCAGGACGGCGGGCGCAGGTACTCGCCGCCGAGCAGGGCCCCGGCGGCGGGCAGCGCGGCGAGCCGGGCGGCGGCCTCGTGGACGGCCCGGACGACGTCACGGCCCGGGGCGGTGCCGGGGCCACCGCCGAGGAGCCCGTCGACCACCGCTCCGGCGAGCCGGTCGCGCAGCGTGGCCATCCCGCCGCCCCAGCGTCGCAGGCCGCGCCCGGGGCCCACCGACCCGAACGCCCCGGCGGACAGCCCGATGCCGAGGCGTGCGGCCCGCAGGGCGGAGCGCGCGGCGGGCCCGCGCGCTCCCGGGGTGAGGTGGTCCACCAGGCGCCGGGCGCCCCAGGAAGCGCCCTGGAGCCGGTCCTCGACGACCTGGCAGATCCCCGCGCTCAGCAGGAACGCGTCGAGCAGGCGGGCTCCGGAGAGGCCGGGTACGGCGGGGTGGGAGGTGGCACGACGGGACTCTTCGACGGCGGTGACCAGCCGGGCCGTCAGCTCGGTGGCGTCCAGGTACAGATCGGCGCTGCGGGACGGCTCGTCGGAGCCGGAGCGCGGTGAGGACGGGCGGCTGGAACGTTCCGCCGTGGAGAGTGCCGCCGGGGCCTGCGCGTCACTCATCGTCGGGCTCCCGGAGTGGCTGGGATCCTCGTCTCCGGCGCGCGTCACCGGCGTGCGTCACCGAAGTGTCAGCGGTACTGTCTCCCATCCTCAGCCCGATGGTCACCTTCAGTCAATACGACGGCGAGGAAAGGGCCTTTCTGCCCTGTATTTCGCCCCATATATGGGCAATAAATGCGCATCGCCTGTGACGTGGAGTAGTCGAACCGCTGGGCAGTTGACACCCTGTCGGAGCCCCGCGACCCTCCGTCCCCCCACCCGCCCGGCCTGATTTGCCGCGGTCCTCCCGGGCGCCCAGGCTGGAGTCTGTGATCCGTACGGACGTCCACGGTGGCGGCCGGCGCCGCCGGGTGCGTGCGGCCGCCGGTGCGGCCGTGCTCTCCGCCGTGCTGCTGGCCGGGTGTGCGGGCTCGGGCGGTGGCCGGCCCCCGGGCTCTTCCCCGGCCCCCGCGGGCAGCACGGGGGCCCCGGGGCACGTTCCCCGGCCCGATCACGTCGTCGTGGTCGTCGAGGAGAACAAGTCCTATGCCGACGTGATCGGCAACGCCGCCGACGCGCCGTACATCAACGCGCTGGCCGCACAGGGAGCGTCCTTCAGCCAGTCCTACGCCGTCGCCCACCCGAGCCAGCCCAACTACCTGGCGCTGTTCTCCGGTTCGGTCCAGGGCGTCACCGACGACTCGTGCCCCGAGTCCTTCGGCACGGCCAACCTCGGCTCCGCCCTGCTCGCCGCGGGCCTGACCTTCACCGGCTACTCCGAGGACCTCCCCGTCGCCGGCTACACCGGCTGCGCCGCCGGCGGCTACGCCCGCAAGCACAACCCGTGGGTGGACTTCGCTGCCCTGCCTCCCGTCGTCAACCAGCCCTTCACGGCCTTCCCCGGGGACTACAGCACCCTCCCGGCGCTCTCCTTCGTCGTGCCGAACCTGACCCACGACATGCACGACGGCACCGTCCGGCAGGGCGACGACTGGCTGAAGGCCAACCTGGCCGCCTACGCGGACTGGGCCCGCACCCACAACAGCCTGCTGGTCGTCACCTGGGACGAGGACGACGACAACCAGGGCAACCGGATCGCGACCGTCGTCGCCGGCGGGCCGGTCGCGCCGGGGAGCTACGGCGAGCGGATCGACCACTACCGGCTGCTGCGCACCCTGGAGGACGCCTACGGCCTGCCGCCGACCGGTGCGGCCGCGGACGCCGCGCCCATCGGGGACATCTGGCGGACCCAGCCCTGACCTGGCCGGTGCCGGGCCGGTGCAGGGGGCCGGGAACACGGGATGCGCGCGCCGCCCGGCGGTGGAACGCTGATCGGCAAGGAGGTGGGCGCGCCATGGATCACCGCCGCCGCGCACCGAAGTGCGCCGTCCCGGCCGCGGCGCTCGCCCTCCTGCTCACCGCCCTCGTGGGCTGCTCCGGCACCGGCGGCGGCCCGGCCGCGGCGACGTCGGCGGTGCCGTCCGCCCCCTCCCCGCCTTCTCCGGCCGCGAGCACTTCCGCAACGCCGCACCCCGTCCTGCCCACCGGCATCCCCGGCGACTGGCACCTGATCTTCCAGGACGAGTTCGACGGCACCTCCCTCGACACCTCCCGGTGGAACGTCGGCAACCCGTACGTCGAACCGCAGCGGATCACCCCGCCGGTGGGCGGCCAGGAGCTCGACTGCTACGACGCGGGCCAGGTCGCGGTGCGCGACGGCACGCTGCGCATCACCGCCGTGCAGCGGCAGCAGGAGTGCGGCGGCAAGACGCTCCCGTACGTCTCCGGCATGGTCAACACCAAGGGAAGGTTCTCCTTCGCCTTCGGCGCCATGGAGGCCCGGGTCTACGTCCCCGCCGCCCCCGACGGCTCGGTCGCCAACTGGCCCGCCTTCTGGGCCGTCGGCGCCGACTGGCCGAGCGGCGGGGAGAACGACGTCATGGAGGGGCTGCACGGCAAGATCTGCGCGTACTTCAACTCCGCCACGGCCTCCACCGGCAGCTGCGCCGACGGCGACCTGACCGGCTGGCACGTCTTCGGCGCTCAGTGGCAGGACGGGCACGTGGACTACTACCGGGACGGCGTCTACGCGGCCACCCTCAACCAGGGCATCACCTCCGACCCCATGTGGCTGATGATCGACAACGCCGTCCAGCCGACGATCGGCGGCCCCACGACCGTCCCGGCCACCCTGATGATCGACTACGTCCGGGTCTGGCAGCGATAGGGCCCTTCGGCCGCCCCGCGTACCCGCCGCGTAACGGCTTGGCCACAGGCGTTCCCCAAAGCGGTCGAAACCGGGAACGAGTGGCCCGGTCGCACGACATGATGATGCGTCACGCGGGCGGTGGAGGGAGAACGGCAGGATGGGCGACGGCACGCCGACGGATGCGGTCCCGGACGCGGTCCCGCCGACGCGGACGGACCAGTGGCCGCGGACCCGCCGCGAGCGGACCCGGAACCACGACCTCCCGCCCTCGCGGCTCCGGCGGCTGCGCGCCGATCCGGAGGCACCGACCCGCGTCCGGGTCGATCCCGAGGCACCGACCCGGGTGCGCGTCGATCCCGAGGCACCGACCCGGGTGCGGACCGGCCCCGAGGCACCGACCCGGGTCAGGCCGCAGGCCGCCACCCCGCCCACCGAGACCCGCCGCGCGGCCCCCTCGCGCGGCGGCCACTTCGGGGGCGCCTTCCCGGCGGCCCTGCTGAACCGGTACGAGCCGCACCAGGTCGCCGGTTCGGGCACCGAGGGCACCGTCTGGCAGGTCCGGCGCCTGGACGGCGGCGGCGACGCCGCGGTGAAGGTCACCCGCACCGGCCAGGCCATGGACACCGAGCTCCTGGACCACCTGCGCGACGAGGCCTACCTGCGCCACGTCCCGCGGATCGTCGACTACGGCCAGGTCGAGCACGCCGGCATCGGCTGCGACTGGGTGGCGATGGAGTACCTCCCGGTCACCCTCGCCGACCGCATCGCCGAGCTGAGCCGCGCCGGCCGGCACACCGACCCGCGCGCGACCGACCCCATCGTCCGCGAACTCGTCGCGATGCTGGACTTCTGGCAGCGGCGCGTGGCCCGCAACCCGGTCGACTTCAAGCCCGCCAACATCCTGGTGCGCCCCGGCGCCGGCCCCGGCCAGTTCGTCATCGCCGACTTCGGCGGCGTCGCCAAGCTCACCGCCAGCCGCAGCTTCTCGCCCGAGATACAGGTCACCGTCGCCTACATGGCCCCCGAGCAACTGGCCGGCTCCAACCACCCCGCGGGCCCCTGGTGGGGCCTGGGCAACGTCCTGTACGAGCTGTTCACCGGCCGCCCCCGCTACCTGGACCAGGACGGCCTCCTGCTGAGCGACGAGGTCCTCCAGTACGACCTGGTCTTCTCCGAGGAGGTCGACCTCTCCGCCGTCACCGACCCGCGCCGGCGCCTCCTGCTCCAGGGCCTGTTCACCAGGAACCCCGCCCACCGCTGGCAGGCCGGGCAGGTCAGGCAGTGGCTGGACGGCGCCAGCCCGGCCGTCGTCCGCACCCAGGCGCCCGCCGGGGCCGCCGGCGCCGGCCACGCCCACCGGCCGGTCACCTTCCTCGGCGACCCCTACCACGCCCCCTCCGTCCTCGCCTGGACGATGCTGAACCGCTCCGGCGAGGCCGCCGAGTGGCTGGTCGACGGCGGCGCGCGGCGGCTGCTGTCCTGGCTGCGGGACGACGTCCGCGACACCCTCTTCGACCTGCACTACCTCCACGACGTCGACCGCGCCCGGGGCACCGGGCGGGCCCGCGCCGCCGCGCTCGCCGTGCTCGCCTTCGGCGCCGCGTTCGCGCCCTCCGCCGTCCCGCACTACCGCGAGCGCCCGGTCGACGCCGCCGGACTGACCCGGATCGGCACCGAGCCCGACGTCGTCGCCGTCCTCGACGAACTGCTCGCCGCCTCCGTGCCGGCCGTCGCCGCCCGCTACGACTGCGACCACCCCGAGTGCTCCGGCGAGCACTGTGGCCGGCTGCTCGCCCTCGTCCGCCTCCCGCAGGTCGTCGCCGAGACCGACCGCCTCGCCCGCGAACTCGGCGGCGGCGGGCGCACCGGCGACGGCCTGACCGTCGACGAGCGGGCTCACGCCTACCGGCTGGCGGTCTGGCTGACCGTCCAGCCCGAGGAGCACGCCCGGCTGCTCGCCCGGCTCTCCCCGCTGCCGGCCGCGCTCTACCGGCTGCCGCTGTCCGGGCGGGTGGCGGCGATGACGGCCCTGGCCGCGGCCGTCCTTGCGGACTCCGTGGCGAGGGCCTGGGGCGCGGCGCGCCGCCGCCCGGCGGACGACGTGCGGCGGCGCTGGTCCGCGCTGCGCCGTCGCGCGGTCGGCGCCGACCCCACGACGGTGCACGGCAGCGCGGCGCTCATCGCGGCCGAGGTGCTCCGGGGCCGGCGGACGGCCGGCGGCCGGGCGTCCGCGACCGGACAGGCCGGACAGGCCGGACAGGCCGGGCAGACCGGGTGGGCCGGGCGGTTCGGCCGCAACGGGCAGCCGGGGACGAGCCGGTGGGCTGGGGCCGGGCGCGCCGGGCGGCCGAGGCCCTGGCGCGCGTGGGCCGCGACCTGGTGGACCACCTGCGGCCCAGCGCTGCCCCGGCAGGCCGGGGCGGCGCTGCTCGTGCTCGTCGCGCTCGCGCTGGTGCTCTGGGCCGGCGCGCTCGCCCGGATCAGCGTCGACGCGGGCAACCAGCTGAAGATCCTGCCGAACAGCCTGCTCGGCGGTCCGCTGCGGACCGCCGGCGACCACGCGGCCCGGATGGTCGCTCCCCAGCTCGGCGCGGCGCTGGCCGCCGCGCTCACCCTCGTGTTCTTCCCCGCCCGCGTCGGCCGGGGGACGTTCGCCCTGGCCGCCGCCGGCGCCGGCGCGATCGGCTACCTGCGGTTGGGGCCGCCGATGACGGTGCTCAAGCCGCCGCCCGCGCTGGCCGACCGGGTGGTGACCTTCGAGGGCGGAATGGGCAGCTGGTCCGGGGTGGCGGCCACCGTCGGGATCGTCCTGGCCCTCGTCCTGATCGGGCGCGCCACCAGGCTGCTCGGCCCGGTCCACGCGGCGCGGCGGCGGACGGCGGCCCAGTGGCGGAGCCTGGCCGACGGCCGCGCGGCACCGGTGGTGCCCGTGGCGCCGTCCTGGCCGCGGCCCGCGGCGGCGTCCTGGCGGGCGGGCGCCCCCGGCGCGCGCGACCGCGCAGCGTTCGCGCTCGGCTCCACCGCCGTCCTGGTCGTCCTGCTGTGGGCGACCGTCGAGGTCCGGCTCGCCGCCGTCGGGCACCACCGGACCCCGGCGTCCTGGGGCACCGGCCAGACCGGCGCCGTCTACCAGGCCGGCTTCACGCTGCTGCTCGCCACCGCCTCGGTCGCCGCCGCCCTGGCCGGCCCGCGCACCGCCCGCCGCCTGTTCGCCCTGTGGATCCTCGCCACCCTGCTGCTCGGCGCCTGGCCCACCGCCCTCGGACCGATGGAGGCCCTGCGCATCCCGGTGGCGGAGCCGCTCTACCGGGGCACCGCCGAACTCTGGGGCCACAGCGCCTTCTGGGCCGCCATCCTGATCGCCCTGCCGCTCGCCTGCCTGGGCATCCAGCGAACCATCGCCCGGACCGCCGCCCGCGCGCCGGGCCGCTGAGGGCCGTTGCCGGCTTGTCAGCCGACCAGACGGGACAGCTCGATCGAGTGGCCGGTCCGCTCGACCTTGGCACGCAGGTAGCGGACGTTGCTCTCCGAGAGGTGGACGCCGGTCGGGACGCGCTGCTCGACCGTGATCCCGAGGGCGGCCAGTTGGGCGGCCTTGTCCGGGTTGTTGCTCAGCAACTCGATGCCGGTGGTGCCGAGGGCGGTCAGCATCTGGGCCGCGGCGGTGTAGTCCCGGCCGTCCTCGGGCAGGCCGAGGGCGGTGTTGGCGTCGTAGGTGTCGAGGCCGGAGTCCTGCAGGGCGTAGGCGTCGAGCTTGTTGTAGAGCCCGATGCCGCGGCCCTCCTGGCGGAGGTAGAGCAGGTAGCCGCCGGCCGCGCTGATCCGCTCGACCGACTCGCGCAGCTGCGGGCCGCAGTCGCAGCGGTCCGAGCCGAACACGTCGCCGGTCAGGCACTCGGAGTGCAGCCGCACCAGCGGCGTCCCGCCCTGCGGCACCTCGCCGAAGGCGAGCGCCACGTGTTCGGCGCCGTCGGCCAGGCCGTGGAAGGTGAAGACCTCGGCGTCGGCGCGGTAGCCGTCCGGGAAGGTCAGCGGGATGCGCACGCGTGAGCGCACCGTGGCGGAGCCGGGCTGCGGCATGGGCGGGCCTCCGATGGCGTGGGGCGGATTGCCGGGGGTTTCTGTCCCCGTCGGGGTGGACGGGGCTCCGACCGTACTCGGTCGTTCCAATTTGAACAACTGCGTACTGTCCGTACCCGGGGCGACTACGCAGAACGACGACGGAGGCCCACAACACCGCGTCCGCCCCGACTGTTCCCGATAGCGGGACTACGTTCCGTGATTTCCAGGCCGGACGGGCCGCGGCTTCTTCGGCCGGCGCCCCGGCCGGCGGTCCAGCCGGGTTCAGCCGGGTTCGGCCGGGTTCAGCCGGGCTCAGTGTGGACGCGAGGGGGCTGAGGGATCGTAACGGCCGCGGGGCCAGGGGGGTTTCAGTATGTGGATGAGCCGGGAGCCGTGCCGGGGACACTGCGAGATTCTCTTGAGTTTCCTGGGCGCGGGAACGCCTCGCGCGACTCGTGGACCTTCGCCCGCACCGAGGAGCGGCTGGCCGGCATCATGCGGAACATCCACGAGGCGTGCGCCACCACCGCCGAGCGCTACGGGCAGCCGGGCAACCACGTGGTGGGCGCGGACATCGCGGGCTTCGAGCTCGTCGCGGACGCGATGCTGGCGCAGGGCCTGGTCCGATCGGGCCTGGAGCCGGCGCCCGTTGTGCGGTGGCGGCCCGCCGGAGCCGCCACCCGACCGCAGCGGGCACCGATCGTCGGGTGCGGCATTGTGGGCCCTTCCTACGGTGGAGATCAACGAGGAAGGACGGGGCCGGAGTGCTGGAGCACCTGAACCGCGCGATGGAGCACATCGAGCGGAGCCTGGACCACGAGGACCACGAGGTCGAGGCGGCCGAGCTGGCGCGGATCGCGATGACGTCGGAGTACCACTTCCGGCGGTTGTTCTCGATGCTCGCGGGGATGCCGCTGTCGGAGTACGTCCGGCGCCGGCGGCTGACCCTCGCGGGGGCCGAAGTGCTCGCCGGCGAACGGACGTTGCTCGACATCGCGGTGCGCCACGGCTACACGTCGGGCGAGGCCTTCGCCCGGGCGTTCCGGGCCATGCACGGGGTCGGGCCCGGTGAGGCCCGGCGGTGCGGCGCGGTGCTCAAGTCCCAGCCCCTGATGTCCTTCCGACTCGTCGTGGAAGGAGCGAGCAGTATGGAATACCGGATCGTCGAGAAGCCGGACTTCCGGATCGTCGGCAAGAAGGCGCGGGTGACGCAGCTCTGCGAGGGCGTGAACCCGGCGATCGCCGAGTTCATCAAGGGGCTCGGGGCGGAGACCGTCGCGCGCATCGCGGCGCTCTCCGACCAGGACCCGGACGGCATCGTCTCGGTGACGGACCACGAGCCGGGCAACCGCGAGGACGGGACCGAACTCGACTACTGGCACGCGGCGGTGGTGGGCCCGGAGGGCGAACTCCCGTTCGACCTGGAGGTGTTGGACGTCCCGGCCGGCACCTGGGCGGTGTTCGCGAGCACCGGCCCGTTCCCGCAGGCGCTCCAGCGGATGTGGGGCGACGTGGCGAGCCAGTGGTTCCCGTCCAACCCGTACGAGTCGCGGCCGGGTCCGGAGCTGCTACGCACCCGCTTCGTCCCGGGGACGGGCGACGCGCAGGCCGAGCTGTGGGTGCCGGTGGTGCGGGCGGCGCGGTAGCGGGGGTGGGTGGCGGGTAACAGAAGACAGAGAACAGATGACAGATAACAGATTTCGAAATCTGTTATCTGTCATCTGTTCTCTGTTCGCCCACCCCGCCCTCGCCCACCGGAGCGCCCCGTTCGGCGCAGCACCGGCGGCCCGCCCCCGGGCGGCCCCGCATGCTGGGCGGGGCGGGGTCGGGGCGATCAGCGGGGGCTATCCGAGGAGTGGGATCACCGATGGCCAGAGCGTTCGGGTTCGTCGAGTACGGCGGGCCGGAGACCCAGGAGTTCCTGGACCGCCCGGAGCTCCTGCCGGGCCCCGGGCAGCTGGCCGTCGCCGTCCGCGCCGCCGGCGTGAACCCCGTGGACTGGAAGGTCCGCAGCGGCCTCCTCGGCCGCCAGGGCCGCGCCCTGCCCTTCGTCATGGGCCAGGAGGCCGCGGGCGTCGTCCTGCGGGTCGGCCCGGACGTGACCGCCTTCACCCCGGGCGACGAGGTCTTCGGGGTCGCCGCCGCCGGCGCCTTCGCCGAACAGACGCTGCTGCGCGCCGGGATGAGCGCCCTCAAGCCCGCGGCCGTCGGCTTCGACCAGGCCGCGACCCTCGCCGTCGCCACCGCGACCGCCGACGACGCCGTCCGCGACGTGGGTCTGGGCTCCGGCGCCACGCTCCTGGTCCTCGGCGTCTCCGGGGGCGTCGGCAGCGCCGCGGCGCAGATCGCCCGCGGCCGGGGCCTGCGCGTGATCGGCACCGCGAGCGAGGCCGGCCGCGCCCACGTCGAGGCGCTCGGCGCCGTGGACGTCCGGTACGGCGACGGCGTCGCCGAGCGGATCGCGCAGGCGGCCCCGGATGGTGTGGACGGCATCCTCGACCTCGTCGGCGGCGACGCGCTGCGCGACGCGGTCGGCGTCCTCGCCGACCGTTCGAAGCTGGTCAGCACCGCCGATCCGGCGACCGCCACCGAGCTCGGCGGCCGCTACGTCACGCGCTCCACCACCTCCGAGAGCCTCGCCGCCCTGGCCGCCCTCGTCGCCGCCGGCGAGCTGGACGTGCACATCACCGCCCGCTACCCGCTGGCCCACGCCGCCGAGGCGCTCGCCCGCGTGGAGTCCGGGCACGCGAAAGGCAAGCTCGTGCTCGAAATCTCCTGAGAGCTATCAGATTTGACGGACACTCACTGATGCGGGAACGGCAAGAGAGAAGCGCATGAAGCAGAACTCCGCCACCATCGGCGCCCCCTGCTGGGTCGAGCTCGGCACCTCGGACCCCACCGCGGCCCGGTCCTTCTACGGCGAGCTGTTCGGCTGGCGGGCCGAGACAGACGTGCGGCCCGAGGCCGACGGCTACACGCAGATGTTCCTCGGCGACGCGCCGGCCGCCGCCGTCACCCCGCTCTACGCGCCCCGGCAGCCGACGGCCTGGACGGTGTCCTTCGCGGTCGCCGACGCCGACGCCACCGTGGCGACGATCAAGGCGCGCGGCGGCACGGCGCTGATGGAGCCCGCCGACGTGTTCGACCTCGGCCGGTTCGCGGTGGTCGCCGATACCTCCGGTGCGGTCTTCGCGCTCTGGCAGGCCCGCGCGTTCCAGGGCGCGGGCGTGTTCAACGAGCCCGGCGCGCTCGGCTGGGTGGAACTCGCCACCCGGGACGCGGAGAGCGCGACGGCCTTCTACCCGACGGTGTTCGGCTGGTCGGTCACCGCGTCCCCCCAGTACACCCAATGGGGCCTGGCCGGTGCGGACTTCGGCGGCATGATCGTGATGGACGACCGCTTCCCGGCGCAGGTCCCGGCACACTGGCTGCCGTACTTCGCCGTCGCGGACGTCGACAACACCGTCGCCCGCGCGGGCGTCCTCGGCGCCGACGTGCTGATGCCCGCGACGGACGTCCCGGACGGCCCGCGCATCGGCGTCCTGCGCGACGCCCAGGGAGCGGTGTTCGGGGTCTACCGCGCCGGCGACGACGGCTGATCGTCCCCGGAGTCCGCACCGGACGCCCGCACCGCGCGGCGCCCCCGCCACACCGCGGCCGCCGCCCCCGCCGTCACGAGCAGGGCGGTCAGCGGCACCACGTCACCGACGCTGTCGTACCAGGTCAGTGTGTCGGGCGCGGTGAGCGGCAGCCGTACGGTCAGGGCCCCGGTGCCGTCGGTGCCGAGCCGCGCCAGTTCGCGGCCCTGAGCGTCGAAGGCCGCCGAGACCCCGGTCAGCGAGGCCTGCACGGCCGGACGGCCGGTCTCGGCGGCCCGGATCGCCGCGAGCGAGACGTGCTGCGCGGGCGCCCACGTGTGCTGGAAGGTGGAGGTGGACGACTGGTAGACCAGCACCCGGGCCCCGTCACGCGCCGCGGTCCGGGCCATGTCGGGGAACGCCGACTCGAAGCAGATCAGCGCCCCGAGCGGCAGCGCGCCGCCGGTCCGGTCGGTGGCCGGCAGCACGTGGAAGGAGCTGCCGGGTGCCCGGTTCTCGCCCGCCGCCCGGCTGACGCCCGCGATCCACCCGAGCACCGGCCGCAGCGGGATGTACTCGCCGAACGGCACCAGCCGGATCTTGCGGTAACGGTCCACGACGCCCGCCGGGGAGACCAGGACGGCGTCCTTGGAGATCCGCCCGTCGGCCTTGCGCGCGTCCTCCCCGGCGATGACCTGCGCGCCGGTGGCGGCGGACAGCTCGCGCAGCCGGTCCGACACCGCGCGGTCGCGGTCCAGGTCGGAGGTGGTGCTGCTCTCGCCCCAGACGACCAGGTCCACCGGCCGCCCGCCGAGCTCCGCCGTGGCCCGGGCGCTCGCGTCGAACCTGGCCCGCGGGTCGTCGACGATCCCCGGCTGGACGAGCGCGACCATCACCGCCCCCGTCCGCGCCGGCGCGTCGCGCAGCGCGAACAGCAGCGGCCCGGCCACCAGTACCAGGACGGCGGTCAGCGCCGCGACCGCCCGCGGGCGCCACGGCGCGGCCGTGAGCACGACCAGCACCCCCGTGTTGACCGCCACCACCGCGGCGCTGACCAGCCAGATCCCGCCCGCCGACGCCAGCGCGAGGACCGCCGGGTGCTGCCACTGGGTGGCGCCGAGCAGCGCCCACGGCCCGCCGAGCGCGTGCCAGGAGCGCGCGTACTCGGTGGTCAGCCACAGCGCCGGGACGACGGCCACGGCGAGCAGCGCCCGGCGGGCCGTCAGCGGTGGGCGCAGCAGCCGGTGCACGCCGTACCCGACGACGGCCTGCAGCGCTCCGAACAGGACGGCGAGCACCGGCAGGCCCGGCCCGATCGACGGGACCAGCCAGTACATCGCCGTCAGGATGAAGCCCGCGCCGAACCACCACCCGCGCACCGCCGCCTCCCGGCCCGACGGCGCCCGCTGCATCAGCAGCAGGCCGGGCACGAGCGCGACCCACGCCAGCCACGCGAGCCCCAGCGGCGGGAACGCGAGCACCGGCAGCGCTCCGGCCGCCAGCGCCCCGAGGCGCGCCCGGTACCGGTGGGCGGGCCGGGGCGGCCCGGCGCCGGCCGGGTCGTCCGGGGAGCCCGGGGCACCCGGCTCGCGGGGGAACGACGCGGGGGAGGACGGACGGCTGGGGGCGAGGCGTCGCGACATGCCCCGTATTGTCCGCTCGGACTCCAGGTGTCACCAGTGTTCACGTCACCCGGATGGGTGCAGTGAAGGCGTTCGGAACACCTGGACGGGTCGGCCCGGCCTCGGCCTCTCAGCCCTCGCCGCCCTCGCCGCCCTCCAGGTCCCCCTCGGTCTCCAGGAACGCGGCCTGCAACTGCTCGATCAGCTCGGGGTCCGGCTTCTCCCAGAGCCCGCGGCTCGCCGCCTCCAGGAGCCGCTCGCTGATCCCGTGCAGCGCCCACGGGTTGGCACCGGCGAGGAACTCCCGGTTGACCGGGTCCAGCACGTACTCCTCGGTCAGCTTCTCGTACATCCAGTCCGCGACCACACCCGTAGTGGCGTCGTAGCCGAACAGGTAGTCGACGGTCGCGGCCATCTCGAACGCGCCCTTGTAGCCGTGGCGGCGCATCGCCTCGATCCAGCGCGGGTTGACCACCCGGGCGCGGAAGACGCGGGCGGCCTCCTCGGTGAGCGTCCTGGTGCGGACGGTCTCCGGGCGGGTCGAGTCGCCGATGTAGGCGGTCGGGGCCTTGCCGGTGAGGGCGCGGACGGTGGCGACCATGCCGCCGTGGTACTGGAAGTAGTCGTCCGAGTCGGCGATGTCGTGCTCGCGGGTGTCGGTGTTCTTCGCGGCGACGGTGATCCGCTTGTACGCGGTCTCCATCTCCTCGCGCGCCGGGCGCCCGTCGAGCCCGCGCCCGTACGCGTAGCCGCCCCACACCGTGTAGACCTCGGCGAGGTCGGCGTCGGTGCGCCAGTCGCGGCTGTCGATGAGCTGGAGCAGGCCCGCGCCGTAGGTGCCGGGGCGGGAGCCGAAGACGCGGACGGTGGCCTTGCGCTCGTCGCCGTGGACCGCGAGGTCGGCCTGGACGTGGGCGCGGACGAAGTTGTCCGTCCCGGCCTCCTCCTGGGCGGCGGCCAGGCGCACCGCGTCGTCCAGCAGGGCGACGACGTGCGGGAACGCGTCGCGGAAGAAGCCGGAGATGCGCAGCGTGACGTCGATGCGCGGGCGGCCGAGCTCCTCCAGCGGGATCGGTTCCAGACCGGTGACGCGGCGCGAGGCGTCGTCCCAGACCGGGCGGACGCCGAGCAGGGCGAAGGCCTCGGCGATGTCGTCGCCGGCGGTGCGCATCGCGCTGGTGCCCCACAGGGAGAGCCCGACCGAGGGCGGGAACGCGCCGTCGTTGTCGGCCCGGTAGCGCTCGACCAGCGAGGCGGCGAGGGCCTGGCCGGTCTCCCAGGCGAGCTTGCTGGGCACGGCCTTGGGGTCGACGGAGTAGAAGTTGCGGCCGGTGGGCAGCACGTTGACCAGGCCGCGCAGCGGGGAGCCGGAGGGCCCGGCCGGGACGAAACCGCCCTGGAGCGCGTGCAGGACGGCGTCCAGCTCGTCGGTCGTGGCGGCCAGACGCGGCACGACCTGGGTGGCGGCGAAGTCGAGCACGTCGCGGACGGCCTCCGGGTGCCCGGCGGCGACCTTCTCGACCGCCTCCGGCGCCCAGCCCTCGGCCTCCATGGCCTCGACCAGGGCGCGGGCCTGCGCCTCGGCCGCGTCGGTGGCGCCGAGGGTCAGCGCGGCCTCGTCCAGGCCGAGGGCCTCGCGCAGGCCGGGCAGGGCGCTGACGCCGCCCCAGATCTGGCGGGCGCGCAGGATGGCGAGCACGAGGTTGACCCGGTCGGTGCCGCTCGGGGCCTGGCCGAGGACGTGCAGACCGTCGCGGATCTGGGCGTCCTTGACCTCGCACAGCCAGCCGTCGACGTGCAGCAGGAAGTCGTCGAAGCCGTCGTCCTCGGGGCGCTCGTCGAGGCCGAGGTCGTGATCGAGCTTGGCGGCCTGGATGAGGGTCCAGATCTGGGCGCGGATCGCGGGCAGCTTGGCCGGGTCCATCGCGGCGATGTTGGAGTGCTCGTCGAGGAGTTGTTCCAGGCGGGCGATGTCGCCGTAGGAGTCTGCGCGGGCCATCGGCGGCACCAGGTGGTCGACCAGGGTGGCGTGGGCGCGGCGCTTGGCCTGGGTCCCCTCGCCCGGGTCGTTGACCAGGAACGGGTAGACGAGCGGGAGGTCGCCGAGGACGGCGTCGGGTCCGCACTCGGCGGACAGCGCGGCGGTCTTGCCGGGCAGCCACTCGAGGTTGCCGTGCTTGCCGAGGTGGATGACGGCGTGGGCGCCGAAGCCGCCGTCCTCCTGCGCGGCCTCGATCCAGCGGTAGGCGGCGAGGTAGTGGTGGCTCGGCGGCAGGTCGGGGTCGTGGTAGATCGCGACCGGGTTCTCGCCGAAGCCGCGCGGCGGCTGGATGAGGACGAGCAGGTTCCCGGAGCGGATCGCGGCGAGCACGATGTCGCCGTCGGGGTTCTGCGAGCGGTCGACGTACAGCTCGCCGGGGGCCGGGCCCCAGTGCTCCTCGACCTGCTCGCGCAGGGCCTGCGGCAGCCCCGCGTACCAGCGGCGGTAGTCGGCGGCGGGGATGCGGACCGGGTTGCGGGCCAGCTGGTCCTCGGTGAGCCAGTCCTGGTCGTAACCGCCGGCGGCGATCAGGGCGTGGATGATCGCGTCGCCCTCGTGGCCCTCTTCCACGGCGTCGTCCAGGCCGGGCAGGCTGTCCCCGAGGTCCATGCCCTCCTCGCGCAGCCGGTGCAGCAGGCGGACGGCGCTGGCGGGGGTGTCCAGGCCGACGGCGTTGCCGACGCGGGCGTGCTTGGTCGGGTAGGCGGACAGGACGAGCGCGAGGCGGCGCTCGGCGGCCGGGACGTGCCGCAGGCGGGCGTGCTTGACGGCGGTGCCGGCGACGCGGGCGGCGCGCTCCGGGTCGGCGGCGTAGACGGTGAGGCCGTCCTCGTCGAGCTCCTTGAAGGAGAACGGGACGCTGATCAGGCGGCCGTCGAACTCCGGCACGGCGATCTGCGTCGCGGTGTCCAGCGGGGACAGGCCGTCGTCGCTGGCCTCCCACTGGGCGCGCGACCAGGTGAGGCACAGCGCCTGGAGGATCGGGCGGTCCAGCGCGGCGAGCGCGCCCGCGTCCCAGGCCTCCTCGTCGCCGCCGGCCTGCGCGTCGGCGGGGCGGGTGCCGCCGGCGGCGAGCACGGTGGTGACGATCGCGTCGGCCTCGCCGAGGGCGGCCAGCAGCTCGGGTTCGGCGCCGCGCAGCGAGGCGCAGTAGTAGGCCTTCGCGCGGGCGCCCTTGTCCTCGATCGCCCGGCACAGCGTCTCGACGAAGGCGGTGTTCCCGCTCATGTGGTGGGCGCGGTAGTAGAGCACGGCGACCGTCGGACCGCTCTGGGTGCGGGCCTCGCGCTCCAGCGGACCCCAGGCGGGGGCGGAGGCCGGCGGCGCGAAGCCGTGGCCGGTGAGCAGCACGGTGTCGGAGAGGAACGCGCCGAGCTCGGCGAGGTTGGCCGCGCCGCCGTGGGCGAGGTAGGCGTGCGCCTCGGCGGCGATGCCGGCCGGGACGGTGGACAGCTCCATCAGCTGGGCGTCGGGGGCCTGTTCGCCGGTCAGGACGACCACCGGGCGCGGGCCCGCCAGCAGCGCGTCGAGCCCCTCCTGCCAGGCGCGGCGCCCGCCGAGCAGGCGCACCACCACGAGGTCGGTGCCCTCGACCAGGGCGGGCAGGTCTGCGGGGGCGAGCCGCGCCGGGTTGCCGAGCCGGTAGGGGACGGGGCCGGCTGAGGCGCGGGCGCTGAGCAGGTCGGTGTCGGACGTCGACAGCAGCAGGATCATGCGAAGGCCCTCCCGGCCTCGGTGGTGGCCGGGGCGGCCGCGACGGCGGCGGCCCCGATGGCCTCGGTGGTGGCCGGGGACGCGGGCGCGGGCATGCGACAGCGGTGGTGCATTTCTGCCTTCCTCGGGGTCCGCGCCCCGGGCCGGTGGAGGACGGCGGGAGTTCCTGGCTCCCGCGGCCACCGGGCGTCCCGGTGAGCCGCGGTCACAGTGGCGGGACCGCACCGGGCTTGCACCGGTTTCCTCCCCTGCGCCGTCGCTGGCGTCGGGCGGTCCGCGGGGACCGCCCGCCAGCATCGTACGGGGTGCGGCTGACCTGGGGGAGAGCGAGTTTCGACCGGCCCGGTGCCGACGCGGGCGCGGGGGAGGTGTGCGGGTGGCGCGGGGACAGCACGGCCGCCGGGGCGCGGTGAGTGTGTGCCGGGTGTGCGGTGGCGAGGTGAGCGTGAGGCGCCTGCCGGGAGCCGGAGCGCGATCCGGCGCGCGGCCCCGGGGGCGATCCGGAGCGCGATCCCGAGCGTGATCCCGAGTGTGATGCAGCGGACGGAGGCAACCGATCGGATCATCTGTATGCTCGCCGCCATGCCACCGACACCCGACGCCACCGCGCCGGGCGCCGCGGTGCCCGACCGGGGGCGCGCGGACGCCTGTCCAGGGGCGCTTCGTCTGCACACGGCCGACGACGGCGCCCTGGCCCGGGTCCGTCTGCCCGGCGGCCTCCTGACGGACCGTCAGGCACTCGCGCTGGCCGACGCGGCCGAGGCCCTCGGCGACGGCGAACTGGAGACCACCTCCCGCGGCAACGTCCAACTCCGGGGCCTGGCTTCGCACTGCGCGGCCGACCTCGCCGACCGGCTGCGCGCCGTCGGGCTGCTCCCCTCCGACACCCACGAGCGGGTGCGCAACGTCGTCGCCTCGCCACTCGCCGGCCTCGACGCCCACCCGGCCGCCGACGTGCAGGCCTGGGTGCGGGAACTGGACGCGCGGCTGTGCGCGAGCGACTGGGCGGCCGGACTCTCCGGCAAGTTCCTCTTCGCGCTGGACGACGGCTGCGGTGACGTCGCCGCGCTCGACGCCGATGTGACATTGATCGCAGGCCCGGACGGCACCCACCTGCTGCGTCTCGGGCGGGACGCCGCCGGACACCCGGTCGAGGCCGGGCGGGAGGTGACGGCCGTGCTGGACGCGGCCCGCTCCTTCCTGGACGCGCTGCGCGCGGACGGCCGCAAGGCCTGGCACCTGCGCGACGTCCCGGACCTGCTGCCGGCCGGCACCGTGCCGCTGCCCGCGTTCACCGGCGCCGCCCCCGCCGTCGGCGCGCTGCCCGGCGGACTGTCGGTGGGTCTGCGCTTCGGCAGGGCGAGCGCGGCTCAGTGGCGCGCGCTGGTCGCGGCCTGCGCCGGTGAACTGCGCCTGACGCCCTGGCGCGGAGCCGTCCTGCCGGGCGCCCCCGCCGGGCGGCTGGCCGGTCTCGCCGAGGCCGGGTTCCGGACGCTGCCCGGCTCGCCCTGGGAGCGGGCCTCCGCCTGCACCGGGCTGCCCGGGTGCGCCAAGTCGCATGCCGACGTGCGGGCGGACGCGGCCCGCGCCCTGGACTCGGCCGCCGCGGGCGGCCTGCCCGTGCACTGGTCGGGCTGTGAACGGCGCTGCGGCCACCCGGCCGGGCGGTGGGTGGACGTGCTCGCCACCGGGCAGGGCTACCGGGTGACGGTGAACGGGCCGGGAGCCGGAGCGGCCGGTCCGGACGGAGCGGTGGGTGCATCCGGTGCAGCCGGGCAGGCTTCCGTGACGGCGGCTTCCGTGATGGAGGCTCCCGTGATGGAGGCTTTCGCGATGGAGGTTTCCGCCGTGGATGTGACGAACGAGGAGATGGCCGAGGCGGTCGCCGAGGCCAGGAGGACCACGAAGTGATCGAGTACGAGAAGGACGGCGCGTCCATCTACCGCCAGTCCTTTGCCACCATCCGCGCGGAGGCCGACCTGGCCGCCCTGCCGGCGGACGTCTCCCAGGTCGCGGTGCGGATGATCCACGCCTGCGGGATGGTCGACCTGGTCGAGGACCTGGTGTACTCGCCCGGCGTGGTCGCCTCCGCGCGCGCCGCGCTGCACGCCGGTGCGCCGATCCTGTGCGACGTCAACATGGTCGCGAGCGGTGTGACCCGCAAGCGGCTGCCCGCCGACAACGAGGTCGTCTGCACCCTCACCGACCCGTCGGTCCCCGAACTGGCGCGCAAGATGGGCAACACCCGCAGCGCCGCCGCCATGGAGCTGTGGCTGCCCCGCCTGGAAGGCGCCGTGGTGGCCGTCGGCAACGCGCCGACCTCGCTCTTCCGGCTGCTGGAGATGATCGAGGCGGGCGCGCCGCGCCCCGCCGCGGTGATCGGCGTGCCGGTCGGCTTCATCGGCGCCGCCGAGTCCAAGCAGGCCCTGGCCGAGCACCCTTCCGGCCTGGAGCACCTGGTGGTGCGCGGCCGCCGTGGCGGTAGCGCGATGGCCGCCGCCGCCATCAACGCGATTGCGAGCGAAGAAGAGTGACGGATCGCCAGCGGAAGCCTCAAAACGATCGCCAGGGCGACCTCCAGGACGACTCGACCGGACGGCTCTACGGCGTCGGGCTCGGTCCGGGCGACCCGTCGCTGGTGACCGTCCGCGCCGCCGAACTCATCGGCAAGGCCGACGTGGTGGCGTACCACAGCGCCCGGCACGGGCGGTCCATCGCGCGCTCGATCGCCGAGCGGTACCTGACAGGTGGTCAGATCGAGGAGAAGCTCGTCTACCCGATCACGGTCGAGACCACCGACCACCCGGGGGGCTACCGGGGCGCGCTGGACGACTTCTACGAGGAGGCCGCCGCCCGGCTGGCCGCCCACCTGGACGCCGGGCGCGACGTCGTCGTGCTCGCCGAGGGCGACCCGCTGTTCTACGGCTCCTACCAACACATGCACAAGCGGCTCGCGCACCGCTACCCGACCGAGGTGGTGCCGGGCGTGACCTCCGTCAGCGCGGCGGCCGCCCGGCTCGGCCAGCCGCTGACGGAGGCCGAGGAGACGCTCACCGTCATCCCGGGCACGCTGCCCGAGGAGGAGCTGGCGGCGCGGATCGCGGCCGCCGACTCGGCCGTGATCATGAAGCTCGGGCGCACCTTCCCGGCCGTCCGCCGCGCGCTGGAGCGGGCCGGCCGGCTGGAGGACGCGCAGTACGTCGAGCGCGCGTTCATGGAGGGGGAGCGGATCGCGCCGCTCGCCGAGATCGACGGCGAGACCGTGCCGTACTTCTCGGTGGCGGTGCTGCCGAGCAAGGTCGCCCCGCTGGAGCCGGTCGTTCGGACGGTGGACGGGACCGGCAGCGTGACCGTCGTCGGCACCGGACCGGCCGGGCCGCTCTGGCTCACCCCGGAGGCGCGCGGCGCGCTCGCCGAGGCCACCGACCTGGTCGGCTACACCACCTACCTGGCCCGGGTGCCGGAGCGGCCGGGCCAGGTGCGGCACGGCTCGGACAACAAGGTGGAGTCCGAGCGCGCCGAGTTCGCCCTCGACCTGGCCCGGCGCGGCCGGCGGGTCTGCGTGGTGTCCTCGGGTGACCCGGGCGTCTTCGCGATGGCGACGGCGGTGCTGGAGGTGGCCTGCGAGGAGGCCTACCGGGACGTGCCGGTGCGGGTCCTGCCCGGTATGACCGCGGCGCACGCGGCCGCCTCCCGGGCCGGCGCTCCGCTGGGGCACGACTACGCGGTGGTCTCGCTGTCCGACCGGCTCAAGCCGTGGGACGCGGTGGCCCGCCGCCTGCGCGCGGCGGCGGAGGCGGACCTGGTGCTCGCGCTGTACAACCCGGGCTCCAGGTCGCGGACGACGCAGGTCGGCCTGGCCCGGGACCTCCTCCTGGAGTACCGCGCGCCGCAGACGCCCGTCGTGATGGCGCGCGACGTCGGCGGCCCGACCGAGCGGGTCCGGATCGTTCGGCTCGGGGAGCTGGACCCGGCGCTCGTCGACATGCGGACGATCCTGTTGATCGGCTCCTCGCAGACGCAGGCCGTCGAGCGCGGCGCCGGCGTCGAGGTCGTCTGGACGCCGCGGCGGTACCCGGAGTAGCGGCGAACGGCGAACGGCAAACAGATGACAGCTGACAGATAACGAAATCTGTCAGCTGTCATCTGTTACTCGGCAGCCCGCAGCCGGCAGCGGTCAGCCGACGGCTGCCGGTCGGCTGACGCCCGCTCCCGTCACCGCGTCGGCTTGGTGATCAGCAGCTCCGTGTTGTGGTCCTGCCCCGCGCCGAGCAGCGCGGCCGGCCGCCCGTACGGGTCGTTGTACGACAGCTCGCGGTAGAGCGCCGCCAGGTTCGCGTCGGACGTGCTGCCGAAGTCCGTCCCGTACGGGGCGTCGGACTCGATCAGCGTCGTGAACAGGGACAGCGTGCCGTCCCCGTTGTCCGCGATCTCGATGATCCGACCGTGCTGCGGGTAGTCGATGTGGGAGGCGGTGTTGATCTCCCAGAACGCGCGCTCCGGCACCGCGTGCCCGTGCGCCGTGATCTTGTTCATGTGGGTGTGGCCGTTCACCCACGCGACGACGTTCGGGTAGCGCTGGAGCAGCGCCACCAGCTCGTTGCCGTCGTGGCGCTTCTCGAAGATGTTGCGCGGGTCGGGCAGCAGGTTGCCCATGGTGCCGCTGGTGTGGTGGCTGAAGACCAGGATCAGGTCGTCGGTGCTGCCGCCCGTCACCTTCCGGCCGTCGCCGTCGTACCAGTGCCCGCTGTGCGCCTTCAACTGCTGCTCCAGCCAGCGTAGTTGCGAGGTGCCGATCGAACCGTCCGCGAATCCGGCCTGGTTGGTGGTGTCCAGGCTGATGCCGAGCACCTTCTCTGAGATGCGGAAGGTGTAGAAGAGCTTGCCGCTGTTGACCATGTCCGAGGTGAAGCCGTGCCCGTGCGGGCCCGCGCCGGTGACCGCCGGATCGAGGTGGGCCTTCGCGAACTCCTTGAGCGTGAACGGCCGACGGCGCTCGTCGGGGGTGATCTCGCGCACCGCGTCGCCGGTCGCCAGCAGCTTGCCGAGCAGCAGCGCGGCGCTCGCCGGGTCGTGCCGCAGGGCCTCCATCAGCCGGCCGGCCTCGGCGTCGTCGCAGCCCTCCAGCTTGTAGCGGCCGGTGTAGAGGTCGTTGAGCAGGCCGAGGTCGGGGAGCGAACCCTCGAGGCTGTCGTCGTGGTTGCCGACCGTCGTGTACCAGGGGGTGCGCAGGCCCGGCGCGTCGAAGGGGCGGCCGGCGGCCGACAGGAAGCCGGGTATCTGCGGGAAGCCCTTCGCCTTGTAGCCGTCCTGGAAGGACAGTTCGGGGTTCCAGTAGGCGGAGCTGCCGGAGTTCTGCACGCCTTCGTAGCGGTTCGGGTCACCGGTGTTCTGGGCGAGGCGTCCGCCGCCCATCACCGCGAGGTACCAGTCGAGTTCGACGTGCTCGTGGTTGTCGGTGTTGTCGCCGGTGGCCATCACCAGGCTGAACGGCATCCCGGTGTAGGGGCCTGCGGCGAGCGAGTTGACGCGCTCGACGAGGGCCGAGACGCCGCGGGCGTTCAGGGTCTCGTGCGGCCGGTGCGCGGCACCGAGGAACTTGGCCAGGTACTCGAAGCGGAACGGCGACTCGGTGTCGACCAGGTGCAGGTCGGAGAACTGCACGAAGCTGGCCAGGCCGGTGCGGCGGTCGTCGCGCCCGCTGCCCGGGGCCGCGATGTCGCCGCGGACGACCAGCGGCCAGCCCGGCCCGGCCGTCAGCCGCTTGTAGGAGCCGCTGCCGACCGGCGTCGCCACCTGGTCGAGCGTGGTCCCGGTCACCTGGACGGCTCTCGCGGCGGTGGCCGCCAGTGCCCGGTCACGCGCCGCCGCGGACGCGAACTGCGCGCCGCCCAGCGAAAGGGCCGCCCAGGCGGCGGCCACCGACGTACCCGTCACGAACGTACGCCGACTCATCCCTGCCACGAAAACCCCGCATTCTGATGGCCCGGCCGGTCGCTCCGGTCCCGGGCCCCGTGTCATGAACCCGCATCTGGCGGAGCGACAGATTACTCACTGGTAGGTGGAGGTTTCGAGACCCGTGCAGAGAACTTCTCGGTAACTCGAGGCAGAGATTTCCGCCGCCCCCACCACCGCCCCCCACCGTTCCCATCAGCACCCCCGCCCGCACGAGTCCGCACCCGCGCCCACGTCCGCCGAGGGCCCCGGTCGCCGTCCGCCCTGGTCCATGGGGGAAAATCGGGAGCGGAGGCCGTTGCGGCGACGGGAGCAGCGGCCACGACGGCGACCGAGACAGCGAGCGAGGCGGATGTGGCCGAACCGGACGTGGCCGGGCCGGGAGGCCGGGCCGGGCAGCTGAAGAGCAGCGGCCTGCGGCACGGCTGGACGACGGGCGCCTGCGCCACCGCCGCCGCCAAGGCCGCGTACACGGCGCTGCTCACCGGCGAGTTCCCGGATCCGGTGAGCATCACCCTCCCCAAGGGGCAGCAGCCCGCCTTCGCCCTGGCCGCGGAGGAGCTCAAACCGGCGAGCACCCACGGGCCGAACACGCCCCACGGGCCGAACACGCCCCACGGGCCGAACACGCCCCAAGGGCCGAACACGCCCCAAGGGCCGAACACGCCCCAAGGGCCGAACACGCCCCAAGGGCCGAACACGCCCCAAGGGCCGAACATCCCCGACGGCCCGGACGACCCCCACGGCCCGAACATCCCCGACGGCCCGAACATCCCGGACGGTCCGGACACCTCCGACGGCCCGAGCGCCATGGCCGGCGTGGTCAAGGACGCCGGCGACGACCCCGACGTGACGCACGGCGCCCTCATCCGCGTGACGGTGCGGGCCGGCGAGCCCGGCGCCGGTGTGGTGTTCCGGGCCGGTCCCGGGGTGGGTACGGTCACCAAGGCCGGGCTGCCGCTGCCCGTCGGCGAGCCCGCCATCAACCCGGTGCCGCGGCAGATGATCCGTGACGCCGTCGCCGAGGTGGCCGCGGAGCACGGCGGGACGGGGGACGTCGTCGTCGAGGTCTCCGTCGACCACGGCGAGGAGATCGCCCGCTCCACCTGGAACCCCCGGCTCGGGATCCTGGGCGGCCTGTCCATCCTGGGCACGACCGGCATCGTCGTCCCCTACTCCTGCTCGGCCTGGATCGACTCGATCCGCCGCGGCGTGGACGTGGCGCGCGCGGCGGGCCGTACGCACGTGGCGGGTTGCACCGGTTCGACGTCGGAGAAGGTCGCCGTCGCCGTGCACGGACTGCCCGAGGACGCGCTGCTCGACATGGGCGACTTCGCCGGCGCAGTCCTCAAGTACCTCAAGCGCCATCCGGTGCCGAGGCTGACCATCGCGGGCGGCTTCGCCAAGCTGTCCAAGCTCGCGGCCGGCCACCTCGACCTGCATTCGGCGCGCTCCCAGGTGGACAAGGGCTACCTCGCCGGCCTGGCCCGGCGCGGAGGCGCGGACGAGGACCTCGCCGCGGCGGTGGCCGCGGCCAACACCGGCCTGGAGGCGGTGCAGTTGTGCCGGGCGGCGGGCGTGCCGCTGGGGGACCTGGTCGCCGAGGCGGCCCGGGCGACGGCGCTCGGCGTGCTCGTCGGCTCCCCGGTGGCGGTGGACGTCATCTGCATCGACCGCGCGGGCACCATCGTCGGACGGGCCGAACCGCTCGGGCCGTGAGGTCACAGGACTTCGGGCCGTGAGGTCGCAGGAACCGGGGCCGTGAACTCCCAGGAATGCGCGGAAAGCTCAGCAATATCTCATGGTGATGTGAAGATCTGACACCCATACGGGGTGAGAAACGGACAAATAGAGCAAGGATTCGCGTCCTGATTCCGTCGCCATCTCAAGCGTGAGATATGGTCTGCCGAGTGACAGGCGACTATCTCACCCGTATCGGCACCCTCATCCGTACCGCGCGCCAGCACCGCGGCTGGTCCCAGGCGCAGCTCGGCGAGGCCCTCGGCACCAGCCAGAGCGCGGTCAACCGCATCGAACAGGGCAAGCAGAACGTCAGCCTTGAGATGATCGCCCGCATCGGCGAAGCCCTCGACAGCGAGATCGTCTCCCTCGGCTACTCCGGTCCGATGCACCTGCGCGTCGCCGGCGGCACCCGACTCTCCGGTGCGATCGACGTCCGCAGCAGCAAGAACGCCTGCGTCGCGATCCTCTGCGCCTCGCTCCTCACCACCGGCCGCACCACGATCCGCAGCGTCGCCCGGATCGAGGAGGTCTACCGCATCCTGGAAGTCCTCACCAGCATCGGCGTCAAGAGCCGCTGGATCAACGAGGGCCGCGACCTCGAACTCACCCCGCCGGCCGAGCTCGACCTCGCCGCGATGGACGTCGAGGCCGCCCGCCGCACCCGCAGCGTGCTGATGTTCCTCGGCCCGCTGATGCACCGCGCCGAGCGCTTCGCCATCCCGTACGCGGGCGGCTGCGACCTCGGCACCCGCACCGTCCAGCCGCACCTGACCGCGCTGCGCCGCTTCGGCCTGGAGGTCGCCACCACCGGCGGCGCCTACCACGCCTCGGTCGAGCAGGGCGTCCCGCTGGACCGTCCGATCGTGCTGACCGAGCGCGGGGACACCGTCACCGAGAACGCGCTGCTGGCCGCTGCCCGCCACGACGGCGTCAGCGTCATCCGCAACGCCTCGCCCAACTACATGGTCCAGGACCTGTGCTTCTTCCTGGAGAAGCTGGGCGTGAAGATCGAGGGCATCGGCACCACGACCCTCACCGTGCACGGCGTCCCGGAGATCACCTGCGACGTCGACTACACGCCGGCCGAGGACCCGGTGGAGGCGATGAGCCTGCTCGCCGCCGCCGTCGTCACCTCCTCCGAGCTGACGATCCGCCGGGTGCCGATCGAGTTCCTCGAGATCGAGCTCGCGGTGCTGGAGGGCATGGGCCTGGACTACGACCGCACCCCGGAGTACCGGGCGCACAACGGTCACACCCGGCTGGTCGACCTCACCGTGCGCCCGTCCAAGCTGACCGCGCCGATCGACACCATCCACCCGATGCCGTTCCCGGGCATCAACATCGACAACGTGCCGTTCTTCGCCGCCATCGCCGCGGCGGCGCACGGCACGACGATGATCCACGACTGGGTGTACGACAACCGCGCGATCTACCTCACCGAGCTGACCAGGCTCGGCGCGGACGTCAAGCTCCTCGACCCGCACCGCGTCCTCGTCCAGGGCCCGACCCGCTGGCGCGCCGCCGAGATGATGTGCCCGCCCGCGCTGCGGCCCGCCGTGGTCATCCTCCTCGCGATGCTCGCCGCGCAGGGCACCTCGGTGCTGCGCAACGTCTACGTCATCAACCGCGGTTACGAGGACCTCGCCGAGCGCCTCAACTCGATCGGCGCGCAGATCGAGACGTTCCGCGACATCTGACCTCTGGCGTCAGCACTTTGACGGGCGGTCAGGGGGCTGACCCGTCGAGGCCAGACAGCAGCAGGGCCACGTCCAACCCGGTGTTCAGGTACTCCACGAACACCGGGTTGTTCAGCGCCCAGGGCGAACGCCGTTCCCGGATCAGCCCGATGGCCCGGCCGGTGTCGTGCCCGAGGAGCGTGAGGGCGCCCGCCACCGCGAGGCCGGAGCGGTTGTAGCCGGAGCGGCAGCGTACGAGCGTCCGGCGGCCCCGGCGGACGGCTTCCGCGGTGAGCGCGACCGCGTCCTGGACGGCCCGGAGCTGGGCGGCGGAGAGCACGTCGTCCGGCACTGCCCGGACGACGTGCTCCACGTGCGGGGCGGGCCCGTGTCCCGGCAGCGTGAACAGGCTGACGACCACGTCGAACTCGTAGCCCACGACAACGGGTTCGAGGTCGCCGCCGGGCGGGGTCCAGTAGTGCCCGCCCATCCAGAGCCCGGGGGCGATCTCGTTCAAGGGGGCCGAGGGGCCCGGGGTTCCGCGATCGTTTTGGCGGGTCCGCATGCGTGGTTCCGTGGTCCTTCCCGTTCGGCCGGCGGCGCTCGTCGAGCATGGGGAACGGAGATCGGGCGAAGCGGGCGGATCTCCCCGCCGAAGCGGCCCGGGTGTCCAACGACGCTGTGGCGCAGCCGAGTTCCCGGGCGGCCCGACCGAGAGGCCCTGCGGACTAGCCGAATTGGCCCAGCGAGGCCCCGGCCGTGGCGGCCAGCCAGCGGACCGCGCCGGGGACGTCCGGCGCGACCGGGACGCCGTCGGGCAGCGGCGGGCGCTCCACGACGACCACGGGCAGGCCGAGTTCGCGGGCGGCCGTGAGCTTGGGGGCGGTGGCCGCGCCGCCGCTGTCCTTCGTGACGAGGACGTCGATCCGGTGCTCGCGCAGCAGCTCGCGTTCGCCCTCCAGGGTGAAGGGGCCGCGATCCAGCAGGATGTCGAGCGAGGAAGGCAGCGGCGGCTCGGGCGGGTCGACCGAGCGGGCCGTGAAGTGAAGACCGTCGAGGTGCGCGAAGGTGGCGATGCCCTGTCGCCCGGTGGTGAGGAACACTCGTCGCCCGAGGGCGGGCAGGGCCTCGGCCGCCGCGGCGAGCGAGGGGACGGGGTGCCAGCGGTCGCCGTCGACCGGCGACCAGCCGGGCCGGCGCAGCGCCAGCAGCGGTACGCCGGTGGCGGCGGCCGCGACGGCGGCGTTGCGGGACATCCCCGCGGCGAACGGGTGGGTGGCGTCCACGACGGCGGCCACGCGCTCGGCGCGCAGCCAGGCCGCGAGGCCGTCCGGACCGCCGAAGCCGCCGACCCTCACCTCCCCGGCGGGCAGCCGGGGCCGGGCCACCCGGCCGGCCAGCGAACTGGTCACGCGCAGGTCCGGGTGCCCGGCGAGTTCGCCGGCGAGGGCCCGGCCCTCGGTCGTGCCGCCGAGGATCAGGACGTGGCGGGCCACCCGGTCACGCCCCGCAGGGCTCGTGCGGGCGCTCGCGGTCCGCCGAGTAGAGGTGGCTGTCGCGGAACTGCTCGGCGGCGAGGGTCCGTCCGACGATGATCACCGCGGTGCGGACCACGCCGGCCGCCTTCACCTGTTCCGCGATGTCGGTGAGCGTGCCGCGCAGCACCAGCTCGTCGGGGCGGCTCGCCATCGCGACGACGGCGACGGGGCAGTCGGCGCCGTAGTGCGGCAGCAGTTGCTCGACGACGTCGTCGACGTAACCGGCGGCCAGGTGCAGCACCAGCAGGGCGCCGCTGCGGCCGAGGGTCGCCAGGTCCTCGCCCTCCGGCATAGGCGTGGCGCGCTTGGCGATCCGGGTGAGGATGACGGTCTGGCCGACCGTCGGTACGGTCAGCTCGCGCTTCAGCGCCGCCGCCGCGGCCGCGAAGGCGGGCACGCCCGGGACCACCTCGTAGGGGACGCCGGCCGCGTCGAGGCGGCGCATCTGCTCGGCGACGGCGGAGAACACGGACGGATCGCCGGAGTGCAGGCGGGCCACGTCCTGCCCGGCCTCGTGGGCGCGGACCAGCTCGGCGACGATCTGGTCGAGGTTGAGCCGGGCGGTGTCGATCAGCCGGGCGCCGGCCGGGCATTCGTCGAGGAGCTCGCGCGGCACCAGGCTGCCTGCGTAGAGGCAGACCTCGGCGCGGGCGAGGATCCGCTGGCCGCGCAGGGTGATCAGGTCGGCGGCGCCCGGGCCGGCACCGATGAAGTAGACGGTCACGAGGCTTTCTCCTGGGGGGTGTTGGGCTTGACGGCGGACCACTGGGTGACCGGCATCGCCTGCCGCCACCCGGTGAACCCGCCGACCGGGACGGCGTGCGCGACGGCGAGCTTGACGAGCTCGCCGCCGTGGCGCCGGTACCAGTCGGTGAGCAGCGCCTCCGATTCCAGCGTCACGGTGTTGGCGACCAGCCGGCCGCCGGGCGCCAGGGCGGCCCAGCAACTCTCCAGCAGGCCGGGCGCGGTGAGGCCGCCGCCGATGAACACGGCTTCGGGGGTGGGGAGTCCGGCGAGCGAGGCGGGGGCCGGACCGGTGACCACGCGCAGCCGGGGGACGCCCAGCGCGACGGCGTTGCGGGTGATGCGTCCGGCCCGGACGGGGTCGCGCTCGACGGTGACGGCCCGGCAGTCGCGGTGGGCGCGCAGCCACTCGATGGCGATCGAGCCGGAGCCGCCGCCGACGTCCCAGAGCAGTTCGCCGGGGGTGGGCGCGAGGGCGGCGAGGGTCGCGGCGCGGACGTGGCGCTTGGTGAGCTGGCCGTCGCTCTCGTACGCGGCGTCGGGCAGGCCGGGGACGAGGGAGGTGCGGGGGCCGTCGCCGAGGTCGACCGCGATGACGTTCAGCGGGTCGCCGGGCGGGTGTGGCCAGCCGTCGGCCGGGCCCTCGAGGTGCCGTTCGGCGGGGGAGCCGAGCTGTTCGAGCACCCGCAGGCGGGCGGCGCCGTAGCCGCGGGCGGTGAGCAGCGCGGCGACGGCAGCCGGGGTGGCGGCGTCGGCGCTGAGCACGAGCAGGCGGCGGCCGGGGTGGAGGGCGAGGGCGAGGGTGTCCAGCGGGCGGCCGACGAGGCTGAGCACCTCGGTGGCTTCCACGGGCCAGCCGAGGCGGGCGCAGGCGTGGGAGACCGAGGAGGGGTGAGGCAGGACGCGGAGGCGGTCGGCGCCGACGGTCTCGGCGAGGGTGCGGCCGATGCCGTAGAACATCGGGTCGCCGCTGGCGAGGACGGCGATGCGGCGGCCGGCGTGGGCGGCGAGCAGCCCGGGGACGGCGGGGCGCAGCGGTGACGGCCAGGGGATGCGGTCGGCGGGCACCTCGTCGTGTGGGAGGAGGTCCAACTGCCGGGGGCCGCCGATGACGACCTCGGCCGCGTGGAGGGCGGCGCGGGAGGTGGCGGCGAGGCCGGGCCAGCCGTCGGCCCCGATCCCGACGACGGCGATCGGGGGTGGCAGCTCGGGCACCGGGTGGCTCCTCGTCGTGTGGCGGGCCGTGAGGCGGGAACGGGAAACGGACGTAGCCGGGGCAGCCTACCTGGCGGTTTGGCGGAGGATCAGGGCGGGCGACGGGCGACGGGCGACGGGCGACGGGCGGTGGACGACGGGCGACGACGGACGCGGCTTTCGGCGAACAGATGACAGCGAACAGATAACAGATTTCGAAATCTGTTATCTGTTCGCTGTCATCTGTCATTTGTTCGCCGCCACCGGCGCGCCCGCTGCGGCCGGGGCCCCCGTCGCCCGCCGAGGTCACCGCTCCGCCCAGTCCCCCGAGACGATCAGCGCCGGCCGCGCGCGCAGTTCCGCCGCCACCACCGGCCCGGCCAGGTACACCCACGCCTCCCGGGTCTCGCCCGACGCCGTCCGAACCGCCCGCCGCTGCCGCACGTACAGTCCCGTCCCGTCGGCCCGGCACTCCTCCAGCCGGTCCAGGTCCGCGAGAGCGCCCGCGTACGCGCCCGGGCGGACGGTGACGAGCTCGCCCACGATCCGGCGCCCGGGCGTCGGATCCGGCACGGCCCACGGGAACCCGGGACCGCCGTGGAGGGCGGCGCCCTCCAGGACCGCCGGCCGGATGTCGGCGCAGCGGCCGGCCAGGTGGACGGCGTGGTTGTGGCCGTCGCTGCGCAGGGTGCCGTAGACGAAGAACGGCAGCGCCTCGTCGGACGCGCGCTCATCAGACACGGGCTCGACCTCTCGTCCGGGGGCGCCCACCGTACGTCCTCGTGCCCGGCTGGTGATACCCACTGGCGCGCAGGCCCGTCGATGCGGTGTCATATCGACTGTTCTGCCAGGACCGTCAAAGGGGGACACCCGTGACAGCGCCCGCTTCCTCCCAATCGCCCGAAGCCTCCGCCGGGGACACCGACGGCGAAGCCTCCTCAGGCCCGGCCGCCAGAGACTCGGCCGCCAGAGAGTCGGCAGCCAGGGACTCGGCAGCCAGGGACTCGGCCGCCCGAGCCTCGGCGGTTCCTGACCCCGGTTCCCCGCTCCGCCCGGCCCGGCTCGGCGGCGCGGTCTGGCTGGCGCTCGCCGTCGTCTACGTCGTCTGGGGCTCCACCTACCTGGCGATCCGGATCTCGGTCGAGACGATGCCGTCCTTCCTCTCCGCCGCCGCCCGCTTCCTGACCGCGGGCCTCATGCTCTCCGGCTTCCTGCTGGTCCGCAGCGGCCCGGCCGCTCTGCGGGTGAGTGCCCGCCAGCTGGCGTCCTCGGCGCTGGTGGGCGTACTCCTGCTGACCGGTGGCAACGGCCTCGTCGTGCTCGGCGAGCGCTCGGTCCCGTCCGGCCTGGCCGCGCTGCTGGTCGCGGCCGTCCCGCTGTGGATGGTGCTGCTGACGGCGTCCGGTGGCGAGCGGCCCCGGCCCGCCGAGCTGGTCGGCGTGCTGCTCGGTCTCGTCGGCCTCGGAGTGCTGTCCGCGCCCGCGTTCGGCGGGGACATCGCGCCGCTCGGCGTGATCGTGATCATCTGCGCCACGCTGACCTGGGCGGGCGGTTCGTTCGTCAGCAAGCGCCTGCCGATGCCGGGCAACGTCCTCGCGGCGAGCGCCTACCAGATGCTGGCGGGCGGCCTCGCCGACCTGCTGGTCGGCCTCGTGCGCGGCGAGGCGCACGGGCTGGACGTCGCCGCGGTCTCCGGCCGGTCCTGGTTCGCGCTGGCGTACCTGGTGCTGTTCGGCTCGCTGCTCGCCTTCACCGCGTACGCGTGGCTGCTGCGGAACGCGCCGCTGACGCTGGTCTCGACGTACGCCTACGTGAACCCGGTCGTCGCGGTGCTCCTCGGCTGGCTGATCCTGGCCGAGCCGCTGACGGGCCCGACCCTCGCGGGCGGGGCGATCGTGGTGGCGGGCGTGTGCCTGGTGGTGAGCGTCAGCCGCAAGCCTGCCCGCACCTGAGGACGAGTCCGCCGCCGTCCTCGCCGACGCCGGGCGGACCGTCCCGGAGGCCCGACCGGGCCGAACGCGCGCTCCCGGGCGGGCAGCCGGGGTCAGAGCGCGTGCGGCGGGGTGCCCGTCCACCAGTTGCCGGGGGCCTCGGGGTCGCGGCTGGTCCAGAACTCGATGATGGCGGTGGTGAACTCCTCGGCGGAGAGCGTGCCGTCGCCGTCGCGGTCGAGCCGCCGGAAGGCCTCGTCGGCGTCGTCGCGCGAGAGGCCGACGAAGTGGCCGCGCTGGAAGACGAAGAACTCGCCCGCGTCGACCGTGCCGCTGCGGTCGGCGTCGGCCACGGCGAGGAAGGCCTCGGCGAGCGCCCCGAGGCTGGTGCGGGCGGCCTCCGGGTCGTCGGCCAGTGAGCTCGTCGAGCGGACGAACTGCTCCCGGGTGATCGTCTCGGTGCCGGCCGGGAGGTGGGCGAGGTGCAGGTCGTGCCAGATCGTCAGGTAGGCGCGGACGATGACCGCCTCGGCCTCCGAACCCTCCTGGTGGCCGAGCGAGCGGGCGACCGAGTGGCCCATGAGGACGTGGTCCCGCTCGGTGATCAGCCCGTCGCCGTCGGCGTCGAGGTACTGGAACCCGTGATTGATCTTCGCGATCAGCAGATCGTCAGACATGTGTCCCCTCGGTTGGCGATCCCTGCCGGTGGAGTCCGCTTGCCGCCCCGGCCGGTCGAGTCCGCCGGGTTTGCCGTGGATCCTGCCGGAGCACCACGCCAGCACGCTAGCGCCTCCGGCCGCCGCGACGCAGCCGAACGGCGGCTCGACCGATCCACGGGACCGGCCGCGCGCCGCCCCCGGCTGGGGCGCACGTTCCGGGGCTCGTCCGCGTCCCCGGCTCGTTCACCGGCTGATCCACGTGCCCCCGGCTCACCCGCACGGCCACGACGACGGCCACGTGCGCCCCAGCAGCACCATCCCGATCCCGCACAGCACCGCGACCACCGCCAGCGACCACAGCGCGGCCCGCGCCCGCCGGGAGTGCCGCCACCAGCCGGCCACCCACGAGAGGGCCGCCGCGACGGCCCCGAGGAGCCCCAGCCCGACCGCCCCGAGCGCCGGGACCGGCCACGGCGGCCCGTCGCCCCGGCAGGGCGGGTCCTGCTGGAAGAGTTGCCAGCTCCCCGCCGCCGCGCCCGCGAGCGCCATCACGGCCAGGCACACCCCGACCTGCGGCCACCGCACTGCGGGTCGTCCGCCCACCGATGCCCCCGTCCGCCCAGAGCCGCTGCGCCTGGGTCCACGCCCAACGGTTCGGTGAACTCTCCCAGGGCGGACGGACCGCGGGCGTCAGCCCCCGGGCGGAGCCGTCGCTCCCGCATCCGGTCCGAACGGCGGGGGCGCGGGGACGCCGAAAGGCGCCGGCTCAGTTCTGGTGATCGCTCTGGACGTACGCCTCGGGGAGCAGGTCGCGCACCCGGACGGCCCGCAGGTCCGGTCCGCGGCCGACGAGCACCTCGATGCCGGGGAAGTAGTCGAGCAGCACCTGCCGGCACCGGCCGCACGGCGCAATGACGCCCCGCCCCCTGTCGCCGACCGCGACGATCGCGGTGAGGTCGTACGCGCCCTGGCCGGCCGCCGCGCCGATGAGGACGAGCTCGGCGCAGGGCCCGCCGGTGAAGTGGTAGGCGTTCAGGGCCGTGACGATCCGCCCGTCGGCGTTGCGGGCGGCCGCGGCGACGGTGTGCTCGTCCGCGCGGGCGAAGCGGCGGGCGACGTCCTCGGCGGCGTCGACGAGCTCCTGGTGGGCGGCGGAGAGCGGTGCCGAAGCGGAGTGCGGGCAGGACGCGGACACGGGGTCGGGCCCGGCGGCGGACATATTCGGTGGGTCTCCCGGGTCGTTCGTGACAGGCTTCGAGCATGGACCGCAGCCCCCTGTTCGTGCCAACGCTCTCCGCCGGTCCGTTCGACCTGCGCCCCTGGCGGCTCAGCGACGCGGACGTGCTCCGCGAGGCCGCCGCGGATCCGTACATCCCGCTGGTGACGACCGTCCCGGCCCGCTACGACGCGGACGCCGCACGGGCCTTCGTCGAGCGCCAGTGGGCCAAGTCCGCGGCCGGCGCCGCCTACCCGTTCGCCGTCGCCCGCCGCGCCGACGAGCGGGTCGTCGGCTTCGTCGGACTGTTCCCGCAGGGCGACGGCCGGGCCACGATCGGCTACTGGACGGCGGCCTCGGCCCGCGGCCTGGGTGTGGCCGGCCATGCCCTGCGCACGGTCGCGCACTGGGCGCTGCGCGAGGCCGGGCTGGCCCGGCTTGAGCTGCACATCGAGCCGTGGAACACCGGCTCGCTGCGGACGGCGGAACGGGCCGGCTTCCGGCGCGAGGGTCTGCTGCGCGCCCACCGCACGATCGCCGGCGAGCGCCGCGACATGGAGCTGTACGCCCTCCTCGCCACCGATCTCGCCATCGACCTCGCCATCGACCTCGAGCCTCAGCCGGCCACGGCGGCCCGTTCGGGTACCGTCCGCGCACCCGCCCCCGGCACGGCGGCGAGCAGTTCGCGCGTGTAGTCCGTGTGCGGCGCGGCGAACAGCCGGTCGCGGTCGGCGGACTCGACCAGCCGTCCCCGGTGCATCACGGCGACCCGGTCGCAGAAGTGCCGGACGACGGCGAGGTCGTGCGAGACGAACAGGAAGGCGACGCCGAGCCGTTCGCGCAGCTCCATCAGCAGGTTGAGCACCTGCGCCTGGACGGACACGTCGAGCGCGGAGACCGGCTCGTCCGCGATGATCAGCCGCGGCCCCGGGGCGAGCGCCCGCGCGACGCCGATCCGCTGGCGCTGTCCGCCGGAGAACTCGTGCGGATAGCGGTCGAGGTGGCCGCCGGACAGCCCGACCTGTTCGAGCAGTTCGGCGCAGCGCCCGCGCCGCTCGGCGGCGGTGAGCGCGGTGTGCAGGCGCAGCGGGGTGTCGAGGGTCTGGGCGACGGTGCGGCGCGGGTTGAGCGAGGCGTACGGGTCCTGGAAGACGAGCTGGATCTCGCGGCTGAGCCGGCGGCGCAGGGCGCGGTCGGGCCGGGTGGTTCCGGAGCCGTCGTGGATCACCCGGCCGTCGTACGAGACGCGTCCGCCGGTGGGCTGCTGGAGTCCGGCGAGGACGCGCGAGGTGGTGGACTTGCCGGAGCCGGACTCGCCGACGAGGCCGAGGGTCTCGCCGGGGGCGATGCGCAGCCCCACGCCGTCGACGGCCTTGACGGGCTCGGTGCGCCCGCCGGGGAAGCGGCGGCGTCCGGGGAAGTGGACGGCGAGGTCGTCCACTTCGACGAGCCAGCGTCCCGCCTCGCGTTCCGGGGCCTTCACTCGTGCCCCGAATCCCGAGGGAGGTGACGGATCGTCAACAGTAGGCAGGGGAGCGCCGGGTACGGAGTTGAGCGTGAGTGCGGCTCCCACCAGTGCGCGGGTGTAGGGCTCCTGCGGATCGGCCAACAGCCGAGCGGTGGGCGCGGATTCGATCTCGACGCCCCCGCGCAGGACGAGGGTGCGGTCCGTCGTCTCGGCGACGACGCCGAGGTCGTGGCTGATCAGCAGCACGGCCGTGCCGTTTTCGCGCTGCAACTCGCCCAGCAGGTCCAGGACTTGGTGCTGGACTCGAGCGTCCAGGGCCGTTGTCGGCTCGTCGGCGATGAGCACCTCGGGGTCGTTCATCAGCGCCATGGCGATCATCACCCGTTGGCGCATGCCGCCCGAGAACAGGTGCGGGTAGTCGCGGGCACGGGCCGCGGGGATGCCGACCCGGTCGAGCATCGCGTCCGCCCGCCGCCGGGCCTCGGCGCGGCCGGTGCCGGGGTGGTGCAGCCGGTACGTCTCGGCGAGTTGGGCACCGACGCCGTGGAACGGGCTGAGCGAGGTGAGCGCGTCCTGGAAGACCAGCGCGATCCGACCGCCGCGCACCTCGCGCAGCACGGACTCGTCGGCGCCCACCAACTCCTCGCAGCCCGCCGACTCATCGCCGCCCAGCCGGATCGAGCCGGTGACGGTGGTGGTCCGCGGGTCGTGCAGACCGAGCACGGCGAGCCCGGTCGCCGACTTGCCCGAGCCCGACTCACCGACCAGGCCGAGCACTTCACCCCGGGCGAGGTCGAACGAGAGCCCCCGGACGGCGGCGACCGGTGGGCCGCCGCGCGGATCGGCGAAGGTGACGGACAGGTCGCGGACGCTCAGCACGGGTTCCGTGCGCGACGCGACACGCGACGCGACACGCGACGCATTGACTCCGGACGACACTGGACAACAACTCCCTTTCGGACGGCGGACGGCACGTGGCAGGCGCATGCGGCGGACCGCGGACGGCACGTGACAGACGGCATGCGGCGGACGGTAGCGGTGGACGGCAGTGGCCGGCGTCCTCAGGCCAGCCGGATGCGCGGATCGAGCCAGGCCACGACCACGTCGGCCAGCGCGACGAACAGGACGACGAAGCACGCGGCGAGCAGCACCGCCCCGACGACGGCGGGCAGGTCCTGCCCCTCCACCGCCTCCGCGGCGAACCGCCCGACGCCGTTCAGCCCGAACACCGTCTCGGTGATGACCGCCCCGCCCAGCAGCGCCCCGGTCTCCAGCCCGAGCAGCTGCACGAGCGGCCCGGCCGCGCCGCGCGACGTGTACTTGAGGTGCGCGCGCAACCGGCCGAGGCCCTTGGCGCGGGCGGTGCGGACGTACTCCTCGCCCATCGTCTCCAGCAGCTGCGAGCGCGAGAGCCGGGCGAAGACGGCCGAGTTGACGAAGCCGAGGACGAGCCAGGGCAGCAGCATCCCGCCCGCCCAGGCGGCGGGGTCGGCGGCCGGCGGGGTGTACGACGGCAGCGGCAGCAGGCCGGTCGAGTAGACGAGCGCCCACTGCGCGACGTACCCGAGGAAGTAGATCTGCACGCTGGCGCCGACGAGCGTGAACCCGGAGAGCAGCCGGTCCGTGCGCCTCCCGTGCCGCAGCGCCGAGACGAACCCGGTGCCGAGCCCGAGCACCACGAGCACGGCGAGCGCACCGGCGGTGAGCGAGAGGGTGACCGGCAGGTGGTCGGCGAGGGCCTCGGTGACGGGCTGGTGCAGCCGGTAGGAGTAGCCGAGGCAGGGCGCGTCGCAGTGGATGACCGAGCCGTCGACGTCGCCGACGTCCCGCCCGGCGACGATCCCGGTCAGGTAGTCGGTGTACTGGGCGAGCAGCGGCCGGTCCAGGCCCATGCTCACGCGGACCGCCGCCACCTGGCCGCCGTCGCAGCGCGGTCCGCAGGCGGCGCGGGCGGGGTCGGCGGGGGCGGCGTGGAACAGGGCGAAGGCGGCGGCGCAGACCGCGGCGAGCACGGCGAGGGCCTGGAGGGCGCGCCGCAGGGCGAAGGAGAGCATCGTCGCAACCTCGGGAGCGGACCGGATCAGGACTTCAGGTACAGCCAGGCGAGCCCGACCGTCCCGTAGATCGGGTGGATGAACGCCCCGCCGACGTTCCTGCCGCGCAGCTGGTTGGCGGTCGGGTAGACGAACGGCAGCACCGGCGCATCCTTCATGACGGTCTGCTCCAGTGCGTACAGCTCCTTCGCCTTGGCGCGCGGCTCGCCGATCCCGTTGATCCGGTCGATCTCCCGGTCGACCGCCGGGTTGCGGTAGCGCGCCGTGTTGAGGTCGTCGCCGGCGCGGCCGTCGAAGGCGAACGGCACGAGCGTGGACGGGGTCGGCCAGTCGACGGACGAGGTCTCCTCGTACAGGTCGTACGGGGAGCCGGCGCGGTGCACCTCGTCCAGGAAGGCCTTCGGATCGACGGGCTTGGGTACGACGGTGATCCCGGCCCTGGCGAAGCCGTCGACGAGCACCTGCGCCACGCGCTGCCCGTCCGGCGTGTTCTTGTAGCCGTAGGTGAGGCTCGCGGGCGGCTGTCCGGCCTTGGCGAGCTGCGCCTTGGCGGCGTCCGGGTCGCCCTCGGGCCTGGCCGGGTAGAGGTCGTACTTCTGCCAGTCGATCAGCGCGGGCGAGCTGAGCGTGGTGGCGAGTTCGCCGACGCGGGAGCCGCCCTGGACCTGGCGGGCCTGCTGGCGGGGGTAGGCGAGGTGCAGGGCCTTGCGGACCTCGGCGTCCGGCACGCGCTCGTTGTTGATCACGAGTTGGGTGACGAAGGCGCCCTGGCGGCCGGAGACGACGAGGTCCTTGGCCTCGGGGTCGGTGTCGACGCTCTGGTACAGCTCGGGGGAGAGCTCGTCGGAGGCGGTGGTGGCGTCGGCGCCGCCGTCGCGGCCGGAGAGGATCTCCTGGTTGATGTTGAGCGCCTCCTTGCCGTACGTGAAGACGAACCGGTCCGGGTACTGGTTGCGGACGGGGTCGGTCCCGGCCTTCCAGTAGGGGTTGCGCTCCAACACCATGCGGGTGTTCTGGACGTGCTCGGCGATCCGGTAGGGGCCGGTGGCGAACGGCAGCCGGTCGTAGTCGGTGCCGGTGTCCTTGTCGCGGCGCACCGGAGAGGACGAGGACTGCGCGGCCATGTACGGCACGTCGGCCTGCGGCTGCGGGAAGTGGAAGACGACGGTGCGCTCGTCGGGCGTCTCGATGGCGGCGAGCTCGCCGTCCTGCGGGCCTGCGTACTTCTTGCGTGCGTCCTCGTAGCTCGCCGCGCCGGTGAGCCACTGCGGCCAGTACGGCGGGCCGACCTCGTAGCCCTTGCCGAAGCTTCGTTCGATGCCGTACTTGACGTCCTGGGCGGTGATCGGCTTGCCGTCCTCCCAGGCGACGCCGTCCTTGAGGCGGTAGGTCCAGGTGCGGCCGCCGTCGGCGGAGGTGCCGGTGTCGGTGGCGAGGTCGCCGACCAACTTCGCCTTACCGTCGGTGACTTGATACTGCGTCAACTGGCGTCCCCAGAGCAGTGAGGCGTTGTACGCGGCGCCGGCGTAGACCTTCTGCGGGTCGAGGTGGCGGAACTCGACGCTGTTGTACACGTTGACCGTCCCGCCCTTGCGGGCGTCCGGCACGGCCGGGGCGGGCCCGGCGCTCTCCCGCTCCCCGCCGAGCACGGCGGTGAGCGGGGAGGTCTCCTTGGCGGCGGCCGGGTTCGAGGCGGAACCCGTGCCCGCGCCGGCCGAGCAGGAGGTCGCGAGGAGGGCGGTGGCGACGACGGCGAGGGACGGACCGGTCCTGCGGGTCCAGCGCATGGCGAATCTCTCCTTGCCCCGGCGGGCGGGGCCATCGGACGGACGAACGGTGAAAGGACGAACGGTGAAAACGGGGAGGGCGGTCACGGCGCACCGAGGGTTCAGCGCCGGCCCGACCGCGGGTCCAGGGCGTCCCGGACGGCGTCGCCGAGCAGGTTGAAGGCGAGGACGAAGAGCAGCAGCGCCACGCCGGGGAAGGCCATGTACGTCGGGTCGGCCCGGAACACCTCGGCGCCGCGGGCGATCATCCGGCCCCAGTCCGGGACCGGCTCGGTGATGCCGACCCCGAGGAACGACAGCACCGCCTCCGACGCGACGAACGCCGGAACCGCCATCGTCACGTGCACCAGCAGTTGCGAGCGGACGTTCGGCAGCAATTCCCGCACGACGACGTGGAATCCGCTGGCCCCCTGGGCGCGGGCGGATTGCACGAAATCCCGTTCCCGCAGCGATCGGACGGTGGCCCGGAGGGAAAGAGCGAGCGGAATCCAGCCGAACGCGGCGAATACCAGGATCAGCACCAGGAACTGCATCCATTCCGGTTCCGCGGCGCCCGGATCGACCAGCCTGGATTGGATGACCGGACTGAGCGCGAGCAGCAGGAGCAGCGTAGGAAAGGCGAGCAGCACGTTCGCGAGGAAGCCGAACAGGCGGTCCGCGATTCCGCCCAGATGACCGACCGCGACGCCGGCCAGCACGCCGAGCGCGGTCGTCGCGGCGGCGGACGCGAAGGCGATCAGCAGCGAGGTGCGGATGCCGTACAGCAGCTGGGTGAACACGTCCCGGCCGAGGCCCGGCTCCAGGCCGAACCAGAAGTCGCCGGAGATGCCGCCGTTCGCCAGCACGGGCAGTCCCCCGTCGCTGAGCAGGTCAGGAGCGTTCTGGCCGTAGTGCTCGGCCGGGTTCTTCCCGTACAGGGCGGCGATCAGCGGTGCGATGAGCGCGAGGAGCAGGAATAGCAGGACGACGGCGAGGGCGGCGGCGCCGACCCGGTCGCGCAGGATCCGGCGGAGCGGACCGCCCGGGGCCGGGGACGGCGGGACGGCTGGACCGGGTGCCGAGACTGTTTCGACGATGGCCATGCGAGGCGTACTCCAGAATTCTCCGCAGCCCGGTGGGGTGAGGGGGCGATGACATGCATTTCCGAGCCGTCTCCGAGGGTTTCCCGGCGTCCGGCACATTGCCATCAGATCGGATGCGATGGACCTCCGGCAAATCACTTCCGGTCGATTTGTTGCGCATTGTTTCGGCCGGCTCGTCGGCTTCACGGCGTCGCAACACGCCTGTCGCAGGAGAACGGGCAAAAGCTCCCAAAGCACCTCGGGCGTCCCGCATTCTGAGATCTGCGCCACACCCTGGCGGGTATTGGTAGGATCCCGGTGGGTCGCGACTGGCGCGTAGGGATGGAATCAACCATCGGGAAGCGGCCCCGTGCCCTGTCACGAGCGGTTGCCGAGCGCCTGGGCCCTTCGCATCCCCATCAGGAGACCGCCTTGGCCGCCCAGCCCCAGCCCCAGCCCGCCCAGCCCGAGCACCGGCCCCAGGCCCCGCTCGACGCCGCGCTCCAGCCCCACACCGCCGCCGGCGCCGCCGCGAACACCGCCTTCCGCAGCGCCCTCGACGTCGTCGCGGGCGTCGAGCCGCGCATCGCCGCCGCCATCGGCCGCGAGATCGAGGACCAGCGCGCCTCCCTCAAGCTGATCGCCAGCGAGAACTACGCCTCCCCGGCCGTCCTGCTCGCCATGGGCAACTGGCTCAGCGACAAGTACGCCGAGGGCACCGCCGGGCGCCGCTTCTACGCCGGCTGCCGCAACGTCGACACCGTCGAGACCGTCGCCGCCGAGCACGCCCGCGCCCTGTTCGGCGCCGACCACGCCTACGTCCAGCCGCACTCCGGCATCGACGCCAACCTGACCGCCTTCTGGGCCGTCCTCTCCCAGCGCGTCGAGAGCCCGGCCCTGGAGCGCGCCAAGGTCCGCAACGTCAACGACCTCACCGAGCAGGACTGGGCGCAGCTGCGCCACGAGCTCGGCAACCAGCGGATGCTCGGCATGTCCCTGGACACCGGCGGCCACCTCACCCACGGCTTCCGGCCCAACATCTCGGGCAAGATGTTCGAGCAGCGCAGCTACGGCACCGACCCGGCCACCGGCCTGATCGACTACGACGCGCTGCGCGAGACGGCCCGCGAGTTCCGCCCGCTGATCCTGGTGGCCGGGTACTCCGCCTACCCGCGGCGCGTGGACTTCCGCCGGATGCGCGAGATCGCGGACGAGGTCGGCGCGACGCTCATGGTCGACATGGCGCACTTCGCGGGCCTCGTCGCGGGCAAGGTGTTCACCGGCGACTTCGACCCGGTGCCGCACGCCCACGTCGTCACCACGACCACCCACAAGTCGCTGCGCGGCCCGCGCGGCGGCATGGTGCTGTCCACCGCCGAGCTGGCCGAGCACGTCGACCGCGGCTGCCCGCTGGTCCTCGGCGGCCCGCTCTCGCACGTCATGGCCGCCAAGGCGGTCGCGTTCGCCGAGGCCCGCCGCCCGGAGTTCCGGGCGTACGCCCGGGCCGTCGTGGACAACGCGCAGGCGCTCGCCGAGGGCCTGCTGCGCCGCGGCGGGACGCTGGTGACCGGCGGCACCGACAACCACCTGGTCCTCGCGGACGTCTCCGGCTACGGCCTGACGGGTCGTCAGGCCGAGGCGGCGCTGCTCGACTCGGGCATCGTCACCAACCGCAACTCCGTCCCGCGGGACCCGAACGGCGCCTGGTACACCTCCGGCGTCCGCCTCGGCACCCCCGCGCTCACCACCCGGGGCCTCGGCGCCGCCGAGATGGACGAGATCGCCGCCCTCATCGACACCGTCCTGCGCGGCACGAGCCCCACCACGACCGCGAACGGCGCCCCGTCGAAGGCCCAGTACGTCCTGGACGAGGCCCTCCGTGACGGCATCGCCAAGCGCGCCGCCGACCTCCTCGCGCCCTTCCCGCTCTACCCGGGCGTCGACCTGGTCTGACGGGCGAAGCCCTCGGGGGCGGGACGCGTTGCCGCATCCCGCCCCCGAGCCCGGTTCGGCGCGCGCCGTGGTCAGTACTGCAGCGACTTGTACTGCAGGAACTCCTCCAGGCCGTGGCGGCCGAGCTCGCGGCCGAGGCCCGAGCTCTTGTAACCGCCGAAGGGGGCCAGGGGGTTGAAGCGCCCGCCGTTGAGGTCGACCTGGCCGGTGTCGAGGCGGCGGGCGAAGGCGGCGGCGGTGTCGGTGTCGGCCGCCCAGACGCCGCCGGCCAGGCCGTACTCGGTGCCGTTGGCGAGTTCGGCGGCGTGCTCCTCGTCGCGGTAGGGGAGGATCACCAGCACCGGCCCGAACACCTCTTCCTGGGCGACCGTCATGTCCGGTGTGACATCGGCGAGTACGGTCGGTCGGACGTAGAAGCCGGCGGGCAGCTCGGTGATCGGCTCGGGACCGCCGGCGACCACCCGGGCGCCCTCGGTGATCGCGCCCTCCAGGTAACCGCGCACCCGCGCCAGCTGCTTGGCGTTGACCACGGGCCCGATGCGCGTGCGCGGATCGGTCGGATCGCCCGGGACGTACTTCTCGGCGGCCTTCGCCGCCATCGAGACGGCCTCCTCGTAGTGGTCCCGGTGCACCAGCAGCCTCGTCCACGCGCTGCACGTCTGGCCCGAGTTGGCGAACACGTTGGCCACGTTGACGTTGACCGCGCGGGTCAGGTCGGCACCGGGCAGCACCACGTTGGCGGACTTGCCGCCCAGCTCCAGGGCGACCCGCTTCAGGCCGCGCCCGGCCGTCTCGGCGACGGTGCGGCCGACGGCGGTGGAGCCGGTGAACGACACGACGTCCACGTCCCGGTGGGCGGCGAGTGCCGCGCCCGCCACCGCGCCGGTGCCGGTCACCAGGTTGAACACGCCCGCGGGGAAGCCCGCTTCGTGCACCAGCCGGGCGAACAGCCGCGCCACCAGCGGCGTGTCCTCGGCCGGCTTGAGGACCACCGGGCAGCCGGCCGCCAGCGCCGGGACGACCTTGGCCACGATCTGGTGCAGCGGGTAGTTCCACGGCGTGATCGCCGCGATCACCCCGGCCGGCTCGGCCAGCACCAGTGAGTTGCCGATCCGCTCCTCGAAGGGGTGCTCGGCGAGCAGCGTCAGATAGGAGGAGGCGACGGTCAGCGGCAGCCCGGCGTGGACGGCGGCCGCGAAGCCCACCGGGGCGCCGAGTTCGGCGACCACCGTCGCGGTGATCTCCTCCTGCGCCCCGGCGAGGCCGTCCCGGAGCCGGGTGAGCAGCGCGAGCCGCTCCTCCCGGGTACTCGTGGCCCAGGCCCGCGCCGACCGGCGGGCCGCGGCGACCGCGGCGTCCACGTCGGCCGCGCCGCCGGCCGGCACGGTGGCGATCACCCGCTCGGTCGCGGGGTTCAGCACCTCGATCGACCCGGTGTCACCGGACGGGCGCCAGGCGCCGTCGACGTACTGGTCCGAGTGGTCCCCGAACCACTGGCCGCCCTGCTGCTCCCCGCCCCGCCCGTCGTTCCGCCCGTCGTTCCGCGCGTCCCGCCCCGCGTCGTCCTGCACCGACCGTCCTCCCGTCCGCCTGGCCTTCCGACCGCGCTCCACCGCGCCTGACCACCAGCGCTGTTCAAAGGCCAAGTCAAGGCGGCCGGGGTGGCCGCGCGCAAGAGTCAATCCGCTCCGGCGGACCTCGCGGTCACCTTGGTGCGAACCGCGAGGTGTACTCGGCGAACGGCTCGATCCCCACCTCGGCGCGCCGCTCGTCCAGCCGCTCCGGGTCCTCGCAGGGCCACGGCACCGGGTGGCCGTCCGAGACCGCGCCGATCTGCGTGCCGTACCGCTGTTCACGACCCTCGTTGACGGCGAGCCGGTCCTGAAGGAACGCCAGGTCACGCCCGCTCGCGGCGCCGTCCGCGACGGCCGCGGCCATCAGCTCCGCGGCCCGGCGCTGGACGTCGAGTTGGCGGTCGGCGTGCTGGGCGATCAGCCAGGCGGCCTTCGCCGCGTCCGCCCCGACCAGTGCCTCGGTGGGCCAGCCGTGCTCGGCCATGATCGCGGCCAGCCGGTCCCCGTGGCCGGCGGTGAGCCGCCGCCAGGCGGCCTGCTCGGCGAGGTCGGGGCTGTTGGCCAGCCGCGCGGCGGCGGCGTCCTCGGCCATCATCGCCGTCAATTCCCCCGCCAGTTTGGCGAAATCGTGTCCGGTCGTCGTCATCTCGCTCCGATCCTCGTTTCCGGCCGCCGCGACGGGGGCCGACGGTGTTCCACGGTAGGCCGCCGAAAAACGACGAAGATCATTCCCGGGAATGGTGACTCAGCGCAGCGGAGCGGGCACAATGGATGGACGTGATCGGCGCGGCCGTGTTCGGCTTCCGGCCCGATGCGACGGTTCACGAAACCCTTGTGCCCGAAAGGCTCCTCAATCGCGCGGACGGCGCTGTAGATTGCAGCGAACTCAGCTGTGGGGGGCTACGGTTGGCGGCGGGTGCAGGACGTGTGCACACCGTCGACACGTCGCGCGCCCCCGCGGTGGGCGACAGGGCGCCACCGCTCTGAGGTCTGGCTCGATTCCGCAGGTCATCCGTACCGCAAAAGGAGCTTCCCCCGTGACCGACGCCGCGTTCACCGACGAGCAGCACCGGCCCGCCGAGCCGGCCTCGCTGGACGACGTGCCGGGGTGGTTCTGGGACCACGACCGGCATTCCTTCGAATGGTTCCTGGGGCGGCAGGAGAAGGCCGGTGTCACGGGCGACCTGCTGGAAATGGGCGCATACCTGGGGCGCAGCGCCATCGTCATCGGGGAGCACCTCCAGCCCGGTGAGTCGTTCACCGTCTGTGACCTCTTCGACTCGGACGCGCCGGACGACGAGAACGCCGCTGAAATGGACATGTCCTACCGCAAGACCCTGACCCGGTCGGCCTTCGAGTCGAATTACCTGTCGTTCCACAGCGAGCTGCCGGAGATCATCCAGGCGCCGACCTCGGCGCTGGCGGGCGGGCGGATAGCGGCGGACGCATTCCGGTTCATCCACATCGACGCCTCGCACCTGTACGAGCACGTGGTCGGCGACCTCCAGGTGGCCCGCATCGCACTGCAGGACCAGGGTGTCGTGGTGCTCGACGACTACCGCTCCCAGCACACGCCGGGCGTCGCCGCAGCCACCTGGGAGGCGGTGTTCAACCACGGGCTCAGGCCGATCCTGCTCACCGAGTGCAAGTTCTACGGCACCTGGGGGGACCCGGGGCCCTTCCAGCGGGACCTACTGGACCGGGTGGACCTCGCCGCGGGCTGTCAGCTGAGCACCGAGACCCTCAACGGCGGGCAGTTGCTGCGCATGACCGGCACCTCGGAGGGCATCGAGCCGTTCCGGCCGTCCCGCCACCAAGCGAGGCTCGCCGCGCTGAGCGCCCGCCGCGAGGCCGACCGGGCCGCCGAGGACTCGCGCCGGGCGCTCCTGGAGTCGCAGGAGGAGGCCGCCCGCGACCTCGCCGCCCGCCGCGCCCGCGCCGCCGAGCAGCGCCGCCCGGCCAACGTCGCCAAGCGCGCCGCCCGCGACCTGCTCCCCCCGGTCGTCACCTCGGCGATCCGCCGCGCCCGCCGGGGGTGACGGTGAGCGGGTGACAGGTGACAGGTGACAGATGACAGATGACAGATTTCAGCGAACAGATTTTGAAATCTGTTCGCTGAAACTCGTCCGCCGTCGGCTGTGAGCCCTCGGTTGCCCCTGGATCCGAGCAAAGAAGTGCCGGCCGAGCCAAGCTCGACCGGCACTCCCGTGTTCGGCTCCCGCCCTCAGGCCGTCACGTCCGCGACGGCTCCTGCGACGCCGGGCGCGAGTCCGCGCCGGACTCCGACGCCGCGCCGGACGACGCCTCCTCGGCCTCGCTCAGCTCGCGGCGGACCTCCGCCAGCGACGGGTTCGCCCAGGCGCTCGCGACGCCCCAGCGGTAGAACGCGAGACCGATCGCGGCGACGATCAGCAGGTCCCAGCCCTCCGGCAGGTAGCCGTGCCCGCCGAAGTCGGAACTGCCCGCCCACGAGACGCCCGCCATCACGAACAGGTAGGCGACCATCCAGGCGCCGGCGATCAGGTGCGGACGCAGCACGGCCCACGGCTTGCGCAGCTCGTACCAGGCCCAGATCGGCAGGCCGGCGGCCATCAGCAGGATGACCTTGCCGGTCAGCGGCCAGCGGGCCCAGTACAGGACCAGCGAGCCGAAGACCATCGCGACCGGAGCGATGACCGGCATCGCGCGCAGCCGCACCGGGCGCGGAAGGTCCGGGGCGAGGCGACGCAGCGCCATGACGGCGACCGGGCCGGTGATGTACGAGATGACGGTGGCGACCGAGACGATCTCGGCGAGCGAGCCCCAGCCGCGGAAGACGGCCAGGAACAGGAACGCGACGCCGAGGTTGAGCACCAGCGCGGGGCGCGGGATGCCGGTCTTGGGGTCGACCTTGCCGAAGAGCTTCGGCAGGTGGCCGTTCTCCTGCACGCCGTGGATCATGCGCGAGGTGGTGGCGGCGTAGATCATGCCGGTGCCGGAGGGCGAGATGAACGCGTCCGCGTACAGCAGGATCGCGAGCCAGTTGATGCCCCAGGCGATGGCGAGGTCGGCGAGCGGCGAGGTGTAGCCGAGGCCGCCCCAACCGTGGGACAGGTCGGCGGCCGGGATGGCGCCGAGGAAGGCGATCTGCAGCGCGACGTAGATCACCAGGGCGATCAGGATCGAGCCGATGACGGCCTTGGGCAGCGACTTGCCGGGGTCGCGGGCCTCGCCGGCCAGGTTGAGCGGCGACTGGAAGCCGTTGAAGGCCCAGACGATGCCGGAGACGGCGACGGCGGTGAACACCGCGCTCCAGCCGTTGGGCGCGAAGCCGCCGTGGTCGGTGAAGTGCGCGCTGTCGAAGTGCGCGAGGAGCAGCGCGCCCGCGGTCAGGGTCGGGACGATGACCTTGAAGACGGTGATCGCGGTGTTGGTCTTGGCGAACAGCGTGATCGCGAACCAGTTGAGGGCGAAGTAGACGAGCAGCAGCACGCTCGCGAGGGCGACACCGCTGACGGTCAGTTCCTGCCCGTCGTACAGCCCCTTGGCCCAGCCGAAGTGCCAGGAGCTCATGTACTGGACGGACGCCGTGGCCTCGCCGGGGATGACGGAGACGATGGCGATCCAGTTGGCCCAGGCGGCGAGGTAGCCGGCCAGCGAGCCGTGCGAGTACTGGCCGTAGCGGACCATGCCGCCGGCCTTCGGGAACATCGACCCGAGCTCGCTGTAGGTGAGGGCGATGGTCAGGGCCACGGCGGCGCCGATCACCCAGGCGAGGATCGAGGCGGGGCCGGCGAGCTTGGCGGCCCGCTCGGCGCCGAACAGCCACCCGGAGCCGATGATCGAGCCCAGCCCGACGGCGGTGAGGCTGATGGTGCCGAGCGAGCGTCGGTAGTGGTTCTGGTGCGATGCCGTTGACGGCTCGGGCTCACTCAACGTATCGGTCCTCTCGCTCGGGGTCGACGGGTGGTGTCGTGGTTTTTGCGGTCATGAGTCGCCATTCCGGACACAAACGCCCAGCAGCCTATGGGGCGAAAAGGGGCGTTTACCTCAGGGGAAGCTCAAACCGTCCGATTGTTGCCATCTCGTGTCCGGTCTCCGGGGCTCCAACGCCCTCGGAACGCGGCGGCGGCAGCGCGGCGCACTGGCCGGGCCCGGCCAGGCCTGGCGGACGGAAAACAAAAAATTCCCCGCGGAATCCTTGCGGATCCACGGGGAATTCGACGGTGTCCGAGGGGGGACTTGAACCCCCACGCCCGATAAAGGGCACTAGCACCTCAAGCTAGCGCGTCTGCCATTCCGCCACCCGGACGGGGTGTGTGCTTCGGGGTTTTTCTCGCCCCCTCGGCGACAGAGAGAACATTACCAGGGTTCTGGAGTGCTTCTCACCTGCGTTTCCCCGGCGGGGACCACGGCCCCGCCCGGAACCGGCAGCCGAGGCTCCTCACGGCGCAACAAGCCCACGAAGGAACCGGTCCGATCCTGACGCTGAGCCGATCAGGACCGGTCGACACCGGTCCGACACGGGCAACTTCTCGACGGTGCCGCGGTCCCGGTGGCGGCTCTCCTAGCCTCTGTGGACCGAGGGCGCCAGCGGAACGCCTGATTCCCGGGTCGCGGACGAAGGGCGGCTGGACGTGGAGCAGATCAGCGGGGCGGCGGAGGCCGAGCCGAGACGCGACCGGGCCCTGCACGGGCCCGCCCGCCCGGTGCCGGAGCCGGCCGAGGGCGTCTGGCGCTTCCCGGTGCCCGCCTGCGCGTCCTCGGTGCCGCGCACCCGGCACGCGGTGCGCGACCGCCTGCTGGCCCAGGGCATGGCCGGGGTGCGCTACCAGGAGCTGGTGGACGACGTGCTGCTGATCGTCTCCGAGCTGGTCAGCAACGCCGTGACGCACGCCGCCGAGCTCTCGCCCGAGGTGACCACCGAGCTGGCGGTGCGCGACGGCTGGGTGCGGGTGTCGGTCGAGGACGGCGATCCGTACCGCCCGAAGGCGCTGGAGAGCGACACCGGCCGCACCGGGGGGCGCGGCCTGCTCCTGGTCAAGAGCGTGACGCTCCAAGCCGGCGGCGTGTGCGACGTGGAGCGGACGGGGGAGGGCGGCAAGGTCATCTGGGCCTCGCTGCCCGTCCCCCCGCGGCACGACGACCGCCCGTGACCACCCGGGCCGCTACCAGTCCCGTCCGGCGATCTCCCGGATCCCCGGCAGCGCCGCCTCGAAGACCGTCTCGAACCACACCGAGAACGGCCGCTCGGCCCGCAGCTCGCGCAGCTCCTGCGCGGTGACGAAGGCGTAGTCGTCCACCTCGTCCGGGTGCGGGAGGACCGGCGCCGTGACCAGGCCCACGAACAGGTGGTTCCACTCGCGCTCGATCAGCCCGGAGGCCTCGTCCGGCAGGTCGTAGCGCACCGTCCCGGCCTCGCACAGCAGCGCCGGCGCGACGCCCAGCTCCTCCGCGGTGCGGCGGGCGGCGGCGACGAACGGCGGCTCGTCCGGGTAGGGGTGGCCGCAGCAGGTGTTCGACCAGACGCCGGGGGAGTGGTACTTGCCCAGGGCCCGGCGCTGGAGCAGCAGCCGGCCCTGGCGGTCGAAGAGGAACACCGAGAAGGCCCGGTGCAGGCGGCCCGGCTGCTGGTGGGCCCAGAGCTTCTCGGCCGTTCCGATGGTCGCGCCCTCGTCGTCGACGAGCTCCAGGAGGATCTCCGGACCGGCGCCACCGGCGGTGCCCCCGGGGTCGGCCGTCACGTCGGTCTCCACGTCGAGACCGGTGTCGATCTCGGAGGTGAAGTGCGTCGGGCTGGTCGGCGGACTCTGGGGCATGGGGCGGCCTCTTTCGGGGGGCGTGAGCAACGGAAGCATCGGGTTGCGTCGCGTGCAGCGGGTGCATCGGACGCAGCGGGGGCACCGGCGCCGGCGTCGGGCTCCAGTCTGCCGTATGGGTGGCGGTCGGCACGGGTCCCACGCACAACCTGGCGGATCATGACCCTCAGGGGGACTTTTCCGGGCAGACAAGGACGTCAGAGGGCCCCGGAAGGGTCATGGAGTTAGCAAAAGGGTTCGGAGTCGTTCGAGACCCGTTCGGGCGCTCCCGTAGGCGCGGCGGGGCGGTTCGCGCCCGCCCCGGCGCGCCCGCTCCGGCCGTCGTTCCCAGCCACCGTTCAGTGACCTCCCAGCTCCCCGGCCGCGTTCGGGCTGGTCGCCCCGGTCGCCTACCATCACTTAGGACAAGGTGCCCGCATCTGCGCCGGCACCGGCGCGCCGGTCGCGCGGCCCGGTCGACTCGGTCCGGTGCCCCGGCGCACCCGCGCACAGCACGACGGATCAGGAGACCCCCGCATGATCGGCCTCGTTCTGGCAGCCGGCGCCGGCCGCCGGTTGCGCCCGTACACCGACACCCTGCCCAAGGCGCTGGTGCCGGTCGACGGGGAGCGGACCGTCCTGGACCTCACCCTCGGCAACTTCGCCGAGGTCGGGCTGCGCGAGGCCGCGATCGTCGTCGGCTACCGCAAGGAGGCGGTGTACGACCGCAAGGACGCCCTGGAGAGCACGTACGGCGTCAAGCTCCACCTGGTCGAGAACGACAAGGCCGAGGAGTGGAACAACGCCTACTCCCTGTGGTGCGCCCGTGACCTCTTCGCCGAGGGCCTGCTGCTCGCCAACGGCGACACCGTCCACCCGGCCTCCGTCCAGCGCACCATGCTGGAGGGCAACCGCCGCCTGACCGAGGCCGGCGAGGCCCCGGGCATCCTGCTCGCCCTCGACACGGTGAAGAAGCTCGCCGACGAGGAGATGAAGGTCGTCGTCGACCCGGCCGCCGGCATGCGCCGCATCACCAAGCTGATGGACCCGGCCGAGGCGAGCGGCGAGTACATCGGCGTCACCGTGATCAACCCCTCCGCCGCCGCGGACCTCACCGACGCGCTGCGCGCCACCTACGAGCGCGACCCGCAGCTGTACTACGAGGACGGCTACCAGGAGATGGTCGACAGGGGCCTGCGGATCGACGTGCAGCCGATCGGCGAGGTCTCCTGGGTCGAGGTCGACAACCACGACGACCTGGCGAAGGCACGGGAGATCGCGTGCCGGTACTGACCCGACTGGTCCCCTCGCCGCTGTTCGTCGAGGTCCGCCCGGGCGCACTGGACGCGCTCGGCGGGATCCTCGCGGACCAGCGGCTGTCGGCCTCGGGCCGGATCGCGGTGGCCATCAGCAACGGCTCGGGTGCCGCGATGCGCGAGCGCCTGGAGCCGGCGCTGCCCGGCGCCGACTGGTTCAGTGTGGACGACGGCAGCCTGGACAGCGCGGTGCGCTTCGCCGAGGAGATGCGCGGCGGCCACTACGACGCGGTCGTGGGTCTGGGCGGCGGCAAGATCATCGACGCCGCCAAGTACGCCGCGGCCCGGGTCGGCCTGCCGCTGGTCGCGGTGGCCACCAACCTCGCGCACGACGGCATCTGCTCGCCGGTCTCCACGCTCGACAACGACGCCGGCCGGGGCTCCTACGGGGTGCCCAGCCCGATCGGCATCGTCGTCGACCTGGACGTGATCCGCCAGGCCCCGCCGCGCTTCGTGGCGGCCGGCATCGGCGACGTCGTCTCCAACATCTCCGCCTGCGCGGACTGGGAGCTTTCGCACGCGGTCACCGGCGAGCCGGTGGACGGGCTGGCCGTGGCGATGGCCCGCTCGGCGGGCGAGAACCTGCTGCGCCACCCCGGGAACCTGGCGGACCAGGACCTCCTGACGGCGCTCGCGGAAGCCCTGGTACTGTCCGGCATCGCGATGAACATCGCGGGCAGCACCCGGCCCTCGTCGGGCGCCTGCCACGAGATCTCGCATGCCCTGGACGTGCTGTATCCCAAGCGGTCCGCCCAGCACGGCGAACAGGTCGGCCTCGGCGCGGCGTTCGCCAGCTTCCTGCGGGGCGAGCGCGAGCTGACCGGTCTGATCGTGGAGCGCCTGGCGCGCCACGGACTGCCGGTGACCGCCGCTCAGATCGGCTTCACCGAGGCGGAGTTCACCGAGGCGGTGCACTACGCTCCGAACACCCGGCCGGGCCGCTTCACCATCCTCGAGCACCTCGACCTCTCCCCCTCAGCAATCAGGGACGCGTACGCCGACTATGTCCAAGCCGTCAACAGCTGACCCCTCCACCGCGGGTGCCCAGCGGCCCCCGGTGGACCTGACCCGCCGGCCCTCGATCGAGGAACTGCGCGCGGTGATCCACCCGGAGGGCATGCTCCAGCGCCGCAGCGCCGAGCACTGGGCCGGGCGCCTGTACATGCGGAGCATCTCGCTGCGGGTCACGCGGGTGCTCTCCACCGTCACGGCGATCACGCCCAACGGCCTCACCTACCTGATGATGGTCACCGGCGTCCTGGCCGGGGCCGCGCTGGTGGTGCCGGGCCTGACCGGCGCCGTCCTGGGCGCCCTGCTGATCCAGCTGTACCTGCTGCTGGACTGCGTGGACGGCGAGGTGGCGCGCTGGCGCCGGCAGACCTCGCTCACCGGCGTCTACCTGGACCGGGTCGGCCACTACATGTCCGAGGCGGCGCTGCTGACCGGCCTCGGCCTGCGCGGCTGCGACCTCTTCCACCGGCAGGGCCCGGCGGCGCACTGGGAGTGGGCCTTCCTCGGCACGCTGGCCGCGCTCGGCGCGATCCTGATCAAGTCCGAGACGGACCTGGTGGACGTGGCCCGCGCCCGCAGCGGCCTGACGGCCGTCGAGGACAGCGCCTCGGTGCCGCGCTCCGCGGCCGTGGCCAAGGCCCGCCGCGCGGCCTCGCTGCTGAAGTTCCACCGTCTGGTGGGCGCCGTCGAGGCCTCGCTGTTCATCCTGGCCGCCGGCGTCGCCGACGCCGTCCACGGCGGTCTGTTCTTCACCCGGATCGCCGTGGTCGTGCTGGCCGCGATCGCCATGCTGCAGACCGTCCTGCACCTGCTGAGCATCGTCCTTTCGAGCAGGCTCCGATGAACACTTCCGCGAACACCTCCCCGAACACCTCCGCGAACGCCGCCGCCACGGGGAGCGCCGCCGACGCCTTCCGCCTCGGTGCCGTGATCATCACGATGGGCAATCGCCCCGCCGAGCTGAACGCCCTGATCGAGTCCGTCCGCGCCCAGGAGGGCCCGGCGGTCGAGCTGGCCGTGGTGGCCAACGGCGCCCCGCTGCCGCCGCTGCCCGAGGGCGTGCGCAGCGTCGAGCTGCCGGAGAACCTCGGCATCCCCGGCGGGCGCAACGTCGGCATCGAGCTGTTCGGTCCCGACGGGCGGGACGTCGACGCCGTCCTGTTCCTGGACGACGACGGCCACCTGCCGCGCACCGACTCCGCCCGCCTCCTGCGCGAGGCCTTCACCGCCGACCCGGCGCTGGGCATCGTCTCGTTCCGGATCGCCGACCCCGACACCGGCGTCACCGCGCGCCGGCACGTGCCCCGGCTGCGCGCGAGCGACCCGCTGCGCTCCTCCCGGGTGACGACCTTCCTCGGCGGCGCGAGCGCCGTGCGCTGCACGGTGTTCGAGCAGGCCGGGCAGCTGCCCGCCGAGTTCTTCTACGCGCACGAGGAGACCGACCTCGCGTGGCGCGCGGTGGACGCCGGCTGGGCCATCGACTACCGGGCGGACGTGGTCCTGCACCACCCGACGACCTCGCCGGCCCGGCACGCCACGTACTTCCACAACGTGGCGCGGAACAGGGTCTGGCTCGCCAGACGGAACCTTCCGGCCCTGTTCGTGCCTCTCTACTTGGGAACCTGGTTCCTGCTGACCCTGGCCCGCCGCCCCTCCCCGGAGGCGCTGAAGGCCTGGTGGGGCGGGTTCCGGGCGGGCTGGCGCGAACCTTGCGGTCCGCGTCGCCCGATGCGGTGGCGTACCGTTTGGCGACTGACCAGGCTGGGCCGTCCACCGGTCATCTGATCTCATGAGATCGAGTGATCGATCGCTGCGGCCGGTGACCACACACCGGCCGGACTCCCCCGTGATCCAGTGGATCCCCATCGGCGCAAGGCCGGCGGACCCCCCGCCGACCGGCCGCCCCGACCGATCCCGCGTGAAGGACGAATGTGTCGACAGTGAGTGAACCCGTCAGCCTCTCAGCCCCCAGGGGGGCGGACGCGGGCCTGACCCCCAAGCAGCTTGCGGACAAGTACGGCCTGGCCGTCAGCGGCCGGCGTCCCGGCCTGTTCGCCTACACCAAGCAGCTCTGGGCCCGGCGCCACTTCATCTGGGCCTTCGCCACCGCCCGACTGGTGGCGCAGTACACCGATGCCAAGCTCGGCCAGCTGTGGCAGGTCATGACGCCGCTGCTGAACTGCGCGGTGTTCTACCTGGTCTTCGGCGTGATCCTGGCGAGCAAGGACAACTTCCCGCCGGACACCTACATCGCGTGGCTGTGCATCGGCGTCTTCGTCTTCCAGTTCACCCAGAACGCGGTGCAGTCCGGCACCCGGGCGATCTCCGACAGCCTCGGGCTGATCCGCGCGCTGCACTTCCCGCGCGCCTGCCTGCCGATCGCCTTCACGGTGATCCAGCTCCAGCAGCTGCTGATCTCGATGGTGGTCCTGGTCGGCACCGTGCTGGCGGCGGGCATCGCGCCGGGCCGCACCTGGCTGCTGATCGTCCCGGCGCTGATCCTGCAGACGATGTTCAACACCGGCGTCTCGCTGGTCTTCGCCCGCATCGGCGCCAAGACCAGTGACATCTCCCAGCTGATCCCGTTCGTGATGCGGGCGTGGATGTTCCTGTCCGGCGTGATGTTCAGCATCCAGGACAAGATCCACAGCTGGCCGCACTACATCCAGACGATCATGGCCCTCAACCCGGCCTCGGTCTACATGGACCTGCTGCGGCACGCCTTCGCGCCCATCATCTACAGCCACCACCAGGCCAAGCACCAGGACCTCCCGCCGCACCAGTGGACGTACGGCATCGCCTGGGGCGTCGGGATGTTCATCATCGGATACGTCTTCTTCTGGAAGGCCGAGGAGGAGTACGGCCGTGGCTGACGCAGACCTGAACAAGCGCGACACCGTCCCGGGCGGCGACATCGCCCGCGAGCCCACCGTCGTCGTCGACGACGTGCACATCGTCTACCGCGTGCACGGCGCCGGCTCCGGCAAGGGCAGCGCCACCTCGGCGCTCAGCCGCATCGTCAGCCGCAAGCGCTCGGCCGGCGTGCGCGAGGTGCACGCCGTGCGCGGCATCAGCTTCACCGCCTACAAGGGCGAGGCGGTCGGCCTGATCGGCTCGAACGGCTCCGGCAAGTCGACCATGCTGGCCGCCATCGCGGGCCTGCTGCCGACCGAGAAGGGCGGCATCTACACCAACGGCCAGCCCTCGCTGCTGGGCGTGAACGCGGCCCTGATGAACGAGCTCACCGGCGAGCGCAACGTCGTCCTCGGCTGCCTCGCGATGGGCATGCCGCCCGCGGAGGTGCGCCGCCGTTACCAGGACATCGTCGAGTTCTCGGGCATCAACGACAAGGGCGACTTCATCTCGCTGCCGATGCGCACGTACTCCTCCGGCATGGGCGCCCGCCTGCGGTTCTCCATCGCCGCGGCGAAGACCCACGACGTGCTGCTGATCGACGAGGCGCTGGCCACCGGTGACCAGGCCTTCCAGCAGCGCAGCAAGAAGCGGATCGAGGAGCTGCGCCAGTCGGCCGGTACGGTCTTCCTGGTCAGCCACGACAACAACTCGATCCGCGAGGTCTGCGAGCGGACCATCTGGATCGAGCACGGCGAGCTGGTCATGGACGGCCCGACCGACGAGGTCGTCGGCCGCTACGAGCGCGGCGAGCGCCCGTAGCACCAGGCGGCGGTCGCACAGGGGGCCGGTCCCGGGAGTAGCCGGGGCCGGCCCCCTGCCCGTGTCGGCCCCGGGCGGCGTTGCCGCGCGGTAGTCCGGGTGGCCCGCCCCCGGCGGGGTGAGCGCCCCGCGCGCCGGGCGGGGCGCCCTACTGCGGCGCGGTCCGCGGTGTCAGGCTGTAGCCGCGGGGGGCGTGTGCCGCACGTGACGCCCGCTCTCGGACGCGTGTCCGAGTCGGACCGGTGGTGCCCATCGGTGTAGAACGGGGGAGTGACAGCAGTGTCGGCTTCGGCCCAGCCCAGCAACGAGCCCGTGGACCAGACCGCGGGGGCGACCCTGAAGAAGGCGAGCGCGGAGAACTTCCCGGTCGCCCCCTTCTTCCTGCCCGCCGCCTGGCGCGGCGACCTGATGGCGGTCTACGGCTTCGCCCGGCTGGTCGACGACGCGGGCGACGGCGACCTCGCCGACCCGGCCGGCGCCGCCCGCCTCCTGGGCGTCGACACCCCCCTCCCGGCCCCCGCCGTCACCCCTTCGGCCCAGTGCGGCCCGCCGGCTCCCGACGAGGTCGCCTTCCGGCTCGCCCTGCTCGACGGGCTGGAGCACGACCTCGACCGGGTGTTCGAGACGGCGCTGCGTCCGTCCGGCGCCGACCGGCCCCGGCACCCGCTGATGCGCGCCCTCGTCCCGCTGGTCGACAAGCACGGACTGACCCCCGAGCCCTTCCGCCGCCTGATCGAGGCCAACCGGGTCGACCAGACCACCGCCCGCTACGCCACCTGGGACGACCTCGTCGGCTACTGCACGCTCTCCGCCGACCCGGTGGGCCGGCTGGTGCTCGCCATCGCGGGCGTCTCCACCCCCGAGCGGATCGCGCTGTCCGACGCGATCTGCACCGCACTCCAGGTCGTCGAACACATCCAGGACGTCGCCGAGGACCTCGCCCACGGCCGGATCTACCTGCCCGCCGAGGACCTGGCGCGCTTCGGCGTCACCGAGGCCGACCTGGCCGCGCCGAGCGCCGACGGCCCGGTCCGCGAGCTGATCGCCTTCGAGGCCGAGCGGGCCCGCACCCTGCTCGACCGCGGCGCGCCGTTGGTAGGTACGGTTCGGGGGAGGCTTCGACTGCTCCTGGCGGGATTCACCGCAGGTGGATACGCGGCCCTGGCGGCCGTCGAGGCCGCCGGGTACGACGTGCTCGCGCAGCAGGCGAAGCCGGACAAGCGCCGCCTCGGAGCCTTGGCGGCGGCCATCTTCGCGAAGGGAAGGTGAACGCCCGAGTGGCGGCATCACCACTGGCGTCGGCCCAGGTCATGGCGGCGTACCGGTACTGCGAGGCAGTCACCGGGCTGCAGGCGCGCAACTTCAGCTACGGCATCCGGCTGCTGCCCGAGCCCAAACGGCTGGCGATGTCGGCCCTGTACGCCCTGGCCCGCCGGGTGGACGACATCGGCGACGGCGACCTCCCGGCCGACCGCAAGGCCGAGGCGCTGCTGCGCACCCGCGAGCTGCTGGACGACGTGCGGGCCGGCAAGGTCGCCGAGGACGACACCGACCCGATCAGGGTCGCCCTCGCGGACGCGGCCCGGCGCTTCCCGATCCCGCTCGGCGGCTTCGACGAGCTGATCGACGGCGTCGAGATGGACCTCAAGGGCGCCGAGTACGAGACGTACGAGGAGCTCAAGGTCTACTGCCGCTGCGTGGCCGGCGCGATCGGCCGGCTGTCGCTCGGCGTGTACGGCTGCGAGGACCCCGAGCTCGGGGCGCGGTACGCCGACACCCTCGGCCTCGCGCTCCAGCTCACCAACATCCTGCGCGACCTGCGCGAGGACGCCCTGAACGGCCGCACCTACCTGCCCACCGAGGACCTGGTCCGGTTCGGCTGCCAGCAGGGCTTCGCCCAGCCCAGGCCGCCGGCCGGCGCGGACTTCACCGGCCTGGTCGCCTTCGAGGCCGCCCGGGCGCAGGCCGCGTTCGAGGAGGGCCTGCGCCTGCTGCCGATGCTCGACCGCCGCAGCCGGGCCTGCACGGCCGCGATGGCCGGCATCTACCACCGGCTGCTCGGCCGGATCGCGGCCGACCCCGAGTCGGTGCTGCGGGGCCGGGTCTCGCTGCCGGGCTGGGAGAAGGCGTACGTGGCGCTTTCCGGGCTCGCCGGGGGGCGTTCTTGATTCTCGCCGCAGTTCTGTCACGCTGTGTCAGCGGGGAATCACGCATGGGTGGAGCCGTGTTGTCCACGACCGAGCCGACCACGGCAGCCGCCGCCGGGCGGTCCAGCGATCGCGAGGGGGAGGGCCGATGACCGGGCGAGCCGATGCCGCGCGCCCGGTCGCCGTCGTGGTCGGCGGCGGCCTGGCCGGGATCACCGCCGCGCTGCGGCTGGCCGAGGCCGGGCAGCGGGTCACCCTGCTGGAGGGGCGGCCCCGGCTCGGCGGCCTCGCCTTCTCCTTCCGGCGCGGCGAGCTGACCGTCGACAACGGCCAGCACGTCTACCTGCGCTGCTGCACCGCCTACCGCGGCCTGCTCGACCGGCTCGGCGCCACCCGGCTCACCTACCTCCAGGAGCGGCTCGACGTCCCGGTGCTCTCCGTGACCGGTCCGGCCGACGCGCCCGTGCGCACCCTCGGCCGGCTGCGCCGGGCCGGCCTGCCCGTGCCGCTGCACCTGGCGGGCAGCCTCGCCCGCTACCCGCACCTCGGCCCGGCCGACCGCGCCCGGGTGGTCCGCGGCGCGCTCGCCCTCCAGCGCCTCGACCTCGCGGACCCGGCGCTGGACGGCACGTCCTTCGGCGCGTGGCTGCGCCGCCAGGGGCAGAACGAGCGGACCCTCGCCGCCCTGTGGGACCTGGTCGGCGTCGCCACCCTGAACGCCTACGCGGACGACGTGTCGCTGGCCCTCGCGGCCATGGTGTTCAAGACCGGCCTGCTCTCCGACCCGGGCGCCTCCGACATCGGTGTCGCCGCCGTCCCGCTGGGCACCATCCACCACGACCGGGCGCTCGCCGAGCTGGAGCGCGCCGGCGTGACGGTCATGCTGCGCGCCCGCGCGGCGGAGCTCAAGCCCGGCGTGCAGCAGCACGCCGTGCGCCTGGAGGGCGGTGAGCTGCTCACCGCCGAGACGGTCGTCCTGGCCGGCGCCCAGGACAGCACGGCCGCCCTGCTGCCGCCGGAGGCGATCCCCGCTCAGGAGCGCCTGGCCGGCTTCGGCACCTCGCCGATCCTCAACGTCCACGTCGTCTACGACCGCAAGGTCCTGCGCCGCCCCTTCTTCGCGGCGCTCGGCTCCCCGGTGCAGTGGGTCTTCGACCGCACCGACCACTCCGGGCTGGCCGCCACCGCGCTCGGCCGCGAGCACCCCGGTGCCCAGTACCTGGCGCTGTCGCAGTCCGCGGTGCGGGACGAGATCGACTTGCCCGTCGCCGACCTGCGCGAGCGCTACCTCCCGGAGCTCGCCCGGCTGCTGCCCGCCGCGGCGGGCGCGGAGGTGCTCGACTTCTTCGTCACCCGCGAGCGCACCGCCACGTTCGACCCGGCCCCCGGCACCGCGGCGCTGCGCCCCTCGGCGGGCACCCGGGTGCCCGGCCTGCTGCTGGCCGGTTCGTGGACGGCCACCGGCTGGCCCGCGACCATGGAGGGGGCCGTGCGCAGCGGCCACGCCGCCGCCGACGCGGCCCTCGCCGCCGTCGGCGCCCGTCGCCCGGTGGACCGGGGCGACGGGAGGTGGCCGAGGTGACCGGCGGCCCCGTCGCCGGCGACCCCGCGAGAGCCGGCGTCCGTCCCCCCGGGCGCGCCGGGCACCCCGGGCGCGCCGACATCGCAAGCATCCGGCCGGCCCGCGCGGTCCGGCACCACCAGGGAGAGGGAACGCACGTGGAGTCACGCACCGGCACCGCCGCTGGAGGCACGGCGCAGGCCGAACCGGTCTCGGTGCCGGAGCTGCTGGCCCGCAGCCGCACGCTCTGCACCCCGCCGCTGCGCGACGCCGTCGCCCGTTTGGCCGCACCGATGGACACCGTCGCGGCGTACCACTTCGGCTGGATCGACCGGGACGGCACCGCCGTGAAGGGCGACGGCGGCAAGGCCGTGCGTCCGGCGCTGGCCCTGCTGTCGGCCCAGGCGGCGGGTGCGTCCGCCGAGGTGGGAGTGCCCGGTGGGGTCGCCGTTGAACTGGTACACAACTTCTCGCTGCTCCATGATGATCTGATGGACGGTGACGAGACCCGGCGCCACCGGGCGACCGCCTGGACGGTCTTCGGCCCGGCCCAGGCGATCCTGGTCGGCGACGCCCTGGCGACGCTCGGGACGGAGGTGCTGCTCGACGCCGGCGCGGCCGGTCCGGCGAGCGCCGTCGACGCCGCGCGCGCCGTGCGGCTGCTCACCACCGCCACCCGACGGCTCATCGACGGGCAGGCCATGGACGTCGCCTTCGAGCAGCGCGACAGCGTCACCGTCGCCGAGTGCCTGGAGATGGAGGGCGGCAAGACCGCCGCCCTGCTCGCCGCCGCCTCGGCGATCGGCGCCGTGCTGGCCGGGGCCGACGACGAGGTCTCCGACGCGCTCCAGCGCTACGGCCACCACCTGGGCCTGGCCTTCCAGGCGGTGGACGACCTGCTCGGCATCTGGGGCGCCACCGAGGTCACCGGCAAGCCGCACTGGGGCGACCTGCGCCAGCGCAAGAAGTCCCTGCCGGTCGCCGCCGCTCTGGCCGAGGGCGGCGCCGCGTCGCGCCGCCTGGCCGAACAGCTCGCCGACCCCTCGCACCGCGGGGAGGAGAGCGAGCCCGAGCTCGCCGCCCGGGCCGCACTCATCGAGGAGGCCGGCGGCCGCGCCTGGACCCAGGAGGAGGCACGCCGCCAGCACACGACCGCCCTCGCCGCCCTCGACGAGGTGCCCATGTCCGACCCGGTGCGCGAGCACTTCGTCGCACTCGCCGAATTCGTGGTGGTACGAGAGAGGTGACGTTACGTTGACAGCAACCGCGGACGGCCGGCTCGACCCTGAGTACGATCCCGAGCCGGTCGCGGTGGGCGACCGCCCCCGGGCCCCGCTGGGCACCGGGCGGTGGGAACCGGAGGACCCCGCCCCGCCCCGGCCGGGCGGGGAGGCGGCCCCGGGCCCGGCCGACGCCCGGGAGGCGCTGGCCCGGGCCACCGCCCACCTGCTCTCGCTGCAGAGTCCGGACGGCTGGTGGAAGGGCGACCTGGAGACCAACGTCACCATGGACGCCGAGGACTTACTGCTCCGGCAGTTCCTCGGCATCCGCACCGAGGAGCAGACCGCGGCCACCGCCGACTGGATCCGGTCCCAGCAGGGGGAGGACGGCACCTGGGCCACCTTCCACGGCGGGCCGCCCGAGCTGTCCACGACCGTCGAGGCCTACGTCGCCCTCAAACTCGCCGGCGACGACCCGGACGCGCCGCACATGCGGGCCGCCGCGCGCTACGTCCGCTCCGCCGGGGGCATCGCCGCCGCCCGCGTCTTCACCCGGATCTGGCTCGCCCTCTTCGGCTGGTGGCCCTGGGAACGGCTGCCCGAGATGCCGCCCGAGATCATCTTCCTGCCCCGCTGGCTCCCGCTGAACATCTACGCCTTCGGCTGCTGGGCCCGCCAGACCATCGTCCCGCTGACCGTCGTCTCGGCCCACCGCCCGGTCCGTCCGGCGCCCTTCGCGCTCACCGAGCTGCACACCGACCCCGAGCACCCCTTCCCCGACCGGCCGCTCGCCCCCGCCACCAGCTGGGACGGCCTCTTCGAGCGCCTCGACAAGGTCCTGCACGCCTATCACCACCGCGCGCTGCGCCCGCTGCGCAAGCACGCCATCGCCCAGGCCTGCCGCTGGATCGTCGAGCGGCAGGAGGCCGACGGCTGCTGGGGCGGCATCCAGCCGCCCGCCGTCTACTCGCTGATCGCCCTGCACCTGGAGGGCTACGAGCTGGAGCACCCGGTGATGCAGGCCGGGCTCCGCGCCTTCGACCGCTTCACCGTGCACACCGAGGACGGCATGCGCTGGCTGGAGGCCTGCCAGTCCCCGGTCTGGGACACCTGCCTGGCCACCATCGCGCTGGTCGACGCCGGACTGCCGGCCGATCACCCGGCGCTGGTGACCGCCGTCGACTGGATGCTCGGCGAGGAGATCCGCAAGCGCGGCGACTGGAGCGTGCGGCGGCCCTCGCTGGAGGCGGGCGGCTGGGCGTTCGAGTTCGAGAACGACACCTACCCCGACATCGACGACACCGCCGAAGTGGTGCTCGCGCTGCGTCGCGTCGCCCACCCCGACCCGGCGAAGGTCGGCGGGGCGGTGGACCGCGGGGTGCGCTGGAACCTCGGCATGCAGTCCAAGAACGGCGCCTGGGGCGCCTTCGACGTCGACAACACCAGCACGCTGCCGAACAAGCTGCCGTTCTGCGACTTCGGCGAGGTGGTCGACCCGCCGTCCGCCGACGTCACCGCGCACGTCGTCGAGATGCTCGCCGAGGTCGGGCAGGCGCGTGACCCGCGCACCCGGCGCGGCGTGGAGTGGCTGCTGCGCAACCAGGAGGCCGACGGCTCCTGGTTCGGCCGCTGGGGCACCAACTACATCTACGGCACCGGCTCGGTGCTGCCCGCCCTCGTCGCGGCCGGCGTGCCGGACGAGCACCCGGCGATCCGCCGGGCCGTCCGCTGGCTGGAGGACCGCCAGAACGCCGACGGCGGCTGGGGCGAGGACATGCGCTCCTACGACGACCCGGCGCGCTGGGCCGGGCGCGGCGACTCGACCGCCTCGCAGACCGCGTGGGCGCTCATGGCGCTGCTCGCCGCCGGCGAGGGCCCGGACCGCAGGGCCAACCCGGCGGTGGAGCGCGGGGTCGACTGGCTGGTGCGCACCCAGCTGCCCGAAGGCACCTGGGACGAGCCGCAGTTCACCGGCACCGGCTTCCCGTGGGACTTCTCCATCAACTACCACCTCTACCGGCTGGTCTTCCCCGTCACCGCGCTCGGCCGCTACCTGGGCGGCGGCCCCGCGGTCCTGCGGGAGGGCGGCAGCCCGGCGATCGGGGCGTCACGGTGACCACCCCGCCCCTGCTGGTGCTCTGCGCGCTCGGCCCCGAGGTCTGGGCCCTGCGCGGCGGGGACTGGCGCGGCTCGGCGGGCGGCCCGCCGGTGCTGCTGCGCACCGGGGTCGGCCGGCGGCGGGCCGGCCACGCGGTGCGCCGGGTGCTCGGCTGCGCCCCGGGCGGTTACGGCGCGGTCGTGGTGGCCGGTTTCGGCGCGGCCGTCGGCCCCGGGATCGCCCCGGGGGACGTCGTCGTCGCCGACGGCGTGCGCGACGCCGAGGGCAACCTGTACGCCGTCCGCTCGGCCGCCGACCTCGCCCGGGCGCTCAAGGAGCGCGGGCTGGCCGTGCACAACGGGGTGCACCACACCGCGGACCACGTGGTCCGCGGCCTCGAACGGCGGGCCCTGTACCTCCAGGGCGCGCTCGCCGTCGACATGGAGGCCGCCGCCGTCCTCGCCGCGCTGCACGAGCTGCGGCCCGCGCTGCCCGCGGCCGTCCTGCGGGTGGTCGTGGACACCCCCGAGCGGGAGTTGCTCCGCCCCGGGACGCTCCCCGCGGGGGTGCGCGCCTGGCGGACCCTGCGCGCGACCGTCCCCGCCCTCGTCGACTGGTACCGGCAGGACCTCACGGGCCGCAGCGAACCGCACCACCCCACATCCTCGACGCTCCCCCAGGAGGCGAGCTAGCCATGGCCATGCCGTTGCGCCAGACCGTGCGGGTCGGCACCTACCTCATGCAGCAGAAGCTGCTCAAACGGCGGGACAAGTTCCCGCTGATCGTCGAGCTGGAGCCGTTGTTCGCCTGCAACCTCGCGTGCGAGGGCTGCGGCAAGATCCAGCACCCGGCGGGCGTGCTGAAGCAGCGGATGCCGGTCGCCCAGGCGGTCGGCGCGGTGCTGGAGTCCGGGGCGCCGATGGTCTCGATCGCCGGCGGCGAGCCGCTGATGCACCCGCAGATCGACGAGATCGTCCGGCAGCTGGTGGAGCGCCGCAAGTACGTGTTCCTGTGCACCAACGCGCTGCTGCTGCGCAAGAAGATCGACAAGTTCCGGCCTTCGCCCTACTTCACCTTCGCCGTGCACATCGACGGCATGCGCGAGCGGCACGACGAGTCGGTGGCCAAGGAGGGCACCTTCGACGAGGCGGTGGCGGCGATCAAGGAAGCCAAGCGGCGCGGCTTCCGGGTCACCACCAACAGCACCTTCTTCAACACCGACACCCCGCAGACCGTCATCGAGGTGCTGGACTACCTCAACGACGAGCTCAAGGTCGACGAGATGATGATCTCTCCGGCCTACGCCTACGAGAAGGCCCCCGACCAGGAGCACTTCCTCGGCGTCAGCCAGACCCGCGAGCTGTTCCGAAAGGCCTTCGCCGGCGGCAACCGCCAGCGCTGGCGCCTCAACCACAGTCCGCTCTTCCTGGACTTCCTGGAGGGCAAGAAGGACTTCGAGTGCACGCCGTGGGGCATCCCCAACTACTCGCTCTTCGGCTGGCAGCGGCCCTGCTACCTGATGGCCGACGGGTACGTGCCCACCTACCGCGAGCTGGTCGAGAAGACCGACTGGAGCAAGTACGGCCGCGGCAAGGACCCACGCTGCGAGAACTGCATGGCCCACTGCGGCTACGAGCCGACGGCCGTCCTCGCCACCATGGGTTCGCTCAAGGAGTCCCTGCGCGCGATCACCGACACCGTCGGCGCCAAGCGCGGCCGCTGACCGGGGCCGCTCCGGCGGCCCGGTCGCTCCAGACCGGCCCGGGCGCCGTGCCCGGGCCGGCCCCGCCCCTCGGGGGCGAAGGCACCACCGCACCACTCGAGTCGTGAGGTGTACCCATGTCACTGCTCTCCAGCGTCACGTCCCCGGCCGACCTGCGCAAGCTCTCCGCCGCCGAACTGCCGCTGCTCGCCGACGAGATCCGCGACTTCCTGATCGACGCCGTCACCCGGACCGGCGGGCACCTCGGCCCGAACCTCGGCGTGGTGGAGCTGACCATCGCCCTGCACCGGGTCTTCGACTCGCCCTACGACCGGATCGTCTTCGACACCGGACACCAGAGCTACGTCCACAAACTCCTCACCGGGCGCCAGGACTTCAGCCGGCTGCGGATGAAGGGCGGCCTGTCCGGCTACCCGTCGCGCGCCGAGTCCGAGCACGACCTCGTCGAGAACTCGCACGCCTCCACCGCCCTCTCCTACGCCGACGGCCTCGCCAAGGCCGCCCAGCTGCTCGGCCAGCACGACCGGCACACCGTCGCCGTCATCGGCGACGGCGCGCTCACCGGCGGGCTCGCCTGGGAGGCGCTCAACAACATCGCCGACGCGAAGGACCGGCCGCTCGTCATCGTCGTCAACGACAACGAGCGGTCCTACGCCAGGACGATCGGCGGCCTCGCCCACCACCTCGCCACCCTGCGCACCACCCAGGGCTACGAACGCTTCCTCGCCCTCGGCAAGGGCGCGCTGCAACGCACCCCGCTGGTCGGCCAGCCGATCTTCGACGCGCTGCACGGCGCCAAGAAGGGCTTCAAGGACGCCTTCGCCCCGCAGGGCATGTTCGAGGACCTCGGCCTCAAGTACCTCGGCCCGATCGACGGCCACGACCTCGGCGCCGTCGAACAGGCGCTGCGCCAGGCCCGGGGCTTCGGCGGCCCGGTCATCGTGCACTGCCTGACCGTCAAGGGGCGCGGCTACCGGCCCGCCGAGCAGGACGAGGCCGACCGCTTCCACGCCGTCAACCCGATCGACCCCTACACCTGCCTGCCCATCTCGCCCAGCGCCGGCGTCTCGTGGACCTCGGTGTTCGGCGACGAGATGGCCGCGATCGGCGCCGAGCGGCCCGACGTCGTCGCGATCACCGCGGCGATGCTCCAACCGGTCGGGCTGGAACGGTTCGCCAAGGCCCACCCCGAGCGCACCTTCGACGTCGGCATCGCCGAGCAGCACGCCGTCACCAGCGCCGCAGGCCTCGCCACCGGCGGCCTGCACCCCGTCGTCGCCGTCTACGCGACCTTCCTCAACCGCGCCTTCGACCAGGTCCTGATGGACGTCGCCCTGCACCGGCTCGGCGTCACCTTCGTCCTCGACCGCTCCGGGGTCACCGGGCCGGACGGCGCCTCGCACAACGGCATGTGGGACATGTCGATCCTCCAGGTCGTGCCGGGCCTGCGACTGGCCGCCCCGCGCGACGCCGACCAGCTGCGCGCCCAGCTGCGCGAGGCCGTCGACGTCGCCGACGCGCCCACCGTCGTGCGCTTCCCCAAGGCGACCATCGGGCCCGCCGTCCCGGCCATCGAACGGATCGGCGGCGTGGACGTCCTGCTGCGCACCGGCGACCTGCCCGAGATCCTCCTCGTCGCCGTCGGCACCACCGCGCCGGCCTGCCTGGACGCCGCCCGGCTGCTGATCGCCGAGGGCTTCGCAGCGACCGTCGTCGACCCGCGGTGGGTCAAGCCCGTCGACCCGGCGCTGCCCGCCCTGGCCGCCGCCCACCGGCTGGTGGTCACGGTCGAGGACAACGGGCGCACGGGGGGCGTGGGAGCCGCCGTCGCCCAGGCGCTGCGCGACGCCGACGTCGACGTGCCGGTGCGGGTGCTCGGCCTGCCCCAGGAGTTCCTCGGCCACGCCGCCCGCGGCGAGGTCCTGGAGGAGGCCGGGCTGACCGGCACCGGGGTCGCGGCCCAGACCGCCGTCTTCGCCAAGAACCTGCTACCGACCAGAGGAGCGAACCCGCGCCATGCCGGCTGACCCCGCCCCGACCGACGGCCGCTTCGACCTCGCCGCACTCCTCGCCGAGCGCGGCGCCGAGCGGTACGAGCTGCACGGCCGCTACCTCAACCCGCAGCTGCCGCGGATGCTCCACACCATCGGCTTCGACAAGTACTACGAGCGCGCGCGGGGCCCGTACTTCTACGACGCCGAGGGCAACGAGTACCTCGACATGCTGGCCGGCTTCGGCATCTTCGCCCTCGGACGCCACCACCCCGTGGTGCGCTCGGCGGTCCAGCAGGTCATGGACCTCGACCTGCCCGACCTCGTGCGCTTCGACTGCTCGCCGCTGCCCGGACTGCTGGCCGAGCGGCTGCTCTCGTACGCGCCGGGGCTGGACCGGGTGTTCTTCGGCAACAGCGGCACCGAGGCGGTCGAGACCGCGCTCAAGTTCGCCCGCTACGCCACCGGCCGCAAGCGGATCCTCTACGCCGACCACGCCTTCCACGGGCTGACCACCGGCTCGCTCTCCGTCAACGGGGAGAGCGGCTTCCGCAAGGGCTTCGACCCGCTGCTGCCCGACACCGCCATCCCGCTCGGCGACCTCGGCGCGCTGGCCAGGGAACTGAAGCGCGGCGACGTCGCGGCGCTGATCGTCGAGCCGATCCAGGGCAAGGGCGTCCTCACGCCGCCGCCCGGCTGGCTGCGCGCGGCCCAGGAACTGCTCCACGAGCACAAGGCGCTGCTGATCTGCGACGAGGTGCAGACCGGGATCGGCCGCACCGGCGAGTTCTTCGCCCACCAGCACGAGGAGGGCGTGCTGCCCGACCTGGTCTGCGCGGCCAAGGCGCTGTCCGGCGGGTACGTGCCGGTGGGGGCGACGCTCGGCAAGGGCTGGATCTTCGAAAAGGTGTACTCCTCGATGGACCGCGTGCTCGTCCACTCGGCCAGCTTCGGCTCCAACGCCCAGGCGATGGCCGCCGGGCTCGCGACCCTGGAGGTCATGCGCGAGGAGAAGGTGGTCGAGAACGCCCGGCAGGTCGGCGACCACTTCCGGGAGCGGCTCGCCGCGCTCGTCGACAGGTACGAACTGCTGGCCGAGGTGCGCGGCAAGGGGCTGATGATCGGCATCGAGTTCGGGCGGCCGAAGTCGCTCAAGCTGCGCACCGGGTGGACCGCGCTCCAGGCGGCCCGCAAGGGGCTGTTCGCCCAGATGGTGGTCGTGCCGCTGCTCCAGCGCCACCGGATCCTGACCCAGGTGTCCGGGGACCACCTGGAGGTGATCAAGCTGATCCCGCCGCTGATCATCACCGAGCGGGACGTCGACCGGTTCGTCACGGCGTTCACCGACGTCATGGACGACGCGCACCGGGGGAGCGGGCTGATGTGGGACTTCGGGCGGACGCTGGTGAAGCAGGCCGTCGGCAACCGCTGACCGGTCGCTGCCGCGCTGCCGCGCGGAGCGGGAGGTCGGTGGGGCCGACTTCCCGCTCCGGGGGAGACACCGCGTCAGAGCTCGGTCCGGCGGCGCCGGATGACCACGACGAGATCGACGGCGGCGAACAGGGTGAGCAGGCCCATCGTGACCGCGAACCCGGTGAGGGTGCCGCTGCTCGGGGCCCCGTACGACGGGGCGACGGACGCCCAGACCGCGAAGGCCACCGTCGCGAGCGCGAACAACGGGGTGAAGATGAGCGACAGCAGGTAGCGGAGCTTGAGGTCGCTGCGGGCGGTCGAGGGCTCGGTGCCGCTGCGCCAGCGCCGCGGGGTCGTGGTGCGCATGCCCGTTCACCTCCCGGTCGCACGGGTGCGGGCTACGATTCCAGCGTACGTCCGGGGAACGGGCCGGGGAGGGGCGATGACGGAGTCGGGCGGGGTGGCGGGGGACGCCGAGGGCTACGCGGGACTGCGGATCGAGCGGGCGCGGGAACTGGCCCGGCGGCACGGGTGGGCGTCGGTCCGGGTGCTGGAACCGGACGCGGTGATCACCATGGAGTACCGGGAGGGGCGGCTCAACCTGGCGGTGCGCGACGGCGTCGTGGAACGTAGCTGGGAGGGATGAGGCCCCGGGGCGGGTCGTTGACCCGGCCGTCGCTCAGCCGGTCCGGCGTCGTCGCTCAGCCATCCCGGACGTCCCGGCGGCTTCCGCGCCGCCCGCGGCTGGTGAGCCACTGCTCGGCCGTGGTGACGAGCGGCTCCAGCAGCGGGAGGGAGAGCAGCACCAGCAGTCCGGCGGCCCAGCCGGCCAGGACGTCGGTGACCCAGTGGGTGCCCAGGTAGACGGTGGTCAGCCCGATCGAGCAGGCGGTGGCGGCGGCGATCAGCGCGCCGGTGCGGCGCCAGCGGACGGCGAGGTAGGCGAGCACGCCCCAGGTGACGACCGCGTTGGCGGTGTGGCCGGAGGGGAAGATCGTGCCGCCGGAGAAGAGCTCGGGGGAGCCGACGTACTGGGCGTAGTGCGGGCCGAGCCTGCCGGTGACGATCTTGACGGCGCCCACGGTGACGTTGAGCAGCAGCAGGGCGACGCCCATCACCAGGAGCGGGCGCAGCCGGCCGAGCCGGTGGGCGCGCCAGGCGAGCCAGGCGAAGGCGGCGATCGCGGAGGGGCCGCGCTGGCCGGCGACCACCCAGGTGTCGAGCAGCGGTTCCAGGCTGGGCCAGCGCTCGTAGGGGCGCAGCAGACGGACCGACCAGTCGAGGTCGACCAGGGCGGTGTTGAGGAGTACACCGGCGAGTACCAGCAGGTAGCCGGCGCAGGTGGCGAGGAGCAGGAGGGCGCGGCGGCGGCTCATCGGGGGCCAGCCGGGCTCGGCGGCGGCCGGGCCGAGCGGCGCGCGGCCGTCCGGGGCCGGGGGCGCGGGGCTGTGGGGGGCCGGTCCGGCGGGGCGGCGGGAGGTGTTCTCCGCTCGCTGGTTCGGGAATTGCCGGGAGGTACTCGGGGCGGGCACGGGGGTGACCCTACCCATCCGTCCGGTGCCATTCCGGAGGGAATTGTCATTTTCCCGGGAAATCGACAATCAGGCCGACGGGGGATGGTCCGGGGAGTGATTTCGGCTAATCGCCGATCGAAAGTCCGTGTGGTGTTCGAATCATCCTTCAAAAGGCTCGGTAAAAAGAACGGGGCGGACGGCCGGTCCGCCCGGCCGTCCGCCCCGTGGTCACCCTGTGTAGGTTCCGTGCTCAGGAGAGGGGTCAGTCGAGGGGGCCGCCCGCGACGTAGATCACCTGACCGGAGACGAAGCCGGCGCCCTCGCTCGCCAGGAAGGAGATGGTGTGGGCCACGTCCTCAGGCAGACCGACCCGCTGGACCGGGATCTGAGAGGCTGCGGCCCGCTTGAAGTCTTCGAAGTCCATGCCGACCCGGGCCGCGGTGGCCGCGGTCATGTCCGTGGCGATGAAGCCCGGGGCCACGGCGTTGGCGGTCACGCCGAACTTGCCGAGCTCGATGGCCAAAGTCTTGGTGAAGCCCTGCAGGCCCGCCTTGGCGGCCGAGTAGTTGGCCTGGCCGCGGTTGCCCTGGGCGGACGAGGAGGACAGGTTGACGATGCGGCCGAAACCCGCGTCCACCATGTACTTCTGCACCGCGCGGGTCATCAGGAAGGCGCCGCGCAGGTGCACGTTCATGACCGTGTCCCAGTCGGACTCGGACATCTTGAAGAGCAGGTTGTCGCGGAGCACTCCGGCGTTGTTGACCAGGACGACGGGGGCGCCGAGCTCGGCCACGACGCGGTCCACGGCGGCCTGGACCTGGCCGGCGTCCGAGACGTCGGCGCCGACCGCGAGGGCCCGGCCCCCGGCGGCGGTGATCCGGTCGACGGTGTCCTTGCCGGCCGCCTCGTCCAGGTCGAGGACCGCGACCGCGTAGCCGTCGGCGGCCAGCCGGAGGGCGGTGGCGGCGCCCAGGCCGCGTCCGGCGCCGGTGACGACGGCGACCCGGGGGGTGCTCTGCTCGGTCATGCTCGCTCTCGTCTCTCTCAGGATTTTCCCAGGGAAGGGCGTCCCCGGGTGACGCTGGCCACACCCTACCGGCGAGTAGGGAAGGCGGCCAGGGCGGAGACGCGCAGGTGACGGTGGGTAAGGACCGACCGGTCGGCTTTCTGCTGAGAACGGGTTACCGAGAAGGCGTGGCGGCGCGTAAATATGCCAATGTTGCCGAACCTGCGTCTACTATCCGCCCCTGCCTGCCAGCGAGGGCCCGCCGTTTGTATAGTGTCCGCCAGCAGCCACCGGCTGCACGGCTGGAGCGCCCTCCCTCATAGCTGGACGCCCACTCGCCGTTACTGCCCCACCCGGGTGTCCCACACACACCGGGTGTGACATCGGGACGGATACATGGTGCTGGGGGAGATCCCGACGACCCGCGTGTCCGCGCGACTGCAGCAGTCGCCCGGACACCTCATCCGCGTTGCACAGCAGGTCCACACGCGACTGTGGTCCGAACACGTCGGAGCCGATCTCACGGCTCCGCAGTTCGCCGTTCTGCTGGTCCTCGCGCTGGAACCGGGCGCGGACCAGAGGACGGTCGGCGAGCGAGCCTCGCTGGACAAGGCCACGATGGCGGAGATGGTCGCGCGGCTGGTCCGCCGCGGCCTGGTGCTGAGAAGGCGCGACCCGGCCGACGGCCGGCGCAAGCTCCTCGCTCTGTCGCAGAGCGGGGCCCAGGCGGTGCGCGAGGCCACCGGAGGCGTGGTCCGCGTGCAGCGCACGCTGTTCGAGCCGCTCGCCGCGGACGAGCAGGTCGAGATCGTCCGGGTGATGGCCAAGATAGCCAGGCTGGAGCCCGCGGCGGTCGTGTACAGCGACGCGCGGCCGATACTGGACGCCCAGCGGGCGATCGGCTACCTGATCAGGGTGAGCCAGCAGGTGCACACCAAGCTCTGGTCGGAGCACGTCGGCGCGGAGCTCACCGCTCCGCAGTACGCGGTGCTCGACGCGCTGGAGCTGGAACCGGGCGCGGACCAGCGCACGGTCGGTGAGCTGGCCTCGCTGGACAAGGCCACGATGGCCGAGATGGTGAGCCGTCTCGTCCGCCGCGGTCTGGTGCAGCGCCGCCGCGACCCCTCGGACGGGCGGCGCAACCTGCTCTCGCTCTCGCCGGCGGGCCAGGACCTCCTGCACCGCTCGGCTGCCGGCGTCGCCAAGGTGCAGCAGTTGCTGCTGGCGCCGCTGGAGGAGCACGAGCACGGCCCGGCGCTCGCGCTGATCGGCAAGGCCGCCAGGCTCTAGCCTTCGCCCTTTTGAACCCCAGCCAAAACGATTCGCCAACGTACGGCCGACCCTGGGTCGGACGGGGGTGGGTCGGGGAGGGTTTCGGGCCCGTGTCGTAGTGATCGTGTGCTTGTGTGCTCACATATGTGCGGCACGGACTCGTTCCGGGCATGCCGAAGACCGCCCACTCCGTTCAGGAGCGGGCGGTCTTTCGATATGACCGTCGGCCTGGTGGCTACGGGTGCTGCGGCGCCGGCCGCTCAGCCGGTCGCGGCTTGCCGGGGCTCAGTTCCAGTCGAAGCCCTGCGGGTCCGGGCCGATGCGCTCACCGGTGGCGACGCCGGCGACCGCGGCCAGGTCGTCCGCGTCCAGCTCGAAGCCGGTCACGTCCAGGTTCTCCCGGATGCGGGAGGGGGTGACCGACTTCGGGATCGCGATGATGCCGCTCTGCAGGTGCCAGCGGAGCACGACCTGGGCGACCGTGCGGCCGTGCTTCTCGGCGATCTTCACCAGTGCCGGCTCGGTGAGCAGGTCCTTGCCCTGGCCCAGCGGGCTCCACGCCTCGGTGGCGATGCCGTGCTCGGCGTGGAAGGCGCGCAGCTCCGTCTGCGGGAAGTACGGGTGCAGCTCCACCTGGTTGAGCGCCGGGACCACCGAGGCCTCGTCGACCAGGCGGGTCAGCTGCTCGGGGCCGAAGTTCGAGACGCCGATGGAGCGGGCCCGGCCGTCCGCCTTGAGCTGCTCCAGTGCCTTCCAGACGTTCGGGTAGGTGCCGTGCATCGGGCGCGGCCAGTGGATCAGGTAGAGGTCGACGTACTCCAGGCCGAGCTTGGCCAGCGAGGCGTCGAACTCGCGCAGGACCGCGTCCCGGCCCTGCGCGCCGGACCAGTCGCGGGTGCCGGAGTTCCACAGCTTCGTGGTGATGTAGAGGTCCTCGCGGGCCACGCCGCCGGCCAGCGCCTCGGTGACGGCCTGGCCGGTGCCCGTCTCGTTCTCGTAGATCGCCGCGGTGTCGATCGAGCGGTAGCCCGCCTCGATGGCGGTGCGGACGGCCGGGGTGGCCTCCGCGTCCGGGACCTGCCACACGCCGAAGCCGAGCTGCGGGATCCGCGTGCCGTCGTTCAGGGTCACGGTGGGGATGTTGCTCACGGGAAGGGGTGCCCTCCTGGTCGACCATGGGTTCCAGTGGGGCAACTGGTGCTCCGGGGGGGTTTGTTCCCGCCGTTCGGGTGAACCTTGCGGGGCCGCGGGGTGCCCGGGCGCGGAACCGCGGGGGCGGGCCCGGAAAACCTGTTGCGCGGATCACATCCGGGTTGGCAGGCTCGCGGCCATGACCTCCTGAGACACGGGCCCTTCGTGCCCTCCCCAGTCCGCCCGGGCCGTCGCCGGGCGCGTTTCCGTCGCCTTGCCGCCCGTGCCGTCCGTGACGCGCGGCGCCCCGAACCATCCCGAACCCTCCCGGACCGTGCGCACCGCGGCCCTGCTCGCCGCGGGCCGCGTGCCGCCGAACCGGCGTGCCGTCGTCTGGCGTGCCGCCGTTCCGCGCGCCGGTCCGGGCCGCCCAGGACCGTCCCCCGAACCACCGGCATCGGAGTGTCATGCCGCTCGCAACCCTCCCCCTGGCCGATCCCGGCCGTCCCGACCTCTCCTCACCCCTCGCCCTCCTGCGCTGGCTCCAGCGCGCCCAGCGGCGCGGGCAGGTGCTCTCCACCTGCTGGGCGCTGCTGGAGATGGGCGGCCAGGCCGCCCTGCCCGTCCCGCTCGGACACGGCGTCCAGGCCGCCGTGGACGGCGACGCGGGCGGGATCTGGCGGGCCGGCGCCCTCGTGGTGCTGCTCGCCGCGGTCGCCTCGCTCGGCACCGTCCTGCTGCACCGCCAGGCGGTCTGGAACTGGATCCACGCCGCCACCCACGTCCGGCAGTTGGTCGCCCGGCAGGCCTCGCACCTCGGCGCCGGGCTGTCCCGGCGGATCGCCACCGGCGAGGTCGTCGCGGTCGGCAGCGGGGACGTCGAGCGGATCGGCTGGTACGTCGAGCTGGTCGCCCGCGTCCGGGCCGCGGTGATCGTCTGGCTGGCCGTCAGCGCGGTGGTGCTGGTGAGCGAACCGGTGCTCGGCCTCGGCGTGCTGCTCGGCGTGCCGGTGCTCGCGGCCTCCGTCTGGCCGCTGATCGGACCGTTCGAGCGGCGCTACGAGAAGCAGCGCGAGCTCGGCGGCAAGGCCACCGAGCTCGCCGCCGACACCGTCGCCGGGCTGCGGGTGCTGCGCGGCATCGGCGGCGAGGAACTGTTCCTGGAGCGCTACCGCGCGGCCTCCCAGAAGGTCCGCGCCGCGGCCGTCCGCTCGGCCCGGCTGTGGTCCCTGATGCAGGCCCAACAGGTGCTGCTGCCGGGCCTGTTCGTCATCGGGGTCACCTGGTACGGGGCCCGGCTGGCGGCCTCCGGCGAGCTCGCCGTCGGCACCCTGATCGCCGTGTACGGCGCCACCGCCTTCCTGGCGGCGCCGCTGCGGATCCTCGGCGAGGCCGCGCACGCCTGGAGTGTCGCCCGGGTCTCCGCGGGCCGCGCCGTCCGGGTGCTCTCGCTGCGCCGGACCAGCGGCGCCGCGCAGGCCTCGCTGACCCGGCCGGACCACTGCGACCTGCACGATCCGGTGACGGGGCTGACCGCCCGGGCCGGTGAGCTGACCGCCGTGGTCTGCGGCGACCCGGACTTCGCCGGGGCGCTCGCCGAGCGGCTCGGCGGGCACGTCCCGGCGGCCGAGGAGGAGCGGCGGCCCTGCGCCCGGCTCGGCGGGACGGAGCTGGACGCGGTGCCGCTGGCCGAGGCCCGGGCCGCGGTGCTGGTCCACGACAAGGAGCCGGTGCTGCTCTCCGGCACGCTGGCCGGCCTGTTCGACATCCCGTCCTCGGGCCGGGTGCCGGTGGCCGAGGCGCTCGCGGCGGCCCGCTCCGAGGACGTGCTGCAGGCCCTGGTGGAGGGCTCGCCGGAGTGCGGGGGAGACCCGATGCGCGCCCTGATCACCGAGCGCGGCCGGTCGCTGTCCGGCGGCCAGCGCCAGCGGCTCGCGCTGGCCCGCGCGCTGCTGGCCGACCCGCCGGTGCTCGTCCTGGACGAACCCACCAGCGCGGTCGACGCCCACACCGAGTCGCGGATCGCCACCGGCTTGCGGGAGGTCCGGACCGGGCGCACCACGGTGGTGTTCGCGACCAGTCCGCTGCTGCTCGACCAGGCGGACCGGGTGGTGCTGATCCGCGACGGCCGGGCGGTCGCGGCCGGGCGGCACCGCGAGCTGATGCGGGCGGAGCCCGCGTACCGGTCGGTGGTCACCCGTGACGAGGAGGCCGTGCCCGCGGTGGCGGCTGTGGCTGCGGCTCCGGTCGCGGCGAGAGCCGGGGAGGGTGCCGCGTGAGCACGTCCGTCACCTGTCCTGCGACGCCAGCGAGGAGTACCTCATGAAGCCCCCTCTGCATCAGGAGCAGGGGCCGGCCGCCACCCTGCCGGTCGGCTCCCCGGCCGCCGTGCGCTCGTACCTGCGGCTGCTCGCGCGGCGCCACCGCGGGGCCTTCTCCGGGGTGGTCACGCTGCACTCGGTGGCCACGCTCGCCGGGCTGGTCGGGCCCTGGGTGCTGGGCGGGCTGGTCGAGTCGCTCGCCGCGGACGGCGCGCGCGCCTCCATCGGGGTGACCGTCGGCTGGTACCTGCTGGCGCTGGCGGTGCAGTCCGCCTTCACCGGCTGGTCCCGGATGCGCGGCGCGATCCTCGGCGAGCGGGTCCTCGCGGACCTGCGCGAGGACTTCCTGGTCCGCTCGGTCGCCCTGCCCACCGGCGTCCTGGAGCGGGCCGGCACCGGCGACCTCGTCTCCCGGGGCACCACCGACATCGACCGGCTGGACAAGTCCGTGCGCGAGGCGGTGCCCGAACTCGCCGTCGCCGTCGTCTCCTTGCTGCTCGTGCTCGGAGCGCTGCTGGTCACCTCGCCGCTGCTCGCGCTCACCTCGCTGGTCGGGCTCCCGCTGCTGTTGGCCAGCTCCCGCTGGTACTTCCGGCGCGCGCCGCGGTCCTACCGCAACGAGTCGGCCGGGTACGCCGCGGTGAACACCGTGCTCGCCGAGACGGTGGACGCCGGGCGGACGGTCGAGGCGCTGCGCCTGGGCGACCAGCGGGTCCGGCTGACGGACCGCAAGCTGCGCGAGTGGCTGGCCTGGGAGCGGTACACGCTGTGGCTCCGCTCGGTGTGGTTCCCGACCGTCGACGCTGTCTACGCCTCAGCGGTGCTGGCCACGCTGGTGCTGGGCGGCCTCTTCGCCCTCCGCGGGTGGATCACCGTCGGCCAGCTGACCACCGGGGTGCTGTACGCGCAGATGCTCACCGGCCCGGTCGACCTGATCCTGCGCTGGTACGACGAACTGCAGATCGGGCAGGCCTCGCTGGCCCGGCTGGTCGGCGTCCGCGAGGTACCGGAGCACGAGGGCGACGAGGGCGCGCGTCCGCAGGGCCGCCGGGTCGAGGCCACGGACGTGCGGTTCGGCTACCGCGAGGGCGCGGACGTCCTGCACGGGATCAGCCTGGACGTCGCCCCGGGCAGTCGGGTGGCGCTGGTCGGGCCGTCCGGGGCGGGCAAGTCCACCCTCGGCCGGCTGCTGGCCGGGATCTACGCGCCCGGCCGGGGCAGTGTCACGCTCGGCGGGGCGGCGCTCGCGCGGATGCCGGCCGAGCGGGTGCGGGCCGAGGTGGCGCTCGTCAACCAGGAGCACCACGTCTTCGTGGGCACGCTGCGGGACAACCTGCGGCTGGCCGCGCCCGGGGCCGACGACACCGAGCTGCGGGCCGCGCTCGACGCGGTGGACGCCGGCTCCTGGGTGGACGCCCTCCCGGAGGGCCTGGACACCGAGGTCGGCTCCGGCGGCGCCGCGCTGACTCCGCCGCAGGCCCAGCAACTGGCTCTGGCCCGGCTGGTGCTGGCCGACCCGCACACCCTCGTGCTGGACGAGGCCACCTCGCTGCTCGACCCGCGCGCCGCCCGGCACCTGGAGCGCTCGCTCTCCCGGGTGCTGGAGGGGCGGACGGTCATCGCCATCGCGCACCGGCTGCACACCGCGCACGACGCCGACGTGATCGCGGTGGTCGAGGGCGGGCGGATCAGCGAGTACGGCAGCCACCCGGAGCTGGTCGCGGCCGGCGGCCCGTACGCGGCGCTGTGGCGTTCCTGGCGGGACGAGCGGTAGTACGCCTCGGGGTCGGTGGCCTCCGCGCCCTGCGCGTCCCAAACCCGCGCGGGGCCGGATTGCCCCGTGCGGGTTACTCCGCCCGCACCGAAGGGCGCGCATCCGGGCAAACCGGGGTCGGGGGCCGCAGACTGCTCCGGTGACCAAAGTTTCAGGCGGCTCGTCCAGCCCCCAGCGCAGCGAGATCGGCGGGATCCCCACCCGGTACATCGGGATCGGCGTCATCGTCGTCCTCGCGGTGTGGTTCCTGTTCGCCAACCTCGACAAGGTGAAGATCCAGTTCTGGGTGTTCACCGTCACCGCGCCGCTGTGGATCGCCCTGCTGGCCACCCTGCTCGCGGGCGGCGCGCTGGGCTGGCTGCTGAAGGGGCGGCGCGCCCGGTGACCACTGGCCCCGGGCCGGCGCGGGGCGGCGCGTCCGGGTTCGCGCCGCTGATCGAGATGCGCGGCGTCAACAAGCACTTCGGGGACCTGCACGTCCTGCAGGACATCGAGTTGACGGTCGGCCGCGGCGAGGTCGTCGTGGTGATCGGTCCCTCCGGTTCCGGCAAGTCCACGCTCTGCCGGGCCATCAACCGGCTGGAGCCCATCGAGGAGGGCACCATCCTGATCGACGGCGAGCCGCTGCCCGCCGAGGGCAAGGGGCTGGCCAGGCTGCGGGCCGAGGTCGGGATGGTGTTCCAGTCCTTCAACCTGTTCGCGCACAAGACGGTGCTGCAGAACGTCTCGCTCGCCCAGATCAAGGTGCGCGGGCGGTCCAGGGCGGAGGCGGACGCCAAGTCCCGGACACTGCTGGAGCGGGTCGGACTGGCGACGCAGGCCGACAAGTACCCCGCGCAGCTGTCCGGCGGCCAGCAGCAGCGCGTGGCGATCGCCCGTGCGCTGGCGATGGACCCCAAGGCGCTGCTGTTCGACGAGCCCACCTCGGCCCTCGACCCCGAGATGATCAACGAGGTGCTGGACGTCATGCGCCAGCTCGCCCACGAGGGCATGACGATGATCGTCGTCACGCACGAGATGGGCTTCGCCCGGGCCTCGGCGAACCGGGTGGTCTTCATGGCGGACGGCCGGATCGTCGAGGACCGCGCCCCCGAGGCGTTCTTCAGCGCTCCCGAGAGCGAGCGCGCCCAGGACTTCCTTTCCAAGATCCTGAAGCACTGAGGCGGCGCCGGTGATGAGGAAGGCCGTGAGGAAGAGGCGCAGGGCCGCCGCCGTGCTGGTGCTCGCCGTGCTGGCGGCGGCCTGCGGCAAGGCCGGCACCCCGCCGCCCAAAGGCCCGCAGCCCAGCGCCCTGCCCAGCTACCAGGTGCAGGACGCCGCCGCGATCACCGGCTCGTCCACCCTGGACGCGGCCCGCAGCCGCGGCCACCTGGTGGTCGGCGCCAAGGAGGACCAGCCGTACCTGGGGCAGAAGAACCCGGCCACCGGCGTCTACTCGGGCTTCGACATCGAGATCGCCAAGATGGTCGGGGCCTCGCTCGGGTTCGGGCCGGACAAGATCCAGTTCAAGACCATCGCCTCGGCCAACCGCGAGACGGCGCTGCAGAACGGCCAGGTGGACTACTACGTCGGCACCTACACCATCAACGACAACCGCAAGAAGCTGGTCGGCTTCGCCGGGCCGTACTTCGTGGCGGGGCAGTCGCTGCTGGTGCGCAAGAACGACAACAGCATCCACGGCCCGCAGGACCTGAACGGCAAGAAGGTGTGCTCGGCCGCGGGCTCGACCCCGTACCAGCGGATCAAGTCGCAGTACCCGAAGGCGAAGCTGATCGGCTACGACACCTACTCGGCCTGCGTGGACAACCTGATCACCGGCCAGGTCGACACCGTCACCACGGACAACGCGATCCTGCTGGGCTACGCGGCGAAGGTGCCGGACGAGCTCAAGGTCGTCGGACCGCTGTTCTCGACGGAGCCGTACGGGATCGGGACGCCGAAGAACGACACCGTGCTGCGGTACGCGCTGGACGACGCCCTGGCCCGGCACGAGCAGAACGGCGACTGGAAGAAGGCGTTCGACGTGACCCTCGGCCTGTCCGGGGAGCCCGCGCCGACCCCGCCGCAGATCGACCGGTACTGAGAGGCGCCTCGCCGTGAAAACACTGACCGACAACTGGTCGACCTACTGGCACGGGTTCCTCGGCACGCTCTCGCTGTTCGTGGTGAGCGCCGTGCTCTCGCTGGTGCTGGGCGTGCTGATCGCGAGCTTCCGGGTCTCACCGGTGAAGCCGCTGCGGATCTTCGGCACGGCGTGGGTGACGATCCTGCGCAACACGCCGCTGACCCTGCTCTTCTTCATCGTGGTGCTGGGCCTGCCCCGTTTCGACATCACGCTGCCCTTCTACACGTTCGCGGTGCTCGCCCTCGGCTGCTACACCTCGGCGTTCGTCTGCGAGGCGATGCGTTCGGGCGTCAACACCGTGCCGACCGGACAGGGCGAGGCGGCGCGCAGCCTGGGCATGACCTTCGGGCAGACGATGGGGCTGGTGGTGCTGCCGCAGGCGTACCGGTCGGTGGTCGCGCCGCTCGGCAGCGTGCTGATCGCGCTGGCGAAGAACACGGCGATCGCCGGCTCGTTCAGCGTCACCGAGTTGCTGGGCACCTACCGGACCATCAACGAGCTGGGCTACAGCATCGTCTGGACGTTCGTCTGGATCGCCGTCGGCTACCTGATCATCACCCTGGCCATCAGCGCCGTGTTCAACCTCCTCGAACGACGACTGGCGGTGTCGCGATGACCGTTGAATCCTCGGCGCTGTACGACATTCCCGGCCCCAAGGCGCTGGCCCGGCACCGGATGTACGGCGCGATCGCGCTCGTGCTGATCGCGGGCCTGATCGGGTGGGTCGTCTACATGCTCTTCCACACGCACCAGTTCACGGCCGCGAAGTGGGAGCCGTTCGAGTACCGCGGCGTCCAGGAGCTGCTGCTGCGCGGGCTCGGCAACACGCTGCGGGCGTTCGGCTGGACGGTGCTGTTCGCGCTGCCCTTCGGGGCCCTGTTCGCGGCCGGGAGGCTGTCGGACCACCGGGTGGTGCGCTGGTTCTCCACGCTGGTGGTCGAGTTCTTCCGGGCCATGCCGCTGCTGGTGATGATCTTCTTCATCTTCGTCGCGCTGAAGGTGCAGCCACTGTGGGCGCTGGTCGCCGGGCTGGTGCTGTACAACGGCTCGGTGCTGGCCGAGGTGTTCCGCGCCGGCGTGCTCGCCGTGCCGAAGGGGCAGCGTGAGGCGGCCTACGCGCTCGGGCTGCGCAAGACCCAGGTGATGGCCTACGTGCTGGTGCCGCAGGCCAACCGGGCGATGCTGCCGGCGATCATCAGCCAGCTGGTGGTCGCGCTCAAGGACACCTCGCTCGGCTTCCTGATCACCTACGAGGAGTTCCTGCACGCGGGCAAGCTGATCGCGACCAACCTCGACTACGACCTCCCCTTCATCCCCGTGGTGATCGTGATCGCCCCGATCTACATCGGGATGTGCCTCCTGCTCTCCTGGCTCGCCCGGTGGGTCGAGCAGCGCAGCCGGCGCAGCCCGAGCGTGCGGGGCGGGGCGCCGGTGGCGAAGGCGGAGGTGGCGCTGGGACTGCCGCCGGCGGCGCAGCAGTGAGGCGGGTGAGGCGGGTGTGGCGGGTGTGGCGGGTGCGTTCCGCCGTGCCGACGTGGGGGCTGGTTCGCGACTGAACCATAGATGCGCTCGGGGTCAGGACCGCAATCTCAAATTTCCACTTATGATTGCGGAGGCTGGAGGCAGACGACCGGGCGGAGGGGCCATGGAGCCGGTGTTCGACTCGCGGCACATCAGGACGTTCCACGCGGTGGTCAGGGCCGGGTCCTACTCGGCGGCGGCCCGCGAACTCGGCTACACCCAGCCCGCCATCACCCAGCAGATGAAGGCGCTCGAACGCACCGTCGGCGTCCCCCTGTTCACCCGCGCCGGACGCGGACTGCGCCTCACTGAGGCCGGCGAGGCGCTCTCCCGGCACGCCGAGGTGATCCTCGGCAGCCTCTCCGCCGCCCAGCAGCAGCTCGCCGCGCTCGCCCGGCTGCGCACCGGGCGGGTGCGGGTCTGCGCGTTCCCGAGCGCCAACGCGACCCTCATACCGCAGGCGATGGCGCGGCTGCTCGACGAGCACCCGGGCGTGCGGGTCGAGCTCCTGGAGGCCGAGCCGCCGGACTCCGTCCAGCGGCTGCTGCGCGGGGAGTGCGACATCGCGCTGGCCTTCCGCTACCCCGGCGCCCCCGCCGACGTGCCGGAGGGGCTGGACGAGATCCCGCTGATGGAGGACCTGCTCACGGTACTGCTACCGGTCGGCCACCCGCTCGGGCGCCGGCACGCGGTGCGGCTCGCCGACCTCGACCGCGAGCGGTGGATCGCCGGGTGTCCGCGCTGCCGCGCCAACCTGCTGCACGTGTGCGCGGAGGAGGGCTTCGCGCCGGACATCGTCTTCTCGACGGACGACAACCTCGCGGTGCAGAGCCTCGTCGCGGCCGGCGTCGGGATCGCGCTGATGCCGGCGCTCGTGCTCTCCTTCATGTGTCACCGCAAGGTCACCGGGCGGGCCGTGGAGCCGCACCTGCGGCGGCACGTGAGCGCGTACGTGCTGCGCGAACACCGGCGGATCCCGGCCACCGCGCTGGTGCTCGACCACCTGCGGCAGGCGGCGGCGAGCCGGGTGGGGTGCTGAGCCTGGTCCCGGTGCGCCGCCGGGGCGGCGGCTGGCGGCAACGCGTGGCGACGGGTGGCGACGGGTGGCGACGGTGCCCGGGGCCGCAGGCGTGGGGGGTCCGATCGCCTGCGGACTTATAAGCGCGCGTTGGGATACTGCTTACGATCCCTCGTTGGACGTGATAGGTCCGGTTGGCCGAACCTGCTGGCATGACAGCCTCAGCCACGGTCGGCAGCGACCGTCTCACCGAGCGGATGAACGCCCTCATCGGCGAGATCCGCGCCGTCGTCGACCGCGGCCTGCCGCCGGAGCTCACGGCGTACCTGGTCGGCGAACGCCTCGCCCCCCACCTCTCGGCCGACCCCGAGGGCCCCGGCGCCCTGCTCACCCCCGCCCAGCGCGAGGCCGACCCCGCCCGCTACCGGCAGCACGTCGTGCACGCCGAGGAGGACGGCAGCTTCTCCGTCGTCGCCCTCGTCTGGCTGCCCGGCCAGCAGACCCCGATCCACGACCACGTCTCCTGGTGCGTCGCCGGGGTCCACGAGGGCCAGGAGAGCGAGATCCGCTACCGCCTCGTCTCCGACGGCCGCACCGCCCGGCTCGTCGAGACCGAGCACGTCGCCGGGCCGGCCGGCACCGTCGCCGCCTTCGCCCCGCCCGGCGACATCCACCTCGTGCGCAACGCGTGCAGCACCACCGCCATCTCCATCCACGTGTATGGCGCCGACGTCTCGCGCCTCGGCACCAGCATCCGGCGCGTCTACCGGCTGCCCGCCGACGGGCAGCGGTGAACGCGTGGCGCTGACCCTCCGGGAGCGGACCACCCGCACCCGCTCCCTGCCCCCGCTCGGTGGCGACGCCCCCGGTCTGCTCCTCGCGGCCGCGGGCGTCGCCGCCGCGCTCGCCGTCCACGCGGCCGTGCCGGCCGTGCCCAAGCTCACCGCCGCCGTCGTGCTCGGCATGGCGGCGGCCCACCTACCCGGGCTGCGGCCGGTCGTGCGCGGCGTGGCCCGGCCCGGCCTGTCCACGGCCGGCAAGCGGCTCATGCGGCTCGGGATCGTGCTGCTCGGGCTCAAGCTCAGCCTCGGCGACGTGCTCGGCCTCGGCTGGGTCACCGTCCTCATGGTGCTCGCCGTGGTCGCGGCCACCTTCGGCGGCACGCTGTGGCTCGGACGCAGGCTCGGGCTGCCGGGGGACCAGCCACTGCTGGTCGCCACCGGCTACTCGATCTGCGGTGCCTCGGCGATCGGCGCGGTCAGCCAGGCCTCCGGCAGCGACGAGGAGGACGTCGCCGCCTCCGTCGCGCTCGTGACGCTGTGCGGCACGCTCGCCATCGCCGTGCTGCCGCTGCTCCAGCATCCGCTCGGGCTCGGCGAGGTGGAGTTCGGACGCTGGGTCGGCGCGAGCGTGCACGACGTCGGGCAGGTCGTCGCCACGGCGCAGACCGGCGGGCCCGGTGCGCTGCGCGAGGCCGTCCTGGTCAAGCTGATGCGGGTGGTGCTGCTGGCACCGCTGGTCGCCGCGGTCGCGGTCGCCGTGCGGCGCAGGCAGCGATGGGACAAAGAGAACATTGGCGGAGCAACTGCTAAAGAATCGGTCAAAAGCGGCAGCCGGCCGCCGATCGTCCCGCTGTTCGTCGCGGGCTTCCTCGCGATGATCGTCCTGCGGACCACCGGCGCGCTGCCCGAGCGGGCGCTCACCCTGGCCGGGGACGCCCAGGAGCTGCTGCTCGCCGCCGCGTTGTTCGGTCTCGGCAGCGCCGTCCACCTGCCGACCATGGTCCGCACCGGCGGGCGGATCGCCCTGCTCGGCCTCGGCTCCTGGGTGATGGTCGCGGGCGTCTCGTACGCCGGAGTGCTGCTCACGGCCTGAGGAAAACGGCTGCTGGCACGGCGGCGGGCTTGGGTATTGTCGGGCGGGTAGTGGTCCCGCGGGACCGTCCCGCACCCGAGTTCGCCGAGGAATGCGCATGCCGACCGCACTGCCCGAACGGAACGACCGCGACGCCGTGGTCACGCTCGACCGGCGCGAGGGGCCGTTCGGCGAGGTGGTGCTGCGCCGGCGCGGGCGGGACTTCGAGATCATCGCCAACGGCTGCTTCCTGATGGACACCGCCGACGGCCGCTCGGAGCGGCTGCTGATCCAGGCCGCGCTCGACGAGCTCGACCGCGCGGGTGCGGCCGCCGCGCGGCCGTCCGTGCTGATCGGAGGCCTCGGCGTCGGCTTCTCGCTCGCCTATGCGGTCGCCGAGCCGCGCTGGGGGCGGATCGCGATCGTCGAGCGCGAGACCGCGATCATCGACTGGCACCGGAGCGGGCCGCTCGGCGCCTTCTCCGGCGGCGCGCTGGAGGACGAGCGGGTCGAGGTGCTCCACACCGACCTGCTGGAGTACCTCGCCGCCGCCGACGGCGAGCGCTACGACGCGCTGTGCCTCGACATCGACAACGGGCCGGACTGGACCGTCACCGACGGCAACGCGCCGCTGTACGGGGCCGACGGGCTCGCCGTGCTGTGGCACCGGCTCCGGCCGGGCGGGGTGCTGGCGGTGTGGAGCGCGCAGCCGTCGGCGGCGTTCGACGACGCGCTGCGGGCGGCGGGGTTCTCGGACGTCGCCTCGCGCGAGGTCCCCGTCTCCCGGGGCGTGCCGGACGTCGTGCACCTGGCGCGGCGCGCGGACTGATCCGGCTCGGGCCGGCTGAGACCCGATCGTTCGGTTCGGCGCTGTGGGCTTTCCGTGCTGCGGGTTTTCGGTGCTATGGGCTTTCCGAGCTGTGGGCTTTCCGAGTTGGGGGCTTTCCGCGCTGTAGGGCTTTCTGTGCTGTGAGGCTGAGGAGTTGGGCATGGCGGAGGACGGGACGCCGTCGGGGCGGATCCTGGCGGAGCTTCGACGGCGGATCGCCTCGGGGGAGTTGGCGCCGGGGGAGCGAGTGCCGTCGACCAGGGCGATCACCCGGGAGTGGGGGGTCGCGATGGCGACGGCCACCAAGGTGCTGAGCCGGCTGCGGGAGGAAGGGCTGGTCCGGGCGGTGCCCGGAGTCGGGACGGTGGTGGCGGGGGCCGCTGTTGCCCCGTCGGTCCCGCTTGCGGCTCCGATCGCCTCTACCGAGCCTGCGGGGGCGGCAGTTGCTCGTCGGGCGCGGGCCGTGGAGCGGGGTGGGGACCGGGAGTTGTCCCGGGAGCGGATCGTCACCACGGCCGTGCGGATGGCGGACGAGGAGGGGATCGCGGCGCTGTCGATGCGGCGCATCGCGACCGACCTCGGTGTGGCGACGATGTCGCTCTACCGCCATGTGCCGGGCAAGGACGAGCTGTTGAGGCTCATGACGGACCGGGTCTTCGGCGAGGAGCCGTTGCCCGATCCGCTGCCGACGGGGTGGCGGGAGGCGCTGGAGACGGTCGCCCGGGTGCAGTGGCGGATCTACCGGCGGCACCCGTGGCTGGCGGGCACGATGTCGTTCACCCGGCCGGTGCTGGCGCCCGACGCGGCCGTGCACACCGAGCGCACGATGGCCGCGCTCGTCGGACTGGGGCTGGGCGCCGAGGAGATGGTCCAGGCGTCGGTCACGCTGGCCGCCTTCGTGTGCGGGCTGGCGGTGCACTTCGAGCGGGAGGCGCAGGCCGTCCAGGACAGCGGGATGTCCGCGGACGAGTGGATGGACCGCCAGGACGTCGAGGAGAGGGACCAGCTGATGGCGGACCCGGAGCGGTTCCCGATGTTCGACGCGCTGAACCGGGGACCGGAGATCGACATGAGCCTGGACGCGCTGTTCGCGTTCGGGGTGGCGCGCATGCTCGACGGGATCGGCGCGGTGATCGCGCGGCGGTCGGGCGGGGGCTGACGGCGGACAGCTGACAACTAACAGATTTCAGCGAACGAAATCTGAAATCTGTTAGTTGTCAGTGGTCATCTGTTCGCCGTCGCCGTCGCCGCAGCCGTCGCCGCATCCGCCGTCGTCGGCTCAGCCGAACGGGCGGGCCTCCGGCACCGGGGGCGTGGCCGGGGTGTCGGAGGCCGTGTCGGCCGGGGCATCGCCCGGGAGGGGCGGGAGGGTTTCGGGGGCGAAGGGGTTGAAGTCCGGCGGGGGCACCCGGACGGGCGTGCCCCGGAGGGCCGGGTCGCCGGACGGCTCGTCGTCCTCGCCGTCCTCGCCGTTCTTGTGGCCCTCGCCGTCGTTCTCGTCCGCCGCCGCGTACCCCGGGCCATCCGTCCGGGCCGGGATGCGCGGCGGGACCGACGGCGGCGGCGGGACGGGTGGACGCTGGGGCGCGAGCGTGGTGCCGAAGGGGTCGCTCGGCTCGTCGGCCACCACCGTGCCGAACGGGTCGGCGGCCACCGCGGGTGCGGCGGGCGCGGCTTCGGCCGGGGCATCGCCCGGCAGGGGCGGGAGGGTTTCGGGGGCGAAGGGGTTGAAGTCCGGCGGGGGCACCTGGACGGGCGTGCCCCGGAGGGCCGGGTCGCCCTGCTCCGGCTCGTCCTCGGACGGTTCCTCGGCGATGGCCGCGAACGGGTTGAAGTCCGGCAGGGCCGGCTCCTCCTCGGTCGCGGGCGCGTCCGCCGCCTCGACGAGCGCGGCGAACGGGTTGTGGTCCAGGGGTGCGGCCGTCTCCGGCTCGGCGGGCACGGACCCGGGCACGGACCCGGGGACGGGCGCGGGCACGCCCGGCGTGCCGTCCCACCCGAACTGGACGCTCTTCAGCAGTTCCGCGAACGCCTCCGTGTAGAGGTCCCAGTCCTCCGGCTGCGCCGTCGAGAGCTGGACGCAGAGCACCGAAACGCCGTCCGGCAGCGGGACGAAGGCCTCGACGACCGACGTGACCACCCAGCGCCGCTGCCCGTCGGAGGCCAGCGCCGCGGGCACCGGGACGGTCCGGCCCTCGACCAGGACGGCGGCCGGTCCGGCCGGCAGCAGGACCGTCCACACCTCGGCGTGCCGGCGGACGGTGGCGAGTTCGGTGGCGAGCGCCGTGATCGGCAGCGGGTGCCGGGCGAGCGAGACGACCAGGGTGGCCTCGGTGGTGCGGCCGTCCGCCTCCAGGGCGCAGACGCCCGCGTAGACGGCGCCCGCGGCGTGGACGACGTCGGCGAGGGCGGCCGTGATGACGGCGAAGTCGCGGCGCGGGCCGCCGTCGGTGGCGCTGAACAGTTCCTCGGCGACCTCGGCCAGGTGTCCGGTCAGTCCGTCGACCGCCGCGACGACGGCCCGGTCGTCGCCGCGGTCGAGCGTGCCGCCCGGCGGCGGCACCGAGCGGGACGAGACGCCCGCGGGCCCGTCGGGGGAGGTCAGGGAGTGGAAGCCGGGCGGGACGACCAGGCGGACCTCGGTGCCGGCGCCGGTGGCCAGTTCGACGGGCAGCCTGGTCTGCTGACCGCCCGCCAGCGCCGCCAGCGCGGGCGCGAACGGCGGGCGCAGCTTCGGGTCGGCGATCTCGCCGGTGACGGGCAGCTGGAAGAGCGCGGCGGGCGTGGTGCCGCTACCGGTGGCGCGGTCGACGGTGGTGCCGCGCACCGGACCGCCGCCGTAGCGGGCGAGGAGTGCGGTGACGGTCCGTTCCGCGACCGGCGCGCCGGTGCCGGGGCGGGCCGTTCCGGCGGTGACGACGGTGCCGAGCCGGTCGACGGCGGCGTGCACCGGTCCGTTGGGCGCCAGCGGCAGGCCGAACAGGGCCTCGGCGGCCGGGTGCGGGGCCGGCGAACCGCGCCGCGGGTCGAGCGAGGCCACCGGGTGACGGGAGGTGCGTCCGTCGAAGAGGGCGTCGGTGAGGGTGCCAAGGGTCGCACTGACCTGCTCCGCGGCGGCGAAGGGATTGGCCTCCGCGGTGGACCGGTCGTCGAACCGGCCGCCGAACTGGCTGTCGAACTGGCCGTCCTGGGTCAACTGTTGAGCCCCCCGCTCTGGTGCGTCTGCGGTCGGTGTCCGGGTGGTCCGGGCGCGCGCCCGGTGGCGCGCCGCCGGGGTCCGCGGCTGTTCCCGGCCGTGGTCATTCCTATCAGAGCCCACGTCGGGGCAGAACCGGCGGCCGCCTCCCGGACGGCCGGTCCGCCCGGGGCCGGCTACTCCGTGGCCTGCGCTGACGGCCCGTCGGCGCCTGGCGAAGCGGCCGGCGGACCGGGAGGCGGAGAGACCGGCGAAGCCGGCGGCGCAGTGACAGGCGCCGCGAGCGCGCCGAGGGCCTCGGCGATCCCGGGCACGGCGAGCAGCCCGGCGAGGTCGTGCACGAGGCGCCCGGTGGGCCCGTCCGGCCGTTCGTCGGTGAGGAAGGAGGCGAGCTCGGCGCCGAGGGCCGGTTCCCGGGCGGCGGTGAGGACGAGCGCGGCGACGAACTCCTGCACCAGGTGCAGTTGCAGCTCCTCCAGCGGCACCGACCGCTCGGCCAGCCACTCGAGCGAGGTGATCTCGGCGTTGGCGATCCAGGCGCGGACGGTCAGCCGCAGCCCGGGGCTCGGGTCGGCGATGGCGAGGTGGCTGAGGATCTGGTCGTGGGCGGCCCGCCGGACCTCGTCGATCACCGCCGAGGTGCCCGCGCTGGCGGCCACCGAGCCGCCGCGCAGCAACGCCGCGAAGCCCGGCCCGTGGCTCTGGACGAAGTCCAGGTAGCGCCCCATCACGCGGTACAGGCGCTCGGACAGCGGCCCCTCGGGCGGCTCCTCGAAGCGCCCGGCGAGCTCGCGTCCGGCCCGGCGCAGGGACTCCTCGTACAGCGCCTGCTTGCCGGGGAAGTAGTGGTAGACCAGCGGCCGGGAGGCGCCTGCGGCGGCGGCGATGTCGTCGATCGACACCTCCTCCGGCGGGCGCACGCTGAACAGCTCCAGCGCGACGGCGATCAGCTGTTCGCGCCGCTCGTCGACGCTCAGCCGGCGGCGCGGGCGCTCGCCCGCCGCGGAGGGTGCGGCGGCGGGCGCGGCGGGTGCTGGGGTCCGGTCCGGTCCGGCGGTCCGTCCGGTGCGGCGGGCGGCCGTCGGCGACGGCGTACGGGAGGCCATGCGCGCCACCTTATCCGGCGGGCGCAACGGGCCCTATGCGGCGTGGAAGTCCAGGTAGCGGCGGTAGGCCTCGCGGCCGTCCGGGACGAAGTCGTCGCGGGCGAGGCGCGCGTGGAGTTCGGCGGGGGTCAGCCAGTCGTGCCAGGCGACCTCGGATTCCTGGGGGGAGACCGGGCCGTCCCACTGGGCCTCGTACATGTCGCACCACCAGGAGAGGTGGTCCTGGCGGAAGAGGAACTTGAACAGCGGGCGCGGGGCGATGCCGCTCACGCCCAGTTCCTCCTCGGCCTCGCGGACGGCCGCCTCGCCGTAGGTCTCGCCGGCGCCGACGACGCCGCCGACGAACATGTCGTACGCGCCCGGGGCGAACAGCTTGGTGTCGGTGCGCCGGTGGACGAAGATCCGCCCGGCCGGGTCGCGGACCAGGACGAAGACGCACCGGTGGGTCAGGCCCAGCCGGTACACCTCGCCGCGCACGGCGGTCCCGATCACCCGGTCGTGCTCGTCGACGACGTCCAGCAGTTCCTCGGCGGGGTTCACCGCGGCAGGGTTGGTCATGACCGACAGGTTAGGGTTTCCGGGCCCGGCTCGAACGCGGGCACGAACGAATCCGGACACGTAACACGCCGGTGCGGTCGGAGCCGATCGCAACGGACGGGCTGAGGACGGCGCGTGATGGTGGAGATCTGGGGCGAGACTGCCGAGGGCTTCGAGCCGGTGCGGGAGGCCTTCGCGCGGAACTTCCGCGAGTACGGCGAGCTCGGCGCCGCCTTCGCGCTGTACGTGCGCGGCCGCAAGGTGGTCGACGTGTGGGGCGGCGACGCCCGGCCGGAGGTCGGCGGCCGGCCCGCGCCCGCCGTCGCCTGGACGGCGGACACCGCGCAGGTGCTGCGCTCGGTCACCAAGGGCCTGACCGCCACCACCGCCCTCCTGCTCGCCGAGCGGGGCGAGCTCGACCTGGACGCGCCGGTGGCCTCCTACTGGCCCGAGTTCGCGGCGGCCGGAAAGGGCGGGGTGCCGGTGAGCTGGCTGCTCTCGCACCGGGCCGGGGTGCCCGCGCTGGACGTGCCGCTGCGCCTGGAGGACGTGCTGACCTGGGAGCGGGCGGCCGCGGCCGTGGCCGCGCAGGAACCCGCCTGGGAGCCCGGCACCGCGCACGGCTACCACCCGTACACCTTCGGCTGGCTGGTCGGCGAGGTGGTGCGGCGGGCGAGCGGGCGAAGCGTAGGGCGGTACTTCGCCGAGGAGATCGCCCGTCCGCTCGGCCTGGACCTGTGGATCGGGCTGCCGGCCGGCGCGGCGCCGCGGGTCGGGAAGCTGGTCGACCTGCCCGCCCCCGAGGCGGCGAGGACCGGGCCGAGCGGGCTGCGGCTGCGGCCCAAGCAGTCCGTCCGGGACGCCTACCAGGACCCGTCCTCGCTGACCGCCCGCTCGTTCGCCTCGGTGCGTCCGGGGGTGGACCTCAACGACCCGGCGGTGCAGGCCGCCGAGATCCCCGGGGCGGGCGGGATCGGGACGGCCCGCTCGCTGGCCCGGTTCTACGCGGCGCTGGTGGGGGCGGCGGACCGGCACGACGGCTCGGGCGCCGCGCTCGCCCCGCTGCTCGGGCCGCGGGTGCTGGCCCGGGCGGTCGGGCCGGCGGTGAACGGCCCGGACCGGGTGCTGATCGTCAACTCCACGTTCGGGCTGGGCTTCTGGCGGCACGGCCCGACGGCCCCGATGGCCTCCCGGGCGAGCTTCGGGCACCCGGGCCGGGGCGGCTCGCTGGGCTTCGCCGACCCGGACCTCGGGCTCGGTTTCGGCTACGTCACCAACGGGATGCAGCCGGGCGTCACCGGGGACATCCGTTCGCGCAACCTCATCCGCGCCGTGCGCGGGTGCCTCGGGCTGGACGGGTAGCGGGCCGGGACCGTCCCGGCCCGCTGGACGGTGGCGCTCACGCCTGGCCGGTCTCGAATCGGCTGATCTTCCCGGCGTGGACGGTGAACCGCCAGGCGGTGCGCATCTGGCCCCAGGTGTCGTTGGTGAAGTCGGCGACGAGGGCGTGGCCGCCGGCGGACTCGGTCTGGACGTCCATGCGGCCGCGCGAGGAGAAGATCTCCCGCTCGGTCCAGTCGTCGAGGTCGCGGTCGGAGCCGTCGTCGGACATGGTGGCGTCCGGGGTGAGGACGGAGAGGAAGGCGTCGCGGTCGCCGGCGTTGACCGCCGTGACGAAGGCGCGCACGGTCGGGTCGGAGAGCTTGGCGGGGGAGATGGTCATGGGGACTCCCGGGGTGGAAGGGACGGGCCTCCTGTCTAGGCCGTCCGCCGGGCGTGTCCGGGCATGTCGGCGGCGCGTCGGAAAATTCGATGATTCATGTGCTTTGATCCGGAATCATCCTGGATCGGGCGGTTCGCCCTGAAACGCAGGGATGCGGTGCGGACGTCAGGCGTCCGCGCCGCGGGCCACGGGGAGTGGCGGCGAAGCGGGAGGCCGGTGACGGCCTCCCGCTCCCGTTCGGCCGCAGGGATCCAGCGGGAGGCAGCCAGCGGTAGGGATCCAGCGGTAGGGATCCAGCGGGAGGATTCCGGTCGGGAGGTTCCGGTTCAGAAGAAGCCGACCTCGTCGGGGGAGTAGCTGACCAGCAGGTTCTTGGTCTGCTGGTAGTGCTCCAGCAGCGCCTTGTGGGTCTCCCGGCCGATGCCGGAGTTCTTGTAGCCGCCGAAGGCCGCGTGGGCCGGGTAGGCGTGGTAGCAGTTCGTCCAGACGCGGCCGGCCTGGATGGCACGGCCGGCGCGGTGGGCGGTGTTGAGGTCCCGGGTCCAGACGCCCGCGCCGAGGCCGTACTGGGTGTCGTTGGCGAGCGCGACGCCCTCGGCGAAGTCGGCGAAGCGGGTGACGGAGACCACCGGGCCGAAGATCTCCTCCTGGAAGACCCGCATCCGGTTGTCGCCCTCGAAGACCGTCGGCGTCACGTAGTACCCCCCGGCCAGGGCGCCGCCGAGGTCGGCCTGCTCGCCGCCGGCGAGGACCTTCGCGCCTTCGGCGCGGCCGATGTCGAAGTAGGAGAGGATCTTCTTCAGCTGCTCGGCGCTGGCCTGCGCGCCGACCTGGGTCTCGGTGTCGAGGGGGTTGCCCTGGCGCATCGCGCGGACCCGCTCCAGGCCGTCGGCCAGCAGGCGCTCGTAGACCGAGGACTGGATCAGGGCCCGGCTCGGGCAGGTGCACACCTCGCCCTGGTTGAGGGCGAACATCGCGAAGCCCTCGACGGCCTTGCCGTAGAAGGCGTCGGTGGCGTCGGCGACGTCCTCGAAGAACACGTTGGGGCTCTTGCCGCCGAGCTCCAGCGAGACCGGGATCAGGTTGTCGCTGGCGGCGCGGGAGATGAGGCGGCCGGTGCTGGTCTCGCCGGTGAAGGCGATCTTGCGGATCCGGGGGCTGGCCGCGAGCGGGGCGCCGGCCTCCTCGCCGAAGCCCGTCACGATGTTGACGACGCCGGGCGGCAGCAGGTCGGCGGTCAGCTCGGCGAGCAGGAGGACGGAGGCCGGGGTCTGCTCGGCGGGCTTGAGGACGACGGCGTTGCCGGCCGCGATCGCCGGGGCGAGCTTCCATATCGCCATCAGGATCGGAAAGTTCCACGGGATGATCTGGCCGACCACGCCCAGCGGCTCGTGGAAGTGGTAGGCGACGGTGTCCTCGTCCAGCTGGGAGATGCCGCCCTCCTGGGCGCGCAGCGCGCCCGCGAAGTAGCGCAGGTGGTCGACGGCGAGCGGGAGGTCGGCGGCGAGGGTCTCGCGCACCGGCTTGCCGTTCTCCCAGCTCTCGGCGACGGCCAGCTGTTCCAGGTTCGCCTCCATCCGGTCGGCCAGGCGCAGGAGCACCTGGGCGCGCTCGGCGGCGCTGGTGCGTCCCCAGGCGGGCGCGGCGGCGTGGGCGGCGTCCAGGGCGGCCTCGATGTCCTCGGCGGTGCCGCGGGCGACCTCGGTGAAGACCTCCCCGGTGACCGGGGTCGGGTTCCCGAAGTACTCGCCGCGCACCGGTGGCACCCGGTCGCCGCCGATCCAGTGCTCGTAGCGCGGACGGTAGGCGACGATGCTGCCGGGGGTGCCGGGCGGCTGGTAGACCGTCATGCTCTGGTGTCTCCTCGCGACGTCGGGCGCTGCCCGCGCCCTGTGGCGGGGCGGCGCGCCGGACCGCCCGGTTCGGGAGCGGTCCGGCGGGAGGGATGTGAACGCGCGCTCGCGGCGGGCGCCCTTCGGGCGTCCGCCGCGGAGCACGATAGTCGCGACGGCGCGGTGCGGATACGTTCCGTACGGAACTCGTGTACGGAGGGTGCGCGTTCCGGCCGTTGTGGAGATCGCCGGGGCCCGGCCGCGCGCCGCGTGGTACCGGCGGGCGTCCGGGGTCGGACGCGGTGGCGTCCGGCGCAGTGGTGCCGGACGGGGCGGTGTCCCGGCGGGTGGCGCCGGGCGGCAGCGGTGTCAGACGGAGTGGTAGCGGCCCGTGCGGGACTCCCAGTGCTGGTAGCCGGCCAGCCAGGTGAGCAGCCCGTCGGCGTACCGCTGGGCGATGCTCGCCTCGACCCGGGACAGGCCCAGCTCCCGGTAGACCTCGGGGAGTTGGGCGTGCAGTTCGCCGCAGCGCTCCACCATGATCTGCGCCTCGTCGAGGACGACCGCGCAGGCCTCCTCGGCCGAGCAGCGGCGCTCGCGCTGGACGATCAGCACGAGGTTGTTGACGTCGCCGCGCGGGGCCTCCAGCGGGAAGGACCGCACGTCGTTGCTCAACGAGGGTATGTCGGCCGCCAGTTGGCGCAGCTGGCGGAGCACCGGGTGGTGCAGGACGGCGGGCGGCACCTCGAACTGGCCGAGCCGTTCGACCATGTCGAAGATGGTCTCCATGGCCGCGGTGCCGCGCCGGAGCGCGAGGTAGCCGGCCCGGTCCGGCGGGCGGGTGGAGATCCGTCCGGCGGCCTCGGCCGGGTGGCTGGCCAGGTACCACTCCCAGTTGTAGGCGGCGCGGGCCTGCCAGCGGGCGGGCATGCCGCGCGCGCTGCGGTTCCAGAGGTCCGCGAACGCGGTCTCGACGGGGGATCGCTGGTCGGCGCGCGCGCCGTGCAGGACCGCGATGAGCCGTTCGCAGATCGGGGCGACCTCGGTGGGCCGGCGGCCGAGCGGGCCGTCGAACTGGTCGTCGAAGAGGAAGTAGAAGCCCATCAGGTCGGCCGCGAGCGCGAGGTCGTCCGGCCCGGCGTCCGGGTAGCCCAGGGCGGCGAGTTCGACGATCTCCCAGTGGGCGTACCCGGTGCGATCGGCGTCGGGCAGCAACGGGTGGCGGTGGAGCCAGTCCCGGTGCAGCGCGGCGGCGTGCGGGATGTGGGAACTGCGGCGGTGCGGGAACGGGATCTGAAGTGAGCTGTCGTCAGACATCGGACTCCCGGTGCAGCGGAGGGTGGGGGCGCTAGCGGTTCGGATACGGTGTGTGGGGGGAGTTGGCGCAGCGAGGCTCGGGGGGTGACGGTGACAGGACAAGATCATCTTCGCCTCGCGGGCCGTAGGGTATCGGATGTAATGATCGGACGTTAGGGATATAGGGCAATTGCCCTTGGCAAGCCTTCCGAACCCTCACCGTCCGTCTCAGCCTGCGCGAATGCCGCACGGCACGCCCCCCACGGCGCTAACCTCGGCACACGACCAGGCAGCCAGCAGGAGCGGCGGAGGCATGACGTGACCGAGCAGGGCAACGGACTTCGGGCGGGAACCGGCCCCGGCCGGGACGGGGACGGCGCCGCTCCCCGGGTCAGACTGCGCGACCGCGACGCGGAACTGCGCTCCGCCGAGACCGCCGTCGACAAGCTGTGCCGCGAATTCGCCGCCGGCGGCACCGAGATCGGCGAACTCCTCACCATCTCCGGCCGCCCCGGCATCGGCAAGACCAGTCTGCTCCACGAGGTGCGGCGCACCGCCAAGCTCCGCGACGGTGCCACCGTGCTGTTCGCCCGCGGCGGCGAACAGCAGGTCAAGGAGCCCTACCACGTGCTGCGCCAGCTGCTGCAGCCCGCGCTCACCGCTCTCCCGCCCGCCGAGTTCCGCCAGGTGATGGGCACCTGGGAAGAGGTCGTCGGACCGGCCATGGGCCTCAAGCAGCCCAAGGCCGGCGCCCGTCGGCTCGACCCGCAGGGCGTGCGCGACGGACTGGACTACGTCCTCACGCAGCTCGCGCCCCGCAGCGCACCCCTGGTGATGATCGTCGACGACCTGCACTGGGCCGACCTGGAATCCCTCTCCTGGCTCACCCAGTTCGCCGTCCGCGCACGCGAACTGCCCGTCCTGCTCGTCTTCGCGTTCCGCGAGGACGAACACGACTGGCAGCCCGAAGCCCACCCCCACCACTCCACCGTCCTCAAGCTCGCCACCCGTCGGCACGAACTCAACCGCCTGTCCCTCGTCTCGGTCACGGACATCATCCGCGCGGAACTCGGCGAGAAGGCCGAGGACGCCTTCTGCTACGAGTTCTGGAACGTCGTCAACGGCAACCCCTACGAGGCCATCGCCCTGCTCGACCAGGTCCGCGACCAGGAGCTCGAACCGGTCGAGGAGAACTCCGTCCAACTGCGCGAACTCGCCGTCGACGCCAACGGGATGACCCTCAAGACCTGGGTCGACCGGCTCGGCGCCAGCACCCTGCGCTTCGCCTGGGCCTGCGCCATGCTCGGCACCGACATCCGGATCGACCTCGCGACCCGCATCTCCACCCAGAGCGCCGAGGGTGCCCGCGAGTCCATCAAGCAGCTGCGCAAGCACCGCGTCCTGACCCAGACCCCCAACGGGAACCTGGAGTTCGTCCACCCGCTGATCGGCAGCTCGATCTACAACACCATGCCGGAGGCCACCCGCACCGGCATGCACGGCGTCGCCGCGGCCGAGATCGAGAACGCCGGGCTCGGCCTGCTCGCCGCCTCCCGCCACCTCGTCGAGACCTTCGCGGGCGAGGGCGACGACCGCACCGTGCGCAAGCTGCGCAAGGCCGCCGCCGAACACCTGCTCATCGGCGCTCCCGAGGCCGCCCAGCGCTGCCTGCACCGCGCCCTCAACGAGCCGCCCGCCGACGACATCCGCGCCGAGGTGCTCTACGAACTCGGCTGCTCCGCCCTGCTCACCGACCCCGTCGCCACCGTCAACCAGCTCAAGCTCGCCCTCGACCCGGAGGAGGGGCCGCTGCGCCCCGAACTGCGGGTGGACGCCACGTTCCGGCTCTCCGAGGTGCTCGCGCACAGCGGCGAACTGCGCGAGGCCGCGCTGGTGTGCCAGGAGGAGGTCGCCGCCACCGGCGACGCCGCGGGCCGGCTGCGCCTGCAGGCCGCCTCGTTCATGTGGCACGCCTTCCGCAAGTCCGAGGAGGACGGGCCCGGCCGCTCCCGGCGGCTCGGCGAGATGTGCGAGGGCCTCACCGGCCGCGAGGCCGCCGACCGCGCCGTCCTCGCGATGCGCGCCTGGGACCTCACCCTGCGCGGCGAACCCTCCGCCGACGCCCTCGCCCACGCCGACGACGTCCTGGAGGCCGGCCGGCTGCCCAAGGGCCTCGGCTGGACCGACAACACCTGGGGCTTCGAACTGCCCTCGATGCTCGGCCTCACCTACACCTACAACGACCGCATCGCCCAGGCCGAGCGGCTGTTCGCCGACGCCATCGTCCAGTTCGAGGTCGCCGGGTGGAGCGGTGCCCACCGGGGCTTCGCCTACTTCCTGATGGGCCTCGCCCGCTTCCGCCGCGGCCTGCTCGCCGAGGCCGAGGACTTCCTGCGCCGCGCCCTGCGGCTCTCCGAGCGGATCGCCCCCAAGCTGCCGCTCGCGTGGGACGCCGTCGGCGTGCTCGTCGACACCCTGCTCGCGCGCGGACGCGTCGAGGAGGCCTGGGACCTCGCCACCGGCTTCGGCTTCCAGCCGCCGTACCACGACACCGCGATGGTGCTGCCCGACGCGCCCTCGCTGTACGGCAAGCTGCTCGTCGCCAAGCGGCGCTACGCCGGCGCCGCCGCCGCGCTCACCGAGGCCGGCGCCCAGCTGGAGGCCCGCGGCTGGCACAACACCGTCTGGGCGCCATGGGCGGGCCACCTCGCCATCGCCATCGCCCAGGACGAGCCCGACCGCGCCCGCGAGTACGCCCACAAGGCCGTCCATGACGCCCGGACGTTCGGCACCGCCTCGGCGATCGGCACCGCGCTGCGCCTGCACGCCCAGATCGAGGACGGCCAGCAGGCGGTCGAGCTCCTGGAACAGTCCGTGACCTACCTCGGCCAGTCCCCGGCCGGCTACGAGCACGCCGTCGCGCTGGTCGAGCTCGGCGCGGCGCTGCGCCGGGTCGGGCGGCTGGAGGACGCCCAGGAGTACCTCTACCAGGGCATCGAGCTGGCCCAGCACTGCTCGGCCGAGGGCCTGGTCGAGCAGGCGCGCCGGGAGCTCGCCAACTACGGCCTGCGGCCCAACCGTCTGGGCGACTTCCGCGCCTCCCGCGAGGCGCTCAGCCAGCCGGAGTGGGACGTCGCCCAGCTCGCGCTGCGGGGCGTGCCGCCGCAGCGGATCGCCGACGAACTCGGGCTGCAGCTGAGTCTGGTCAACCGGCGGCTGGCCGCGGTCTACCGCAAGGCGGGCAGCGGGCCGGACGGCCTGGCCACCGCGCTCGGGCTGCCGGGCCAGCCGCGCGCCACCCGGCCCACCCGGCCGACCACGCCGGCCCAGCCGACGGGGCCGATCGGGGAGTCGGAGGAGGAGCAGGCGGGCGACTCCTGACCCCTCCCGCGCGCCGCCCGTCCGCGCACGGGCATCCGCGACCGTTCGTCCGGGCCGGGCGGATGGAAGCGCACGGGCGGCGCGCGGGGGTTCGGGAGCGCCCCCGCGGCCGTTCCCGTCGTTAGGCTGACGCACACCGGGGCGGCCACGGCCGACGTCCCGACCGTGTTCCCGGCCGAACCCCGACCGTGTTCCCGGCCCACCCCCGGCCCCCCCGGACCGACCCCCGTTCGGCGCGACCGCGACACCTGCGCGGCCGCCAGTGAGGAGCAGCAGGGCATGGCGACTCAGGCCACCGGCGTGCGCCACGAACCCCTCGACCCCTCGGGCGCGGGCGCCGCGATCCAGCGCTGGACGCTCACCGCCGGCCCGTACGAGGCGAGCGTGCTCACCCTCGGCGCCACCCTGCACACCCTCACCGCGCCCGACCGGGCCGGCCGCCGCGCCCAAGTCCTGCTCGCCGCCGACGAACTGGCCCAGATCCTCGGCCCGGCCCGGCACTACGGCACCGTCGTCGGCCGCTACGCCAACCGGATCGACGGCTCGCGGATCACCATCGACGGCGAGGACCACCCGCTCGCCCCCACCGGCGGCGGCATGACCCTGCACGGCGGCCCGGACGGCTTCGCCCACCGCATGTGGGCCGCAACCGAGGTCCCCGGCGGCGTCGAACTGCGGCTGCACAGCCCGGACGGCGACCAGGGCTTCCCCGGCGCCCTCGACGTCACCGTCACCTACACCCTCGACCACACCCTCGAGGCCGGGGGCGACCTGACCATCGCCTACCGGGCCGTCACCACGAAGCCCACCGTCCTGAACCTCACCAACCACGCCTACGTCAACCTGGCGGGTGAAGGCTCCGGCGACGTCCTCGGGCACCTGCTCACCCTCGACGCCGACGCCTACACCCCGGCCGACGAGCGGCAGATCCCGACCGGCCGGACCGAACCGGTGGCCGGCACGCCGTTCGACTTCACCACGGCCCGGCCGATCGGCAAGTCCGTCCACGACGAGCACCCGCAGCTGACCGGGCCCGGCGGGTACGACCACAACTGGGTGCTGCGCCCGCGCCCGGCCGACGGCACCCCGGCCCGGGCGGCGTTCCTGGAGGAGCCGACCGGCGGGCGCACCCTGGAGGTGCTGACCACCGAGCCGGGCGTCCAGGTCTACACGGCCAACAAGTTCCAGGGCGCGGTGACGGGCGCGAGCGGCGTGGCGTACGGGCCGTTCGCCGGGATCGCGCTGGAGACGCAGCACTTCCCGGACTCCCCGCACCACCCGGACTTCCCCAGCACGGTGCTGCGCCCGGGGGAGGAGTTCCGCTCGACGACCGTCCTGCGCTTCGGGACGAACTAGTCCTGCCGGGATTCCGGCGGGTCCCGGCGCATGCGGAGCCGGGGTCAGCGGTCGAGGCCGTGCTCGGCCTCCTTGCGGCGGATCTCCCGCAGGCCCGGCGTGAGGTCGCCGTCGGCGAGCGGGGGGGAAGCCGCAGCGGTCTCGTCCTCGGCGATCTCCGGCATGCCGATGGCGGTGAAGGGGATTCGGCGGCCCGTTCCAGCCCGCACAGCAGGGGCAGTTCGTCCTTCACGGCTGGTCTGATGCGCATGCCGCCGAATCTCCTGCAAGCGGCTTTCCGCCACACAGGGTGGTGTTCCAGGGCACAGGCTGCCGGAGCGAAACGCTCGAACTCGGACATAGCCGGGCACGGTCCACTACCGTGCGGCAACATCCAGGACACGCGGCTGTAACGATCGCCGTTTCTTGCAGAAAGTTTCTGCAAGGGGTTTCCGTGACGTTTCGCCCGCTGTTAACTTCCTTCCAGCCCGACGGCAGCGAAGGTGCAGTCGGCACGAGGCAGCCATTATGCGCCTGTCTCCGAACATCTCGGGCACCCCCACCCTCCCAAGGAGTTCTCATGCGGCGTGGCATCGCGGCCTCTGCCCTCGTTGTGGCCCTCGCGGTCTCGATGGCTGCCTGTGGCAGCAGCGGCTCCAGCTCGGACGGCAAGGCCGACGGGCCGGTCACCCTCACGTACTGGGACACCTCGAACGCCACCAACGAGGCGCCGAACTACCAGGAACTGGTCAAGAAGTTCGAGGCGGCCAACCCGACCATCAAGGTCGACTTCGTCAACGTGCCGTTCGACCAGGCCCAGAACAAGCTGCAGACCGCCATGGGGGCCAAGGGCGCGCCCGACGTCTTCCGCTCCGAGGTCGGCTGGACCGCCGCCTTCGCCAAGGCCGGCTACCTGGAGCCGCTCGACGGCACCCCCGCGGCCGCCGACACCTCCGCCTTCCAGCCCAGCCTCATCCAGCAGGCCAAGTACGACGGCAAGCTGTACGGCGTCCCGCTGGTCACCGACACCCTGGGCCTGCTCTACAACAAGGACCTCTTCGCCAAGGCCGGGATCACCGAGGCCCCGAAGACCTGGGACGAGCTCAAGGCCGACGCCGCCACCGTCAAGGACAAGGACGGCGTCGACGGCTTCTGGCTGAAGGCCGCCGACGGCTACTACGCGATGCCGTTCCTGTTCGGCGAGGGCACCGACACCGTCGACGCCGCCGGCAAGAAGATCACCATCACCTCGCCCGAGGCCGTCAAGGGCATCGAGACCTACAAGTCGATGTTCACCTCGCCCGGCACCGCCAAGGCCGACGTCACCACCGACGCCTACGCGCACATGATGGACGCCTTCAACAGCGGCAAGGTCGCGGCGATCATCCAGGGCCCCTGGGAGATCACCAACATCTACAAGGGTTCCGCCTTCGCCGACAAGAAGAACCTCGGCATCGCCGCCGTCCCGGCCGGCTCCGGCGGCAAGGCCGGCGCCCCGACCGGCGGCCACAACATCTCTGTCTACGCCGGCTCCGACGCCGCCCACAAGGCCGCCGCCGAGAAGTTCGCCGCCTTCATGACCTCGGCCGAGAGCCAGGCGTTCATCGCGCAGAAGAACTCCACCCTGCCGACCCGCTCCGACGCCTTCACCGCCGACGTCAAGGCCGACCCGGGCATCGCCGGCTTCCAGGCCGTCCTCGCCAGTGCCAAGCCGCGCCCCGAACTGCCCGAGTACAGCTCGCTGTTCGCCTCGCTCGGCACCAACCTCGGCAAGGCCGTCCAGGGCACCAGCACCCAGGACGCGCTGAGCACCGTCGCCACCGACTACGCCAAGCTCCTCCCGGGCTTCGCCAAGTAGTCGTCAGCCGCCCGGCCCGCCGCCGGGGTGAGGGACACCCCCACGTCCCTCACCCCCCGGCGGGCCCGGCGGCCGGACCAGCTCCACCCGCTCGACCAGCTCCACCCGAGGCGGCCGGACCCGCTCTCCCCGAGACCTCCCCCCGAGAAGGTGCAATCGATGTCAGTCGCCGTGCAGGGCGCCACCGGCAAGGGCAGCCGGCCGCGCGAGCAGCGTCCGGGCCCGCTGGAGCGCCTCAAGCGCTCGTACGCCAAGCACTGGTACGCCTACGCGATGATCGCCCCGGTCGTGCTCGTGCTCGGCGTGCTCGTGCTCTACCCGCTCGTCGAGGGCGTCTGGCTCACCCTCACCGACGCCAACAGCCTCAACTCGGCCCGCACCATCGGCGTCAACCACATCCCGGCCAGCTACAAGTTCGTCGGCTTCCACAACTACGCCGACATCCTGTGGGGCCCCGGCTCGTACGACCGCTTCTGGTCCCACTTCGTGTGGACCATCACCTGGACGGTGCTCTGCGTCGTCCTGCACTACACCATCGGCCTGGGCCTCGCCCTGCTGCTGAACAAGAAGCTGCGCGGACGCGCCGTCTACCGGATGCTGCTCATCCTCCCGTGGGCCGTCCCGACCTTCGTCACCGTCTTCTCCTGGCGCCTGATGCTCGCCGACGGCGGCGCCGTCAACGGCCTGCTCTCCGCCCTCCACCTGCCCCAGCCCGGCTGGCTGGACGACCCGCTGGCCCAGAAGGCCGCCGCCGTCCTGGTCAACACCTGGGTCGGCGTGCCGTTCATGATGATCTCGCTGCTCGGCGGCCTCCAGTCCATCCCGGCCGAGCTGTACGAGGCCGCCGAGATGGACGGCGCCACCCCGTGGCAGCGCTTCCGCCACGTCACCCTGCCCGGACTGCGCACCGTCTCCTCGACCGTCGTCCTGCTCGGCGTGATCTGGACCTTCAACCAGTTCGCCGTCATCTTCCTGCTGTTCGGCACCAGCGGCGGCTCCGACGCCCAGCTGCTCGTCACCTGGGCCTACCGCCTCGGCTTCGGCCAGCAGCCCCGGGACTACGCGCAGTCCGCCGCGTACGGCGTGATCCTGCTCTCCATCCTCATCGTCTTCACCGCCTTCTACCGGCGTTGGCTCGCCCGCAACGAGCAGGCCAACGGCTAGCAGGCCAACGGCTGGCAGGCCAGCGGCTGGCAGGCCGATGGCCGGCGAGCCAACAGCAGGCGGCCAACGGCTGTGGCCCCGGACCCAGTTGACCCACGAAGGCAGGTACCCCCGATGAGCACCACCACCGAAGCCCCCGCGCAGGCCGCGCGCCCCGCACCGGCCGCCCGGCCCGCCAAGGTCCGCGGCCGCGGCCAGAGCAGCCCGCTGGTCACCGCGCTGTCCCACGGCGCCCTGATCCTCGCCAGCCTGATCGCCCTGTTCCCGGTGCTGTGGATCCTCTACATCTCCCTCGGCCCGGACAAGACGGACTACCTCCACCCCGGCGAGATCCTCGGCAAGCTGACCCTGTCGAACTACGACCACGTGCTGTTCGGCACCGACTTCTTCACCTGGTTCGGCAACTCCTTCCTGGTCTCCGGCGTCACCACGGCGTTCGGCGTCATGGTCGCCGCGACCACCGGCTACGCCGTCTCCCGGATGAAGTTCCCCGGCCACAAGCCGCTGATGTGGTCGCTGCTGGTCACCCAGATGTTCCCGATCGCGGTGCTGATCGTGCCGATGTACACGATCCTGTCCGAGCTCGGCCTGCTCGACGGCTACACCGGCCTGATCCTGGTCTACTCGACCACCACCGTGCCCTACTGCGCCTGGCTGCTGAAGGGCTACTTCGACACCATCCCGGTGGAGATCGACGAGGCCGGCCGGGTCGACGGGCTCAGCCCGATCGGCACCTTCTGGCGCCTGGTCCTGCCGCTCGCCCGCCCGGGCCTGGCGGTGGCCGCGTTCTACTCCTTCCTGACCGCCTGGGCCGAGGTCGCGTTCGCCTCCACCTTCATGCTCAGCTCCGACAAGTACACGCTGGCCGTCGGCCTGCAGACCTTCGTCAGCGAACACGACGCCCAGTGGAACTTCATGGCCGCCACCGCGGTGCTGATCGCGATCCCGTCCTCGGTCTTCTTCTACCTGGTGCAGCGGCACCTGGTGACCGGCCTGACCGCCGGCGCCTCCAAGTCGTAACGCCACCACACGTCTCAGCGCTCGTCGCTCCTCTAGTCCACGAGGGATTCCGTCCATGACCCAGAACCTGGCCGACACCTCCCGGCCCGCCGCCGACACCGCTCACGAGGCGAACGTCGGCGCGTCCAGAGGCTGGTGGCGGGACGCGGTCATCTACCAGGTGTACCCGCGCAGCTTCGCCGACTCCAACGGCGACGGCATGGGCGACCTGCCGGGCATCCGCAGCCGCCTGCCCTACCTGCGCGACCTCGGCGTGGACGCCGTCTGGCTCTCGCCGTTCTACGCCTCCCCGCAGGCCGACGCCGGCTACGACGTGGCGGACTACCGTGCGGTGGACCCGATGTTCGGCACCCTGCTGGACGCGGACGCGCTGATCCGTGACGCCCACGAGCTGGGCCTGCGGATCATCGTGGACCTCGTCCCCAACCACTCCTCGGACCAGCACGAGTGGTTCCAGCGCGCGCTGCGCGAGGGCCCCGCCTCCCCGCTGCGCGAGCGCTACCACTTCCGCCCCGGCAAGGGCGAGAGCGGCGAACTGCCGCCCAACGACTGGGAGTCCATCTTCGGCGGCCCGGCCTGGACCCGCACCGAGAACCCGGACGGCACCCCCGGTGACTGGTACCTGCACCTGTTCGCGCCTGAGCAGCCCGACTTCAACTGGGAGAACCCGGCCGTAGCCGACGAGTTCCGCTCGATCCTGCGCTTCTGGCTCGACATGGGCGTGGACGGCTTCCGCATCGACGTCGCGCACGGCCTGGTCAAGGCCCCCGGCCTGCCCGACCTCGGCGGCTCCGACCAGCTCAAGCTGCTCGGCAACGACGTCATGCCGTTCTTCGACCAGGACGGCGTCCACGAGATCTACCGCAGCTGGCGCAAGATCCTCGACGAGTACCCGGGCCAGCGGATCGGCGTCGCCGAGGCCTGGACCCCGACCGTCCAGCGCACCGCCAACTACGTCCGCCCCGACGAGCTCCACCAGGCCTTCAACTTCCAGTACCTGGGGACCGACTGGGACGCCGCCGCGCTGCGCGAGGTCATCGACGTCTCGCTCGACTCGATGCGCCCGGTCGACGCCCCCACCACGTGGGTGCTGTCCAACCACGACGTCACCCGGCACGCCACCCGCTTCGCCAACGAGCCCGGCCTCGGCACCCAGATCCGCACCCCCGGCGACCGCGCCCTCGGCCTGCGCCGGGCCCGCGCCGCCACCCTGCTGATGCTCGCGCTGCCCGGCTCCGCGTACGTCTACCAGGGCGAGGAACTCGGTCTGCCGGACGTCACCGACCTGCCCGACGAGGTCCGCCAGGACCCGTCCTTCTTCCGCCAGGCCGGCCAGGACGGCTACCGCGACGGCTGCCGCGTGCCGATCCCGTGGTCCGGCACCGAGGCGCCGTACGGCTTCGGACCGGTCGCCGGCGGGCCGTCCTGGCTGCCGCAGCCGGCCCAGTGGGCCGAGCTCAGCGTCGAGGCGCAGACCGGCGACCCGACCTCCACCCTGGAGCTGTACCGCAGCGCGCTCGCCGTCCGCCGGGCCCGGCCCGACCTGGGCGCGGGCACCGCGGTCGAGTGGCTGGACGCCCCGCAGGGCACGCTCGCCTTCCGCCGCGGCTCCTTCGTCTGCACGGTCAACACCGGTGCCGAGCCGGTGCGCATACCCGCCCCCGGGAGGCTGCTGCTCGCCTCGGCGGAGCTGGTCGTGGACGGCGGCGAGACGGTGCTCGCACCGGACAGCACCGGCTGGTGGGCGGTCTGACGTGGTTGCAATAGGCTCTGGGACCGTGACTACGGCGCGACTTTCAGACATCGCGGCGCAGGCGGGGGTCAGCGAAGCCACCGTCTCCCGCGTACTCAACGGCAAGGCGAACGTCTCCGCCGCCACCCGGCAGACCGTGCTGGCGGCCCTCGACGTGCTCGGGTACGAGCGGCCGACCCGCCTGCGCCAGCGCAGCGCCGGGCTGATCGGGCTGATCACGCCGGAGCTCAGCAACCCGATCTTCCCCGCGCTCGCGCAGGTCATCGAGCAGGTGCTCAGCCGACACGGCTACACGCCGGTGCTGTGCACCCAGACGCCCGGCGGGTCCACCGAGGACGAACTGGTCGAGATGCTGGTGGACCGGGGCGTGGCGGGCATCGTCTTCGTCTCCGGTCTGCACGCCGACTCCACCGCCGACCACGACCGCTACGCCCGGCTCGCCGGGCGCGGGGTGCCGTTCGTCCTGATCAACGGCTTCAGCGAGCGGATCGACGCGCCGTTCATCTCGCCGGACGACCGGGCCGCGATGTGGATGGCCGTCCAGCACCTCGCCGAGCTCGGGCACGAGCGGATCGGGCTGGCGGTCGGGCAGAAGCGGTACGTGCCGGTGCTGCGCAAGATCGAGGGCTTCACGGCCGCGATGCGCGCCGTCCTCGGGCGGACGCAGGAGGAGGCCGAGGAGCTCGTCCACCACACGCTGTTCAGCGTCGAGGGCGGGCACGCGGCGGCGGGCGCGCTGCTGGACAAGGGGTGCACGGCGATCGTGTGCGGCAGCGACATGATGGCGCTCGGGGTCATCCGGGCGGTGCGGCAGCGGGGGCTGTCGGTGCCGCACGACGTGTCGGTGGTCGGCTTCGACGACTCGCCGCTGATCGCCTTCACCGAGCCGCCGCTGACGACGATCCGCCAGCCGGTCGAGGCGATGGCGACGGCGGCGGTGGACGCGCTGCTGGAGGAAGTGGGCGCGAACGCCGCCCAGCGCGGGGAGTTCATGTTCCAGCCGGAGCTGGTCATGCGCGGCTCCACAGGGGCCTGCGCGCGCTGAGGGCGGGCCGGCCGGCGACGGCCGTGACGGCCGCGGGAAGGGCCCCGGAGGGCGGTTGCTCTCCGGGGCCCTTCGGCGCGCCGTAACGGGTCGGCCGGGGTCAGCCCTCCTGGACGGCCGGGCGGTCGGCGGTGACGCGGTGGCCGTCGGCGGCGTCGCCGGTGCGGGTCTCGGTGCGGCGACCGCGGGCCAGGTAGTCGCGCAGGATCAGTTCGACGGCGTCCTGAGGACTCTTGGTGCCGGAAAGCATCATCGCGTCGATCGCGAGGTTCGCGTCGAGCGTGACGGTGACCTGGGCCATGGGTGACTCCTCCTCGGGTGCAGAGCAGCAGCATGCCCGTTGGGCCGGGGTTTGACCATGCGAATGCTCCGGTGCGCGGAGGGGCGGGTGCGTGCGGGTACGGCGAAGCCCCGGGGAGAGCGACCAGTCTCTCCCCGGGGGCGGGCGGGTGGCAGCTGACAGATGACAGATGTTGAAATCTGTTATCTGTCAGCTGTTATCTGTTATCTGTCAGCTGCGCGCTGCTACCCGCGATCCGTCAACCGCCCCCGGCGGGACGGTTCCGGAAGGACCCTCAGACGCGGCCGGCGAAGTCCGGCGCCCAGTTGGCGATGGTCTGCAGGCGGACGCCCGCGCTGGGGTTGGCGGCCTCGACGTACTGGCCGCCGCCGATGTAGATCGCGACGTGGTAGACGCCGGAGTCCTGGCCGTTGTTGGACCAGAACAGCAGGTCGCCCGGCTGCAGGCTGTCCAGCGAGACGTGGGTGCTCGCGGCGGCCTGGTCGTTGGCGACGCGCGGCACCGAGATGCCCGCGGCGCGCAGCGCGGCCTGGGTCAGGCCCGAGCAGTCCCAGCCGCCGTTGCCGGTGCCGCCGTAGACGTACGCCTGGCCGACCTGCGCCTTGGCGAAGTCGACCGCGGCGGCCATCGAGCCGGTGACGGCCGGGGCCGGGGTCTGGGTGGCGGGCTTCGAGGACGGCTTGGCGGCCGGGGTCTGGGCCGCGGCGGCCGGCTGGGCGTTCACGGTGTTCCCGGCGGAGGACTGGCCCGGCTTCTGCGAGCGGTCGAACCAGTTGAAGTCACCGGACTGGTCGGCCGGCGCCTGGGCGGAGTCGCCGAAGGACAGGTGCTGGCCCGGGTAGATGGTGTTCGGACCGTCGGTCAGGGTGCCGCGGTTCAGCTCGTACAGACGCTGCCAGCCGCCCTTGACGTTGTGCTTGTCGGCGATCGTCGACAGCCAGTCGCCGGCCACGACGGTGTAGTCCGAGGCACCGGCCTGGGCGCCCGTGCGGGCACCGCCCTGGGCCCAGTCCTGGCGCTTCTGCGCCCAGGTGCCCTTGGCGGAGTCGGCGGCGGCCGGGGCCTGCGCCTGGTCCTGCGCCGGGGCGGCGGGCTTGACGGCGGGCTTCGAGGACGGCTGGGCGGCCGGGGCGGCCTTCGTGGCGCTCGCGGCGGCGGACGTGTCGACCGCGGCCGGGGCGCCGCCAGCGGTCAGGCCGGCCTGGACGGAGCACACGGGCCAGGCGCCGGGGCCCTGCGAGGCGAGGACCTTCTCGGCGACGGCGATCTGCTGGTCCTTGGTGGCCTGGTTGGCCTGCGGGGCGTACGAGGTGCCGCCGAAGGCGGCCCAGGTGCTGGAGGTGAACTGCAGGCCGCCGTAGAAGCCGTTGCCGGTGTTGATGCTCCAGTCGCCGCTGCTCTCGCACTGGGCGACCTTGTCCCAGGTGGCGATGGAGGCGGCCGAGGCGGTGCCGGAGGTGAGGCAGGGGATGGTGAGGCCGACGCCCGCGACGCCGAGGGCGGCGATCACACGGCGGGTGCGGCTGGACAGGCGAGTGCCGTTGGTGGGCAGCATGAAGACGCGGTCCTCTCCCACGCCTGCGAGGTGAGCTGTCGGATTCGGGCCGGAGTTGCCCGGCCGCGCTGTGGCGCGGCTTCACCCCTAGCCCAGAACCGTTCCGTGGAGCGGTCCGGGGCGACTTACCTGTGGGTCCCCCGCTCCTGCCGTGGTGCGTTTTCGCGCTTCCAGCGCACCCGACGGCAGGACTCGGCGTTGCGGATGAGCTGGGTCCGTGTGGTCACGAACGGGGAGCACGTTAAGCAGACTTAAGTTCGAACTGCAAATACCTGTGATGCGCATCACGGGTTATGGAAAGTCACCAAAACTTTCCTTTTCCAAGATCGAAAATGATCGTTTTCTCGCAATAAACCTGCGGATGTGCACAACTGGCAGATGCTCAGGATTCGGATGACGGAAGGTCACCCGATCGCAAACAATCACAGAACGGACATCTCGCACATTAGGTTCTTAATTCCTTTACGCCGCAAGCCGAAAGGGCCCGGAACGGAGTCGTTCCGGGCCCTTTCGGTGCGTGCGGTCGGCGGCTACTCGCCGACCTCCTGCGCGGGCGCCCCGGGGGCCGTCCCGGTGGCCGCGTGGGCCGCGCGGGAGCCCTCGGCGGCGGCCTCCGCCGCCTCGGCCTCGGCCTGGGCCTGGGCGGCCGCCAGGGCCTCCGCGGACGGCGTCGGCAGCGCGGCCAGGTACAGCGAGGCGATGAGCTGGCCGACCGTCTGGTAGGCGCCGAGCGGCGCGGCGGACGGGCAGCCGGTCTCCTCGGCGGCCGTGGCGAGCAGCTCGGAGTCCGCCTCCGGGCCGATCACCAGCGGGGCCAGTGCGGGGCGCTGCGAGCCGGTCTCCTTGAGGTGCGCGACGGCGGCGGCGACCGAGCCGGGCACGTCGAGCGCGGCGGCGACGACCGGGACGGCCAGGCGGGCGGCCAGCAGCACGCCGGTGATGCCGGCGGCGGCCGCGGCGTCCTCGCCGCCCACGGTGGTCAGCACGACGCCGTCCGCGGCGGTCGCGATGGCGAACAGGCGGGCGCGGTCGGCGCGGGCCAGCCCGGCCTCGGACAGGCGCACGTGGACGGCCTCGGCCAGCAGCGGGTGCGGGCCCAGCACGTCGGTGACGTGGGCGCCGTACTCGGCGGCGAGCGCGTGGAGTTCGGGCAGGAAGTCGTGCGGGCCGGGCACCAGGGGCACCAGGATCGGCGCCGGGACGCCGGCCTCCGCGGCGGACGCCAGCAGCTCGCCGATGCTGCGCTCGGTGCCGTCCGCGCCCTCGGTGCCCTCGCCGGGGAGGTAGCCCACCGCGGTCTGGACGCCGTTCTGCTCGCTGCGGACGATCGAGAGCAGTTCCTCGACGACCGAGCGGGACTCGGGCCCGGCGGTCGCGGGCACGGCGAGCACCAGGGCCGGGGAGCCGGCCGGGATCTCGGGGCGCTCGGGGCGACGGTGGCGCCCCCGCGCACGGGAGCCTGGAGTGCGAACGGGCAGTGGCGCGCCCGGGATGGCTGCGGTGCTCATGGCGGAGATCGTAGGTCATCGGCCCGTCAGGACTGCAGTCGGCTGCCGTGCCGGTTTCGCGCGAGCGTGGTGTGCGCGGCGCGCGGAGGTCCCGCGTACGCGGGCCGATGAGCGGTCATTGGGTCATATTCCGGACATACCTGCCCCAACCCCCGCGCGTCCACCGGTATCTCCTGGAGACGCGGTCGGCAGGGCGTCACGTTGCATCCGTGGCGCGTGAGATGTCTCACAGTCGACGGGCTGTCTGACGGAGCGTCACGAGTGCGCGACTCCCGGCTTTCGAAGATCAACATTCAGCGGGGGGCCGCTCACGGCCGGTTATCGGAGGGTGGACGGTTCGGTCGACTATGTCCGTTTACGTACCGTCGCGAGAAGGGTCCGTGAAGAGTTCAGGTCGGCCGGTGAAAGGCCTCGTGCACCTGCACCGTCTCGTGCTGATGCACGTGCACAGCAGCTATCATCGCGTCAAGTGAGGCGTTGTGCCGGGCTGGTACGGGGCCGGCCCGTTCGTTCGGCGGGTGCCGGGAGCGCCGCGCTGGACCGCAACTCCGGGGCTCTTCGGGAGACTTCTATGCACGACTCGCACGAATCGCAGGACCTGGGCGGCTCGTACGCTCCCTACAACGGGATGGCCGCCACCGAGTTGGAGGGAGTGGTCTGGCAGAAGAGCCTGCACAGCAACTCCCAGGGCAACTGCGTCGAGTTCGCCGCGCTGCCGGGGGGCGACGTGGCGATGCGCAACTCGCGCTTCCCGGACGGTCCGGCGCTCATCTACACGCGGGCCGAGATCGCCGCGCTGCTGCTGGGGGCCAAGGACGGGGAGTTCGACCACCTGTCCGCCTGACCGGCTGTTCACCGGGCCGTTCGTCCGGTCGTCCGGCCGCTTCACCGGACGTCCGTCGGTCCGGCCACCGCTCCGAACTCGGAGCCATCGGGGGTCGTCGTGGGTGCTGACACCACGACGGCCTTTTTCTTCTTCGCGGGCTCGGCCCCGCGATCGTCCGCGCGGTTCGTCGCGCGCTCGGTTGCGTGCCCGATCGGCCGCTGGGTCAAGCGCGTGGTCAAGCGCGTGGTCACGCGCTCGGTGGTGTGCACCTTCCCGGGCTTCTGCGCCCTCCAGCGCACTCCTGCCCCGCGCACTGCGCTGCGGGGTGACCGGGAGTCTGCGGCGCAGGCCCGGCCGGGGTGAACTGCCGCTTCTTCCCGGGGCTGCGCTGCTCCCGGGGTTTCCATCGATCCGGGGACGCGCGCCCGCGCTGCGGGGGTGCGAGCCCGTCCGCCGCTAGGCGGAGCGCCGGTGCCGGCCACCGAATTCGGGGGTCGCGGCCTGGGCTTCGGCCTCGAACAGCGCCCAGACGACCTTGCCGCCGCCCAGCGGGTGCCAGCCCCAGGAGTGACTGAAGGAGTCCACCAGGTGCAGCCCGCGGCCGGATTCGGCCACGAAGTCCGCCTCCCGGGCCACCGGGCCGGTGCTGCTCGGGTCGCTGACCGCGCAGACGATCTGCGGCGCGCGGTGCACGAGGCTTATTCGGATCGGCAGTCTGCCGTCGCCGACGGGCTGTGTGGGAAAGTCGTACTCGCCCAGGGCGCCGCCCATCGGGCCGGGCCGTGCGCCGATCGCATGCCGCAGCGCGTTGGTCACGAGTTCCGACGCGACCAGCGCGACGTCGTCGAACAGCTCCATCAGCCCCCAGCGCTGCAGAGCGGTCCTGGCGAAGTCGCGTGCGGTTCTGACGGCTTCGAAGCGAGGAGCGAGCGTACAGGTGACCACATGGGGGTCAACCGCCAAAGCCGTACCGGTGCCCATGAAGAGCTCCTCCCATAAGGGGGCGGACACGGCTGGACCCGCCGGGGTCATGCCGGTCACCTCCGACTCGCTCGGCCGCACGGCCCGCTCCTCGACGAGGCGCGCGCGCACACGAAGGCCCGGTGGCGCGGGGGACGCTGCCGGGCTGGTGCACGGAGTCGCGCGTGGGGTCGACGCGGAGCCCGCGGGGTTGTCAGGGATGTGCAGGTGCACGTGCACCATGGTCCTCTGCGCTCACTGCAGATGCAAGAGTCGATTCACGTGCAGTCGCACTATTGGCATATGCAAGCGCCGGATGCACGTGCATCCTGGTGTGTGGGGTGCAGAACTGATAGGAACATCCGTCAGTATCGGCACCGTGAGCGCTCAACTGATGGCAGACTGTGCGCTGTTTGCCCTAGGTGGAGGTTTCGACCGCATGACCACAGTTCAGCCGGGCGGCGGCTCGATGGTCCGCCGGATCCTCCTCGGCTCACAGCTCCGACGCCTGCGCGAGGCGCGCGGTATCACCCGCGAGGACGCCGGCTACGCGATCCGCGCCTCCGAGTCCAAGATCAGCCGCATGGAGCTCGGCCGGGTCAGCTTCAAGGAGCGCGACGTCGCCGACCTGCTCAGCCTCTACGGCGTCGACGACGGACTGGAGCGGGAGGCCCTGCTCGGCCTGGTCCGCGAGGCCAACAAGTCCGGCTGGTGGCACAGCTTCAACGACGTGCTGCCGGGCTGGTTCCAGACCTACGTCGGCCTCGAAGAGGCCGCGCAGCTGATCCGCACCTACGAAGTGCAGTTCATCCCCGGGCTCCTGCAGTCCGAGGAGTACGCGCGAGCGGTTTTCGGCCAGAGTCGGCCGGTCATCAGCGAGGAGGAGGTCGAACGGCGGGTCAGCCTCCGCCTGCGCCGTCAGAAGCTGCTGACCGAGGGCAACAACCCGCGCCTGTGGGCCGTCATCGACGAGGCCGCGCTGCGCCGCCCGGTCGGCGGGCCCAAGGTGATGCGGGGCCAGGTCCAGTACCTGATCGACGTCGCCGAGCAGGCCAACGTCGTCATCCAGGTCATGCCGTTCCGCTTCGGCGCGCACGCGGGCGAGTCCGGCGCGTTCACGATCCTGCGCTTCCCGGAGCAGGACCTCGCCGACGTCGTCTACCTGGAGCAGCTCACCAGCGCGCTCTACCTCGACAAGCGGGACGACGTGGACGCCTACATCCAGGTCATGGAGCGGCTCTGCGTGGACAGCCTCACGCCCGAGCGCACCATAGACCTGCTCGCCTCGATCCTGAAGGAACGCTGAGCCTCCGCCCGGAAGGGCCTGGACCTCCGGGCCCGAACGGTCGGACGCCGAACTGGCGGACGTGGAACGACCGGACGTGGCCCGACCGGGCCCGGACCGGCCGGGCCGCAACAGCCGAACCGCTCCCCTGGGGGCCCACCCGTCGCCGCCCACCCGCCGTCAGCCGCGGGCCGGCGGCCGTTCGCGTTCCGGCGGCAGTGGCTGCGGCGGGCGGCCCAGCTCCCACGACAGGTCGTAGCGCCGGAACAGGTCGGCCCGGATCGGCGCCAGCGGCACCTCCGCTCCCGGCAGCAGGACGCCGATGCACCCGCCCATGAGCGCGCTGCGCAGCACCGCGTGTTCGGCGGCCGGGTCCGGCGCGCCCCAGTCCCGCAGCAGGCCCTGGAGGATCGCGCCCAGTTGCTGCTGCTCCGGGTCCTGGACGAAGGAGCCCGAGTCCGGGTCGAGGATCAGCGCCAGGTGGGAGCGCATCACCCGCGGGTGCTCCAGGGCGAGGCCGAGGACGGCGTCGATGGCACTGGCCAGCCGGGCCTCGGGCGTCGCGTCCGGCGGGAGTGCGGCCAGGGCGCCGCTGAGCGTCTGGTGCATCATCCGGTGCGTGGCTGACTGCATGAGCAGCCGTTTGCCGTCGAAGTAGTACGACAGCAGCCCGCGCGCGAGTCCGGCGCGCTCGGCGATGTCGCTCAGCGTGGTCCCGGCGTATCCGTGCTGGTCGATCAGTTCGACGGTGGCCCGCATGATGCGCCGGCGCGACCGCTGACGCATTTCCTCATTGACCGAATCCCCGCGAGGTGCCATCGTGACTGCTCCGAACGTTCGTTGGCTCCCGGCCAATATACTGGGGGGGCCGACGGCCGATCCGTGGAACCGCGGCTACGAGCGGCGCACGGGCGGCTGGTGCGGGGACGGCCGATACGAAGACGGCCGGCTCCACCAACACGGGGGTTTGGTGGAGCCGGCGGCATTGCACCGGTGGGGGCGGACATCCGCGTCGGCTCGGCGGGGTCCGGTGCGGGGTGCCGATGTAGGCGGAGCGATCAGCGCTCGGCCAGTACGTCGACCCGGTCGGTCGGCTCGGACAACCATGACGGATGGTCATCGTCCGTAGCGGACAGGGGCGTTGCCTTCTTCCGTCGCTCAAGTAGCGCACCCACGAGGGCGATCAGGAATCCGAGCAGCGCGACCCCGGTGACGAACAACAGGGCCGGCCGGTAGCCGGCCAGCTGCGCCTGCGGGCTGTCGCCGCCGGCGCTTCCTGCGGTGATCATCGCGGTCGCGCCGGCGAGCACGACGGCGGTGCCGACCTGGATCGCCGTGTTGACCAGGCCCGAGGCGAGGCCCTGCTCGTAGTCCGCGACGCCGTCGGTGGCGGCGATGTTCACGGAGGGGAAGGCGAGTGCGAAGCCGACACCGAGCAGCAGCATCGACGGCAGCACCAGCGCCGGGTAGGAGCTGTGCTCGTCCAGCCTCAAGAACAGCGCGAACGCCGCGGTCAGCGACAGGACGCCGATGGGCAGCAGCCGGCCGGTGCCGAAGCGGTCCACGATCGGGCCCATGAACGGCGCGGACAGGGCGATGAACGCGCCGGCCGGCAGCAGCCCGAGCGCCATCTCCAGGGCGGACCAGCCGAGCAGGTGCTGGAGGTAGAGCGTCACGATGAACTGGAAGCCGCCGTACGCGCCGGTCATCGTGAAGGCGATCACGTTGGCCCGGGCCACCGCGCCGTTGCGGAAGATGCCGAGCCGCACCAGCGGATGGGCGGCACGGCTCTCGGTCACCAGGAACGCGGCCGCCAGAGCGGCGACCACGGCGAACGAGCCGAGCGTGCGCAGGCTGAGCCAGCCGGCGCCCGGTGCCTCGGTGACGGTGAACACGAGCAGCAGGACGGTGAGCGTGCCGGTGATCGCGCCGAGGACGTCGTACCCGCCCTTGGCGCGCTCCTCGACCGGGCGGGGGAGCAGGCGGACGGCGAGGACGAGGGCGATCAGCGCGACCGGGACGGGCATCAGGAACGTCCAGCGCCAGCCGACCGAGGTGAGCAGGCCGCTGAGCACGAGGCCGAGCGAGAAGCCGCTCGCACCGCACGTGGTGTAGATCGACAGCGCCCGGTTGCGGGCCGGGCCCTCGGCGAAGGTCGTGGTGATGATCGACAGGCCGGCCGGGGCGGTGAACGCGGCGGCGACGCCCTTGAGGAAGCGGGCGGCGATCAGCAGGCCGCCGTCGTCGACAAGCCCGCCGAGCAGGGAGGCGGCGCCGAAGACGCCGAGGGCGACCAGGAACACCCGGCGGCGACCGAGCAGGTCGGCCGCCCGTCCGCCGAGCAGGAGCAGGCCGCCGTAGCCGAGCACGTAGCCCGAGACCACCCATTGCAGGGTGGAGGTGGAGAGGTGCAGCTCGGATCCGATGGAGGGGAGGGCGACTCCCACCATGGAGATGTCCAGGGCATCCAGGAAGATCGCGGCGCAGAGCACGATCAGGGTGCCCCAGAGGCGGGGAGTCCAGGGCTGCCCGCTGGTTGACGGTGCGTCGGATTGCGTGACGGTCGCGGTGGTCATGGGGAGGACACTACATGCACATGCATTCAATGCAAGCGAATAAAATGTAAACGCATAAGTTGCGGCGGCGGTGGTAGGCTGGCGCCGTGGCTGAACTCGACTCCCCGGCGGAGGCCGGTCTCGTCGCGCAGTGGCGCGAACTGCTGGCCCGGCACGCGGAGACCTCCTGCGCGCTGGACCGCGAGCTGGGTGAGAAGCACGGGCTCGGGATGAGCGAGTTCGAGGTGCTGGAGCGCCTGGTCGAGGGTTGCTCGGTCGACCGCAGTCACCGCCTCCGGGTCCAGGAGCTCGCCGACGTCGTCCACCTCAGTCAGAGCGCGCTGTCCCGGCTGATCGGCCGGCTGGAGAAGGCGGGCCTGGTGACCCGCGAGATGTGCGTGGACGACCGCCGCGGCATCCTGATCGTCCTCACGGACGAGGGGCGCGAGCGCTACCGGCAGGCCCGGCCGCTCCACCGGGACGTGCTCGCTCGCAAGCTCGGCGGCGAGGTCACCGGCCCCTGCGAGGCGTGACGCTGACGGTCCGTCATGGCGGCTGGAGAGGCTGAAGGGCTGGCGGGCGGCGGGGCGGCGGGGCGGCGGGGCTAGAACCGCAAGAACTGTGAGACGAGTCCGGGCGCGGCGGCGAGTAGTACGACGGCCACGGGTGCGGCGAGCGCCGCCACGGTGAGCTGGAGCCGTCGTGGCACGGACAGTCGCGGGCGGCCCGCGAGCAGGCGGTCCACCCGCTTCGGGGACTGCGCGAGGCCGGGCGGACAGGAGCCGAACACCCCGCGGTCCAGGTTGAGTTCGGCCAGCGCGAGGGCGGTGGTGTGCCGGCCGTGCCGACGGGCCGCGCGGTCGTCGGCCGCGAGCTCGACCAGCTCGCCGACCTGGTCCCGGAAGGTGCTGAACACCCGCACGCCCGGGAATCCGGACGCGAGGGCCTGGGCGGCCTGCGCGAGCCAGTCGTGCCGGGCGCGGACGTGACCGCGCTCGTGGCTGAGCACGGCGGCCAACTCCCGTGCCGTCAGCTGCTGGAGCGCACCCGTGGTGACCACCAGCCGGGAGTTCGGACCGGGCAGCGACCAAGCCTCGGGCCGGACGTTCTCCAGCACCACCAGGCGCTCCCGGCGGTTACGGGCGGCCGCGATGGCCTCCGGCAACTCGGGCGCACGGTCGGAGAGTTGAGCGTGGCGGTGATCGCGCAGCGCTTTCGCCGAACGAACCTCGCGGGTGACCGCCAGCACCGTTCGCAGCCCGCCGGCGGCGAGCACCGCCGCGCAGAGTCGGCCCCAGCCCTCGGCGTCTTGGAGCCCGTACGCCGCTTCCACCCCGTGCGGTGCGCCCGAGAACACCAGCGCGCGCAGTTCGGGCAGCGCGGCCGAAGCGGCGAGGACCAGGCTCAGCGCGCAGCACAGCAGGACGGCCACGACCAGGCACTGCCAGACCAGCAGCGCCAGCACGGGTTCGCGCTCCACCCAGCGGGCCCGGGCGAGCAGCCGGGGCACGGCGGTGGAGAGCAGCAGGCCGAGCAGCAGCAGGCCGATCAGGGCAGTCATCGCATGGGCTCCCCGAGTACGCACGGAGCGCGACAGCGCGCTCCTCGCCAACCTATGCGCTGGCGACGCCCGGTGGAACGGCTTTCGACCGGCCAGTGACCAACGCCACGCGGCCCCGGGGCCTTGGTCCCGGGTGAGTGTCCGGGGGCCCGGTCGGCCGCAGGCTGGGCGAGCGGCGGGGGTGGGGTCACAGGCCGAGGAGCATCGCGAACATCCCGATGCCCATGGTGAGGCGGCAGGCCTGCGGCAGGCCCGCCGTTCCGACGGTGACGGTTCCGTCCGGGGCGTGCAGGAGCCGGGTGCCGGTCCAGAGGGAGTAGGCGCCGAAGTAGAGCAGCAGCGCGCCGGTGAGCAGTGGGGCGCCGGTGCTCGGGACGTGGTGGTGATGGCCGTGGGAGGCGGTCATGGCGAGGGCCGCGTAGGCCATGGCGAGGCCGCCCACCGCGTGGTGCAGTCGGTGTCCGCGGCGGTCCGGGGTGCCGGCGGCGGCGAGCAGGAAGACGGCGGCGGGGATGCCGAACAGCCAGGCCCAGACGGATGCCGGGACGGCGGCGCCGGTGACGGCCATTCCGGCCATGCCGAGCCCCATCAGCGCCTCGGCCGCGTCGGTCTCACGGGCGAGCAGCCGGCGGGGGCCCGTCGGGTGGGTGGCGGACGGGGGAGCGGGCGAGGGTGCGCAGGCGGTGTGCAGCGCGTGCGGGGCGTCTGGTGCGTGGGGAGACCCCGGGGCGTGCCGGAGTCGGGCCAGGCAGTGGGCCCCGGCGGTGGCGGTGAGGAGGGCGAGGAGCCAGTTGACCAGGGTGGGTCCGTGCAACGGCGGCCTCCTGGGCGACGGGAGGACGGCGGGCAGCGAACAGCTGACAGGTTTCAGATAACAGATGACGAAATCTGTTATCTGAAACCTGTCAGCTGTTCGGCCCCCGCCCGTCCTCTGCGGCGTTCGTCCTGTCCACGATCACCGCTGCCGCTCCCGGGAGGCCAGGGCGCGTGCAGGGGCGCACGGTGGTGACCGGCGGAGTGCGTCCCCGCGAGCGCCGTGTGCTTGCCTCGACAAGCCCCTGCGCCGGACCCTGCCGGTCCCGTCCGGCCCCCGTCCGGCCCAGCCTCAGCCCTGGAGCCGTCCCGACGCGACGATCCGGCTGAGGAACCGGCGGGTCCGTTCCTCCCGCGGATCGCCGAACACCTGCTCCGGCGGCCCCTGTTCGAGCACCACCCCGCCGTCCAGGAAGCAGACCTGGTCGGCCACCTCGCGCGCGAACCCCATCTCGTGCGTCGACAGGACCATCGTCATGCCCTGCTCCTTCAGGTCGCGCACCACCGACAGCACCTCCCCGACGAGCACCGGGTCGAGCGCCGCCGTGATCTCGTCGAGCAACAGCAGCCGCGGCCCGGTGGCCAGCGCCCGCACGATGGCGACGCGCTGCTGCTGACCGCCGGAGAGCCGGTCCGGGTACTCCTTCGCCTTGGCCGCCAGCCCGAGCCGGTCCAGCAGCTCCAGCGCCTTCGCCTCCGCCTCCGCCCGCCCGAGCCCGTGCACCCGGCGCGGCGCGAGCGTGATGTTCTCCAGCACCGTCATGTGCGGGAAGAGGTTGTAGGCCTGGAAGACGACGCCGATCCGGCGCCGGACGGCGTCCTCGTCCGCCCGCGGGTCGGTGATGTCCTCGCCGTCCAGGAAGATCGCTCCGTCGTCGACGCCCTCCAGCAGGTTCACGCAGCGCATCAGCGTGGACTTGCCCGAGCCGGACGCCCCGATCAGCGCCGTCACCGAGTGCTCGGGCACGGCGAGGTCGACGTCGCGCAGCACCACCTGCGAGCCGAAGGTCTTGCGCACCGACTCCAGCCGCAGCACGGCCGCCCCACCAGCCACCGGGGCCCCGCTCACGCCGCTCACGCCGCTCACACCGCCGACGCCGCTCACACCGAACCTCCCTGGACCTGCCGACGGTTCATGCGCGCGGTCAGCCAGTCGGCGAACCGCGTGAGCGGAATGGTCAGCACGATGAACACCAGCCCCGCGACCAGGTACGGCGTGTAGTTGAACGACCGGGACGCGATGATCTTCGCCGCGTAGACGGCGTCGATCGCCCCGCCGATCGAGACGAGCCCGGTGTCCTTCTGCAGGCTGACCAGGTTGTTGATCAGCGGCGGCACCACCCGCCGCACCGCCTGCGGCAGCACGACGTACCGCATCGCCTGCGCGTTGGTGAGCCCGAGCGAGCGCGCCGCGGCCCGCTGGCTCGGGTGCACGGAGTCGATGCCCGCGCGGAACACCTCGGACACGTACGCCGAGTACGTCAGCACCAGCGCCGCCCCGCCGAGCAGCAGCGGATCGGTGGTGACCCCGGTGAGGCGCAGCGCCGGCACCCCCGTGATCATCACCAGCAGGCAGATGATCATTGGCAGCCCGAGGAAGAAGTCCACGTACGCGGTGGCCAGCAGCCGCACCGGCAGGAACACCGGGCCGCGCAGGGTTCGGAGCACCGCCAGCAGCAGGCCGAACACCAGGATCAGCACGCCGCAGCCGAGCATCAGCTCCAGGTTGAGCCGGAGCCCGGTGAGGACCTCGGGCAGCGCCTTCCGGGCGTAGTCGAGGTTGAAGAAGGTCCGTCGAGTCACCGCCCAGCCGGGGGAGTTGACGATGAGCAGATACAGCACGACGGCCGTCAGCAGGGTCGACGAGCCCGCGATCAGCGCCGAGCGCCGGGCCCGCCCGCGGCGGTAGGCGTCCCGGGCGAGCCGGCGCTCGGACGGACGGTAGCCGTGGCCCTCCCCACGGCCGGGCGCACCGCCTTCCCGTACGCCCGCGGCACTATCCACGTCGACGCCACCGCCGCTCACTTCAGCACCGGTGCCGAGACGGCGTCGGACAGCCACTGCTTCTCCAGCTTCGCGAGCGTCCCGTCCGCCCGCAGTGCGTCCACGGCCTGCGACACGCAGCCGGTGAGCCTGGAGCCCTTGTCCAGGACCAGTCCGAACTGCTCGCCCTGCGACGCGCTCTCGAACTGCCCCACCACCTGGGCCTCCGGGACCTCGGCGCCGGTGATGTAGAAGGCCGTCGGCAGGTCGACCACGAGCGCCTCGACCTGGCCGTTCTTCAACGCGGCCTTGGCCAGGTCGTTGGAGTCGAAGACGGCCGGCTGGGCGCTCGGCCTGATGGTGTTGGTGATGGTGTCGAGGCTGGTCGTGCCCACCTGTGCCCCGAGCTTGGCACCCTTGAGGTCGGCGATGCTCTTCGCGCCCGCGGCCTTGGAGTTCTTGAGCGCGATGACGGCCTGGCGGACGTCGTAGTAGCCGGAGGAGAAGTCCACCGCCTGCTTGCGTTCGGCGCTGATGGACACCTGGTTGACGTCGAAGTCGAAGTCCTTCGGGCCGGGCGAGGTGGCCTTGTTGAACGGCGCCACCACCCAGGTCACCTTCTCCTTCGGGTAGCCGAGCTTGTCGGCGACCGCGTAGGCGACCGCCGACTCGAAGCCCTTGCCGTTCTCGGGCTTGTCGTCGGAGAACCAGGGGTCGTACGCGGGCTTGTCGGTGCCGATCGTCAGCGTGCCCGCCGTCCGGGTCGCCAGCGCCCCGGGAGCGCAGCCGGCCGCCGTGCCGGACGCGCCCGCGGCCGCGGTCCCGTCGGTGTTGGCGTCCTGCGGCGCGCACGCGGTCAGCGCGGCGGCCGCCACGAGCACGGCGACGGGGAGGGCGGTGGACGTGCGGAGGCCGGGGCGGAGACGGAGGTCGGTCATGGCAGGGCTCCTGGAAAGGAAGGCCGGGCAGGACGGGAGAGGCGGCGGCCGGGCCGGGAGGCGGCCGCGGACCCGGCGGATCACTTCCCCCGGTGGCGGCGCCGGAACACACGCGGCATGGTCGGCGTACGGGCCCGCGTCCGCGGCGCCCTCCGAGCCTGATCGGCGGATCGGCTGACGAGCGGATCGGCGGATCAACGACAACAGCGGCGGCAGCGGCAACGGCCGCGCGTGCCACGGCAGGTGTGACAACGAGAGGGCAACCGGAACAGGCCGTCGTGGCGCTCGGTCATCGTGATCACTGCCGGGAGCATGGCGGGAGATTCGCATCCCGACGGCTTCCGTGTCCAGAACATCCACCGCGGCGTCCACATGCCGGACATCCGGTCGCGGCGCCGCCGAACCCCCCGCCACCGGAGGTTCTCCGATCGGAGCCCCCTTGAACAGGAGAACCTTTCGTATCTATGGTGTCTCCATCGAAAACCTCCTGTCGAAGTGAGTCCACGATGCAGAATCTTTCGCCAAGGCTCGCTGTGGCGGCCGACGCCCCGGTCTCGACCCTCGCCGGCCACCCGGCGTGGCTGCGCCTGAAGGAGGCCGTCGAGACCCTGCGCCCGCTGCAGTCCAAGGACGGCTCGATCGACCTGGCCGCCGTCCAGCGGCACACGGTCGATCCGCTGGTCGCCACCGTCCGCGGTGCGGTCGCCGAGCTGGCCCCGCTCTTCCCGCACGACGAGGCCTACCTGGCCGCCGTCGACGCCGACCTGGCCAAGTGGGCCGACACCGGCTACCGGGAGCCCGACTTCCTGGACTCGCTGCTCGCCTTCCAGCCCGCCGACCAGCGCGTCGACGGCCTCGAGCACCTCGTGGTCTTCCCGATGTACACGCAGAACGGCAACCCGGACCGCAACCTCGAAGCCGTCCTGCTGAGCGTCGTGTGGCCCGACTGGCTGGCCGAGCTGGAGCGCACGCGCTTCGACAACCCGATGTTCGTCCCGATCACCTTCACCGACTTCACGGCCGGGTACGACACCAACTCCGCCGTCCTCTTCCCCGAGACGGTCGCCGTGCGCAAGGCGCCGGAACGTTTCACCTGGGGCGGCATCTTCTGCGACCGCGAGGCCGCGCGCTTCCGCGCCGTCACCACCAGCGCCGTCCAGCAGCTCGGCCTGGCGATCCCCGCCGACGCCGAGGGCCTGCTCGAGGACCAGGCGCGCGCGCAGGAGACCTTCGTCCTGTGGGACCTGGTCCACGACCGCACCCACAGCCACGGCGACCTGCCGTTCGACCCCTTCATGATCAAGCAGCGCAGCCCGTTCTGGATGTACGGCCTCGAGGAGCTCCGCTGCGACCTCACCACCTTCAAGGAGGCGGTGAAGCTGGAGGCCGAGGGCAACGCGCACGCCCGCGACGTCCAGTACGCGATCCTCTTCGACCGCCTGTTCCGCTTCCCCGTCAGCGGCGACCGCGTCCGCAACTACGACGGCATGGGCGGCCAGCTGCTCTTCGCGTACCTCCACAAGAACGACGCGCTGCGCTGGCGCGACAACCGCCTCACCATCGACTGGGACCGCGCCCCGCAGGTCACCAACGACCTCTGCGCCGAGATCGAGACCCTGTACCGCGACGGCATCGACCGGCCCAAGCCGGCCCACTGGATCGCCGCCTACGAGCTCGTCTCCCGCTACCTCACCCCGCACCCGGCCTCCACCTGGGCGAAGGGTGCCGACGCGCTGCCGCTCGACATCACCGACGGCAAGGCCCTCAACAAGGCGCTGTGCGACGCGGTCCTCCCCGACGAGTTCCCGCTGAGCATGTTCTACGAGGCCCTGTCCAAGAAGCTCGGCGGCGTCATCGCCGCCACCGCCGGCATCACCGGCACCGGAACCAAGGGAGCCGCCGCGTGACCACCACCCCCAACGCCCCGCTGGCCGGCAAGGTCATCGCCGTCGCCGGAGCCAGCGGCCCGGCCGGCCAGGCCGTGCTGCGCCGCCTCACCACCGACGGCGCCACCGTGATCGGCGCGGACATCGACGCCGTCCGGCTGGAGAGCGCCCTCGACGCCACCCGCGTCGCCGTGCGCGGGGCGAAGGTCAGCGGCCAGGTGATCGACCTGCTCGACCCGCAGGAGGTCCACGACTGGGCCGACCACCTGGAGGCGGAGCACGGCCACGTCGACGGCCTGTTCCACCTGGTCGGCGGCTGGCGCGGCAGCAAGACGTTCTTCGACACCCGCCTCGACGACTGGGACTTCCTGCACGACACCGTCGTGCGGACCCTCCAGCACACCTCGCTGGCCTTCCAGCCCGCGCTGGTCCGCAGCCCCGCCGGCCGGTACGCGATGGTCTCGGCCGCCGCGGCCCACAAGCCCACCGCCGGCGGCGCCGCCTACGCGGCCGCCAAGGCCGCCACCGAGGCGTGGACCCTCGCCATGGCCGACTCCTTCAAGAAGGAGACCACCTCGGCCGACGGCGAGCCCACCGCCGCAGCTGCCATCCTGGTGATCAAGGCACTGGTCAGCCCGGAGATGCGGGCAGAGAAGCCGGACGCGAAGTTCGCCGGCTTCACCGACACGGCCGACCTCGCCACTCACCTGGCGGGCCTCTGGGACCGCCCCGCAGCAGAACTGAACGGACAGCACCTGTGGCTGACAGCCCGATGAACGACTCCACCCGCACGGACGCGGTACGGCGGCACGACCCCGCCGTCCGCGGCTTCGCCAGCGACAACTATGCCGGCGTGCACCCCGAGGTCCTCGCCGCGATAGCACTCGCCAACGGTGGCCACCAGGTCGCCTACGGCGAGGACGACTACACGGCGCACCTGCAGGACGTCTTCCGCCGCCACTTCGGCGAGAAGGCCGAGGCCTACCCGGTCTTCAACGGCACCGGTGCCAACGTGGTCGCCCTCCAGTCGCTGCTCCCGCGCTGGGGCGCGGTCGTCTGCGCCGAGACCGCCCACATCCACGTGGACGAGGGCGGCGCCCCGGAGAAGATGGGCGGCATCAAGCTGCTCACCGTCCCGACCCCCGACGGCAAGCTCACCCCGGAGCTGCTCGACCAGCAGGCCTGGGGCTTCGGTGACGAGCACCGCGCGCAGCCGCTCGCGGTCTCGATCACCCAGAGCACCGAGCTCGGCACCCTCTACACCGCCGACGAGATCCGCGCGATCACCGAGCACGCCCACGAGCTCGGCATGCTCGTCCACGTCGACGGCTCCCGCCTGGCCAACGCCGCCGCCTCGCTCGGCCTGCCGCTGCGCGCCTTCACGACGGACGTCGGCGTCGACGTCCTGTCGTTCGGCGGCACGAAGAACGGCCTGCTGCTGGGCGAGGTCGTCGTGGTGCTCAACCCCGAGCGGGTCCGCAACATCAAGTACCTGCGCAAGACCTCGATGCAGCTCGCGTCGAAGATGCGCTTCGTCTCCGTGCAGTTCGAGGCGCTGCTCTCCGGCGACCTCTACCTGCGCAACGCCGGCCACGCCAACGCCATGGCCAGCCGCCTGGAGGCGGCCGTCCGGAAGATCGACGGCGTGGAGGTCGTGCGCCCGGTCCAGGCGAACGCGGTGTTCGCGATCCTCCCGCGGGAGGTCAGCGAGCGGCTGCAGAAGCGGTACCGCTTCTACTTCTGGAACGAGCACACCGGCGAGGTGCGGTGGATGTGCGCCTTCGACACCACCGAGGCCGACATCGACGCCTTCGCGGCGGCCATCGCCGAGGAGATGGGCCGCGCCTGACGGCGCCCCATCAGCGGATCGTCCCGTCCTGCGTCAGCAGGGCGGGACGATTTGCACCTGGCGGGCCCGGCCCCGTACAGTTCCGGAGTCGCCGCGGGAGACCGGGGCGACGAAAGCGGAAAGCAAATCCGATGAATGAAACTCCGGAAAACGGAGCGGAAAACGTCTGATAAGCTGGAAACACGAAAGAACGAAGCGCCCGGAGGGCCCGCTGGAAGGCGGCTCGAAGGAAGCGTCCGTTCCTTGAGAACTCAACAGCGTGCCAAAAGTCAACGCCAGATATGTTGACATC